>JAITWK010000004.1 GCA_031285295.1 Deltaproteobacteria bacterium | reverse complement strand
ACACACGTACTACAATGGCGCGCACAAAGGGCAGCGATACCGCGAGGTGGAGCCAATCCCAAAAAACGCGTCCCAGTCCGGACTGCAGTCTGCAACTCGACTGCACGAAGTCGGAATCGCTAGTAATCCCGGATCAGCATGCCGGGGTGAATGCGTTCCCGGGCCTTGTACACACCGCCCGTCACACCACGAAAGTTGGTTTTACCCGAAGCCGGTGAGCTAACCGCAAGGAGGCAGCCGTCTACGGTAGGGCCGATGATTGGGGTGAAGTCGTAACAAGGTAGCCGTAGGGGAACCTGCGGCTGGATCACCTCCTTTATAGACATTTTCCCGACTCGCTATTTAATTGTAAAGGAACCAGATGGATTGATTACAAAAAATCAATTTGGTTTCAGGTACAAATTTAAAAGCCGCTTTCTCTTTTGAACAGGGAAAGCGGCTTTTTGCATTACAGTATTTTCCTCAACAGAATTTATTCCTGCTCGCTCTGGTAATCCCCAACCTTCATTAAACTCCCCGTTTTTGCATTCTTCTTTTTGAATTTTTTATTTTAAAATACTATTTTTTTCGATGAAATTATAAAAAACTCTTTTGTAACACAAGACATTGAGAAAAAATTGACTTTTATTCATTGCAAGTGATAATTTAATGCAATTGCAAAAGTAAAAATTAACTGCAATATTCGAATTGATATGTATTATTGTATGGATATAATTTAAACATTGAATAGTTTTTATTTTATATTGCTTAATATTATTTAAAGTTATATATAAATAAAAGATAAAATTTATATTTAATATAAAATTTTATGCTGATGGCTCGCAAAACAGTAAATTTTCAGCCTCAACTGCTTCGGGGAGTTCCAAGTAATGACAGCACGCCAATTCTGGTTTGTATGGAGCGGAATTCCGCCTGGCGTTTGCCTTGTTTTTTGGAGCATTACAGAAAGTTGGGAATTAAGCGTTTTGTTTTTATTGATAACAATTCAACAGACGATTCAGCAAAAATTTTGGCTGCACAGCCTGACGTGGGTCTATACTTTTGGGGTGAGCCATTTAACACGGCTGGTAAGCAAGCTGTTTTGCAGTCTGTACTCGAATTATACGGGTATGACCGCTGGTATCTGATTATGGATGTTGATGAATTGCTTGTTTATGATGGTATGGAGCAACATTCGTTGCAAGACCTGACCAGGCTTGCCGAAGAAGCAAAAATATGGCGAGTTCGCGGCGTGCTTGTTGATATGTTCGCTGATTGTCCGCTTGATGAATATAATAAGCTGGATGAAGGTGCTGAACTCATAAGCGAGTGTTGTTACTTTGATGCCAACAGGAAAATTTATCATCAGCGTATTGGGCGATTTGTGTCTTTTGGCGGGGGAGTGCGCCAGCAAATAAAGTATGAGATGGGTATCACAACGAGGAAAAATGAGTTGACTAAAACTCCGCTTTTTTTCTTTAGCAAAGGCGATTTGCTCGTCAGTTCGCATTTTATGATACCCTATTGGAAGAATTTCAAATCGGAATCGTTGTTGGGCTTGCTGCACTACAGATTTTCAAAACACGATTTTGCGGGCGCAACTGATTTGAGCGAGAAGGATGTGCGCCGCAAGGGGGCTTTGAACTTTGTGGAATGGTTCAGAAATAATGCAGGCAGAACCATGATGGATGAGCACAGCAAAAAATATTCATCCCCCCAGGATTTGATCGACAGTGGATTCATCAGCGGCATAAACTGGAACAATCGCCAACAGTCTGGAATGGGACTTGATTTTTTCGCTCTCTCTACTCTCTTTGATAAGCAGAAACGACGCCGTGCCTGGAAGCAACTCAGCTGGAAGATCAGAGGTGGTTTGTTCTAGTGGCAGGGTAATTATTTTGTTGCAAAAAAGCCGCTACCTCTGTTTATGAGGCAGCGGCTTTTTTGCATATAATGTTTTTGACTGAATACTGTACGAGTGTTTTGCCAGCTCCGTCCTTAGAGCTACACACTTACATTCACTGAAACCTTGGCTACCCCCTGCCCGCTGGAAGCGCCGCCCTCGGCGCTGGGCGCGGTAGCAACCGTTGCCGCTGCCGCCATTTCTGCCGCTGTGGCTGTAACCTGGGCCGTGGCCGGGGCGTATGCCGTTGCCGCCGCTGCCGCGATCTGCGGATTGGCCGCCGCGCTGCCAGCCGCTCCGGTAGCGATATCTTCCGCTCTTTCGCGGCCATCGTTCCGGGAATCATTTTGCTCGTTGTTTTGGGTGTCAGCCGCTGTGGCGTCCTGCATGGCCTGTTCCGTCTGCTCGGCCATGACCGCCTTGAACTCATTCAGGCTTTGTTCCGCTGCCTGCATGGCTTCCCTGGCTTTGGTAATGCGCTGGGCCTGTTCAGAACCGTGTTTGCGTATTTCAGCTTTTGTCTCTTCCGTCATGAAAGCCATCAGGTCGAAATCGCGAACCATTTCGGTTCTATTCCTGTCGGCCAGGCCCTGCTTGGTGGCGGCCAGATATTCGGATTCCTCGTAAGAACCGACAAAGTTGCCCGACATCAGATTATCGGATCTGTAGCGGGCTGCCTCGCTGAAGTTTTGGACTACCGCCGGGCCGACATTTGCAGCGGCATCCGCCCCCGCATCCACACCACTGTTTACAGTGGCGGCGGCCTGGTTTATGGCCTCGGAAGAGGCCTTTCCGGCTAAAAATTCCTGAAAAACAGAATCCCCCAACGTATTTTTCATTATACCTGTGCTGCCGATTTCCATGGCGGCCTCCTGGGGTTTGTGTATTTAGATTCGTTTGAAATACATATCGGTATATATTTGAAAACTGATTAGGGTGGATTTGTATTAAATAACAAAAAAGGCCCCGCCATTTTTAGTGGCGAGGCCTACAATCAAGTTTACTACATTTTATGCCTAGCGACGGTCACGTCCGCCCCGGTCGCCGCGATCTCCACGACCACGATCACCCCGGTCACCGCGATCGCGGTCGCCGCCTTCACGGCGCGGCGGGCGGGCGGTTTCAGCCGGATCCCAGGCATGTCCCTGTTCTTCCAGCATCACGGCCTTGCGCGAAGCGCGAATACGGTCACCGTTGATTTCGATCACTTTGACCTTCATTTCCTGGCCGAGCTGGGCCGCGTCTTCGGTTTTGGCTACCCGGCCGGTATCCAGTTGCGAAATATGCACCAGCGCTTCCAGGTTGGGCAGGATTTCGACAATCGCGCCGATTTCCATAATTTTTTTGACCTTGGCCAGGTAATCTTTGCCAAGTTCAGCGCGCTGGTCGTAGTAAAGCACCATTTCCTTGGCCCGCTCCAGGGCTTCCTGCGTGGGCGCAAAAATGGAGACTTTGCCGGAATCGTCAATATCAATGGAAGCGCCGGTATCAGCGGTGATCTGCTTAATGTTCTTACCACCGGGGCCGATGATCAGGCGGATGATTTCCGGGTTCACTTCAACCACTTCCATCTGCGGCGCATACTTGGAGAGTTCGGCACGCGGCGCGGGCAGGATCTTGGCCATTTCATTCAGGATGTGCAGGCGGGCTTCCTTGGCCTGGGTCAGAGCGCGGCCCATCACTTCCGGCGGGATGCCGGAAATTTTAATGTCCATCTGCACGGCGGTAACGCCTTCGGCGGTACCGGCGATTTTGAAGTCCATATCGCCCAGAGCGTCTTCATCGCCCAGGATGTCGGTAAGAATCAGATAATCATCATCTTCACGAATCAGACCCATGGCCACGCCAGCCACCGGAGCGCTGATCGGTACACCGGCGTCCATGAGCGAGAGGCAACCGCCGCAGACGGCGGCCATGCTCGAAGAACCGTTGGATTCCATGGTTTCGGCCACCACACGCAGAGTGAAGGGGAAGTTGTCGAGGGCGGGCAGCACCGGGCGCAGGGCTTTTTCCGCCAGAGCGCCGTGGCCGATTTCACGGCGGGAGACGCGCACCGGCTTGACTTCGCCCACGGAGAAGGGCGCAAAGTTATAATGCAGCATGAATTTTTTGAAACTGTCGCCAGTGAGCGAATCGGTGCGCTGTTCATCGGTGGAACTGCCCAGAGTGCTTACCACCATGGATTTGGTTTCACCACGGGCGAAAATGACCGAGCCGTGCGCCCTGGGCAGCACGCTGGGTTCGATTTTGATTTCACGCACGGTTTTGGTGTCGCGTCCGTCGATGCGCAGGCCTTCTTTCTGGATTCTGCGGCGCACAATGGCCTTTTCCAGTTTACCGATGACGCCGGAAGCGGCCTTGAGGGCGGCGTCGCCTTCAGGCGTGCCAGCGACAAAGGGGCTGCCCTCGGCCTTGAGGGCAGTCATGATTTTTTCTTTGACCAGGGCTTTGGCGGCACGGCGTTCCATTTTGGCGGGCACGGACATGGCGGCTTTGATATCGTCGGTGGCCAGATCGGAAATGAATTTTTCCAGTTCGCTGAAGTCCGGCTGGGCCGCAACCTGAATTTTGGCCTTGCCGATTTTGGCGGCCAGTTCTTCCTGAGCGCGGATCAGCGGCTGCATTTCCTTCTGGGCCCAGGTCAGGGCTTCGGCCACCACATCTTCGCCAACCATCTTGGCTTCGCCTTCTACCATGACCACAGCGTCTCTGGAGGCGGCGATAATGAAGTTGATATCGCTGTTTTCCTGTTCCTGAATGGTGGGGTTGAGCACGAAGCGGCCATCCAGGCGGCCAACACGAGCCCCGGCCACCGGACCTTCAAAAGGCAGGCTGGAAATGCACAGAGCGGCGGAAGCGCCGGTGATGGACATGGCATCGGATTCGTTTTCCTGATCCGAAGAAATCACGTTGGCCAATACCTGTACTTCATCCACGAAGCCATCAGTGAAAAGCGGGCGGATCGGGCGGTCGATGAGGCGCGAGCAAAGGGTTTCGCGCTCGGAAGGACGGCCGATTTCGCGGCGGAAGAAGTTGCCGGGAATGCGCCCGGCGGCGTACATTTTTTCGGAATACTCAACGGTAAGCGGGAAAAAATCTTTTTCCACCGGCAGCGGAGCGGAACAGACCGTGACCAAAACCACGGTACCGCCGCATTGCAGCCAGACCGCGCCATCGGCCTGGTTGGCCAGACGCCCGGTTTCGAAGATGAATTCCTTGCCGCCGGCAGTGGCGGTAACTCGGATGGGGTTGAAAATACTCATAGTTTCCTTGTGTAAGGGGACTCCGGGTAAATATTCAAGGAAGCTGGTTAGCTTGCCGTGATACTGCGTCAGATTTCGTTTTTGCCTCCTGTCGAGTACGAAAAGAGTACACTCCCGTCGGCAAAAACTCATCTTCCTTGTCTGACGCCAAGCTTCCTGCGCTTCCTGGCGTCATCCCTTGAATGTTTTCCCGGATCCCCCTTCGACTAATGTTTGCCAGACATCCAGAGCATTTCACACTTGAAATGCTCTAACACCGGGCTTGGTTAAAATACTACTGAGGGAGCCTTACAGTCAGGCTCCCTCAAAGTTCCTACTACACTTTCGGCTTACTTGCGCAGGCCGAGCTGTTCAAGAATGGCCCGGTAACGCTGCACATCGGTTTTGCGCAGGTAGCCCAGCAGGTTACGCCTGCGTCCTACCAGCTTGAGCAAACCCTGACGGGAGTGGAAGTCCTTTTTATGGAACTGGAAATGCCCGGTCAGGTAGGTAATACGTTCGGTAAGCAGCGCAATCTGCACTTCCGGCGAACCAGTGTCGCCTTCATGCTTGCCGAATTTGCCCATCAATTCTTTTTTCTTGTCAACACTCAAAGCCACAGCCATACCCTCCAAAGTTGGGGTTTAATTCCACAGTCCACGTCCAATGCCCCAGACTTCAATTCCCTTTTCCAGCCTGCGCTCCGCCAGAGCCAACTCTTTGCCGTCCTGGTCAAGAAGCAGCGCCGCTGCGCCGTCTTGCGGCGGCAGCGCCGTTACCGGCAGCGCATTGCCGTTTTTAACCCCGGCGCTTTGGATTTTATCCAGGCGCAGGGTGGGAAGCCCCGGCAAAGCCTTGCACAGACTTTGCGTTTTCTGGGGCAGAAGTTCCGGATTGGCCAGAAGATCATCAAGATCCACCGCCACATCCAGGCCAAAGGGGTGACTGTACTCCCGGGTCAGTTCCTTAAGCATAGCGCCGCACCCAAAACGTATCCCCAAGCTGTGGGCCAGGGACCGTATATAAGTGCCGGAACCGCACGCAACCCGAAAGCGGGCCAGCGGAGGCCTGAACCACTCAAGCTCCGCGCGTGAAATTTTTACCGTTTTTGTCTTGACCGGCGCGTCAAGGCCCTTGCGGGCCAGTTCATACAGGGGCCTGCCCTGATGCTTGGCCGCCGAGTAGGGCGGTACCATCTGCTCGCTTTCGCCGACCATATCGGCAATAGCTTCCTGCAAAGTCCGCAACTCTACCACACCGGGATCGGCTTCGGCAAGTACCCGGCCCTCGGCGTCCCAAGTGTCGGTACTTATACCGAATTCAATTGTTCCGCCATATATTTTTTCGCCTTGTTCCAGCAGATGCGAGGCGATTTTTGTGGCCTGCCCGAGCAGAATCAGCAGCACGCCCCCGGCCATGGGGTCCAGGGTTCCGGCATGCCCGATTTTCTTCTGGCCCAGCTTGCGCCGGATCATACCCACACAGGCCGCCGAAGTGGGGCCCTTGGGCTTGTTCAGTACCAGTACACCGTCTATTT
>JAITWK010000007.1 GCA_031285295.1 Deltaproteobacteria bacterium | reverse complement strand
GCGATCAATTCCTCGGTCTGCCCGTTCCAACGACACGCGCTATCATCAAGCCGTTTCGGGGCAAGCTCTCTCTTGGGGATTGCGACAACCTGCTTGATTCTCCTTGGCATGAGATACGTATTGCCGCGTTGCTCCTCATGGTGGACGCGGCAAACAGGATGCAAAAGAAACGTGATCTGCCGGGGCTGACGGAACTGGTCGCACTCTATGATCGCCGTCTGGAGCAGGCGAACAACTGGGATTTGATTGACCTGTCGGTGTACAACATCATGGGCGCGTATTGGCTGTGCGCGGATACCGATGCTGATGAGCGGCGGCTGTTCCTGCAACAATGGGCGGAGAGCGGTAATCTGTGGCGCGAACGCGCCGCGATGGTGTCCACCTGGGCTATGATTCGCCGGGGGATTCTGGACGACACCTTCCGACTGGCGGAATTTTTCATCAACCATCCGCATGATCTCATGCACAAGGCCAGCGGCTGGATGCTCAGAGAGGCAGGTAAGAAAAATATTGATGCCCTTCGCGGGTTTCTGGAAGAATTTCATACGCGCCTGCCGCGCACGGCTCTTCGCTACGCCATTGAGCGCATGGAACCCGCCGAACGCAAGAAATGGATGGGGCAAAGCGGCACGAACAGCCTGCAACAGGAATCGTAGAGTAATCCCTGAAAAAGAATTGGCAAAAAGACAAAAGCAAAGTTCTTTCAAAAAATCCTGTTAATCTCGGATTAAGAAACCATTCGGAGAGATAGATATGCGTATCACTAAGGCGGATTATAATGATTTACAAGATATATTAGACTTACAGTACCTTGCATATCAAAGCGAAGCAAGACTATACAACGATCCAAACATACCACCGCTATCTCAAACATTAAGCGATGTGGAAACTGAATTTGAAACAGGTGTATTTATAAAGGCTGTTAATGAAGATGGTCATATTATTGGGTCTGTGCGGGCGCATTCCGATAATGGCACTCTGTATATAGGAAAATTAATTGTGCGCCCAGATTTGCAAGGACAAGGAATTGGAACGGAACTTCTTAAAGAGATAGAACGTATTTGCCCGCATGAACGATATGAACTTTTTACAGGAACAAAAAGTGCCCTTAATATTAAGCTGTATGAGCGCGTAGGCTATGTTAAATTCAAAGAACAGACTGTTAGCAACGATTTGATATTTGTCTACTTGTGCAAAACTAAAGCTAATAAAAATAAAGCTAGTAGCTCCGTTTTGATCTGACTGTGTATTGCATTTTGCATTCCTCGTAATCACCGCATCCTCAACCTCGGCACTTCCCGCCACGCCTCTTCCTCGTGCTGCTGTTGTGGTGGCGGCTGTGGATTTGCCACGGGCTTCACTTCTACGCTTGATGCCCGTTGCGCTTGGGGCATTCGAGCCAGTTCCAAATCCCCGGCAAGGCCAAAGGCATAGGCCGCCGTCCGTGCGGCGTAGCGTTGCCAATCGCGCTGTTCTTCATTCCGCAGTTTCTGAGCAGAACGCCGGAGGGCATCTGTCACGGCCTCCCGGCTGTGGCCTTCTGCCCGCATAGGCAAGGCAATCCGGGCATCCAGTCGAGAAGAGGACTCCGGCTGTTTTGCTGGAACCTTACAGAACAAGGCCATTGCCGCCGCCATAGTGGCGCGGCGTTTGTTTTCCTTTTGCTGGATTTCCCAATGAGCGGCATATGCGACCAGGGCTTCACGCGAAACGGCAACGGTTGACGGCGGGGGCGTAGCGGAAAAAGGTCTGTTCCGATAACGCCAGCGGTCGGCCTGTCGGTTGCGTCCATGTGCCTTGAGCCAGGCTTTGAAGCTCGGTCTTTTCCGGGTGGCTGGCGAAACTACAACCGGGCGCGGCGTGACCATTGCTCGGCGTTCTTCACGCTGTTTTTCGGCGAGTTCATGCCGGGCGTGGTTAATGTCGGGCAACCTCTTTCCGGTCAGACGAAAGGCAAGCTGTTTGCGTTCCTGGGTGTGCCTGGTTTTCAGTTCTGCGCGAACGGTCTGTTGCTGCCGCTCTGCCTGACGGATGACGGTGCCAGCGTTCTCCCGTTCGGTGCGGTATTCCTTCCAATCCTCAAGATGGGCGGGGCTGACAGGTTCCGGCGCAATGGGTTCCACCTTGCCGTCTTCGTATGCTCCTTCTTCAAATTCCCCCAAGCGTTTGCACAGCTTGCCCATGCTGAAGGCACGGTCAACAGAGGATGCCTTGACCGCTATCTCATTCACAAAAATGATGGCGCCGGAGCCTTTTTTCTCGAAGCGCAGGCCAACTGCCGCCAGTTTCCGGTGAAGCTCTGCCCATGACGCGGCGTTCTGGATGATCGCGTGACCGCGTTCCTGTGCGATACGTTGCGCAGATTTGTCACCTGTGTGGGCTTCGTAATCAAGGGCTTCGGCTTTGGGTTTCGGCCCCTGTTCCGGTCTGGGGGCGCGGATTATCCGGCCTGAATCGTCCATAGTGTAGCGTCCGTTGTCTTCGCGTGACCATCCCTGACAGTGTTCGATTTCAGCCATGACCTTGTGCGCGGCCTCGATGTCGAATCCGTTGTTCGGCCTCACAACCAGTCCGGTTTCGGGACTCATGCGGTTGACCGCGATATGGACGTGGTAATTCTCGGTGTTGAAATGCAGGCCGTAGATGGCCTGATGCCCGGTAAACCCCATGCGCTCCAGAAATATATCCACCACCTCGTCCACCTGTTCCGGGGTTGGCTGCTCGTGTTCCTTCCACGAGAATATCCAATGGCTGACGGGCATACGGCTATGGACGGATGCGGTGGCGAGAGCGATCATTTCTTTCTTTTGTCCCGCGTGGGTTTCAGCAAAGAAATTACGATTGCCGCCGTGTTCGATTTTTTCCAGCGGGTTCACATCACGCGGGCTGCGGATGTAATCCACCAGATCACCGATTTGCCATGCCTTGGACTTCGGCTTTTTGGATTTGAATTTGACCTTCTTAACGATCATGGCTTCCTGCCGCCAATCGGTCTATGGCCTGACCCATCTTGTGCAACACTTCTTCCTGAAACTCCAAAAGCTCAGGGCTTGCTCCGGCATCGCGTAGCGTTCCGAAATTGCTTTTGAGCAGCCCGCCCAGACGCCGCAGTTCCAGAATCGCCACGATGTCGGTCTGCGCGACGACAGGGCTGCCGCTTGCCAGGATTTGCCGCATGTACGCTGCCACGGGGAGGCCAGCGACATCGGCCTGAGCTTTCAGGCGCGAGTCCTCGTAATCGGAGAGGCGCACCGTGCGGCGACGTAAACGAGGGATGACGCCGATGATTTTTTCTTTTGTGAATTTCATGCCTTTCCTCCTTTGGGACGCGAGAAGCGTAGCGCCGAGCGAACCTCTTACGGGTGTCCAGAGGGCAGCGCCCTCGGCAGGATGAAACAGTTGCGGCAGCCAACTGTCATCCTGCCCCGAAACCCCCACCACGGGGAGTGTCCATTTTTGGAAATCTGCAAAACCCGCGTGATATTGTCTGCAAAACCGCTTTTGGATGGATGCAGAGGCGGTAAAGGAGGAAAGGCATGTCTGGGAAAAAACGCTTTGAACCGGAAACAATCACTGCGGCACTCAAGGTGCTTCGCGCTCTTCCGGTCAAGGATAACCGCAAAACAGCACGAGAAGCACTGGCGATGCTCAAGGGAGGGATTCAGGATGCTCTGGATAAGGGATACGACCGCACGGAGATACGCAAGGCCATTGCCACGGCTGACCTGCCTATCTCGTCCACAACCTTCAATGACTTCGTACTGACGAACCTGCCACAATCAGCAAAGGGCGAAGCTGCGGAAACCGGAAAGGACGCACCAACAAAACGGAAAGCATCTCAGCCGAAACCCACAACGCCACCGGAGCAGACGGAAAACACACCTCCGGTCAAACCGGAATCCCCGGCAGTTCCAGAACGGAAAGCAGCCCCAGTGACACCCGCAACTACGGCGGCACCTGTGGCACCCGTCAAACAGGCAACCCCACAACCAACTCCGGCACAACTGGAGGCACTCAAAAAGATGCCGTCTTATTTCACGCCGGACTTACCCGATTCGGAGCTATAATATGAACGGCAATCAGTACCCCATCTATTATGTTGGTGGCGGCAAGGGCGGCGTGGGCAAAAGTCTTTTTTCTTTCGCTCTGACCGAGTATCTGCTCTCTCAAAACCGGAACCTCCTGCTTGTGGATACCGACACCGACAACCCGGACGTTTTCAAATCGCATGAAGGTCTTGGGCTTGCGAACCTGCATTGCCTGATGAACTCGCTGGATAGCGCGGACGGTTGGGCCGACCTGCTCGACACGGTGCAACTGTTTCCTGAGCATGTGGTACTCATCAACGCCGCTGCCAGAACCAAAACCAGCACCGCGAACTATGGCGAGATCATGCAGGGAGCCTTGCAGGAAGTCGGCAGGACGCTGACCGTCTTCTGGCTCATCAACCGCCATCGTGATTCCATCGAACTGTTGCACTCGTTCCAACAGGCATTTCCCGATACGATCATTCATGCCTGCCGGAATTTGTACTTCGGCGAACCGGAACGCTTCGACACCTACAACGGTTCCAAGATGCGGGAGGTGGTTGAACAAGTCGGGCAAACGCTAGATTTTCCGGTTGTGGCAAACCGGGTCACGGACTGGCTCTACTCCAAAAGAATGGCCATCCGCGCCGCCATTCCTGAAATGCCTCTCGGAACGCGGGTGGAGTTGATGCGTTGGCGCACCCGTTGCGGTGAATTGTTCGACCGGGGTTTGATGGAACCGAAACCGGAATCGCCAAAAGCTGAACCTGAATCTACGGCAACGACACCGGAAACACCGGAGGTCGAGGTATGAACGCGGATAAAATCCAACATCTTGAAACCCTGTTGGAGCGCAAACTGGAGCCGGAAGAAAAGGAACGGCTCCGCAGAATCGGGCATATCCTCGGCCTCCATGCTGACGATGCGATCTGGGATATGCTGGCGGCAATGGAGTACCAGAAAACCTACTACGAGGTGTTGCCGGAAAAAATCAGCGCGGCTTCTGCGGAAATTACGCAGGGGATTGCTGCTGCCGCCGAAGCGGAGGCACAGCGGGCGCAAGGTCGGCTGGTGGAAAGTGTAGCGGAATTGGCGCAAAAACTCGCCGTGCGGATTAATTGGTCAACCTTGTTGCCGATGGGGCTATGCGCCCTGGTCTGCATAATGCTTTTGGGCCGAACCGTAAGCGGTCTGATTAGTGATTATGAGTGCGGGGCAGCGTATGTGCCCTGCGCTATGGCGGCAAAGGAAATGCCCCGGAAGTTCGCAGCTTCCGAGGCATCTTGTACACAAGGGCTTGTACACAGCGAGCTTCAATAAATGAAACAGCACATAACCCTTTGAAATTCTTGGCGTCCCCAAGGGGATTTGAACCCCTGTCGACGGCGTGAAAGATAATTCACACCGTGGGACAATTGCCTGCTAGCCAAGTAAATCAAAGCCCTTATGTGCATAGGAGTGCATGAAAATGCATCACTGTGCGCGTGTGTTTGTACACAAGTTTTGTACACGTAGTCAACGCACTCCAGGTCTTCCTATTCCTGGGTTGTATCAAATTGGGCGCACACAATGCCCATCACTCGGTCAACGGGAGCTTTATACGCACCCGATAACCGTGGAGGATGGAACATTGTGTGCGCTTCCTTTTAGGGCGAAGCCCGCTCTTGAGTGCGCGGCCCTCGCCCCCCTTTCACCCCTCTCCCAAGAGGCTAACCAAATGCTCCCATGCGGCAATGCACCTGCCCTGCCTGTCACGGGTCCTTCCTGGCCTTTTTGCCCCCTGACGGTATATCAAGCCCGGCTTTCGTTCAGGTCTGGCGGAAAATCCTCGCGGAAAAACGGAAAGATAGCGCAACATTACAGGCTTTCCTGTAGTTGGAGGGGAACGCATGAGCGATAAATCCACTACTGCCGATGCCCTTAAAAAACAAGTAGAGGCGCGGGTTTTAGAGGAGGAGCGTACCGCTCCGCAGTCTGCCGAGAAAAAAGAGACTACCCTTGGTATAGATTTTCTAAAAACCTGTCTTTACGGCAACCGTGTTGGCGATGCGAATCTGTTCGCGGCCATGTTCCGGGGGCAGTTTGTTTTTGTCGAACGATGGGGCCGGTGGCTGCGATGGGCTGGCCACCACTGGAGCGAAGATATCAATTCACGCCGATCTCTGGCGGCGATTGAGCGAGTGTGCGAGCAGTACCAGCGCATTTTGGCCAATGAAGAAGAGGGTTCCGACCTTTACAAACTGGTACGCAAGCGCCTCAACGTACTCCGGGATATGTCCGGACGGGAAAATCTGCTGGACTGCGCGGCCACCATTGACGAACCGCTTTGCATTGAAGGCGAGGAACTGGACAAACAGGAGTATCTGCTGGCTTGCCCGAATGGCGTCATCGACCTGCGCACGGGCGAAGCTGCGCCCGGCAAGCCGGAGCAATATGTGCTGAACGCCTGTCCGACCGAATGGAAAGGACTCACGCCGAACCAAAAGTTCATGGACTTCTTGAACTCTTGCTTCGATGGCGACACGGAGATGGTGCAGTACATTCTGCGCCTGCTAGGCTACGGTTTGCTCGGCAGAAGGGACGATCACATCTGGGTCATCTTCCACGGCCCCCGCGGGCGCAACGGAAAAGATACCCTGATGAAGGTCATCTTCAAAGTGCTTGGCCATGACCTAGCTATTAAAATTCCAACGGCCATGCTGTTGCAACAAACCTTCCAGCGTTCCGGCTCACAGCCGGAGCCGGACGTCATGGCGCTTCGCGGCGCGAAGATGGCCTTCGCATCCGAGGGCGAGTCCGGCCAGAAGATTGCGATGGCCAAGCTGAAAGATTTGACGGGCGGCTCCATCATCACCGCCAGAGGCATCAATGACAAACTCATGACATCCTGGGCCCAGACCCATCTGCTTTTTTTCTTTACCAACGAATTGCCACGGATGAAATCTGATGATGACGCTTTCTGGACGCGGCTTCATGCCGTGCATTGGCCCATCCGTTTTGTCGATGATCCCAAGGATCCGGACGAGCGCAAGCGCGACCCGCGCATAGCTACCGCTTTGGAGGAAGATCCGTCAGGGGTTCTGGCCTGCATGGTTCAGGGCTGCATGGATTATTTGGATGGCGGCCTCAGGCCACCGGAAAAGGTGCTGGCCTACACCAAGGAACAGCGGGAAAACTTTGACGACATCGGCCAGTTCCTGACCGATGCATGTATCCGCGAGGCGCAGCCCCCCGATGGATCCGATTGGAAAACGACTACTGCTGTCGCAACCTTCGTGTCCGTCTGCAACTGGTGGCTCCGGCAGACCTTCGGGAGTACATACAATTACAGCGCCAAACGGGTCACGCAAACGCTGGAGAAAAAAGGCATCATATCCAAAAAATCCAGCGTCAAATTCTACCATGGCGTGGAGATCAAGCCGGACGTGCAAGCTGAGTATGACACCGCCAAAGCTGAGGAGGACAAAAAAGCATCCAGGGGGCGGTCATGATGGCCCTTTTTTGCCTGCAATCCTCCCAAGTTCCCACACCTTCCCATTTTGGGTTGGCGGCAAAGCCTTGTCTGTCAACAACTTGGGAGTTTGGGAGGATTTTTCTACAAGCCCCCGCACACATGAGAAAGGGGGACTCGCGCCCACATGAGTTGTATAATAACCTCCCATCCTCCCAAAAAAGAAAAAAAGGGTTGTGGTGGTTAGTTTTACGCGCCGTCTCCATCTCTCATTTTTGGGGAACTTGGGAGGATCGGTTATGAGCGAACTGATTCTCGACATCGTTCGGCGCAAGGTGGAAAGCTCCAAAGTAAAATTTGTCAGCCGCAGCAGTGATAAAGGCGAAGAATGGCATAGCCCATGCCCTGTGTGTGGCGGCGGCAATGACCGCTTTCATGTTTGGCCGAATCAGGATGGCGGCGCAACGGCGCAACGCGCCGGGGTGCCAGGCACATTCTGGTGTCGGAAATGCGGAGTTACTGGCGATATCATCGACCTGCTCAAGTTCTGCGATGGCTTGGAATACCAAGCGGCTTGCAAGGAACTGCGTATCGAGATGGACGAATCTTCGCGCAAGTTCCGTCCGCTCCGGCAGCCGAAGCGCGAAAGCGCCAGTTGGACACCGAAGCAATGGAATACTCCCTCGGAAAAATGGCGGGGCCAGGCAACAAAGATGGCCCTGGCAGCGCATGAGCAATTGCTGGCCAACGGAAAAATACTTGCCTACCTCGCCGGACGCGGCCTGCCTTTGGAGGCAGTGACACGGTATCGGCTCGGCTATCTGGAAGGTGAGGACAAAACCGGCACTTGCCTATACCGCGCCAGATCCGCTTTTGATTTGCCGGACAAGAAAAACGCGGACGGTACGAAAACACGAAGCTCTTTATGGATTCCACGCGCCCTGACAATCCCTCTCTGGAACGGTGATGAGGCTCATCGCGTCCGGCTGCGCCGCCGCAAGGAAGATTTACGGGAAGGCAAGGACGCCAAGTACATACTGCTGGAAGGCTCCGGGCAAGCGCCCATGACGTTGCCGCCAGTCGGCGTCTCGGATGATTTGGCCACATGGGTGGTGGTGGAAGCGGAACTGGACGCCTGCGCCGTACATCATGCGTGCGGCGGCAAGGTTGGCGTGCTGGCCGCTCTGACCAATTTGGGCAAGCCGGATGCGGGTACTCACCGAAGGTTAGCCCGGGCAAAACTAATACTGGTTGCTCTGGATTTTGATACGGCGGATGCCAAGGGCAAGCGGCCTGGGTATCAGGGCTGGCTCTGGTGGAAAGAAAACTATGCTGTGGCCAAGCGTTGGCCAGTTCCCCAGGGCAAGGATCCCGGTGAGGCATTCGCCCTGGGCGTCGATCTTGCAGAATGGATTAGACAGGGAATGCCTGAATCTATTGGGAGCTTGGGACAATCTGTTTCTGGATTGTCGGCTTCGGGGGGCGGGGCGATTCTTTCCGCTGCGCCTGCTCCGGTTTCTGTTGCCGCTCCAGTTGTCAATCGCTGGCCACAAGCCGGAAGCGACACTCCACTTGCCTATGCTGCTTATCCAAAAGGTTTTCCCAACTCCACTGCCTCGCTGCGTAAATACTACGCCGGAAAATCTGACAATGGTGATGTGCTGGTGGTGTGTCCAAAAACCGAAAAATCAACTGATAAACCCTGGAATTGGCGATATCGCCGTTATTGTCACAGATGCAAGGGGCACCCGCAATGTCTGGCTGATTTTCTTTTTTCCCCACAAATGCTTGCGCCGCTCGGCGTGGAGGAAGCTCATGTCTGATTTACATGTGGAAAACTGGCCTGTCGAACGCCTGCGCCCTTACGCTAAAAATCCGCGCAAGAACGATGCCGCTGTACCGCGCATGGTGGAAGCCCTGCGGGAATTTGGGTTTCGCATTCCCATTCTGGCCAAGAACGATGGCGAAGTCATTGACGGGCATCTGCGTCTCAAGGCTGCGCTGGATATGGGATTGGAATCTGTGCCGGTCATCATCTGCGATGATATGACACCAGAGCAAGTACGGGCCTTTCGCATTCTGGTGAACCAATCTGCATCTTGGGCGGAATGGGATGAAGATTTGCTGATTGCGGAAATTCGCGCTCTCCAAGCAGATTCTTTTGATATTCGTTTCACAGGCTTTGATATGGGCGAATTGGAAAAATTTCTGGAGGATGCACAGACGACTCAACTGCTCTCCGGCGATACGCCTGAGGAAGAAGAACTTCCGGAACCGCCTGCGAACCCGGTGACGCGTCTTGGCGACATCTGGCAGCTTGGCGAACACGCCATTGTCTGCGCTGATTCCGCTGATGCGGACGCAGTTGCCGCACTCATGGATTCCGGGCCAGCCTCTTTGTGCTTTACCAGCCCACCTTATGGCGGTCAGCGCGATTATACGCACAAGATAAAAGACTGGGATTCGCTCATGCAGGGTGTGTTTCGCAGTTTGCCTGTATCACCCGATGCTCAGGTGCTGGTGAATCTAGGTTTAATTCACCGCGATCATGAGGTTCAGCCGTATTGGAACGGATGGATTGAATGCATGCGTACAAGCGGCTGGCGTTTTTTTGGCTGGTATGTTTGGGATCAGGGATTTGGACTGCCCGGTGACTGGAGCGGACGTCTGGCTCCGAGCCACGAGTTTATTTTCCACTTCAACAAAGAGGCGCGGCGGCCAAACAAAATTGTGCCCTGCATCTATGCGGGGCAGACCTCCCATTTGCGGAAGGACGGCACATCCTCCGGCATTCGTGATCCTGATGGCAAGGTCGGGACATGGACACACGAGGGCAAGCCGACTCAGGACTACCGTATTCCCGATTCCATCGTACATATTGGTCGGCAGCGCGGCCCCATTGGTAAAGATATAGACCACCCGGCCGTTTTCCCTATCGCCTTTCCGGAATACATCATCGCCACCTGGGCCCAGACCGGAGATGTGGTGTTTGAACCTTTCTGCGGTTCCGGTACCACGGTCATCGCCGGACAACGCCGTGGCGTAAAGGTACGAGCTGTGGAGATAGCACCCGCCTATGTGGATGTGGCCCTGATTCGTTTTTCCCGTCTTTTTCCAGATATTCCCATAACTCTGCGCTCCAGCGGCGAGAGCTTCGCGCAGGTTGCCGCCAGCCGTCAGGAGGCCGCTCATGTCTAAGATGTGTGTCGAATATTGGCCGGTATCACGCCTTGTTCCTTATGCTGGCAACCCGCGCAAAAATGACGCAGTGGTTCCGCGCATGGTGGAAGATTTGCGGATGTTCGGTTTTCGTGCCCCTTTGTTGGCCAGGAGTGATGGCGAACTGATTGACGGGCATTTGCGCCTGAAGGCCGCCATCGAAATGGGTATGACCGAGGTACCCGTGATTCTGGCCGATGATTTCACGCCGGAACAGGTACGGGCCTACCGCCTGATCGTGAACCGTTCCGCAACCTGGGCGGCCTGGGATAACGATCTGCTCATGCAGGAAGTCACGGCTTTGTTGGAAGCCAGCTTTGATATCGCCTTCACGGGGTTTGATCAGAGCGAGCTGGATAAACTGCTTAAAGCTTCGGCAACGGAAAAAGACCCGGACGCCGTGCCGGATCCACCGCAGTATCCGCTGGTGAAAGAAGGCGAACTCTGGCTGCTGGGGCCGCATCGTCTGCTTTGCGGTGATACGTTGAATAGCGTGCATGTGGGCTATCTCTTGGGCGGCAAGGAAGCAGACATGATTTGGACGGATCCGCCCTACAATGTTGCTTATGAAAGCAAGGCTGGCAACATCCGCAATGACAAAATGTCAGCCGCTGAATTTCAGGATTTCCTGCGTCTGGCGCATGAGCGCATGTTCGCCGCTCTGCGGATGGGCGGGGCGGTGTATGTCGCCCACTCCGAAACCGGGGGCGGAATGGCTTTTCGTACCTCCTTCGGACAAGCCGGATTCCGGCTGGCAAGCTGCCTAATCTGGAATAAAGGGCAAGGCACATTGGGCCGAAGCGATTACCACTGGCAGCATGAGCCGATTCTCTACGGCTGGAAGCCAGGCGCGGCGCATAAATGGTATGGCGACCGCAAGGCCAAAACCGTATTGGAAACCGGGATCGAGAACGTGCAGCAGCAAGATGACGGCTCCTACACGCTTTTGCTGGGCGGCAAACTCTATCGCCTGCGCGGCGAACTGGAAGAATTGCCCGGCACTGTCATCAATGTCCGCAAGCCTACGCGCTCAGAACTGCACCCTACCACCAAGCCGGTAGAACTGGTGGCGGCCTGCATCGGCAATTCTTCACGCAGCGGCGGCCTCGTTTTTGATCCCTTCGGCGGCTCCGGCAGCACCATGATTGCCTGTGAGCAGCTTGGCCGGGCCTGTTGCAGTATGGAGATTGATCCGCGCTACGCTCAGGTGCAGATTCTGCGCTGGCAGAACTACACCGGCAAACAAGTTGTGCGGGAATCGGATGGTCTGCTCTTTGATGAACTGCTCACAACGCGGGGTGCCGCATGATAACCCTTACATTTCGACTGAATGAACAAACCGTCAGCGAGTTGGATTCTTTGAATGCTGCAGTTGTCTCATTAGCGCAAAAACTGAAAAAACTTGACCCCCAGACGTTTAGGCGGGTGAAGCATGTTTTTGACGATTTTTTTGATGTTCTGCCGCGTGTGCGCGACAACATGATTATGGTCGATGTGGAAAAAAACACGGAGCAAAAAATATTGCTTCAGTAACAGGCGGGGCGCTCGCTGCTGTCACAGCTTGCGCCCCTGGTGCGGCGTCAGTGGTAGCTGACTCCACAACCATGATGGTTGTAGCAGATATGGTTTTTACGCGTCTTATTCACCTGAGTGAGGATGCAAAAATGCCGCTGTAAGGAGTCGTTATGTCTGAAATTTTCACAGATACGGAGCAGAGAGCGGCGTTGGAGCAACTCTTGGAAAAAAGCCGCAGCACAGACATTCCAGTGTTGTTGCAGGCCAAGGAAACAGCCAAGCAGCTGGTGCGTAAGGATCCATCCAGCGCGAATGTCGCCGCCCTCTCCCGTGTCACAGCCATGCTGGAAGATGCGGAGAAAGCCATGTCGGATACAGAAACCCCGGATGTGTTCAATTCTGCGGGCGCAGTTCTGCGCTACCTGCAGGAAGAAAAAGGACGGCAGATTCAAAAAACCAAACTCTATGATGACGCCAAAATTGGTCTGTTGCGTAAGGAAGGCCGTAAATATCGCCGCATTGATGTGGATAAATATGCCGCATCGCTTCCTCTGTCCAGCACGCCTGATGGACGGGTGGCCGAAGCCGAGGCGTTGCTGCGTCGTCGCGAGGAAGCGGAAACGCGCATTCAGGAAGCCCGGGCCAGAACGGCTGAACGCAAAGACTCCATAATGGCAGGGCAATACGTTCCCAGGACGGACGTGGATCAGGAGCTGGCAGCCAGGGCTGCAACGTTGAATCAGGGTCTCAAGTCCAAAATAGAGGCAGCGGCTCTCGACCTGGTAACCAAGGTAGGCGGCAAGCCCAAACGGGCGCGGACTTTAGTTCAGGAGATGGAAAAGCTTATAGACGATGCCTGCTCAGAATATGCCAAACTGATAGAATTTGAGGTAACTCTCTATGACTTCGCAGACGATGACGACAACGACTCCGGCGAAACCGAGTAGGCCGATATCCAGGCGCGAAATTTCCATGCCGATTCCGGCATGGATGCCCAAGGAACTAATCGCCCGTTGTGGCGGCAAGGTGCATTCTACATTCCGCTTTTCTGATGCGGAACGATCGATCTTACGCAAACGCAAGCCACAAGCCCCCAGTATCTGGGCGGAAAAAAATCGCATTGTGCGCGATTCCAGCATTCCCGGTCATTGGCAGAATATCATCACACCTTATCTTGCTCCCCTTATGGATGCTCTACGTTTTCCCGGTGTGGAAATGGGCATCATCTGTAAGGGGCCGCAAACAGCAGTCACTGAAGGAGCCATTAATCTCCTGGGGCATTCCATAGAGCATGCTCCAGGCCCGGCCATGGCTGTGTATGCGGACAAGGATACGGCTAAAGATATCATGCGTGACCGTATCATGCCTATGCTTCAAGATTCTAATCGCCTGCGGCGTTATCTCTCAGGTGCTGTAGGCGATGAGTCCAACATCCGTGTCAACCTACGACACATGGTGATATTCTTGGCTTGGGCTGGTTCCGTTTCTCGTTTGGGAACACGGCCTATCCGTACACTCTTTCTGGACGAGATAGACAAATACCCGGAGAGCAGGCGTGAAGCCAGTCCGGAAGCTTTGGCCGAAAAACGTACAAACACATGGCGCGGGCGGCGATTAACTGTAAAATTATCTACACCGACGGTAGATTCAGGCCCTATATGGGTAGCATTCACTGAGGAAGCTCATGCCCGCTTTGATTGGTATGTGTGTTGCCCCAAATGCGGAACTATGCAGCTTATGATTTTTGACAACATTCGTTGGCCTGAAGATGTGCGGGATCCGGAAACAGTACTAAAGGATCATCTGGCCGTGTACCAGTGTGCTCATTGTGACGCTACATGGGATGATGCCGAGAGAGATTTGGCTGTACGCGCTGGAGAATGGATCGAACGAGCTTCCGGCCTTGAACTGTTCGCACACCTCCAAACGCATCGCCCTGGCAAGCTGGGTTTTCATATCCCCTCTTGGTTATCTTATTTTGTATCCTTATCCGAGGTGGCGCGTTCATTTCTCAAGTGGAAAAAGTCAGGAAGACTTAAGGACTTGAAAGATTTCATGAACGCACACAAAGCCGAACCCTGGCGCGAACAGTATGCCGAGCGCGAGGAAGACGGCATTCTTGCTCTGTGTGATGATCGGCCACGCGGCAAAGTACCCGGTCCGGTGGATGAAGTGCCGAAGGTGGCCGCGCTGGTAGCCGGAATTGACACCCAGGCATCGTACTTCAGATATGTCATTCGCGCCTTCGGCTATGGCGACACGGAAGAAAGTTGGCTGGTACAGTGCGGCACCGCGCAGAATTTTTCAGCATTGGATGATTTGCTCTGGCGCAGTGTCTATACCGATATTTTAGGTAACGAGTATCGGGTTAAGGCATCGGTTATTGACGCCATGGGTGCGCCGGGCCGCACGAAACAGGTTTATGCCTGGTGTGCAAAACACTCACGGGCGATGGCCTATCAGGGCAAACAAAATCAAGCCACCCCCATCGCTTACTCCAGTATTGAGTTTTTCCCGGACGTCAAAGGCTCCAAGGTCAGAATACCAGGTGGCCTGTTTCTGCGCCGGGTAGATACTACATTTTTTAAAAGTGACCTTGCGGAAAAACTGACCATCGCGCCGGGGGATCCCGGCACCTTTTGGCTGCATGAAAACAGCAAAGGGTTGCTCACGGATTACGCGAAAGAAATGTGCGCCGAAGTGTTCAACCCGGAAACTTTGGTTTGGGAAAACCCCAAGCAAAGGCCAAACCACTTTTGGGACTGTGAAGTAATGTGTCAGGTGGGGGCTTGGGAATTGGGGCTACGCAACAAAAAGCCACCAAGCAAAGAAAAACAGACAACAAAAGAAAAGGCTACGCGGCCCATGCCGCCAACCCGCAACATGAGTGTCGGCGAACGCGTCAGTGAACGCCTTGCCACCATCAGAGGCAGGAGGTGAATATGGCAAGCGAGAAGGATAGGCGGCTCAACTGGCAGCAGGCATGCCAACTTTTGGGGTGCTCCAAGACACATTTTTATCGTCTGGTGAACAGTGGAGAATTACAATCCGAACGCTTTGGTGTGATTAAAGGTGTGACCGTAAAGGAATCAGATTGCAAAGCATATCTAAACGGATGGCAGGAACGGATAGGCGAGGATATGAGGAGCGAGTAAGTTTTGATAAAGATTGTTTTTGATGGTCGGATCCGTCCGGCCATTTTTTTTGCAAAAAATGCAATTTTTAGTTTCACAAGTACCACAAGTACCACATGTACCGTGACGCGCAATTTTACCCCGTGTAATTGCATGAGGTATGAGCGCATCAAAAAAATATAGAGGCTATACGCTGGAAGAAGCGAAAACCGAGCTTGAACTTTGGAAAAAAGTCAAACGGGCAGCGGCTACCGGCAAATCCTATATGATCGACTCCAGACAACTGACTCGGCATGATCTTGCCGAGATCAACCAGGAAATTGATCGCTTTTCCGCAATCGTTGACGCGCTTTCCACCGGACGCTCCGGCCCGGTCAGAACCTACGCGAGGCAGTCACGATGGTAGCACCTGTCACCCTCGCACCAGCTGCACAAAAAGTTTCCCGCGATGCCGGTTCACGGCGTGGTTCTCTCTCCCATTTTCGGCCACCGTTTACATTCTCGCTGGAACAACAAATTGGAGAGCGCATTCTTTCCCAGGGACGCTCGGCGGATTTGGCGGCCAATGACTGGGCGGCAAATTCCGGTGTTAATTCTATTACTATCAATGCGGTAGGCACTGGGCTGCGCCCGCAATCGCATCTGGATTTCAAGCGACTCGGTATCAGCCGGGAAGCGGCTCTGAAACTGCAATCAGATATTGAAGCGGTATGGAAAGAATGGACAGCCGAAGCACATACACGCGGTGAACTGCATTTTGAGGATCTGCAATTTTTAGGGCTACGTGGCATGCTTCATGCCGGAGAACTGCTTCATCTGCCGGTAATGCTGCGCGGTCAGGGGCGTAAAATTGAGCTTTCCATTCAGGATGTATTGCCTTCCCGCCTTTGTACTCCGCTTGATAAAATTACCGATACTTCCATTGTAGATGGCGTGGAGCGCAACCATTACGGAGCGCCGGAAGCCTATTGGCTGGCCACCCCGAACAATACCTTTTCCCGCGCTATGTCCGGCAGCTGGAATTTTTCCAGCCTGACTTCAGATCAATTCACACGCATCCCGGCCCGCATAGCACATCGCCCAGGCTGTTTCCATCTTTTCCGACACAACGATGAAGAACAGGTACGCGGGGAATCCATACTTGCGCCGGGCATGAACTTGTTCAGGCATCTCTCGGATGCTCTGGATAACGAGCTGCTCGCTGCTGTGACTCAAGCGGCCTATGCCATGACAATCACAACAGAACCACAGATTACGCCGCCTGGATATGAGGAAGAAGATGGGGACGGCGAAAAGCGACATTATGAAGAGGTGCGTGGCGGAACAGTAATGTACCTCAACAAGGGCGAACATGCGGACACGCATGAATCAGGACGGCCTTCGCCTAACTTTGCTGTTTTCTGCGAATTTGTAATGCGTGCGATGGCCGCCAGCCTTGGAATTTCCTACGAAGTTCTGGCCAAGGATTTTTCCAAAACCAACTATTCCAGCGCCCGCGCCGCCCTGCTTGAAGCTTGGCGCGTCTATCTGCTGTATCGTTCATGGCTCACCAACCACTACTGCCAGCCGATTTGGAACATGGTCATTGAAGAAGCCTGGCTGTCCGGGCTGATTACGCTGCCCTCCGGCGCACCGGATTTTTACGATGCTCGCTTCCTTTATACCCAGGCCCTCTGGATCGGGCCGCCGCGTGGTTACGTGGATCCGGTGAAGGAAATATCGGCCACGGTGACCGCTCTTGAAAATCGCCTCATGACCTATTCCGAAGCCCTGGCCGAGCGCGGTCGTGATTTTGATGAAACAATGGATGAGCGGGAAGAGGAAGAAGAACGCCTCGCTCGCTTCGCAACCCATCCGACCAAACCCTCCACCTACAAAGAAGAAAAACAGGAGGAGCAAAATGCCCCTGTCTGATTTTTTCAATCCAGGCGCATGGGCTATCCTGCCTTCCGCACTGGAACCGTTTCTTCATACATTGTTCCGCGCTGTCACCCCCGGCGCTGATCAAACGCAGCCTGCCTTTCCTCAGGCCGCGTTGCCTTCCTCTGCGTCCGGTGATGACTGTCCGGCAGGGTACGCCCTGCTGGACAGCATCGCCGTGATTGAAGTGCGTGGAGTTATTAATCGCAGAGGCGGAAGTATCACATTTTTCGGCATGACTTTCTCTTGGGATGGTCAGGATTCAATCCGTGCCGCCATTGATGCCGTCATGCATGATGCATCTGTTAAAGCCGTACTGCTTTCTTTTGATTCGCCAGGCGGCGTGGCAGCCGGAGTAAAAGAGCTGGCGGATTTTATTTCCGCACAGAATGCCAAGCCCATCTATGCCTATGCGGACGGATTATGCACTTCGGCGGCCTATTGGCTGGCGGCGTCCACAGGGCGGGTATTCGCGCCCATCACGGCCACAGTCGGCAGCATCGGCGTGGTTTCGGCCCATGTGGATCGTAGCGCCATGAATGCGGCCATGGGCATTCGTGTAACCTACATGGCTTCCGGTACCTGGAAGGCAGTCGGTAATCCGGACACCCCTCTTTCACCAACGGATCAGGCATATTTTCAGGAAACTATTTCCAAGCTGCACGAAGTGTTTCGTGGCGATGTGACCGCAAAAATGCCGGTGGACGCTGCTGACCCTAAAGCTTGGGGTGATGGACAGTGTTTTCTCGCGGAAAAGGCCTTGGAACTGGGTCTGGTCAGCGGGATTGTGACAGACCGGGAAGAACTGATCGCCCGGATAAACAAGGAGATTCATATGGATAAAGCGGAATTGGCCCAAAAACACCCGGATTTGCTGGCGCAAATTCAGGCCGAAGTTCGGGCGGAAATGGAAGAAAAACTGCAAGCCGAATTCGGGGCGCAGTTGGCGGCCAGCTCCATCAACACTGCGGCCCTGGTGGCTGCTGTTGCTGGCAAGGAAGCCGCTGAAAAGGTGAGCAAACTCGCTGCTTCTGGCGTTACTGCCGAGCAGTTGGAGGCCATTGCCCCCATGCTGGCAACGCCTGCGAAGGAAGAAGCGGGTGCGTCCGAATCCGGCAGCCGGGCCGAAATACTCGCCGCCATTCGTACGGCTACCTCTGGCCCGGTGAACACTCAGACGGCACCCAAGAACGATGATCCCGTCAAAGCCGCAGTTGATCGGATCAGCGCCATCGGCGCTGTAAGGAGAATGTAATGAAAAATCTCGGAACATATCAGCGCCGGGCTTTCCTTAAGGATCATCCGCCTGTGCTCGCTCGCGTGCTTCTTGGCTCCACCGGAACCGAAACGACAGTTCTGTCCGGAACTGTTCTTGGCAACAAAGACGGCAAGCACTTCATCTATGCCTCGGATCAGACTGCTTCCTGTATTCTGGCCGAGGATACCACCGTTCCGGCCTCCGGCGATCAGTGGGCGATGGCCTATGTGCATGCCGCCGTGGTCGCGCCGGAACTGATTTGGGATGAAGGCGTTTCCGCCGAACAACAAAAAACTGCCCTGACTGCCCTGCGTGGCATGGGCATCTACGCAAGCGAGGCATAACATGGCTGAACTCGATTATTTCGACCACCGCATTCTGACCGGAGTAGTCAACAAGCGCCCGCTCAAAAGTGATGTGTTCGCCAACTTTTTCCGCAGAAACGACCCTTCGGATGGCGAACTGTTTGAGCTGCACGTTAAAAGCCGTAACATCACCATGCTTCCGGCCATCGCCAACGTAGCGCCGGGCACCATGCGCACTGGCGATACCATCGCAGCCGGAGCGGTCAAGGCTCCGCGCTTTCGGCCCAAGCGCGCTTTTATGGCTGCTGACCGTTTTAAGCAGGCTGCCGGAATGAATCCCTACGATCCTCTGGCCAACACTCTGGAAAAAGCTATTGCCGAAGACATGGACCTGCACCGTGAAGAACTCGACTTCGCAGTGGAAATCATGTGTCAGCAAGCCATGGTTCTGGGCAAGGTCACTTTGTACGATGTAGTTGACGGCAGCACAGCCGTGCCGAAGTTCGTGGTGGACTACAAACGCCCGCCCGCGCACAGCGTAGTGCTGACCGGCGCAGCCATGTGGACGGATCCCACATCCGACTTGCTCGGACAGGTGGATGCCTGGGGGCTGATGATTCAGGAAGAAACCGGATACGCTCCCACTGACCTTTTGCTGGGCAAGAATGCCTGGAAGGCCTTCCGCAAGCACCCGGACGTTAAAGACTCTCTGGACAACAAGCGCATCGAGATCGGCCATCTGGCTCCGAAGGTCGGCAAAAAAATCAAGGGCGAATGGAATGGCCTGACCATTTGGGTAGTCGCCGGGAATTACACCGATCTGGACGGCAGCACCAAGCCATATCTGGATTCTGATTCCGCGCTGCTGGTGACCGCCGATGCCGAATCCGTCATCGAATTCGGCCTGCCGGTGGATAACGATTGCGCCGGGCCCACCCAGATATTCGCCAAGGGCTTCAAGCAGGAAGATCCTTCCGGCTACTTCACTGTCGCAGAATCGCGCCCGCTGGCGTGGACAAAGCAACCCGGATGGACGGTTTTGGCCGTCGTTGTCGAATCGTAGGAGGCATCATGACCAAGATTACAGTTATCCTCACCGCCGTTATGCAGGACGGCAAAACGGAACAGCAGCCCGGGGACGAAGTATTGATGGAAGAAGCCCGGGCTAAGAAGCTGGCATCTCTCGGTATGGTCACGCTGCCCCAAAAGGTAGCCAAGGCGCAAAACAAGGCGGCCAAGGCGCAAGGCAAGGCGGCTAAGAAGGACGGTGCGAAAAAACAGGCTCCCGATCCGGAAGGTGAAGGTGAAGGGGATCGTGGCGACCCGGATGGCGATGGAGACGGTGAAGGCGATGGTGCCCCGGATGGTGATGTTTAAAGCGGCCATGCTTTTACAGCGAAATAACTTCCGGCACGGCCTTCGGGCCACGCCGGGCTTGGAGTGATTTATGCGTCAACTCAACCTAATCCGTAAACAGCAATCCGACCAGGGTACTTTTGGGCTTCTGGTCGGAGAAGGCTGGTCGCTGTTTACGGTTGAGCTGCCCTGGCGCGAAAATAAGCGTGAAATTTCCTGCATCCCATGTGGGCAATATATTTGTCGTCTTGTTTACTCTCCAAGGTTCAAGAAGAACCTGTACTTGCTCGGTGACGTTCCGGGCCGTTCCGGTGTGTTGATTCATGCCGGTAATTGGGCCGGTGACGTTGCGTTGGACTTCAAGAGCAATTCTCAGGGCTGCATTCTGCCGGGAACCGCCAAAGGCGCGGCTGCCGGACAGCTTGCTGTTCTCAACTCTGCCGCCGCCATGCGTAAGCTCATGGCTTACATGAGCGGCGAATCGTTCACGCTGGAAATTAGCGGAGGCGCATTATGATTCTGGAATCCATCATCGGCACCATTGCGGGCTTCATCGGTACTGGCATCACGACATATGCCAACTACAAAATGAAAAGCCTGGAAATTGAGGACAATAAAGCCAAGCGCGAACATGAACTAAATATGGTTCAAGCAGAATCCGAAGCCCGTATTGCCGAAGTGCAGGCGCAGATTCATGTTGCCCAAGTACAGACCGAAGGGGCCATTACGCTTGAAGAGGCGCGTGGGTTCACGGAATCTCAGCGAGTTGGAAATGAAAAAGTTTTTGAAAGCCGCTGGGTGGCTACCCTCATGAACCGTAAGGATGGCTGGCGTTATTTGACTGTTCCTTTGGCCACAATTATTTGCACGCTTTTCGGTTTTTCCGATGCGCTCCAGTCTATCATGCGTCCCGGTCTGACTATTTACAGCGGGGCTATTGCAACCTGGGTAACGTGGCAAGTCTGGGAAGTAATGCAGAGAGTTGGCATTGACGCTTTCAGTGTGGCACAGGCTGTAACCATGTGGGATCAGGCATCCAGTGTTGCCTATACTTTGTGCATTACTCTTTTCACCTGGTGGTTTGGTGATAGGCGCGTGGCTAAAAACTTGATGCATCAGTCGAAAAACAACTCAGCTAAAACCCGGTAATTCAATCCGTGCAAGGAATGCACCATGATGCACATGACCGAAGTATTGATTTGCCTGAATACTATCCTGCTTGGAATTGTAGGTTTTTTCCTGCGCCGTGCTTTGGAAAAACTGGAGCGCCTTGGCTTTCACAAAGAAGAATGCTTGCGTGAATTCGCCACAAAAGAGGACACAACCGATTTGTTTGCGATTACCCGCAAGCAGGGCGAAGATATAGCCGCTTTGAAGAGCTGGAATAAATTTGCCGAGCGCAAGCCATAATCAAAGAGAAAACTGATGAACCTTAAAGAGGCCATGGCTTGGGAGGCCGAACAGGTATTTTTAAATCCTGATGAATTCGCGGAAAGCGAACCGATTCGGCTCAACGGCGTTGCCTGCATCGCGCAGATAGTCGGTCCGGTTTCAACTACCGGCGAATTTGCTGATGGCAGGCCCGGCGTTGTTTTTGAAAGTGCCACCATTCATATCGCAGCCGGACTGGTGCCTCTGCCCAGGGCTGACCGGGAAATCGACTGGAACGGGCAAAAATGGATGGTTTCCGAAGCCAGGGACAATATGGGGCTGTTCAAAATAGAGGTGTACCGTGAAAAATCCTAACCTGTTGCGCGTGAGCGTGAACAATGCGGATGCGGTGGTGCAAGCCATGCTGGGCAGCGTGGCCCATATAAAAGATGGCGCGGCGCGGGTTTGTGCGGACGCCATCAACACCACCCTGCGCGGGGTACGGCGCGAGGCCATCCGCATAGCGCAAACTACCTACACAGCCAAGGCCAAAGATTTAACGCGTAAAACTCTGCTGGAAAACGCCAAAGTCTCACACCTGCTGGGTCGCATGAATATTACGGACCATCGCGGCATGAACCTGATCAACTTTCAGGCCAGCCCGAAACGCCCCGGCCCGAAACGCCCCAAAGAAGGCGCGTCTGTAAAAGTGCTGCGCGGCGGCTCGCGTAAAAATCCCCGTAGTCAAAAGCAAAAAGCCTTTGTCATGAAAGGGCTGAACGACAACGTTATTTTGGTTGTGCGCCATCGCCCCGGCAAAGGCGGCATTGAAAGCCTGTACGGCCCGCATCCAATTCGGGCTTTGGCGCGTAAAGGCAATCAGGATTTGCTGGAAGAACTGACACGAGCGGTTTTGCCGGGCAATCTTTCGGATGCCGTGGATAAAGTTCTTAACGCCTCGCTCAAGCAAATGGCCAGGAGAAGATGATGCGCGTTTATAAACTGCTTCTTGAGCTTCAGGCTTTTCTGGAAACCTCGCTGGCCGCTTTTCCGTTGCCTGAGCCGGTTAACGGAAAAGATAAAATGGACAGTGCCAGATGTTTTTTGGGCAACGTGCCGGATGATAACGAAAAAAATCTGCCGGAGCGTTTCCCCTTTGTGGTTATTCGCTGGGTGGAAGGCAGCAGTCAGGATCAGGGCGATAATCTGGAGCAGGTGGCGTTGCTTCTTGGCGTGTATTCCCCCTCCGGCCCCGGCGAGGCCGAGCTGCTCACCGCCATGCTCATGGATCACCTGCGCGGTGATTTCATGCGTAATCGCCTTTTGGCAGATATTTTTGATTTGCAGTTGCCTTTGGAATCGGCCAAGCCCGACCCGGAAAAAAAGCAACATAACTATCACATAGCAACCATGATCACCCGCTGGCGGCATACCAGCCCCCGGCGGTCAATAAAAGGAGATTTTTATGGGGAGCAATAAACCCGCTGCCGACAAGGGCGCTGAAAAAACCACACCGGATCTGCTGCCCGTTGCCGCACTGATGTATCTTGGCCCTAACCGCGCTTTTGGCCTGCCGGTGGCATATAACCAACTGTTTCGGGTTTCCGACATAGCCGGATTGCCGAAACCGCTGCACGCAAAGGCAGGCGAAGATAAAGATTTCGCAGCCTGCTTTGTGGAGATTGCCAATTTGGGCAAGGCACTGGCGGATCTTAAAAAGCCCGACTCGGGTTTGTCCGACTCAATATCTAAGGTAATGGCCGCTACCCAGAAAATGGCCCAGGCCAAGAAGTAAGGAGATTTTAAATGTCGCAAAGCTATCAACATGGGGTTTACGGCAGTGAGCTGCCCACCTCGCTGCTACCTGCGCGTAACGTACCTACCAACGTTTTGTTCGTGGTAGGCACCGCGCCGGTGCAAACCCTGGCTGCGGATAAACCGCGCTACATCAACGATCTGCGCCTTTACTATTCCCGCGCCGAATTTGTTGCGGAAATGGGCTGGCCGGAAGCCTCTACCACCGCTGAATTTAAAAAATACACCTTGTGCGCGGCGGCGGACGTGCATTTTTCAAAATACAACGCCGCCCCGATGATGTGCGTCAACGTGTTCGACCCGAAAAAGCATATGGACGGCGACAAGCCGGATCCCGGCAAGGTGACCACGGCTGATATCATCGGCGGTATTGATGCCGATACCCTCAAGCCCACTGGCCTGGAGTGCATTAGCGAGGCTTTTCCGCGTTACCGCCTGGTGCCGGGCTGTATTCTTGTGCCGGGTTTTGACAAGGATCCGGCGGTGGGTGTGGTTATGGGCGCTAAAACCATCAATATCAACGGCTTGTTTGAGTGCGAGGCCATTACCGACATCGATGTCGAGGCCGTGTCGAAATATACGGATGTGCCTGGCTACAAAAACGAGAACAACCTGGTTGCCGAGCGGCTGATTGTCACTTGGCCCAAAGTGGCCCTGGGCGATGTGGTTTATCCGCTCTCGCTGCATTTGGCCGGGGGCATTTCCGTAACTGACGGCAACACGCCCACCGGCACCCCGCATGTTTCGCCCTCCAACAAGCAGGCGCAGATTACCCGCGCCATCGGCGCGGGCGGCAAAGAAATCTGGCTGGGCCGCGATCAGAACAACTACCTCAACGGCGAGGGCATTGTTACGGTGGATAATTTTGACGGCGGCTGGCGCTTTTGGGGCAACCGCACGGCGGCTTATCCCACCAACACCGATCCGAAGGACGCCTTTATTCCCATCCGGCGTTTTTTCAACTGGTACAAAAACACTTTCATTCTGACCTATTTTCAAAAGGTCGATTCGCCGATTACCCGCCGCTTGATCCAGACCATTCTGGACAGTGAACAACATCGGCTGGATGGCTTTACGGCTCAGGAAGTTATTTTGGGTGGGCGCATCGCTTTTCAGGATTTTGAAAATCCCACGGTGGATATCATGGACGGACTGATGCGCTTCCACCTCTGGATCACGCCGCCGCCGCCAGCCCGCGCTATTTACGGCATTTTTGAGTTCGACCCGAACTACATCAGCACGCTGTTTGGGTAAAAATATAAATAAATTGAGCGCCCCGTAATAAGCTGGGCCGAACGGAGAGCAGTATGATTCCTGAACAAACCACCGCATTTCGCGTCTACAAAGAGGGCGGCCCCCTGCTTGGCATCGCCACCGTTGAATCGCCGGAAGTGAGCTTTATTACCGAAACCATTTCCGGTTCCGGCATTGCCGGTGAGTACGAAAGCCCGGCTATCGGCATGCCTTCGTCCATGAGCATGACCTTCAACTTCACCTCGCGCTCTAAGGATTTTTACCTGTTACAGGACATTTCCGAAAACAACAGCGTGGAATTGCGTGCAAACATTCAGGTAGCGGATGAAACCACCGGATTGAAAAAGTTTGTCCCCTGCCGACTTGTCATCACCTATATGACAAAAACCGCTTCCGGCGGCAGTTTTGAAACCGGCAAAAAGCAGGGCAACTCGGTTGAGGTGGAAGTGCTGCGCCATCTGGAAGAACTGGACGGCAAGGAAGTGCTGCTCATCGACAAGCTGGCCATGATCTACCGCATCAACGGCAAAGACATGCTGGCCGGTGTGCGTAAAAACCTCGGCATGGATTTTTAGGGTAACATCATGGAAGCAAATGTAACCTTCGCCACCCCGGCGCGTATCAACGGCAAAATGTTGAATGGCTGCACCCTGCGTTTATCTACGATTGGTGATGAGGAAGATTCGCAGGCGATGGCCGTAGATCTTGGCCGCCCCCTGGTACCGCTTACCAGCGAAATGTGCCTGTTTTCAGCGCTCACCGGCATTTCCTACGATGATATGCGTACTCTTTCTCTGGCTAATTATGTACGGATCCGCGCGGCCTATCGTGAGGTGAACGCAATGCGCCCTACAAACCCGGCAGAAAAGCCGGACGCATCCCCAGCCCGCCAAACGGACGCAGCGCAGAAGGCGCAACCGGACACGATGCAGCCGTCATCCTAAGCGAACTGCGGCGCGGCGTTTTGCTGCTGGGCCGCCTGATTGGCTGGTCAAGAACGGAAATTCGCGCAATGCGCGGGGCGGAATATCTGGGGTATCTGGCGGAACTGCCGGAAATAGTTGAACGCACCACATGGCGGTAAGCCGAGGTCATAAAAGCATGGCTGATTTGTCCTTCAATTTTGCGCTAGGCGCTACCATGGCTTCCGACTTCAAATCAGTCATGGGTCAGGCCAATAAGCAGATTGCCGGATTGGGCAACAATATGCGGGCGTTGGGAGATACTTCAAAAAACATCTCCACTATCCAGTCGCAAGTGGTGGGCTTGGGCAACGACTTGCGAGCAATGGAAAGATCCACTACCGGCAAGTTGGGCGCGTCTTTTGAAAAATCCCGTGAAAAACTGTTCGGGCTAAAAAACGAGCTTGTTGATGCGCAGTCACGGCTGGATGCGCTTAATCATTATAAGCTGACACACTCCACCGGTGCCACAGATAAATTGTTGGGCAGGCAAATAGCTCAGGTTGAAAAGGAAGTGGACAAGCTTACCCTCAAGAACCGTCAGGCCGAGGAAAGCCACCGCGAACTGGTGGCAACCATAGGAAACGAATCCGGCAGTGTGGGCAAACTCTTACAGGATTACCGTTCGCTGACCACGCAGATGGACAAGGTGCGAGCCGGGCAGGGAGCGCTGGCCGCCGATTTGACGGTGCTCTCCAAGCATCAAGCGTCGGTGTCTGCCAATTTGGCCGGACGCGAGGCTAACCGAAACAACCGCGCCCGTCTGCGGGGCGAAATGTTGGACGCGGTGGCCTTGGGGGCCACAGTGGCGATACCGGTAAAATTGGCCATGGATTTTGAAAGCGCAATGGCTGATGTGAAAAAAGTAACCAAATTTGATGCGCCTGATTTCGCTGCATTCAGCAAGGACATACTTCGTCTTTCCACCCGGCTGCCCGTGGCAGCCTCCGGTATTGCCGACATCGCGGCGGCAGCCGGGCAAGCTGGTATTGCGGAAAGCGAACTGCTGCGCTTTACGGAAGACGCGGCCAAAATGGCGATAGCTTTTGACATTTCCGCAGCCGAGGCCGGATCCGCCATGACCGGACTGCGCACCAATTTTCATCTGAATCAGGATGAAGTTGTACGGCTTGGCGATGCCTTTAACTATTTGAGCAACAATACCGATGCCACTGCCGGTGAAATAATCAATTTCACCAACCGGGTTGGAGCGGCAAAAATGGTCGGTTTGACCGGAGAACAGGTAGGAGCCCTAGGCGCAGCCATGCTGTCGTTAAAAATTCCGTCCGAGGTTGGAGCTAGGGCCACCAACTCATTGCTACTCAAACTGAACAACGCCGATAAAATGTCTGACCAAGCGAAAGCGGCCTTTGGGCGGCTGGGGCTTTCCGCAAAGCAAATGTCGGACATGTTTAAAAATGATGCTCAGGGGGCTTTATTGTTCTTTTTGGAAGCAGTCAAAAAAACCAAAGATCCCATGGGCGAATTGCATGCGATTTTGGGTGAAGGTTTTTCGGACGAAATAGCCAAGCTGGTCAGCGGTCTGGACAAATATAAAAGTACACTGGGGCTGGTTGCGGACGAAAGCTTGTTTTCCGGCAGCATGCTTGAAGAATACAAGACACGAGCGGAAACGACAGCTAACGCCATGACCCTGACAAAAAACAGTGCAACCATGTTGGCCGTAACCTTCGGATCGGTACTTCTGCCCCCGCTTAACCAACTGCTTGGCGTTGTGAGCGCCGGAGCGCGCGGCATTACCGATTTTGCCGAGCGTTACCCCCGGCTGACCGAATTCGTCACGCTGGCCGCCGGTTCCATTGTCACTCTGGCCGCAGTCTCCAAAGGGCTGGCTTATGGTTTTACTTTTGTCAAAAGCGGCATGTTGTTGATGGAGGGTGCTTTGTTGCGCCAGAAAGGCGCACAATTAAATGCGGCCCTTGCTACCAGTGGAGCAACCACCGCCAATAACACCTATGGCAGGAGCGCTCTGGTTGCAGACAAAGGTGCCAGAGGATTTTCCAAAGGCGTGCGCGTATTGGGCCGCGCACTTGCGGCCAACCCCCTTGGAGCGATGATTGTCGCCCTAACCGCGATAATTACTTACTGGGAAGAAATTAAAGCGTTTTTTGATTGGTGGGAGAAGCAAGGGGCGGTTGCCACGCAAGCTGCCAGTGGCTTTACCGGTGGCAGCGTTGGCGGTGGAACCGGCCAGATAAATAAACAGACGGCCATTCGCCTTGGCATTAAGGGAGCGGAAACCTGGGCGGATGCTGGTGTTCAGGGTATGGCTCAGGGAACAGTTCAGTCACCGGCAGTCAGCAGCAGTACCCAGGGGGCGGCGCAGTCACAGACAGTTCCCGGCTACGCTTTTGGTGGTGTGGTCACCCGGCCCACTCTGGCCGTGGTGGGCGAAGGCGGCAAGGCGGAAAGTATTATTCCGCACGATGGCAGCGAACGCTCCATCGGGCTGTGGGCGCAGGCCGGGGCCGCTTTGGGGCTTGGATTGCCTGCCCTGGCAGCGCAAGCTGGTACGGCCGGACGTGGCGGCAACAGTTTTTCCTTGCCCATGCAGTTTAATGTTCAAGGCTTGGATGAAGGCGAGTTTCGCAAAAAGATGGAAGCTGCGCGTCCGGGCATTGAAAAAATTGTGCAGAGCGTGGTGAAGGCAATGGAACACAACCGCAGGCGGGTGGATTTTGCCCAATAAGCTCACCCTTACCACCGTACAGGGTCAGGCCTGGGATCAGTTGGCTAAAGCCCGGCTCGGCACGGAATTTTCCATGCACAAGCTGCTGGCCGCCAACTTTAAAAGCCGGGGTGTGCTGCTGTTTTCCGGCGATGTCAGCGTAAATGTTCCGGCAACGGAAGCCGAAGCGGCTAAAAGCCCGACCGAAAGCCTGCCGCCCTGGAAGCGGTAATAACAACCGAGGCAAAAATGAGGCGAGCAAGTTTAAGCATCATCTATGAAGGCGTTAATATCAGTAGGGATATCGCGCCGGATTTGCTCTCTTTCGATTTTGTCGAGAACGCCGACGGCGTGGCTGATGAGATATCCTTTTCGCTGGCCGATCCTAATCGCCTTTGGCAAGGCCCGTGGTCACCGGAAAAGGGCGACCGGATCCGTCCGGTGATTTCCTGCGAAAACTGGTTCCGCCCGGATGATGCCTATCAGCTTGCCTGCGGTGAATTTGAGATGGATGAGTCGAGCCTTTCTTCCGGCAGCGGCGGCGACACTGTTGCAGTGCGAGCGGTTCCGGCCCTGGTGACCTCTTCGCTGGTCGGGCAAAAGAAAACACGCTCCTGGGAGGGCGCATCGCTGGAACGCATTGCGCAGGATATTTCATCGGCTGCCGGGCTGGAACTGTTTTACCGGGCTGCCGCCATAAAGCTGAAGCGTACCGACCAGCGACAGGAAAGCGATTTGGCCTTTTTGCAGCGTCTTTGCACCGTCCAGGGCTGCCGCCTGAAAATATCCGCTGGCGAGCTGATCGTTTTTGAGGGTGTGGAAGCTGATGCCCTCACGCCGGTAGAACTTACCCGTGCCGATGGCGACAGCTTTCAGGCGCAGATTGGATCCGCCAATATTTATTCCAAAGTGGAAATCAGTTTTTTGGATCCAAAAAGCGGCAGTCAAATCCGCTACGAATACACACCCACGGAAGAGGACGGCGGCGCTCCGAAAACCGGCAAGATACTCGCCCTTAACCGCCGGGTGGAAAATGCCGCCCAGGCCGAGCGCGTGGCCAAAGCCGAACTGCGTAAATTGAACATTGCGGAAAAACAGGCCGAATGGGCTGGCATGGGGCATCCCTTGCTGCGCGCTGGCGGCACGGCGCATGTTTTTGGCTGGGGCAGATACGATGGCAATTACACCGTGCAGCAGGCGCGGCACAATTTTTCCGGCGGCGGCGCGTACTCTACCTCCGTAACGCTCGGCAAGGCGCTAGGGTATTGAGATGGGCGCGGAAAGTTTGGCCGATTTGCTGGCGCAGGTTATCCGGGTTGGTTTTGTGGTGGCGCGGGACGAACAAAAAATGCGCGTGCGCGTGGAGTTTCCCGATACTGTTTCCGGCCCGCTGACCACCGATTATCTGCAAGTGCTGGTTCCCCGCGCCAAACAGGATTGCGTTTACGATTTGCCGGATTATGGCGACCAGGTGCTTTGCCTGTTTTTACCGCACGGCAAGGAAGAAGGTTTTGTACTGGGCAGCATGTACGGGGCGGACGCACCGCCGGTTGGTTCGGGCGACAAGTGGCACCGGACTTTTGCCGATGGCACCGTGCTGGAGTATGACCGCGCCGCCCATGTGCTGCTGGCTGATGTGCAGGGACGGGCAAAAATAAAGACCACCGAGAGTTTGGAAGCCGAAATTGGAACTTTTATCAAGGCCAGTGCCGGTGCAGATGTAACGGTTGAAGCCAAAGGAAAAATCGCGGCCACTGCGCCGGATTTTATCAGCCTTACCGCAACGCATATTGATTTAAATGGCAACGTCACCAGCGGCGGTTCCGGCGGCAGCGGAGGGCGATACAGGGCAACCGACAACGCCGACCGCATTATCAACGGATTTTTGGTAGTCACCGGTTCAGTAGATATACAGGGCGATTTGACCACCAGAGGCAACAGCTCCACCAGCGGCAACAGCTTTGCCTCCACCCGTTCCGGCGGGGATTTGCACTAACAGGAGCGGCGCATGTTTATAGGCAGTCTTGGCCCGGTCATTTTCAAGGTAAGTCACGAACAGATTCGCACTTTTCGCGATCTTTCGCGCCGCCGCTCGGCCAAAAGTGCCAAACATGACGTGCTGAACGGCCTGCCGCGTTTGCAGCATACAGGGCGTGATCTGGACGAAATCAGCCTGACCGTGGTGTTGGAACGCATGTCGGGCCACGATTATTCGCCGGACGCGAGCATTACTGCATTGCTGGAAATAATCGAAACCGGCAATGAAGTGCCACTCATGCTCGGTTTGAATTATGCCGGTCTGTGGTTTGTGCAAAGCGTGAACCCCACGCACAAGATCGTCCAGAACGGTTCAACCTGGCGGGCCGAGGTAGCAGTCAGCCTGATTGAATACGACCTCACCCCCTCGCTGGAAGCTTACGCAGGTGCGGCGGCCTACGCCTTGCGCGGACAAGCTGGCGATACCGCGTTGGCCGCTGTGAGTTCGGCAGTGGGAGAAGTGGCTGGCATGAACGAGTTTGCGGCCACGGCGCTATCCGGCATGAGTGGTGTAATTGCTTCCGGCGCGGCCAGTCTGGGGGGCATGATTGCCGATGGCGTGATCAGCCTGAACGGACTGGTGGGCGAAGGTCTGTTGGATTTGAACGCGTTGGTTCCGCAAGGTTTGCTGGATTTGACCGGATTTGTGCCGGATGGAACGGCAGACGTTAACGCGCTGGTGGCAGAAGGCAGCTTAAATCTGGACGAGCTGGTGAGCGAAAACGCTTTGGATATTTCCGGGCTGGTTACCAGCGGCTCTATCAATGTTGCAGACCTAGCCACCAAAGGCGCTGTAAACATGGAGCCTTTGCTGAACCAGGGTGTGGCAGACCTGAGCGAAATGGCGGCCAAAGCGGCCCAGGAGGTTACGCGCACAATCGATAACGTTATTGGGGGTCTGGCATGAGCGGTATTTTTACAGTTGATAGCACATTGCCGCCGGAACTTATCATTGGGGCAACCGGGCTTTTGGCCTTGGCGCAGGAAATACGCACTGTGCAGGAAACCCGCAAAGGCTCGGTTCCGCTGGATCGTGACTTCGGCGTGAGCTGGGACATTATTGATCAGCCGATTAATACCGTGCTGCCCGCGCATGTGGCGGATGTGGCCATGCAGATTGAAAAATATGTGCCGCGTGTGGAGGTAATTTCTGTCAGCTACGCGCCGGTTTCCGCCGCCCGCTCCAGGGCGGAGGCGCTGGCCGGTATGCTTCGCCCGGTTTCGGTGGTGCGAATCCGCAAAGAGTACAGCGAGGAGCTTTTATGAGCAACTTCAGCGGCGCGGATTTTGAATTTCCGCAAAATTTGCCGAAAGTCACTTTTGCCGATGCCAACCCGGCAGCTGTGCTGGCCCGGCTGATCAAAAAATATCAGGGTGACAGTAAAAAAACGCTGTACCCCGGCGATCCGGAGTCTTTGCTGTTCAAATCCGTGGCCTATGAACTTTCCGTAGCTCTCGGTTTGATTGATTTTACCGGCAAGCAGAATTTGCTGGCCGAAGCTGTTGATGACTTTTTGGATCAAATCGGCGCTTTTCACGGCGTGGAGCGTCTTACAAACACACCTTCCAGAACGGTGCAGCGCATTTTTGCCGAACCTGGTCTTAATTTTTCCGTACCGCTGGCGGATACGCTGCGCGTGACTCCGGATAATAAAATATTTTTCAGGCTTACCGAGGGCGCAGCCATTCCGCCAGCGGCTTCAGCCACGGAAATGCCCCACGTTGATGTGATTGTGGAATGCCTGACGCCCGGCCTCATCGGCAACGGCTTTGAACCAGGGCAGATCAACGTGCTGGTGGATCCGCAGCCGTATGTGTCTTTGACCATGAATATCAGCGCCAGTTCCGGCGGCGCAGACATTGAAGATGACGATCACTACCGCCGCCGCATTTATCTTGCCCTGGAGGGTTATTCCACCGCCGGGCCGGAAGGGGCGTATCAGTTTTGGACATATTCGGCCAGCCCGCTGATCAGCGATGTGGCCGTTCTTTCGCCGCTGCCTTGCGACATTGAGGTTTATCCGCTGCTGGCGGGCGGCGAACTGCCGGATCAGGCCATGCTGGATAAGGTTATTGAAAATCTTTCGCCGCGCAACCGCAGGCCGATGGGCGACAGGCTGACAGTAAAAGCCCCGCTGGAAACGTTTTTTCGCGTGGAAGGCGTTTATTACATCAGCCGGGCGGATTCCGGGCTGGTGGGCAGCATTCAGGCCGCAGTGCAGCAGGCCGGGGCGGATTATGCCGCTTGGCAGGGGGCCAAACTTGGCCGCGATATCGTGCCGGACGAGCTTTACACTCGTGTGCGCGCTGCCGGGGCCAAGCGCCTGATGCTGACCAGCCCGGAATTTACGGCAGTGCCGGAAAACGCTGTGGCCCGCGCCACGGAAGTTTCTCTGACCTTTGGAGGTTTTGAGGATGCCTAAGCAGATTCCGGCCATTTCGCCAGAAGGGCAAGGGCGCAAGCTGGGCGAAAGCGGCTTGCCGGATCTGCTGCCGTCGTCAATTGCCCGCGATGAAAACATGCGGATGATCGCCGCAGCCATTGAATTGGAAATACAGCGCACGGTGCAGATTATCCCGAATGTGCTGCTCTGGCCAGCCATCAGCATTTTGCAGGAACCGCTGCTTACCCATTTGGCTGTGATGCTGCACGCCGATTTGTGGGATGAAAGCTGGAGCCTTGCGGCCAAGCGCGATTTTTTGTTTCAGCAGCTAAAACTGCACCGTCACAAAGGTACGCCCTGGGCGGTGGAAACCGCCGTGGGTATGGTTTATGGCCAATCGCGGCTGATCGAGTGGTTTGAATATGATCAAGGTGTTTTTCGTATTCACGATCAAACTTTTAAACATGACGGCAGGGCTGTTTACAACGCCTGGCAGGGAGTCCGGGGTTGCTTCAAGGTTGAGCTGGATATTTTGAATGTTGGGCTGAATACGGAACAGATCAAAAAAATCAGCGCCATGATCGACAAATACAAACGCAAGAGCCAGCATCTTGACGGTATCTCTTTTGTTTTGCCCATGGTTGACGCAGCAGACTGCACAGATACGCAGCTGCTCAGTGTGATAAAACGCCCGGTCGATACCAGAGCCTGGGGTTATCCGCTGCATAACGGGTCAATCCGTTACGATAACGGCATTTTACGAACGCACAACCGTTATTTGTTCCATGACGGAAAAGAGCGATACGCCCCGTGGAAGCCCTTTGGCCATACGCATAATGCCAGGCTTGATGCTGTTTCCCTTTCCATGCGGGCTGGCGTGGAGGATTCTGTCTGTTATGCGCCGCGTCATAACGGCACTTTATGCCACGATGGTCAGGGCAGGCATGGCCTTTTAAGAACCCCGGCGCTGGATGATTCGGCAACCCGGCTTGCTGTGAATGCTGCGGATGCGGTGAGCGTGGCTGATAAAGCGGCGATTTCGCTTTCGCCCAGGCTGCGGGATAAAGCCACGCAGGTTCATGATGGCAGCACTACCCACGGGCAACGCTACATTAATATCAGAAACGGCCTGATTTTTCATAACGGCACCGGCTTGCGCGGGCAACACGGCGGCATGAATTTGCGCCCTGCGCGGCATGACGGGCTTGCCGATCATTCCGGCCAGACCAGCCATAACCTGTGGGGCTGGCAGCCGGGTTCCCCTCACGCGCCGCTCTTTACTTATAAGGCGCTTTCCGACCGCTTTGACAGCGCCGTGTTCAGCAGGGCCAGCGACGCTTTTGCGTTGGATGATGCAATAACGGTGAATGTGTTCCGTCACATTTTTCATAATGACAAATACGCGCATGATGGCGCATGGCGCTACAGCGCCAAGGAGGTTTTGATATGAGCATGCGGCTGGAGGATGCGGCTTCGTTGCGGGGCTGTCTGGAACTCTCCATTACCCGCCACGGGCAGGAAATTGAGCATTACCGCGATGACAACATGATTATGTCGTCGGCGCGTGATGCCCTGGCTCGACTGATTGGCGGGGATGGCGCGGGCAAGGTGGTGACGCAAATAGGCGTGGGTGAAGATGATTTTGGGCCGAACCCGAATGATACCAAGCTGACAAACGCCTTTATCAAAAAACTGACTTCGCACAGCTACCCGGCAACGGGCAGCGTGGTATTTGCGTTTTCCATCGGCCCCGCCGAGGCGAACGGCAAGACGATCCGCGAGTTCGGTTTGATCTGCGGCGATGGTTCGCTTTTCGCACGTAAAACGCGAGGCGCCATTGAAAAGGCCGATGATATTGAAATCACCGGCACCTGGACAATCAACTTTTAGGTGGGAAATTCATGGCAAACTTAAAAGAAATTGCCGAGTGGGTAGAAGGCATCTACCGCATCGAAGAAACCGACCCCGTTGTCGGCGGCGAAGACGGAATTGACAATATTCAGGCCAAACAGCTTGGCAGCAGGACGCTGTTTTTAAAAAAACATCTCGACAGCTTGAAAGAGATTTTAGACAGCTACAGCGCCGAATCGCAGGAAGCTTTTTTTGCCGGAATGCAGTTCGCTTTGGATCAGGCCGGGCTAGCCGGGCGGGAACTTACCCGTACCAACCGGGTGCGTTTTCAGGAAATTGAAACCACCATCGTCAACCGGGGCATCAAATCCGGCGTGGCCATTACCAAAAGCGATTCGGCCACGCGCAATATTTCCGTTTCGGATGGGGCGGTGTTCATGCGCGGGCGGCTTTATCCGGTACTGGGCCAGACCAACACGGCCAGCGTTGCCAGCAATACCACGGCGGAGGCCGGTACGGTAATCCTCTACATGTTCCTGACCGCTGCCGGGGCGATTGATGTGGCCGCCACCACCCTTAACGGCACGCTGCCGGAGGGCGCAATCGAGCTGGCCAGAGCCACGGTTCCGGCCGGGAACACCGAAGAGAACGATCCCTATCTCTCGAAGGTGAGCATCGTGGATAGCGCCAGGCGCGAGCCGAACTGGCCGCAGATTCAAATCGCCCCGGCGCGGGCGGTGGTGGCGCTGTCCAATGTTTTGCCGGACGCCCGCTATCTGGTGGATATGGAAGTGCTTTCGCTGGATGGCGGGCGTGGGCAGCTTGGCGATTTGACCTGTGAGGACAGGCTGAACAACGGCTTCAAGCTGCAAACCTCCGGCCTGGCCGACAACATTAAAGTGCGGATGCTGGTGCAGCACCCGGCTGTATAAGGAGCTTTTATGATTCAGGTTGTAAAAAACGGCCTTGGTCCCTGGGCCGAATACAGCGAGGCCGGAACGACTGTCAGCATCACCTGCCATAACGTGACGCTGCCCATTGACTGCGCGGCGCGGCAGACCGATGCCCGCGTGACCATTGACGTGGTGCATGGCGCGGGCGGCGCGTTGGTTGAAGGCATAGAGGGCGGGGGCAGCTATGTGGCCACGCTGGAAATCCCGCCCGCGAAATATGCGGAGCCGGATCTGCCGGTGATGCCGCTTTCCGCCCCGGATGGCGAAGACGGCGGCTTTGACGGCATGGCAATGGAAGGCGGCGGCAGCCCGGAGCGGCTGCCCCTGACGCCTGAGGAAATGGCAACGGTTATCCTGCGCCTCTGGACAATCCCGGTACCCTGCCTGGTGCAGGAAGGAGCAATTTAAATGGCGACTATTATTACCAAAGACAGTTTGCGGGCGAGCGTTGAAGCGGCCACGGGCGGCCTGGTGACCGTGCTTTACGATGACGGCGGGCACCCTTCGTTCATGCGGCGTATTCCGCGAGTGAACATTGAAGACGTGGCCCCGGAACTGGGCCTGACCGGCACCCACCCTGCCTTCATTGTGGACGGTGTGGAAAAAAGCGAGCTGTTCATCGGGGTTTATCCGGCCACGGTAGTGGATGAATTCGCGGTATCGCTGCCCGGTCTGGATCCCAAGGCCAGCATCAACTTTGATCAGGCCATGAATTTTTGCCGGGCCAAGGGCAAGGGCTGGCATTTGATGAGCAATATCGAATGGGCGCTGCTGGGGGCGCTGGGTATTAAAACCGGCTTCCAGCCCAACGGCAATACGCAGTACGGGCGGCACCATGTGGCCATTCACGAAACCGCCACCCGCGCCGACAACCTTGCGCCGGGCAAGGCGGAAGGCGTGGCCCGCACCCTGACCGGATCCGGCCCGATGAGCTGGCGGCATGACAACACTTTGGCCGGAATTACCGACCTGGTGGGCAACGTGTGGGAATGGGCTTCCGGCCTGCGCCTGAACGAAGGCGAAATTCAGATTATTGCCGACAACAACGCGGTCACAGCGGATCATGGCGTGAGCAGCGCGGCCTGGCGCGGCATTTTGAGCAACGGCACCCTGGCTGCTCCGGGTACGGAAAATACGCTGAAGTGTGACGCAGCCGGAGCGGAGGGTACGGGCGCGGTAAAAATTAATACCGTAATCGCCAACAAATCGGATGGCAGCAAATCCTCTTCCAGTGCTTTTAGCGCGGTGACTGCGGCTTCCGGCGTGACCATTCCGGCCCTGCTCAAGCTGCTGGGGCTTTTCCCCAATTCGGCGGAGAGCCTGGGCACCATGTACCACATTAACGCCGGGGAACGTTTCCCGCTTCGCGGCGGCGTTTATAACAATGGCGCTCTTGCGGGGTTGTTTGCGCTCGCCCTCAATAACGCCCGCACGATTGCGAATGGCGTTATCGGCTTCCGCCCCGCTTTTATCCTGTAAACCTGAACCCTGGATTGCCTGACTTCCTGATTTTCTTCACCCTGGATTGAACCCGCCCGCAGGTTGGCCGAACCGCCTGCGGGCTCTTTTACGCCGTAGGCGTCGAAATTTTTTTTCTGGATTGTTCACTTACATGATTAAGGCGCGGAGCGTTATTTTTAGCTACAAGCGCCGTCCGATATGTACGAAAATCAAGCGAGAAAAGCCGCTCCAGGCACAGGCGGCCTGCTGTTGCAGCAAAAGTGGGAGGACTTGGCCCTGTACCTGCACAATAACGTGCTGGCGCACATGGGCAAGCGGCACCTCTTCACCCTGGGCGAGCGTCTGGACGCGCTGCTTTGGGACGTACAGGCGGATATTGTGCGCCTGACCTACAACAGCGGCAACCGTTTGCCGCAACTGCTGACCCTGGACGCGCAAAAGGAAATTTTGCTGGCCCAGCTGCGTCTGGCGGTAAAAATGAAAATCGTGCCGGAAAGGCGCTTTGACCATATTTCCGATCTCATATTGGAGATCGGGCGGATTATCGGCGGCTTAAAAAAGCGCAACAGCGCCATGCTGGCCGATAGGGGGACGGCCCGTTAGTGTTGCTCCCGATTCGCGGCGGCGATTATAACAATGGCGCTAATGCGGGGTTGTTTGCGCTCAACCTCAATAACGCCCGCACGAATGCGAATGGCAATATCGGCTTCCGCCCCGCTCTCCCCTCATTTTCGCCAGAAGCCCTGGGGCCACGGTGCCAGGGACGGTGCGTGAGGGAAAAGGGGGCCGCTCCCCTCCCCGCACGGGCCAACGCCCAGGGGGAACGTAACCGGGCCTCCTGCGGCTGGTAGCTTTGAGCATGAAATATGCTGAAAGTCGAACGCGGCAGGGGCCAAATTTTAACGGATAGGCAGATGCATGGCTCATACGGCAAAAAATCTCTGGCCTGCCTTTATGGAGCGGGAAAATTTTAAACGCGCACTGAAGGAAGCCTCCAGCGGCAAACGCTTTCGCACCGAGGTTTTGAAGTACGCTGCGCGGCAGGAAGAAAATATCCAGGCGACACGGGCGCTGCTGCAAAGCGGCCAGTGGAGGCCCGGCCACTACCGCAATTTTTACGTTCATGAGCCAAAAAAACGCCTGATCAGTGCGCCCTGCTTTCGGGATCGGGTTGTGCATCACGCCATTGTGCAGATTATCGAGCCGCTGTTCGAGCGGCGTTTTATCAGCCACAGCTACGCTTGCCGCAAAGGTAAAGGCACACATGCGGCCAGCCAGCGCATGACGGCCATGCTGCGTGAGCAGGATGGCCAAGGCTACGCCCTGAAGGCGGATATTTCCAGATACTTCCCTTCCATCAACCATGCCGTGCTGCTGAATGCCATTGGCCGCGTTATTGGCGACAGGCGTATGCTGGCCCTGATTGGCAATCTGGTGACGGGCGGCGAGCTGGAGTGCGGACTGCCCATCGGGGCGCTGACCAGCCAGCTTTTTGCCAACGTCTATCTGGACAGGCTGGATCATTACGTCAAGGACGGCCTCGGCGTGCAATATTATGTGCGCTACATGGATGACTTCATCATCCTGCATCGGGATAAAAAAGAGCTTTGGCGGCTGCTGGGGTTGATCGAAACGTTTTTGGCAGGCGAACTGCATTTGCGCCTGAACCCGAAAACTGCCGTGTTTTCCCTCTGCCAGGGCGTTGACTTTGTTGGCTACCGGCACTGGCCGCAGAGTAAAAAACCGCGCAGGCGCAACGTGCAGCGGGCGAAAAAACGCTTTGCCGGGCTGACCAGGCTTTACCACCGGGGCGGCGTGGATCAGGCCACCGTGCGCTCGATTGTGGCGTCCTTTGTGGGTTATATGCGCCACTGCAACGGCTATCGCTCGCTGCTGAGCGCCCTGGAGCGCCTGGTGTTAATTTCGCCTGCGGATGCGGAATTTCACTCAGATGATTGAGGTAGGTTTTTACTGATCCCGCTATCACACCGGCCATGAGGACTGTACGCAAAAAACTGTCATCCGTTGGTGTAATCATTAGGGAATTTCGCCAACAGGCCAATCTTTCGCAAGACGCTCTAGCCGACCGCATGGATATGAGCACATCATATATTTCCATGCTGGAATCCGGCAAACGCTACCCATCAATCGAAATGCTCATCCGCGTGGCCATTGCGCTTAATGCCAGCCCAGGGGATATGCTGAACCGCATTGCCGAGCGTTACGCGCAGCATGAGCAAAACCGCACCGACTACCCCGGCGATGGAGCCAGCCAGGGCAGTCTTTTTTAATTTTGGCAGGCGGCCGCACGTTGCCGGAGCCTCCGGCAGCCGCATGCCAGCCCCTTCGTCCCCTGTCCGAAGAGGGTAATGGCTGACGAACCGGGGCAAGCGTGCGCGGCCCCGGCAAACTGCAAAAACTTCGCAAGAAAGATTCCGGCTTGGCCAGAAAGAACTTGGCTTGTTTTTGATAGTAAGTTCAAAGGGTTTCAACGCAAGATAACACCAACAACACCAAGGAGTTAGTCATGAGTTACGCAGCTATTATCGACCCCGCCCTGGAACTCTCGCTGGATCATGACTTTGGCGGCATTCAGGGCTTAAGCCTCAAGTTCCTCTGCGCCGTTTCCAGGGGTGAAGTGGATGTAAAGGAACTGCTGGAATATGAACTGGCCGCCCGTGGTTATGATGATAATGGCGACTGGATCGGCTTTTCCACCCGCACCAACATGGTGCTGGCCAGATACGCAGGAAAAAAGGGACAAGCAGCGTAATAGGAGAACAAGGTGAAAGTTTGTGTTGGGCCGGGCGTGGCGCTCGGCCTTTTTTATTTGCAGTTTTATATCTTTTTTCCATACCAACGCTTGACAAGTATATAAATTTTCCATACTGTATTTTTAACAGGGAGGGAGAATGAAATCAAAGGAAGTGAAAAGACGGCTGGAGGCGGACGGATGGTTTGAACTCCCAGGTGGACAAACAAGCCACCGGAACTACAAACACCCAAGCAAGCCGGGCAAAGTGCAAGTTCCTTGGCATCCCGGAGACCTCAACCCTGTAACCCTCAAAAACATTGAAAAACAATCAGGAGTGAGCATGAGCTAGGGGGCAACCCCTGGCCGCTCGCTACCTGAATAACAGGAGGATACCATGCCTGTGTATTACGCTGGATTTATTCCCTCTGACGGCGCTTATGCCGTGCTGTTTCCCGACCTTCCGGGCTGCAATACCGAAGGAGCCACACTGGAAGGCGCGTTTGCCATGTCCATTGAAGCCGTGAGCAGCCATGTAATGGCCCTGGCGGATGATGGTGACGACATCCCCGCGCCCAGTTCCAAAGAAAAAGCCCTGGAAAAATTACGGGAACAATATGCCGGACTCGGCTTGGGCGAACTGCCCGAAGGTACGGAAATGCACCCGGTGCCGTCACCCAATTTGGACACGCAGATCAAAAAGGTTGCGGTATCGTTCAGCCAGTACAAGCTGGATATGATTGACCGCAAGGCCAAGGTGGCTGGCATGACCCGTTCCGGCTTTCTGGCGGTTGCCGCCAGCGAGTATGAGAACCGCCAGTACATCTGAGTTTGATGGGACTGAAAATCGAAGGCCGGGCGTAGTTGCTCGGCCTTGTTGTTTTTCAGTTTGATTTATCTGGCGGCAAGAATAAATTTCAGTTTTTCCATAAATTTTGCACCCGCTGTTTCAATTTTTCCGTAATTGGTGCCGTCAACCAAATATGGAAGCGTTCGTTTTTCAATTGCTGTGTCTCGCATCTCATCTGTTTCTACGTCATAAACAGGTAGATACACGATAGGTTCATAGGAGATAGCTGTCCGTCTGGTGGGATTTTTATAGAAATTTCCATTTTTGTACATTTTTCGCTCGAAAACGGTCAAAGACTCGTAACCGTCTTCTTTGGTTTCATATTCGCTCCAAAATTTGGTTTTTGATAGCAATGGAACTATAAGATCAGAGATGTCCTTTATGGAGCCGACATCCGCCAAAGGCTGAATTTTTTGTTTTGCAGGAATATGTGCGCACGCCTTTTCCAGTAATGGCGACCCATCGGCTCTGGCTATAAGGTCTGCGATATTATCAGACGGTGCCACGAGCTTGGAAACATCTCCATTCAAGAGAGCCGCTACATGTTTGCAGAATAACCCGCCTCTTTTTCCGGCCGGACAGGAACAAAAGGCTTTCAAGCCTTGTCCTTCATCCTCAAAAGTAACCAAATATGGTTTAGCGGCGCTGCCCTGGACATAATACTGTAATATCAAATCGGGCATGGCTACCTCCGATTTTTTTATTTCCGTCTACTTACTGCCCAAGCTTCCGATTCATTGCATGGGGATTAATCGCTCGTTGCAGTAGCGCCAGTGGGAGCATTCCCTGTCCGCGAGGAAAAATCCCCGTGGTGCTCGCTGCTACGCTGCCTGTACAACGCGATTACCTCATCCTTGCTGACCAGTAAGTCATTTTGCAAGCGTTTAATTTCCGCCTCCAGCTTGTTAATCTTCGCAGCTTGATCCGTGGCGGATGGATCAGCCGCGCCACCAAGCTTGGTGGCGGTTTCCGCTCCTTCTGTTCGGAGCATTTCCCCTTCACCAGTTAAAAGCCATTGTAGATTGAAGCCGAGCTTTTGGTGGATAATCCAACAGTCATACGCACTAGGCCATTGGCCTTTTTTCCAAGCTCGTACCCTTCCGTCATGATCATGGCCTAAAAATTTTGAAAAACCAATATTACTATGCGGCCATAAATCGCCAGCTACAAAAATAAATTTATCGTAAATTATTTTATAGTGTTGTGTAAATTTTAATGGATTCACGAAAATTTTCTCTTGCTTTAACGATAAATTTATCGCATTAATCAATTCAGCACACAAGTTCAGTATTACGCTCAAGGAGAAGTTCTTTATGTCAACGCCGATTAACTACCCCGACACCCCGCGCAACCTGATTGATAAACATCTTGGCCAGGATGCGCTAGTTCTTCTGGATAGTCTGGGCATCGGCGTTTATTGGCGTGCAGAGCTACGCAAAAGGCAGAAGCTGATGCAGGACATGTCCGATCAGCTTATCGCCTTGTCATCGTATCCGTGTCCATTCGCCCAGGTCGCAAGGGTGACTGACCGAACCTTGTTCATCCCATTCCCAACAGCCTGTCGCGCACATAAACACATCATCCGCCGCAGATTCTGCGGAGACATAGTTTCCAAGACACTCGCTGTCCATAAACAGGTTCCAGCGACCACGTCCGTCCGGAGCAATCGTAAACATGCCGACATTCGTTTGGTAGGCAAAACGCATAGATTCCCCTGGTAACAGTTTGAAAAGGAAAGTTATGAATACAAATGCAGCATTATCTTTCAAAGATATAGCTGAACTTACCCGCGATGAAAAGCGGGAAATCTGGATGAAGCGCACGAGGCATACCATTGCCTTCCTCGCTTCTGTTGTTGGAGTTGCACCAAACGTCCTCTCTCGTTACTTGCGCTCATCCGACATGCCGGCAGCACACCATGCCAAGCTTGTCGCCTACGGTGTGCCGGAAGAAATTCTGCCCGCGCCCGTGCAAAAAAGCCTTGGGCGGCCTCCGGTGACTCCAATTTCCTTCCATAGTCCCATAGAGCAGTAAGGCAGGAACACCGAAACCGGGATAAATTTTTTCACATCCATTTGAGGCCATTTTTTATGCAAACCAGTTCGCAATTTTTAGGAGAGAAATAGCATGTCAGATAATTCAGCGCCCAATAATTTCGCCGCCAAGTCTTATCCTTCGCTTACCGCAGTTTGCCATCAAATGGTGCTGCGGGCCCCTTCCAAGCTTTCTGGGCGCATAATCGCCGAGCTTGCGGGCTATACCAACTACAACACCTGCATGTCCGAAGTTTCGGCCCAGGCCGGACACAAGCTGGGCGTGGATAAACTGCTGGCGCTCATGGACGCTTGCGGCTCGGACGCGCCCGTTGAATTTCTGGCCAGGGAGCGCGGCGGGGTATTCATCAGGATTCCGGAAGCGGCGGAAGGCTCCGGCGAACTGGCCAAGACCCTGGCCAGTTCGGTGCATGAATTTTCCGAATTCATGCAGGAAACAGCGGCTTCGATTTCTGACGGGCAGATTCCCAAGGATCAGCTGGAGCGCATCACCAAGGAAGGCCAGGATGCCATTGAGGCGATTTGTGCCATGACCAAGCTGGCCCGCGTAACGCATGAACGGCAGTACGGAGGGTTGAAGCAGTAAACTGTTTTTACTGCTTCATAGGCTTTTTTTTAAACAAAATATAGAATAGTTAGTAATTTCAAAGCGTTAATATAATTAACCGTGTATTTGAGGCCGCGTAACCCCGGAGAAGCCAGAATGAAACCGTCCAAGCGACTCAACATCTATATCGCCACCTCGGCCAACCGCAATTTGCACGCCTATCTGCTGCTGCGCGATGCACTGACGGAGGACGGACATATTATTGCGGACTGGAGCAAGTTGCCGGAATTTCCGCTTTCGCCGGACATGCCTCTGGAAGAGCGTCGTGAGCGGATGAGCCGCGCTGCCTATAGCAGGGTGTATGATTTTTGCTCACAGGCGGCGGCATCATCGGATTTGGTCATTTACATCGGCCCGGCCGGGCAGGACGCGGCCTGCGAAGTGGGCATGGCGGCCAATGCCGGGGTGCCGATCTATGGCCTGCGCGGATTTTTTGAAGCACCGGGCACGATTTTGGGCCGGGCAGTGACAAAATGGTTTGACTCTCCGGCAGCCCTGCTGGACGCGGTGGATAAACTGTCTATGGACGTGTTTGTGTCGCCGTTTGCGGACTCACAGACATTCGGTGCCATCGCGGATCGTGAAGCAAAAGCCAAGAGGGAAAAAGCAACGAGGGCGTAACATGGACGAGTTCGTGGTCATACCCAGATTTCCGGCCTACAGCGTTTCGCCCTTGGGGCGAGTGCGCTCTGAGCGTAGCGGGATTCTGCTCTGCCATGACTCGATGAACCGGGTAGCGATACGCACGGACAACAAGATTGTAAAATTTCATGTGGGTGAGCTGCTGGCCGAGGCCGGATTTTTTGAGGTCAAGCGGGAAACGCTGGCCAGAGCGGAAGCCCGGGCCAGCGATGCGGAAGTTCGCGTGATCATGCTGGAAGCCGAGGTGTCCAACCTAAAAGCCACAGTTAGCAAGGGCCGCAAGGCCAACGCGCTGCTTTTGGGCATACGCGACAAGTTGAACGCCAAAATCGCCAGTTTGCAGGCGGATAGCGCAACCGGGCCGAAGCGGGGCCGCAAGGCCAAAAACCAGACCTCGGACACGGACACAGATGGCGATGACTTCAATGGCTGGGAGGGCGAGGCGTGAGCAATCCCGCGTATGATTTTTCGGCAGCTTACGAGCGCATTCAGTTGGTGACCGGAGCCGCCACACAAGTAGCCCTGGCGGCGGTACTGGGCGTGAAGCAGCCCAGTATATGGGATGCACAGAAAAGAGAAAGTATCCCCGCCAGCTGGCTGGTGGTTTTGGTGGAAAAATACGGCATTTCTCCGGACTGGATTAAAACCGGGCAGGGTCAGAAGCGACTTGCCCGCCCCCTGGGTGAGATACCGCTGGAAGAGTTGATGGCCGAACTGGGCCGTCGTCAGGATGTGATTTATAGGCTCTGCGCCGGGTCAGGGGTGACCGCCGCGAGAGTGGAAGTATAGCAGCAGAACAGCAACCGCCTTACGCAGAGGAGGCAGTTTTATGACCCTTCTTTCACATTCTGACCCATCGCGGCGCATTTACCTCGCAGCGCCGTATTCCGACCACTCTGACTCCGTGCGTAAGTGGCGGGCCAGCATGGCTGGCAAAGTCGCCATGGATCTGATTTTCGCTGGACACATCGTTTACTCTCCGGTCTCGCACGGCCATGCCCTGACCAGTTGGCCAGAGACTTTGTGCGAAAATTGCAACCGCATCCCCAAGGATTTCGCCTTTTGGCAGTCTAACTGTTTTTCCTTCCTTCAGCACTGGGCCGAGGTTCTGGCCGTGTTGCGCCTGCGCGGCTGGGAGGAATCTGTGGGCGTTACAGCGGAGATTGCCGAGGCACAGCGCCTGGGGCTGCCGGTGGTTATGCTGGAAATCGATAATTCGTGTTCGGGCAGATGGTATGAACTTGACTGACAATTTCCCCGCCTGCGGGCTTGTGGTGTTCACAAGCGCCGGGAGCCGAAAGGCCCTTTGCAAGCCTCGTTTGAGCTTCGGTTCCCGGCAGGCCCCCAGGCGGGGAGGATGGCGTGAATATTCACGGCACTGGTTTTGAGGAGGCATGAGCATGCAAATGTCGAATGAGCAAACAAAATTTCTGACTGTCCGTTCTGCCGCTCTCATGCTCAATGCCAAAAATGAGCCGGATTGCGCCCCGGCAGCCCGCAAGTATCTGCTTTTGGCTGCCAGTTATGCCAAACGCCAGGGCGACAAGCATGTGTTGGGCAATATCAGCCGTTTTGCGCAAGCTATCTCTGGAGATTTGGCATGAACATCACAAAAATCGAATGGACAAACTTCACTTGGAACCCGGTGACGGGTTGCCCTGGGCCGAAGGTAAGCATCGGTTGCGCCAACTGCTACGCCGAGCGCGTGATGAATGGGCGTTTGCGGCAGATGTATGACGAAGAAAAGCCTTTTGAGCGCATCCATTTTCATCTTGAGCGCCTCTTGCAGCCTTATAGAGTAAAAAAACCGCAGCGTGTCTTTGTTGGCAGCATGACGGACATTTTTCATGAAGAGGTTGAAGATCAATACATAAATTTGATTTTTGCCACAGTCGTGCTTTGCCCGCAGCACACATTCATGATCTTGACCAAGCGCCCGGATCGTATGGCAGCGTTTATCACTGACCGCTCAACCCGTGCCTGTGATAATCGTGGCCATGCTTATAAATCTATGTGTAATAGGGCAAGAGTGGATAGCGACATGGATGGCTTGCCCTGGCCCCTCCCCAACCTCTGGCTCGGCGTCACCGTCTGCAACCAGGCCGAAGCTGACGCCAAGATACCGCTCTTGCTCCAGACGCCCGCAGCCAAGCGGTTTATAAGCGTGGAGCCGATGCTGGGGCCAGTGCGGCTTGATAATTTGTTTTACCGCCCATCCCTTGATGATGATACCTACAACGCTTTGACTGGCGAAGGCAATCAGCCTGACGCCTACGAATACCCGGCCTATACGCGGGGCGGCCCCAAACTCGATTGGGTCATCTGCGGCGGCGAAACCGGCCCCAACGCCCGACCAATGCATCCGGACTGGGTGCGTAGCCTGCGCGACCAGTGCGTGGCGGCGGGTGTGCCATTTTTTTTCAAGGGTTGGGGGGAGTGGTATCCCTTTGTCAAGGGGGGATCCTTTCCTGAACAGAAAGGCTATCTTTGCGTATATAAGTATCTACCTGAACAATTCAGAAAAGGGCGCTATACCCACCCAGAGAAGCTGGAAGAGATCAACTTTTCTGGCAGATGCTTTGCCAATGGCGGAGTGTCTTTCCTCAGTAATATTGAGGAGCCGAATTTTTACTACTCTTTCAAGGCTGGCAAAAAACGCGCTGGCCGCCTGCTTGATGGGCGCGAGTGGAATGAGGTGCCAGCATGACTACCCCTCTCACGTCCGGCAGCCAGAACGGCAATTATCACGCCATGCGCCAGCAATTTGGTCAGCGCATGATCGGCGCGGGCATCGGCTTTGAGCGCACCCGGCGCATCACGGGCTATTTGGTAGGCACTTTGGATCGCTTCAATGACGCCAAACGAGCCGAAGAGCGCGAACGGGTTAAACATGGGATGGAGGCGGTATGATTATCAGCACGGAGAGGCTAGCGGAGTGGCGGAGCCTGGCACAAGAATGCGCCGAGGGCAATATCGCCTGCTACCCCACGACCCCGAAAGAATTTTTGTCCCTTCTCGATGCTCTGGAAGTCGCCGAGGCCAGAAATACCACGCCTTGCCCACACTGTGATTTTTCGTCTGGACAGCGCGGTATGGATCGTTGTTCGCACTGTGACGGCACCGGGCGCGTTTCTGTAATGCCTTACCTGGAACAGGAACGAAATGAACAGAAGGCCCGCGCAGAACAGGCAGAACGGGAGCGGGACGCGCTGGCGATGCAGTTATGCTTAAGCGATCCCCCGTGTGTATCAATCGAGTGGAAGTGTAAATTTATCCTTGGTGATGAAGCTCCATTTGACTGTGTCTATGGCGGGACATCTCCTCAATGCTGGCTTTTATGGGCGCGTCAGCAAGCGCAGGAGGTCGAAAAATGACTCTTGATGAAGCAATTAAACATGCGTGGGAAAAAGCTTTCGATAACGCCAATACGGTTTGTGGCAAGGAACATTTAGCTCTTGCTCAGTGGTTGAGTGAGTTGAAATACCTTCGCGTTGAACATGCCAAACTTTTAGACGTAGCCGGTGCTGCCGATGTGGTTATGCATCATTTTATTGGTTGCGGTTTTCAGCAAGAAGACTTTAGCAAGATGATAGCGGCAATGGAGCCGCTACGTAAGGCGCTAAATGAAGCCGGATACGGCTTGCCGGAAGTTGAAGTAAAAGTGACTATTCCTATTCGCAGTTCGCTTAAACAGCAAAACAAGAGTTGACAACCTTTTGTACAAGCGCGAGGTCGCATAAGCAAAAGGAGGCGATACATTATGATGGAGAGATGGCGCGAAATACCAATTCCGAAGCGCAAACCGGAATATGAGGGCAAGTATCTGCTGCTGCGGGAAACTCCGCCGAAGCACAAGCCTACATATTATGTCCCGCGCAGCTATGGGTATGAAGAACCGGATCTGACCGACATGGTAGTGCGGGTTATACGCCGTCTCAACGCCAGGGAGACATCCAACAGTTCGGATGATGCGAGCTGGATGGGGCCGATCCGCGTACTGCGTATCGGGTGGAATTGCAGCCATTGTCATGCCGGACACTCGGCATATATCCCGGAAGCCTGGCTGGAAGAAGGCAAGGCCGTGTTTGTCGAAAAAGTTACGGAGGCTTGATATGACTACCCTGCATGTATCTTTGAACGCCCAGCGCAGTGACGCTTTTACTCTGGACCCGGAGATGTTCACCCTGGTCACGGACCCGGAACACCCGTTCTTTGACCCCCGCGTTCTGGACGAGCCGGACGAGGCGCTGGTGCGTAACATCATGGTCTATGGCGTCATCGAGCCGGTGATCACCCGCAAAAACGGCGACAAGATTGAAGTGGTGGCCGGGCGCGGCCGCGTCAAGGCCGCCCTGGAGGCCAACCGCAGGCTGACTGCGGAGGGCAAGCAGCCCATCCGCGTTCCAACCATACTCAAGCGCGGTCAGGACGCGGATATGTTCGGCGTGCTGATCAGCGAAAACGAATGCCGCCGTGAGGACAACCCCTTGACCAAATCGGCCAAGGCGCAGCGCCTGATCAACATGGGCAAGAGCCGGGAAGAAGTGGCCATCGCCTTCGGCGTCACGCGCCAATCGCTGGACGCCTGGCTCGCTTTGGGCGATGTGGCGCAGCCGGTGCTGGACGCGGTGGAAGCTGGCGAGATTTCGGCCACGGCAGCTGCCAAGCTGGCCCCGCTGGCCAGAGACGCGCAGGTGGAGGCATTTGACGCCATGAAGGCCGAGGGCGGCAAGGTGACCGTGGAAAGGGCCAAGAAAGCGGCCAGAGAGGGCGATACGGCGGCCCGGGAACCGAAGACAAAGATGAAGTCCAGGGAACAGGTTGAGCAGGAGCTTAAATTTTGGTCAGAGCAAGAGATTGAAATCAATATCGAATTTTACAATGGCGTGAGAAACGCCCTGCAGTGGGTGCTCGGCCTTGGCTCAACATGGCTGGCCCGGAAAGCTCACAAATCCGCCGAGACAACAGTCACTCTCTCTGACGGTACTGAAATCGGTTGGGATAAGGCCGAAGAAGCTCCGGAGCAGAGCGCGGAGACAATAGAAGTTTTTGCATATGGCGATGTGGAGTCTCCGCTGCGTCTGCCTGCGAATGCGCATCTGCATAGTGCGAAGGGAGCGAAGATGCATGGTTGGTGCGAGGATTGCCCTCTTGACGCTACTGCGCATGCCCTGATCTCCGATGGTTCTGGCGGCTATGACAAATTCTGCCCCAGATCCTTGGTAAAACAAGGTCTGCTGGATTTTGACCGTCAGATGGCAAGCGGCGGCATAGTGTCTGGTAGTTACGTTTATACGCAAGCGAAGGCACTGTTGGGGTTAGCGGAGGCTAGTGCAGAATAAATTCTAAGCCTTTTTTCTCAGGAAGGCCATATATGCGCGAACCCGATGATTTTCTCAGCCTTGACGAACTCGCGGACGAATTGCGACTTGACCGCAGAACGGTAATGGCGGAAGCTGCCAATCTTGGCGGCAGGCAATTTGGGAACCGCTGGAGGTTTCGATGGGGCACCGTAATGGAGTCTTTCGATGCCAAGTTTACGCAGAGACAGAGGCAACGGCTGGTGGGCGAGGGTGATTCTGAACGGCAGGCAGATAGCGTGCCGGATGTTCCCGCCAGGCAGGAAAGGCGGCCCGGAATGGAGGGCCGCAAAAGACTGGGAGGAAGAAACACGAAGAGCGGCGGAGGCAAACCTTCCGCCGACCCTTACGGACTCCGAGCGGCTCTTGGAGTGGGGTGAGGCGTACCTCGCCCATGTGGAACGCACGATGAGCAGGACAACCAGGGTGGAAAAGGAAACGGTCATGACGGCTTTTTTCGCACACTGCCGACAGGAAGGAATTGATGGACTCCAGGGCGTCACGCGCCCGGGCGTCTATAAGTTTCTGGCTGCCGTTGCGGACGAAAGAGGCCCGAATCGTGCCAACGTCTACCGAAAGAACCTGCTCGCGGCATGGAACTGGGGCATCGGCTTTGTTGACGGATTTCCGCAGAGCGCGGCCGTCATCGAGAGCATCAAGCCCTTCCCGGCCACGCGCAAGCCGCGCTATGTGCCTCCGGAGGAAGATGTGATCAAAGTCCTCCAGCTGGTGCAGGGGCAGGACATGGTGTTCCTGATGGCCATGTACTTCACCGGGGCGCGGCGGGGTGAGCTGTTTCGGCTATCCTGGGGCGATATCGACCTCATGGACGGCCGGATCCGGCTTATCGACCACAAGGGCGGCGGTGGCCAGGAGCGTCCGCGCTGGCTGGCCATGCATCCCGAACTGGTCAAGGTGTTCGCCTGGTGGCGAGAGGCGCGGCCCTGCGCGGTCGATAACGTGTTCATGCAGACGCAGTGCCATTCCTTCATGGGGCAGCCCTACAAGGCACGCACGCACTTCATGGATACGCTGTGCGCCCGGGCCGGGGTGAAGCCTTTCGGCTTTCACGCCATCCGGCACAAGTCTGCGGCGACCACGTTTGTGGCCAAGGGGTTGAACGCGGCGCAGATCCTCATGGGGCATTCCAGGGCGACGACTACGGACATTTATGTGCGCAGCGCCGGTCTGTATGCCGATCAGGGAGCGATTCTGGAGGCTCTTTCCGCGAGTGTCATAGGGCAGGCCGTGAGCGGTCTGATTCGTGAATCTGAGTGTGGGGCGGAGGAAGTGCCCCACAGGGCGGAAAAGGTAATGCCCCTGAAGGGTGCAACCTCAGAGGCATTTTGTACACAGGAGCTTGTACACAGTAGGCTCCAACAACCGAAAAAGCACATAACCCTTTGAAATTTCTGGCGTCCCCAAGGGGATTTGAACCCCTGTCGACGGCGTGAAAGGCCGTTGTCCTGGGCCGGCTAGACGATGGGGACGCGTGCCGGATGCGGCGTTGTTCGTTGCCGCGAGAAGGGTGTTTACATGAGTGGGGGGAGGGCGTCAACACTTTTTTTCTGAAACGGCATTTTTTTCTAATTTTTTTTGAGCAAGGGAGAGTCGGGGGAAAAATAAAGGGAGTGGCGCGGAGAGGGGAGTATGGGCATCGCCAACGCTTTTCCCACTTTACAGTACAGAAACGCCGGAGTACAGGGTATTCCGGCGTTTCTTTTCGCCGTTTCTTTTTTCCGCGCTCCGGCGTACTATTTTACCATCTCAGCGGTATTCTTCATGAAAATTCTATGCGCTCCCGCTTCACGGCCTATGCTTCTGTATTTGACGGTACTTACCTTTGCCCAGGCAGCCGCCTTTCAGGGTTGGAACGCGCTGTACACCAACTTTGCTGTGGAAATGGCCCACTTCACCGGCGAACAAAATGGTATCGTGCAATCGGTACGCGAAATACCCGGTTTGCTCTCCGTAGGCGTCATCCTGCTGCTTTGCCTGATGCGGGAGGTGACCCTGACCTCCTTCTGCATCGTGCTGTGCGGGGTGGGCGTCATCTGCACCGGGTGGTTTCCCACCCTTGAGGGACAGTTGTTCTGGACTTTGTTGCTGTCCTTTGGCT
>JAITWK010000021.1 GCA_031285295.1 Deltaproteobacteria bacterium | reverse complement strand
AAAAGACTATTTGCGGCTAGCGCTAGTCAGCGCGGACAATAGACTTGGGAGTCATAAGGCGATAGCGGGTATCATCGTAGGCGTGATCCTCGGCGCTGCTGTCAACATCGTCCAGATCGCCGGGGTCACGCGGCAAGGTGGGTACGGTGCGGATAAACTGCGCACAGGTATCAAAGATAAAAAGGCCGGGATCTTCCGAATTGCCCTGCACGCTTTGGTTGCCCTGTGCGCTATGGTTGCTCTGACCGTTCTGGTTGCCCGGCCTTTTCAGGCCCAGACTGGCCTTGAGGCGTTTGCGCAGAGCCTCGAAACCAGCCTTTCGGCTGCCCGGCCTCTTGTCGGCGGCCAGCCAGCGCACCCCGGCGGCCTCCATGTCGGCCCCGATGCTGTTGCCGTTCTCAGCCGCGTAAATGGCGGCGTCAGCCGGGCCTGGCCGTACTTTACGGCCAGGAAAAAGCCTGGCCTCGCGCTTCAGTATTTCTCTGGCCACTTCAGCGGCCAACATGCGGCAGCCTTCATTGGGCCGCCCGTTCCAGCCGTAATATTCGGCCACCCGAAAAAGTGTACCAGCGGGAAAAAAACAGCTCCGGCCAGCAATCCGGCATTCTGTTCCGTCGGATTCCGCCCACCAGCCAACCGAAAATGGCCTGCTGCTGCCCCAGTCGAAAGAGCGGTCCAGCCGCCAGCTTGCCGGAATCTCAAAACTTGGCAGCACATGAATATCGCGCCGCCAAAGATCATCCAGAGCGCCACCGGCCACGATATCCCAATCCCCCTCCAGCCAGGCCCGCACCAGCCAGTCCGGCCCGGCATGTTTAAGGCGTTCGGCATAACCGGGATCGTTGCGCGTGAGCAGCAGGTTGTCGCTCACCCGCGCCGGAATGAACACCCGCGTAAAGCCATCCACCACAAAAGGGGTAAAAGGCGGGGCCGGATCTATATATCTGGCTTTTACCCAGTTATGGCCGGGGCCGCCGGGGTTGCAGGTGCTTAGCAGACGCGGCGCGGCCCCGCCCGCCGAGCGCAGGCAGGCCCGCAGCTTGTCCAGCGGGATGGGCGAAAGCCAGTTGCCCGCTTCGTCAAAACCAATCCAGGAATATTCGTGACCCTGATAGTTGTCGGCATCCTCGTCACGATCCAGATAGCGCATTTTTAACGAAGCGCCGGAAGCAAACGACCAGCGCCGGGAGGTGGAAAGATACGACGCGCCCAGCCGGGAAAAAATGGCCGTGGCCTTGAGCTGCAAATCCTCAAGCTCCGCAAAGGTTCGCCGAAAAAGCACTCCTCTGGCCAGGCTGCCCCAGCGCCGCTCATGGCCAAGCCAAGCCAGCAGCAGTCCATAGCTTTTTCCGCCGCCGCGCGCGCCGCCATAAAGTATGTCGCTGCATGGGCAGGACACCAGCAGTGCCTGCGGCCCAGGCTGCGGAGCGATTATTTCAGGCGCCAAGCTCATACTGGCCCGCCTTGTACATCCGAATCGGCAGACTCGCCTGGCTGCGGATCCAGACGCCGGGAAAAAGCCTCCCAGGTTCCGGCATCCGCGAAATGTTCCGGCAATACCAGCAAGACCGGCGGACAACCTGTATCGGCCGCATCGGCCCCGCTCTCCTGCTTCTCCACATAGCCGCGCCCTCTGCCCCGGCATTTCAGATAAAAGCGGATCGCCTTGAAGTCACCGGCCCGCAACAGGCGCAACAGGGATTGCTCGGCCAGGTCGAGCGCCGCTTCCTGCTCGTCCGCATAGGCCTCGGCAATGGCCGGGCGCCTGGCCTTATAGTTGTAAAAAGTGGCGCGGCTTATGCCCAGGCGGGAACAAATGAGCGTTACAATACCGCCGCTGCCCTGCGCTTCGCCATCCTCACCCAGCCATTGACCGGAACCCTGAATGGCCGCGATAACCATTTTTTCCGGGTGCTTGAATTTGCCGGATCGGTTGCCGGACTTTGGCTGATCAGTTTCGGTATTTTCATATTCCATTTTCGTTATCCTGCTTTGGGCGGATGTTCGCGGTCACCCGTTCAATCAGACCATCCAGGATAGCCCCGCCGGAATAGCCGGAAGCCGCAACCACAGCCGCCTGCATGGTGGCGGAAAAGCTGCTGTCCTGAATGGCCAGATGCACCACCACGCCGGTAAAGGCTGAAACCGTTACACTGCTGAAAAACTGACGCCAGGTCTGAAAGCCGGTTTTGCATGCACGGGCAATGCCGCCAAAAACGCCCAGACCGAGCGGCAGGATCAATGCCTCGATAAATGATTTGATGTTGTCCATTTATTCTGCCGTCCATTCGCGGAGCGCCCGCAGTCCGGCATTGGCCGCACGCAGGGCTGTCCGCAGTTCCAAAAGGTAATCCAGAAGCGCCGCGTTATCAGCGCCGCGCAAGGCCGGTTCCGGCGCTTCCCGCAGCAATGTCATCGGCGGGGTCAGCTTCACGGTCTTGATTTGCGTCACTGTCCGCGTGTCCGAGCAGCCCGGCAACATAAGCAGGCAAAGGAGCGGCAAGCCAGGCAGCAAGCTTTTCATCAACCTGGCGGTTTCGCGTAATCCCGGCTTTATCCGTTGCGGCTGTGTTGCGTATGTTTTCAAGTTCAACCTCACGCTGAAGTAAAATATGTTCACTGATGGTCCGCTCGGTGCGCAGTTCCGCTATGGTTGCGGCCTGACCGGCGTTTGCCGCTGTTAATCGGCTATTTAATTCGGTCAGCTCCTGCCCCGCCTGACGCTCAAACAGCCACAACCCGCCCAAAACAAGGGCGCAGGCCAGCGGAATAAAGGTAAACTTCATTCTCTACACCTGCCATGCCTCAACTATTTCAAGTTCAAAGTCGCTCTGCCCCAGGCTTTGACGCAACTTGCCCATAGCCTCCCTTGAATGCAAAACCGCCAGTTGCCCGGACAGCAAACCAGCGGACAGGCCCACCAGAATGCAGCCCTCAACATCCGAATAAAAGCCTTTGGTTTTATCGCCGGAAAAATTTCCGGCATGGATCAGCACCGTTTCACGGCCCGGTACGTTTAGCAGATGGTAAACAGCGGGAAATTTTGCCGAGGAATATGGAACACAGCGATAGATACCAACCGGAATGCGCGATATGCCTTGCTTGTTGCCTCGCCAGGGCAGCTCGCCGGTATGAAGCGAAAGCCCCGGCCCGGCAGGGCGGGCAGGGCCGCCTTGACTTGCAAGACGGCCAAAAGTGCCTTGATCGGATTGCAGTTTGCGGGTCAGGATAAGACGTTGCATAGGATAAATCCTCCTGTAAAAGTGATGTAGGAGATTGAAAAGAAATTGGACGATGCCGCCAAAGAGGGCATCGGCACAGGATGGTTTTGTTCCGGCGTGCCGGAGCAAAGTTGAAACAGAATGGATTTTTTGTTCTGAGGTGTCGTCAAAGCTGACGATGCTGAAAGCGGAGAGGCCCGTGACAACAGGCAGTTGATGAAGGCTGGGGCATGCGCATATTCACGGCTTCATGAACATGCACACGCATTGATTAGCATATTCACTAAAACAATGTCAACGCAATTTTTAAATTCGGCGTACTTAATTTATTACCTAAAAAAATTCACCACCCACATATCGCAAAAACGATGTTATTTATGATTGATTATAACCTTGATAGAGTGATAAATAACCTTGCAGATAAGCCCCCCATTTTTTGTCTTGCCGTTTTCAGCGCAAACGAGGTGAAGTATGAAATTACTGCGCGCATCCACGCTTGAAGTGGACGAGCCAAAACTGGCTGTTTCCGAAATTCTGCAACAACTTGATCTGGGCAACTCTTTGCTGGCGCATTCCGTGGGCCTTGTAACCTGCCATCCTGATTTTATTGATTCCGGGGTTCTGGCCGCTGTCTCGGACGCCTTGCCCTTTGATGTGGTGGGGTGCACCAGCATTGCCTCGGCCATAAATGAAGACATGGGCATCGAGATACTTACCCTGGCCGTGCTGACCAGTGATGACGTCAGTTTTACCACGGTTCTCACAGAGTCGTTGTGGGATGATCAGGTTACCCCCATCAAAACAGCATACGAAAAAGCCATTGCCGCCTTGCCGGAAAAGCCCTCGCTGATTCTGACTTACCAGCCCATGATGAACCATGTGGGCGGAGAAAGGCTCTCCATGGAAATATCCAGGATTTCCGATGGCATTCCGCTTTTCGGTACTCTGGCCTGTGACCATAATTACGATTTCAGCCAAGCCTACTCCATCTGCAATGGAACATACTACAAAGATCGCCTGATTATGGTGCTGCTGAACGGGCCGCTTGCTCCAAAATTTTTCCATATCGCCATCGAAATGAAGGGCCAACTGGCGCAAAAGGCTGTCATCACCGACTCCGCCGGGAACGTGCTTAAAACTGTAAACGACATGCCCGTCCTCAAGTATCTGGAATCGCTGGGGCTGAACAGCGGCGGCACGATTGAGGGCTCGGTAACCATTCCCTTTTTTCTGGACTACAATGATGGCGGCAAACCAGTCTGCCGGGGACTCTTTCTTGTTACCGAAGAAGGCTGGGTGGCTTGCGGGGGCGATGTGCCAACCGGTGTGCGTATTTCACCTGCTTCTCTGGATGATGCCGATATCATGCAGACTGCCGACAAAGCCATTGATGATATCCTGGCGGCAGCAAACAGCAACAAAGCGTTGCTCATTGTAAGCTGCAACAGCCGCAGCCTGAGCCTGGGTACGGATTTTTTGGCTGAAATGGAACTGGTACAAGAGCGGCTTGGCAAGGTTTTGCCTTACCACATGCTCTATTCCGGCGGTGAGATTTGTCCGGTTCAGCTGGAAGACGGGGGAACAAAAAACAGATTCCACAATTTTTCCTTTACCGCTTGCCTGTTCTGATCCGTTTGATTGCAAGCATGCACAATCTTTTTATCTGGCGTGACAAAAAGACGATCGAGTCTCAATAAGGACGAAGATATGGCGAACCTTGCATATCCTGAAGACGCAATGACTCCGGAAGAAGAACTGGAAGCTCTTCGGGTGGAGAACAAAAAACTTGCGCGCCAGATCAAATCGATACAAGGCATCCTGGAACGCAACAAAATCGCCAACCAGGCCAAAGCCAACTACGCCGCTGTGCTTAATACCGAAAAGACACGCCTGGACAAGCACATGAGCCTTTTGCTGGAAAACTGCCCCGACATCATCCTGTTTTTTGATGATGCGGGGCGTTTCGCTTACTGCACCGCGCCATTTTTGCGTCAAACCGGCATTGCCGGTTCCGGCCTGATCAGCGGAGAGCCTTTCAGAGCCATCATTGCCGCTTTTACCGAAGGAGAGTCACTGGAGCGTATCAACGCCGCATTTTCCACTGTCAGGGAAAAATGCTGCTCCGTGGAAATAAACGAAGTTATTGACGTAAACCACTCGGGCAACCTGCGCAGTTTCACTATCACCATTATCCCCATGTTGGATGATTTTGGCAAAAGCGTAGGCACCATGGTTCTTTTCCATGATCTGACCGAAGTTACCATGGCCAAGGAAGCTGCCGAAAAAGCCAATCACGCCAAATCCGATTTCCTGTCCAACATGTCTCATGAAATGCGTACACCCATGAACGCCATCATTGGCATGACCAGCATTGCCAGGCAGGCACCGGATGTGGAAAAAAAAGATTATTGCCTGGAAAAAATAGAAGAAGCCTCGACCCACCTGCTGGGAGTAATTAATGATATCCTGGATATGTCCAAAATCGAGGCAAACAAGTTTGAACTATCGCCTACCGAATTTGATTTCGAACGTATGCTCCTGCGGACCATCAATGTGGTGAACTTTCACATTGACGAAAAACAACTGAAGTTCAATGCTTTTGTTGACAAGAACATTCCCCGCACCATCATTGCCGATGAGCAGCGTCTGGCCCAGGTTGTGACCAACCTGCTGTCCAACGCTGTAAAGTTCACTCCGGCAGGCGGCCGTGTCACTCTTGCGGCCAAAACTATCGAAGAACGGGACGGGCTGTGCACCTTGCGCGTGGAGGTCACGGATACAGGCATAGGAATTTCCGAGGAAGCGCAGAAGCGCCTCTTTAATTCCTTTGCCCAGGCGGATGACGGCATTGCCCGCAAGTTCGGCGGCACCGGACTGGGTTTGGCCATCAGCAAGCGCATTGTGGAGATGATGGATGGCGAAGTCTCGTTGCAATCCAGCCCTGGAGAAGGCTCCACTTTTGCGTTTACCATCAAGGCGCAACGGGGACACCGGCAGGCCTATGCAAATGGCAACAGCGGGATTGACTGGAAGAGCGTCCGTGTTCTGGCGGTGGACGACGAGACATCTGTCCTGGAATATTTTCAGTATATTGCCTCCGCGATCGGCTTTTCCTGCATAACGGCCCTGGATGGCGAAAGCGCCTGCAAAATTCTGGAAACCAATGCGCACGATCATTTTCACATTGTGTTTGTAGACTGGAAAATGCCCGGCATGGACGGCATTGAGCTTACGCGGGAAATCAAGCGCCGCTATGGCGATAGAACAATTGTGATCATGATTTCGGCCAACGAGTGGAGCGCCATCGAAGCAGAAGCCAAAGCGGCCGGAGTGGAAAAGTTTGTTCCCAAACCCCTCTTCGCTTCGCTTATAGCCGACTGCCTGATTGAATGCCTGGACGAAGCGCGGCCCATGGATCCTGATTTGGCGGCTGATGATGCCGGCTGTTTTTTGGAACGCAGAATCCTTCTGGTTGAAGATATTGCCATCAATTGTGAAATCGCCATGGCCCTCCTGGAGCATACCTGTATCCGAATCGACTGCGCCGAAAACGGTGCCGAGGCCGTCCGCATGATACGTGAGGCTCCGCAGATTTATGACCTTGTGCTGATGGACATTCATATGCCGGAGATGGACGGCTACGAGGCCACCCGGCGCATCCGGGCAGCGGAGCGGGAAAGCGGAGCCAGGCCTATTCCAATTATCGCCATGACCGCCAACGTCTTCAAGGAAGATGTAGAAAAATGCCTGGCGGCAGGTATGAACGGGCATCTGGGCAAGCCTCTTAATTCCAGCGAAATTATCCGTACGCTGAAAAAGCATCTGCGCAGGAAGCGGCGAGCCGGTTAAGATTATGCGCTGATCACAGGATGATGACAGCAAAAAAGCGGCTTATCTCAACCAGGAGATAAACCGCTTTTTTGCTGCGCTGAAATATAGAGCTATCCTTGCGCTGGCTATCTAACATCCGCAGCGATCAAGCCCTTGCCTGGGTGCCTGCCCATTCGTTACGCATATCAGGGCAATCCGTTTTTCCTACCAGCCAGAGCAAATAATCTTCCGGCTGCATATAAACCATTTTTACTTTTGCGCCGCGATATTCCAGAGCTTTCGCTGTTCTGAAAAGCAGTGCGCCATAACTTGTAGCGGATAGTCGCGCCTCTAAAAATTCAGGCTGAAAATGCCATAGTTCCTGATCTGTTTTGTAACGCATCAGCACAATTTCATCAGAAGCACTCTGCTCAAAAGTTTGCAGGAGTGCCCTTCTGGTGGCATCAAACAAGGCGTCAATGCTTAATAACAATTCGGCCACATAATCAGGTACGGCGGCTTTATCTGCTTCCCAGCAGGCAAGAGCACACTGCGTCACCCCCGTCCGTTTGACCAGCCACTCGGAAGTTAACCCAAGATTTTCGCGTAAAGTTTTTAGTTCGGCTCCTGTCATTTTTATTTACCTCTAAAGTTTTGCAGAGGCTGATGCCCCTCAGAACACTAAAAAGAGTGCAATAGGTAATGCCGTAAGGGCAGAGCACTCTTCCCCCAAAAACGCCTTAACTTAGCAAAACATATAGCTATTAATCTATTTTTCATAAAATGTGGAGTTTTTTTATCAACAAAACATCTGCCTACACAGATGTTTTCACAAGTGTTTGGGCTTTCCCGGCTCTGGCTCTCCCTCAAAGACAGGGGCAGGGATAAAGAAAAGTCCCGCAACACTTTCGGGGTGTTACGGGACTTTTCTGGAAGAAAGATTGGCGCGCTGGCAGGGATTCGAACCCCGGACCTACAGGTTCGTAGCCTGTTGCTCTATCCAGCTGAGCTACCAGCGCAGCGCAGAAAAAGGCTTATACGTCCGCAAGGGGTCAACGTCAAGCGTATTTTTTACTATTTTTTAAAATACCTGCAATTATGCGGACACACTAGGTAGTGTCTGCTTTTGACGTCAGGCAAGGAAGGTGAGTTTTTAATGAGGCACTACCGCTAATTCCAACTTTTCAAAGCGGTCAGCACTTCCACCCTGGAAGCTTGCCAGGCAGGCCAGGCTCCGGCCAGCACGCCAGCCAGTACCGAAGCCGAAGCAGCCAGCAGACAAAACAGCGGTTCATAAACGTAGGGCATGCCCGTATAGCGATAAATCAGCGTTACCAGCCCCAGCCCCAATGCCACACCCAGCACGCCGCCCGTACCGGCCATCAAGCCAGACTCGGTCAGAAATTGCCGGATGATTACTTTGCGGCTGGCCCCCACGGCTCGCCGTATGCCTATTTCCTGCTTTCTGGACCGCACCAGCAGAATCATGATCGAAAAAATGCCCAGCCCACCCACACCGAAAGAAATACCCGCCGAAAGCACTCCCAGACTGCGCACCAGTTCCAGAGTCTCGTTACGCAGGCGGGCCGCATCATCGGAAGAATAAACCAAAAAATCGTCGCGCTTGCCCGGCCCTATTTTGTGCCTCTCCCGCAGGATCTCGGTGATGGCCCCTTTGGCTTGGGCCGTGCTCGACCCCTCGTGCAGATTCACATAAAATCCGCTGATGCGATCCGTGTTGACCAAGCGGCGCATATAGGTACGCAGGGGAACAAAAACCTGCTCGTCAAAACTGGCACCGCCCAAATCCGCGCCCTTGGCGGCCAGCACTCCAATAACCGTAAGCCGTGCTTCACCGATAAACACCGCTTGCCCCACCACCTCGTTGCGTTCTACGGAGGCGCTGCCAAACAGACGCCCGGCAATGGTATGACCAAGCACGGCCACCAAAGCCAGCCCCTCGTCATTGGCCCGGCTGATAAAACGCCCGTCCAGTAACTCCAAGCTGCGCACCACGCTGTATTCGGGTGAAACCCCCAACACCTGACTGTCGCTTTTTATCGCGCCAGCCCGAATCGGCTTGCCGGAGGCGATATACATGGCCAGCCGCCCTACTTGCGGCACTGCCGCGTAAACCGCTTTGGCGTCAGCCTCGGTTACGGTGGAAATCGCCCCGGTGGCCACCCGCGCGGCGGTTCCGGTATCAGCAGTCGTATCCGCACGCATGAAACGGATGCGTCCTGCCCGCACCTGCACCAGATTGGGACCGAGCTTTTGCGTCTCCGCATCGGCCTGGGCGATCATGGAGGATCCTATGTGAGTAACGCCAGTAAGTACCAGAGTACCGAGAAAAATACCCAGAATAGCCAGCACACTGCGCAAACGGTGCTGAGCCAGGGCTTTTACCGCCATTTTCAGGCCAGCCATTCCCAAAAAAGCAGCGGCCATCATCTACACTCCATCACGGCAAAATGAGGCACTACCCACCGCCTTTGAGCGCACTAATCGGCTCAAGGGAGGCTGCCTTGCGTGCCGGTCTGAGTCCGAAAATCAGGCCAATCAATACGGCAGCCAGCGTAGAACAAAGAAAAACCCGCCAGGAAAGCTCGATGCTGAACAGGCTGTTACGCAAAAACAGGCTGAGCAGTCCGCCCCAGCAAAGGCCAAGCAACGCCCCGCCAAGAGTAAGCAGCACGGATTCGCAAAGAAATTGCATGGTTATAGCCAGCGAGGGAGCACCCAGAGCTTTTTTAAGCCCCACTTCCATGCTGCGCTCGGAAACCGAAATATAAAACAGATTGGCCAGCACAAAACCGCTCACGCAGATGGCGGCCAAAGCGGTAAGGCCCAGAAAGATGGAAAGCCCGCCCTTGATCATGCTGATAAAACGCTGCACATCCAGTGCGGTAATGATGGTAAAGTCGTCCGGCTCGCCGCCTTCCGCCTGGCTCGGACCCAGGCCATGCAGATAGCGCAGCAGCGATCGGATGTTCCCGGCATGCAAATCCATGTTTTGCGGGTCGGTGAATTTTAGGCGTACCATGCGGAAGTACTGGCGATCCTGATTAAAACGCTGAATCATGGTACTGAGCGGCATAACCAGAGTTTCATCCATATTGCCGCCACCACCGGAAATGCCGCGTTCAGAAAGCCTGCCGATGATGGTAAACGGCACCCGCGCCACCATGATGGTTCTGCCAATGGGATTTCCGCTGCCAAAAAGCTCCTGGCTCACCTTCGTGCCTATCAGGCAAACGCTGGCACCGCGGGTCATATCCTCTGCCGAAATGTCCCGCCCTTCGGCCAGCGGCCAGTTCCAGATCTCGCTGTAGTTCTCGGTGCTGCCCATAACGCGATCCAGTTCAAAATTCCGGTTTGCATAAACCAGAGTGGCTTTGCCGGTAAAAGACATGGGCGCGACGATATACACACCGGGCAGGGAATCGCGCATGGTGCGCACATCGTTCCAGGTGATGGTGCGGGTGCGCTGGCCCACAGCGCGTGAAATGGTGGAGCCGCCGGTTACAAAAGCCGCGTCAGGCCCGAATATGCCTACCAGTTCATCAATTTTGTTGTTCGCCCCCTCCAGCGAGGCCACAATGACAGTGAGGGAGGCTATGCCCAAAGACACAGCCAGGATGACGAAAAAGCTGCGCAGCCTGAAGGCCAGCGCCGCTTTCCAGGCTTGTGCCGCCGCGCCGCGCAGCAGGAGTCCGTAATATTGATTGCCGCGTTTCACAACAATTCATCGCTTTCAATTATCCCGTCAGTGATGAGAATACGCCGCCCGGCTCTGGAAGCGGTTTGCGAATCGTGCGTCACCATGATGATGGTCTGGCCTTCGCGGTTGAAACGGCCAAGCAGATCCAGAATGTCGGAACTGGTGCCGGAATCCAGCTGCCCGGTCGGCTCGTCGGCCAGAATCAGGGCCGGTTCGTTGAACAGGGCGCGGGCCATGGCCACGCGCTGTTGCTGCCCGCCGGAAAGCCGGGCCGGAAGGAAATCCCGGCGATCGCCCAGGCCTACGCTTTCCAGCAAAAATTCGGCCCGTTCACGGGCGCGTTTCTGGCTTTTGCCGCTGTATAAGCCGGGCAGCAGCACGTTTTCCAAAGCCGTGGCATAGGGAATGAGGTAAAAATTCTGGAATACAAAACCGGTGGTATCGGCCCGCAGGGCGCTTAACTCGTCGTCATCCAGGCGGGACACATCGCGGCCAAGCAGCTCGTAAAGCCCGGAACTGGCCCGATCCAGCAGGCCGAGAATTTGCAAAAGCGTGGATTTGCCGGAACCGGAAGAACCTTGCACCGCCACAAACTCGCCGGGATAAACCTCAAAGCTCAGGCCCTTGAGCACTTGAACCAGATTGCCGGCCTGCTCGAAATTTCGGATCAGATCACGCAGCCGGACAACCGGGCTTTTCGCATTGGTAACACCTGCAAATAAATTCATACTGTCTCTAATATGTTTGGTTAAGACACCAGCAGTGTCGTCACGAGATGAATTTTTGTTCTCTGGCAAGAAAGATGAGCCTTTTATGAAGGAAGTGTACTCTTTTGGTACTCGACCGGAATAAAAGGCGATATCTGACGCAGCCAGAGGCAAAAAGGCGCTCGTGAAGGCACGGTTAAGGTGCGCTACCCAACACCAGGCGAGTCGCCACCACATCGCCCTCACTCAAACCTTCCAGCACTTCGCTGGCTTCCGCGCCGCGCATGCCAAAAAGCACCTGAGCCGGTTTTATGCCGCCGTCCCTGTCCACCTTATAGACCACCTGTTCGCCATTAACCCACTTAACGGCCTCGTTGGGAGCCATAAGCACGTTTTCCTTGCTGCCCACGATCACCCGGCACTGGGTGGTCATTTGCGCCTTGAGCTGCAAAGCGGTTGCCTTATCCAGAGGAACCACGGTGCGGTAATAAACTATGCTGTCTTTCACTTCCGGTTCCGGATAAACCAGACTCACCTGCCCGGTAAAGGTTTTGCCGGGCAACGAATCCACAGAAAACTCCACCACCATGCCCGGCTTAACCTGCCCCACATCGGTCTCGTCTACATAAACCCACATTTCCAGACGCGAGGGGTCAAGCACGGTAATCAGGTTGACCACCTGCAAACCGGCCACAACGGTTTCGCCTTCCTGCGCCGTTACCTGGCTGACCACGCCATCCATGGGCGTGCGGATGGTGGCGTAATCCAGCCGGATACGAGCCGTGACCAGCGAGGCTTCGGCCTGCTTTTTCGCCTGTTCGGCACTCTCACGCTGGCGGAGAAATTCCTCTTCCAGACGGCGGCGCGTGGCCTGGGCTGCCACCAGAGCCTGCTGGGCGGCAATCTGCTGCTGCCGGGCCACGTCCAGGGTGTCGTGCGCGTCCAGATCCTGCTCCACCAACTGTTTGCGGCGCTTGAAGTTCAAATCCTGATAGTCGGCGGAGGCTCTGGCGGAAGCCGTCTGGGCTTCCGCTTCACGAATTTGTAGCGGGTAGGTATTGAGAATGCGCTCGTATTCCACCTCGGCCCGGCTCAAAGCCGCTTCGGCTTCGGCCACCTGCGCTTCCAACTCGCGGCTGTCAATTTCCGCAATCACCTGATCCTTTCTGACTTCGTCGCCCACGCGCACATGCATTTTGCGTATGAAGCCGTTGGCCCGCGATCCTATTTTGACGATGGCCCCCACTTCCGGGGTGACAATACCGGTGGCGTTCAGGGTTTTTACCACCGTGCCGCGCCCGATTTCCGCTGTAGCCAACACTTGTGGTTTACCATCTGTTACACCGCCAAAAAACAGCCTGAACAGAACAAAAAGCAACACCAAAGCGCAGAGCGCACTGATTTTTTTATGTTCTTTCACGAACTTCAAAAGACGCCCGGATTGCTCCGCGTCAAGTTTTAAAGCCCGCTCGATTCTCATCGCGCCAAGTTTTAGAGCACGCTCGATTCTCGTCGCGTAAAGCTTGAAAGCACACCCGAATTTTTTCATGTCCATCAGGGACTAATAACGCAAAACGCCACACTTGTAAGCAACTTATAAAGCGGATAAAGAACATTGAATTATCTACGCAACAGAGGAAGCATTATGCTGATGGAAATCGGCGGCCTGGCCGCCGGAATCGTTGTCGGACGCCTGCTCAAAGATCGCGTCTTTCTGCGCGCTCCGGTCGCCAAAGTCGCCATGCTCACGCTTGGCGCTCTTATGATGGTCATTGGCGCGGGTCTGGGCGGCGATGCGACACTGTTCGCCTCAATCGGAATTTTCGGTCTACAGGCTCTGGTTCTGGGTACATTATGTACACTGGGCAGCGCCGCTTGCGCCAGACTGGCTCAGGGCCTGTTCAAACGGCGCATGAATAATGCGGCGGAAGACGCGCCCGGCGGAGGCAGTCTGTTACGGAGCATGAAAGGCTCGCTGATTCTGCTTGGCTGCTTTACCGCCGGACTTCTGCTGGCCCGTTTCGGCCTGCTGCCGCCACTGTTCTATTCCGGCCCGGTAACCAACGGATTGCTCTATACCGTACTTTTCCTGATCGGACTCGGCATAGGTTTCAACCTGGGAGCGCTGCGCGTGGTAAGAGAAATCGGCCTACGCGCCCTGTTTATTCCCCTGCTCAGCATGATTGGCGCACTCGCAGGAGCCGCATTGGCCTGTAGCCTGCTCAGCCTGGATTTGCGCTCCTGTCTGGTAATCGGCTCGGCTGTGGGCTATTACAGCCTGGGCAGCGTACTGGCCGTGCAGGGCGGCGGCGCGGCCCTGGGCGCGGTGCTGCTTCTGGCCAATATCGTGCGCGAGATGCTCTGCCTGGTCTGCACTCCGCTCATTGCGCGGGTCTTCGGCCCGGTGGGCGCGGTAGCGGCAGCGGGTATGCCCGGCATGAGCACCTGCCTGCCGGTGGTCACCTGTTTTACCGGCCCGCGTTACGCCATCCTTTCGCTGTTCAGCGGCGTGACGCTGGCCTTGCTGGTACCGGTAATAATTCCACTGCTGTTTGCCATTTAAACAGTGCTATACGAACACCTTTTTGCACAAAAACAAATCATAAAGATATTTTTCAATACAAGGCTTACCTATGTTTATCGAAATTGGCGTTCTGGCCGCCGGGATTATTCCCGGTCGGCTGCTCAAAGACCGGCCCGGCGCACACAAACCAGTGGCCCGCGCAACCATGCTCTCCATTTACGCCCTGCTTTTTATTCTGGGCGCGAAGATCGGCGGCAATCAGGCTCTGTTCGAAAGTCTGGACGAACTTGGAGTGCAGGCCCTGACGCTGGGCTTTCTCTGTACCATGGGCAGCGGAGTTTTTGCCAGATTGGCCGCGCCTTTTTTTCGTACCCCCGGCCCGAACTCGGACCATGCGATTAAACAAACCGGCAACCAGACATGCGCTCAGGTCAACAAGCCCACAGACAGCCCAACAGACGGGCAAACAGGCAAACAATCTGGCGGCAGCGCCCTGACCGGTTCGCTGATCATCCTGGGCTTTTTTGTCGCCGGACTGTTGCTGGCCAAAAGCGGCACACTGCCGCCCGATCTTTACAGTGGCAATCTTTCGCTTTACCTGCTCTGGCTGATGCTTTTTTGCGTAGGCGCGGGGGTCGGTTTTGATCTGGGTTCGCTGCTGATTGTGCGCGAGCTTGGCCTGCGCGTGCTGCTCATCCCCCTGCTAACCGTGGCCGGAGCTTTTGCCGGGGCCTGCCTGGCTTTTCCCCTGCTGGATCTGGATTTGCGCTCCTGCCTGATTACCAGCGCCGGTCTTGGCTATTACAGTCTGGCCAGCGTGGTGGTAAGCGAAAGCTGCGGCGCGGCCATGGGTTCCATTTCGCTTATCGCCAACCTTTTTCGTGAACTTTTCTGTCTGCTGGCCACACCGCTACTGGTCCGGCTGATCGGCCCGCTGGGTACGGTGGCGGCCTCCGGCGCACCGGCAATGGATACCTGCCTGCCGGTAATCGCCCGTTCTACCAATGAACGTTACGCCATTATCGCCATCTTTAACGGTCTGGTGCTGACCATACTGGTGCCGGTGCTGTTGCCGCTGCTTATTGGTTAACTTCAAGATTGACAAATAAGCGCTACTGTACATAAATAAAAAATTACACTTTGCGGAAAAACGAAATAGAAAAAGCTTTTCACCGCCAAAACCCTGTTTCAGGAGCCAAAAATGTTCAAAAAAATCATTCTGCTGGCGACCATGCTTGTCATGAACGCCAGCCTCGCCATGGCCGCCGAAAAGACTCTGATGGTTGTCCATGACGCCACCTGGCCCCCCATGGAGTTCATCGACGCCAACAGGCAAATCGTGGGTTATTCCGTTGATTACATCGACGCCATCGCCCAGGAGACCGGCATCAAAGTTACCCACAAAAACGTGGCCTGGTCCGGCATTTTCGCCGAACTGGCCGCCAAGCGTTGCGATGTGATTGCTTCCTCGATCACCATCACCCCGGAACGCGCCAAGATCATGGATTTTTCCACCCCCTACTACACAGTGCAGCAGGCCGTGGTGACCCGCAATGACGTTACCTACACCACCGCCGATGAACTCAAGGACAAGCTTTTGGGTGCGCAGATCAGCACCACCGGCTACTTTGCCGCCAAAAATCTGGTTGGCGACCAGGCCAAGTCTTATGACGCCATCGGCCACGCCATCGAAGATTTGAAAAACGGCCGCCTGGACGCGGTAATTTGCGATGACCCGGTTGCCGCTGACTTTGCCTTGCAGGGCGCCGGAAACAAAGACGCGCTTAAAATTTCCTTTGTCATGGAAACCGGTGAAATCGAGCATTACGGCTTTGCCGTCCGCAAGGGCGATACCGAAACGCTGGAACTTTTGAACGCCGGTATCAAGGCCGTGAAAGACAAAGGCATTGAAGCGCAGCTTATCAAAAAATGGATCGGAAAATAGTTCTATATTTTCAAAAATCAAAAGCTTAAAAAATTAGATAAAAAAACGGCCCGCGAATTCCAATCGGGATTCGCGGGCCGGATACGCCAAAGGTAAATAGCACAGCATGGAAAATCCCAGTCAACAGCATATCCGCATTGAGGTCTCCGACGGTGCCTCCATCCCGGATCCCAAGGACAGGCGCATCGTTACGGCCTGGTCCATTTCCATATTCGGAGCAATCACCAGCCTCATACTGCTCTGCCTGTTAAAGTCCGATCCGTTCTGGAACATGCTGCAATTTGTTTCCGATGGCGTCATCGTTACCTTTCAGGTAACCATTTTTTCCATCCTGCTGGCCATTCCCATCGGCATGGTCACAGGGCTTGGCCGCCTTTCCCAAGTGCGGGCCATCAACCTCGTCGCCTCCACTTATGTTGAGGTGATTCGCGGCATACCGCTTCTGGTGCAGCTTTTCTTCATCTACTACGGTCTGGGCAGATTTTTTGGCGTGGGCGGCATCCCGGCTGCGGTAATCGCCATGAGCTTCTGCTACGGAGCCTATATGGGTGAGGTTTTTCGCGCCGGTATCAGCGCCATCAACAAAGGGCAGGCCGAGGCCGCCCGTTCGCTGGGCTTCAACCAGAGCCAGACCATGCGCCTGGTGATCATGCCGCAAGCCTGGCGCACTATTCTGCCGCCCATAGGCAACGAATTCATTGCCATGCTCAAGGATACCTCGCTGGTCTCCATTCTGGCCGTGGCCGACATCATGCGGCGCGGCACCGAATACGCCGGGCAGTATTTCAACTACTTCGAGGCCTTTACCCTGGTGGCCCTGGTGTATCTGATCATCACTCTGATTCTCTCCAAGGGCGTCAGCATTATGGAAGCGAGGCTGAACTATTATGACCGCTAACACCCCAATCATCAGCCTGCGCAATGTTTACAAATTTTACGGCCAGTTGACCGCGCTCAACGATGTTTCGCTGGATATCTATCCCGGCGAAAAAGTGGTGATTATCGGGCCTTCCGGTTCGGGCAAATCCACCCTGTTGCGCTCGATCAACCGTCTGGAAACCGTGGACCTCGGCAAAATTGTGGTGGATGGCGTGGACGTGAACGATCCGGCCACGAACATCAACAAGGTGCGTCAGGATCTGGGTATGGTTTTTCAGAACTTCAACCTCTTCCCGCACAAAAACGTGCTGGAAAACCTTACGCTGGCTCCGACAAAACTGCGCGGCATGTCTCAGGAGGCAGCCAACCTGCTGGCCGTTGAGCTGCTCAAAAAAGTGGATATCAGCGACAAGGCGGCGGCCTACCCCTCCCGGCTTTCCGGCGGACAGCAGCAACGCGTGGCCATTGCCCGCGCCCTGGCCATGTCGCCCAAAATCATGCTTTTTGACGAGCCTACCTCGGCCCTGGACCCGGAAATGATTGGTGAAGTGCTGGACGTTATGGTCAATCTGGCCCGCGAAGGCATGACCATGGTCTGCGTCACTCACGAAATGGGCTTTGCGCGTGAGGTGGCCGACCGCATCATCTTTATGGACAAAGGCGAAATCCTGGAAGAAGGCGGGCCGGAGCATTTCTTTGCCAACCCCAGCCATCCGCGCCTGCAAAAATTCCTGCAGCAGATACTTTAGCAACGCCTCATTTTGCGGGGCAAACTTGACAGCAGGCCCCGCTTTGTCTAAGAAACCGCTGACTAACTGCTTTTATCAGTTTGATGTGTCTCCGTAGCTCAGTTGGATAGAGCGCCGCCCTCCTAAGGCAGAGGCCACAGGTTCGATTCCTGTCGGGGACACCAGCCACCTTTCCCACAAAGTCCCTCAACGCCACAAAAACGTTGAGGGACTTTGTTTTATAAATGTTGATAGCCTTAACATCTGTCTCTCAAAAAGGATACTGTCTAGCTTTTACCCTCAACAAAAGGTAAATAGGACTTAATCCTTACGTAAGGAGGCAACAAAATGATAGACCGAAAAGCGCTTGAAATTCGGCACCGTAAAGGAGTTCGCCAATTACAGCGCTGGATGTACCGCCCCGAGAGTATCACAGCAGACAATATCGGATTTGCCGGAACAACGCCTGTACCATGCTCCTGCTTTATGTGTGGCAATTACCGGCGTACACAAAAAGGAAAAAAGCGACTCACTCTGCAAGAACGCCGGGCGCTTTTGCCAGAAGAATAATCGTTAAATCCCCAGGAGAAAGCAGCCATGAAATTTTACGCCATCAACGGAAGCCCCAGAAAGAACAAAAACACCGCCACCCTGCTGCAAGCCGCTTTGGATGGCATCCGCTCGGCCGGGCCGGAAGGCACTCACGAAACCGAGCTTATCCATCTTTACGATATTAACTATCAGTCGTGCCTTAGCTGCTTTCAGTGCAAGCTGCTGGGCGGAAAAAGCTACGGAAAATGCGCGATTAAAGACGAGCTGACCCCGGTTTTGGAGCGTCTCTCCCAGGCGGACGGCCTTATTTTCGGCAGCCCCATCTATTACGGCAACATTACCGGCAAGATGCGCTCGTTTTTTGAACGCTTGATCTTTCCCTTTGGCGTATATGACAAGGAATTTTCCTCGCTGGCCCCGCGCCGCATGCCCACGGCTTTCATCTATACCATGAACATCACCGAAGAGATGATGGCGGACTGGGGATACAAGCAGAATCTGGAAACTCTGGAAGTTGTTATCGGACGTATTTTTTCCACGCCAAAAATCCTCTACGGCTGGAACACTTATCAGTTTGACGATTACTCCAAATACAAAATGGAGCTTTTTTCCGAACCCGACAAAGCCGCCTACCGTGACCGCCAGTTCCCGCTGGATTGTAAGCAGGCCTTTAAAATGGGCGTGGCTATGGCTGGATAAAGGAGTGACCGCCATTATGACAAGCGACATTCTGTCCATCACCGGCATGAGTTGCGCTGCCTGCGCCAGGCGCGTTGAAAAAGTGGTCGGCACACTGCCCGGTGTGAACAAGGCCAGCGTGAACTTCGCAACGGAAAAACTCGCCGTTGAATACGAGGCGGAGCTTTTGTCAAAGGACGCCATTGCGGCCGCCATCGCTCGCGCAGGTTTTGGTGTGGGGGCGGATCCGGAACAAAGCCGGGTAACGCTTTCCATTGGCGGCATGAGCTGCGTCGCCTGCGCGGCGAGAATTGAAAAGGTGCTGGGACGCCTTGACGGCGTGCATGAGGCCTCGGTCAATTACGCTGCCGAAAAGGCGAGCGTTTCGTATGATCCGCAAACAGTCAGACTGTCCGCCATACGAACAATGATAGTAAATGCCGGCTTTACAGTGCTTGAAACTGACAAAACCAATGCCGTTGACGCGGACAGGGTGCGCAAGCAGAAGGAAATTAAAACATTGTGGATGAAATTTACCGTCTCCGCCGTGTTTTCGCTTCCGCTTTTCTATATCGCAATGGTTCCGATGCTGACGCACTGGGCGCATCTGCCCTATCCGGCCCGTCTGGATCCCATGAATTATCCGCTTCTTTACGCCCTGCTGGAATTGACGCTGGTGCTTCCCGGTATTGCCGTAGGGTACAAATTCTATACCGTCGGCTTCAAGGCGCTCGCGCAACGCAGCCCGAATATGGATTCGCTCATTGCCATAGGCACTTCGGCCGCTGTGCTGTACAGCATCTATAACACGTTTCAGATCGCGCAGGGCAACTTCAAAGCGGTAGACTCCCTCTATTTTGAGACGGCAGGCGTCATCATCACGCTGATACTGCTCGGAAAATACCTCGAAGCGGTATCCAAAGGGCGCACCAGCGAGGCCATCAAAAAACTGATGGGGCTTGCGCCGAAGACGGCTCTGGTAATGCGTAACGGTGAAGAAACAGAGATCCCCATTGACGAGGTGGAAATAGGCGACCTCGTTGTGGTCAAGCCGGGCGCAAAAATTCCGGTGGACGGCCGGGTGGAGGACGGTCACACGGCAGTTGATGAATCAATGCTGACCGGCGAAAGTATGCCGGTAGACAAAAAAGCGGGCGACCCGGTCTACGCAGCCAGCCTGAACACAACCGGGATAATTCGTTTTGCGGCGGAAAAAGTCGGTTCTGATACGGCACTGGCGCAGATCGTCAAACTGGTCGAAGAAGCGCAAAATTCCAAAGCGCCCATTGCGCACATGGCGGACATTGTGTCCGGTTATTTTGTTCCCGCTGTCTGTTTTATCGCCATGCTTGCCGGAGCGGCGTGGTATATTGGCACGGGTGGCGATATGGAGTTTGCGTTCACCATTTTCATTTCCATTCTTGTCATTGCCTGCCCCTGCGCCCTTGGCCTGGCTACGCCAACCGCTATCATGGTCGCAACGGGCAAGGGGGCGGAAAACGGCATTCTCATAAAAAGTGGCGATGCGCTGGAAACCGCGCATACGGTACAAACCCTTGTATTCGACAAAACCGGCACCATAACGGAAGGAAAACCCACCGTCACCGACGTGTTGCACGTTGGTGAAATTTCTGCGGACACACTCCTGCAAGTTACGGCCTCCGCCGAGAATCTTTCCGAGCATCCGCTCGGGCAGGCCATTGTTGCCGGGGCTAAGAATAAAGGACTTGAACTGCTGGGCGTGGATGCGTTCAACTCGATCACCGGGCGCGGAATTGAAGCGCGTGTAAACGGGCAGGAACTCCTGGCCGGAAACCGCACCCTGATGAATGAGCGGGGCATTTGCCTGACCGCGCTGGAAGTTGCCGCCGATCATCTGGCGGATGAGGGAAAAACCCCCATGTATGTCGCTTTGAACGGCAGCCTGGCAGGTATTGTCGCTGTTGCCGATGTGCTGAAACCCTCCAGCAAGGCCGCGATTGGGCATCTGCACGCAATGGGCATGGAAGTGGTGATGCTTACTGGCGATAACAAAAAAACCGCCGCCGCCATCGCCCGCCAGGCCGGAATAGACCGGGTACTGGCCGAAGTGCTGCCGCAGGATAAATCCGCCGAGGTCAAAAAGCTTCAGGACGAAGGCAAAAAGGTCGCCATGGTCGGCGATGGAATCAACGACGCCCCTGCGCTGGCGCAAGCCGACATCGGCATTGCCATAGGTTCCGGCACCGATGTGGCGATGGAAAGCGCGGATATTGTGCTTATGCGCTCGGATTTGATGGATGTTCCAACGGCCATTGATTTGAGCAGGCAGACCATACGCATCATCAAACAGAATCTGTTCTGGGCTTTCGGATATAACATTTTGGGCATCCCGGTTGCCGCAGGTTTGCTGCATCTGCTCTGGGGCGGCCCTCTGCTCAACCCCATCTTTGCGGCGGCGGCCATGAGTTTAAGTTCGGTTTCCGTGCTGTCGAACGCCCTGCGCCTGAAGCGCTTCACTCCGCGGCGTCTGGCCGCATAATGTTCAACGAAGAGAGCGATGTTTGATGAAAATCTCCACCAAAGGCCGATATGCCTTGAGAATGATGATTGATATTGCGGAACACAGTGCGCAAGGCACGGTTTCCATAATGTCGCTCTACAATAGTGTGGGGCGGATTTGCCCCACAACGAAAAAAAGCACTCACGATTTTGCTCGTAAGTGCTTTTTTTGAAATTTGTGGCGTCCCCAACCGGATTTGAACCGGTGCTGACGGCGTGAAAGGCCGTTGTCCTGGGCCGGCTAGACGATGGGGACGCATTAGCCGCACTTGTTATTGCGGCGAAAAGGGTAAATACATGCCCGGAGCCGGTCAGTCAACTTTTTTTTGCGCTTTCCGAGGGATTTTATATGAAATACCCTAATTTGGACAGGTAGACGCCAGATCGGCCAGAATCAAAGCAGCGGCCCGATCCGTAGCGCCCGCAGTGCCAACCTGTTTGCGCAATTCGGCCAGATCGGCCCGCACCTCCGGCAAGCCGCGTCCGCCCGGCCGGGGCGAAAGCCACTCCAGAGCCTTGCGGGCCAGTTTGGCTCCGTCCGCCTCGCCCTGCAACAATTCCGGAAAGATTTCCCGCCCGGCAATCAGGTTCGGCAGTCCCACAAACGGCACCTTGATAATCCTTTTGGCCAGGCCGAAGCTCAGGCTGGACATTTTATAGGCAATCAGTGTGGGGATGCCCATGAGCGCCGTTTCCAAAGTAACAGTGCCGGAAGCCGCAATCAGCATCTCACAGGCGCGCATGGCCGGATAGCGTTCTTCCGGCTCAAAAAGTTCCAGCGGCAAGTTCTGCGGCCAGAAGGAGCGCAAAAAATCCTCCCCCAGGCCCGGCGCTCTGGCGCAGCAAAATTTCAAGTCCGGTCTGGCCGCTAATAAGGCCTGCGCGGCCAGGCCGAATTCCGGCATGAGCGCACTTACCTCGCGCCTGCGGCTGCCCGGCAAAAAGCCAATGCGCCCCGGCTGCGGCGCTATTTGGTCCAAAGCGGGTAAATCCAGAGCATCCAGCAGCGGATTGCCCACATAATCCACTTCCATGCCGAAACGGCGATAAAAATCGACCTCAAAGGGCAAAATGGAGATGAGCCGCCGCACATGCTTGCGGATAAACTCGGCCCTGCCCTGCCGCCAGGCCCATATTTTGGGACTGATATAGTAATATACGGGGATATTAAGGCGTCGCGCGGCTTTAATCAGGCGAAAATGAAAATCCGGGGCATCTATGACCACCACGGCCTGCGGGCGCTCCTGCTTCATTTTTTTTTCAATATCGCCAAGCAGACGCAAAATTTTAGGCAATTGCCCGATCACCTCGGTAAAACCCATGACCGAAAGCTGTTCCACCCGGAAAAAGCTTTCAAAGCCATCCACGGACCGCATGGCCGGGCCGCCCATACCCATCAGGCGCAAGGCAGGTTCGTTGCGGCGCAAAGCTTGCGGCAAACCAGACGAGTTGCGGCGCAAAGCCTGCAACAGGGCGGCTCCGTGCAAATCGCCGGAAATCTCGCCAGCGCTGATCCAAATGGAGGAAGGCGGCATAGCGCCGTTAAATCCCGGCGGGATATTCCAGCATCAGATACTCGCGTAAAGCCTGCGGCCAGGCTCTGGGCTTGGTGCTGGTAATTTGGGTGAAGCTGGTGCAATCCAGAACAGAATAAGCCGGACGCACCGCCTTGGAAGGAAAATCCTGAGCCAGGATCGGATTGATCAAACACTCAAGCTGCAAACAACTGACCGCCTCGGAAGCCAGTTCCGACCAGTTGGCCTGACCGCTGTTCGCGATATGGAACAGGCCTTCCGCGCCAATATCAACCAATTCCAGCGTGTGCCGGGCCAAATCCATAGAATAGGTGGGAGAGCCGATTTGATCGAACACCACAGAGGCTTTGTGTTTTTCCTGACAGATGCCGATAATTTTGCGCACAAAATTATCCCGCCCCGGTCCAAAAAGCCAGGCAGTGCGAATGATGCAGCAGTTGTTCAGGCTCAAATCCTGCAACGCCTGCTCCCCTTCATATTTGGAGCGCCCATAGCTTGAAAGCGGCGCGGGGGTATCATCGGTGGTGTAGGGAGTTTTTTTGCGGCCATCAAAAACAAAGTCTGTGCTAAAATGCACAAGACTAAACGAACGGCTGGCGGCCAGGCGGCCAAGAGTTGAAGGCAGGCGGCGGTTCAGGGCAATGGCCTGTTCCGGCTCCTCCTCGGCCTTTTCCACATTGGTGTAGGCCACGGCATTAAATACATGGGTAGGCTCCAGCCGGTCCAACTCGTCACTCAAAGAGTCATAGACATTGTTGGAAAAATAATCGACATCCGTGCGGGAAAGCGTATCGACCGACCAACCTTTTTCTTCAAGAACCCTGACCAGGGCTTGCCCCAAAAGGCCGTTCTTACCGCCTAATACCAAGGCTTTCGCTGTAATGGCTGCCATAATATCTATCTCCTGTGCGAGTTCTGAAACATACAGGCCATTATAGATTTAAGTCAAACAAAATCAGCCCGGCCAAGGCATCAACCTAGCGATTCCCCTTGGGCGGCAAGGTTTGTGAGGTTTTTTGCAGGACAAACCCTTGCAGCGTCTGCTTTTGGCCCTTCCAGACAAAATACCACAGCAAAATGGGTAGTTTCTAAACTTGCTTTTGGCAGCACAAAGCCATAAGACAAAACCTATGAAGAAGGCAGTGCTGTTAGCCGCATACGGCGCAACCGGGGTGCAGAACAATATCAGTCTCAAGCTGTTTGAAGACAAGGTGCGTGAAGAATTCCCCGGCATATCCATACGCTGGGCCTTTACTTCGTTGCGCATGCGCAACCGCCTGGCTGCCGAACGCAAAAAATCCGATTCAGTGGAAAAAGCCCTCTGTCGCCTGGCCTTTGAAAAATTCGGCCAGGTGGCCGTGCAGTCGCTGCATGTCATACCAGGGCGCGAGTATCAGGATTTGTTGCAGGAAATAGACAATGCCAGACAAAGCGCGGCGCTGTCCGATTCCGCTCTCGCGGACATTTCCATCGGCCTGCCCCTGCTGAACAACCAGGAAGATCTGCAACTGGCCGCAAGGGCCATGCTGGCCAGCAGCCCGCCAGAGCGTCAGCCGGAGGATTTCATGCTATGGGTCGGGCACGGCTCGCAACACACCGGTCAGGTATCCTACGCACGGCTGGCTGAGGAAGCGGCAAAACTTGACCCGAATATGCTGATCGGCACTTTGGACGACGGCGTGGAAAAACTGCTGCCTTTGCTTGGCTCACCCGAATCGCCCTCTCACCCCGAATCGCCCGTACAATCAGACCGGCAAAATACTCTTGGCTCCCCTGCCGCCACTGGCCGCACGATCTGGCTGTTGCCGCTGCTGGCGGTAATTGGCAAGCACGCGCGTGAAGATCTGGCCGGATCAGGCACGGATTCCTGGCAAAGCCGCCTGGAAGCGCAGGGCTTTGCCTGCCGCCCGATCCTGCGCGGCATGATCGAATATCCGGCCTTTACCGAACTTTGGGTCAGACACCTCAAGGAAAGCGCTTTCCGGGTCTTTTAGCCGGGCGGCAAACAGATGTACGAATTTAAGCGAAAGCCCCGTCAGAATTACTCCGGCGGGGCTTTGGTTCAAAGCATAAAAGTTGTTTATCTTACTGGATTAATCCAGGAGCAAGACTCTTCACATTTTCCAAGGACAAACCAGTTGCATCAGCCACATCTTCATGAGGCATTTTTTTCAACAGCAATTTTTGGGCAATATCCAATTTTTCTTTTTGCCGTCCCTCATACCGGGCATCATCCATATATGAAGCCATGTCCATAAGGTGCTTTTCTCTGGCCTCAGCCAAGGCTCTGGCTTGTTCATCTCCACTCAGGACTTTTATAACGCCCCAGGCTTCATTAATAGCCGGGCTTGTTCGCGCTACGTTCATAAAATCCTCCTTCGTCGTTGCACTGAAGAAACGCATCCAGAATACCGAGCTTATCGTCAAAGTATGCCCGCTCCAGATTCGGATCAAGTACGGTAAGGTCTTTGTACTCCTCGGCGGGCAAATCCAGTACCGCGCCCAAGAAGTCGCGGAGAATATCCAAATTTTCGCCAAAGACTTTTTTGAACACGAAATCGTTGGTCGGCGATAAGGGGTTTTTGTTCCAGTGTCATACTGCTCCTCGGTTAATAAAAATATAAGGCTTTGTTTGGGAAAGTTCAAGCGACAACAAAAAAGAATACTACCGCAACCGCATACCCGCCACTGGAGCCGCTGACTCCACATCTTGCACCTTTTGGGTTCCCATGTGGAGCAACAAAGCGC
>JAITWK010000009.1 GCA_031285295.1 Deltaproteobacteria bacterium | reverse complement strand
TTTGACCATTCGCCTCTGGACACAATGATTTTAGCCATGCCAGTTTCGTGGCAAGGAACCCTGCAACAATACGCCGGGCGTTTGCATCGCCAACATGCGGATAAGACTGACATCCGAATTTATGACTATGCGGAGAAAGACAACCCGCAGTTACACCGCATGTGGAAAAAACGCCGCACCGGGTATGAAGCTATGGGCTATCAGGTTTTTGAGGACGAGTTTGAAGAAGAGGTGGATATTGCCATGAAAGAGGTACTGTAATGCCGCAAAAGCCGCCATACACCATCACCGAGAAAGCCGCTGATTACTTGGCGAAAATCGTTGAAACCGTTACGCGCCTTGAATTCGGTACGGATTTTAAGCGTGACATCAAACTGCACCGAAAGAACCGCGTGCGGACGATTTACTCTTCCCTTGCTATTGAAGGCAACACGCTCACCCTCGATGAGGTAACTGCTGTCATTGAGGGTAAAGTTGTCGCCGGAAAACAGGCGGAGATCAAAGAGGTCAAAAACGCCTACGAAGCCTACGATCAGATTATGGCTTTCAATCCTTACGCTATCAAAGATTTTCTGAAAGCGCACAAGTTGATGACACAAGGACTTGTCACGGAATCCGGCAGATTCCGTAGCGGTGACGTGGGGGTATTCTCTGGCGATGTCGCCGTGCATATCGGCGCAAGGCCGCAGTTCGTGCCGCAACTGATGGAAGATTTGTTCGCTTGGGCGAAGACATCAGAATTGCATCCTGTGCTGAAAAGCGCAATATTGCATTATGAGATTGAAACTATCCACCCCTTTGAAGACGGCAATGGTCGCATAGGGCGGTTGTGGCAGACGCTCCTGCTTGCGAAATGGAACGCGATTTTTGCATGGGTTCCTATGGAGTCTGTGGTGTATAAAAACCGTTCGGGGTATTATCGCGCTATCGAGGAAGCACGGAAAGTCAACGATTCCGGCGTGTTTATCGAATTCACCCTTGGCGCGATTTATGAAGTCATCGCGGAGCAGACAAAGCACCAAGTCAAGCACGAAGTTAAGCACAAAGTCGAACTGACCGACACCCAGCTTGCCGTGCTAAATGCGCTACAAAACAACGTCTTGTCGCGTAAAGAAATTTTTGCCATCATAGAAGTCGCTGGTGACTCTCGCGCTTTCAAACGGCATATAGAGCCACTCTTGACCCAAGGCTTCATTGAAATGACCGTTCCCGACAAGCCAAACAGCCGTATGCAAAAGTACAAATTGACGGCAAAGGGCAAAAAGACAAAGAGCCGCTAAAAAGCCGTTGATGTCAGATGGATAAGGCGCGTCCAATGGAGTCTCAAAAAGTATTTTTTCGTCCACGCAATTTGTAGGTATATTTGTAGGTATTGCAAGATTAAATTTATAAAACATCCTTATATTTCAATATAAAATCATGAATATTCAAATCCCCTTGGGGACGCCACAAATTTTGTTTCAAGTGGTAAATCCACCAGGTCGAAATCGTTCCAGCACATAGCTTAGAAAGAAAGGGCTTACGAAAACTCGTAAGTCCTTTTTTCGTTATTAAGCTTTTTTGGGACAATTTTGGGACAGTTGCTTCCAAATGCTTCCAAGGGCAAAGGAGCAAGAAGTTCTACACCAAAGAGGGGGGCATGTCGTAAAAGGGAATGTTTCCGAGTAGTTTTCATAAGCACTATCCGCAAAGTACACGAACCCGCAAGTGGTAGTTTTCAAAGTTACGGAAACCGTAGCTGGCGGATCCTGCCCAGCAATTCGTTAATGAGAAAAAGCGGGAAGAAATAAGTGCCTGCACCTGGGCTTCTGTGAGCACGATGCCTTCTTCGGCAGACTTCTTTTCCAGGGCGTGCAGGCGCTGTTTCATGGAGGCCAGATCGTGGCGCATTCAAATGGAATGTACCCCGGACGGCGAAACAAATACGCCTTCTTTACAGTTTCCCGCAACCATAGGCAAGCCGGACAAAGCTGCCTTGCGTATGCCGGTTGATTATGTCGAGGCGGTGATCAATCACGATATTTCCCAGGTCGATGGCGTGGAAAAGAACCCGGCCCGCGTCCGTCTTCTGTTGCGTTCACTGGCCCGGCACATTGCAACTATGGCTTCGGTGCAGACCATTCTGGACGATGTGGAAAGTACCGAAACGACTATCTCCGCCGTAACCTTCTCCGCGTATTACAACGCCCTGCGTCGTATTTTCGTGGTGGAAGACATGCCAGCGTGGTCACCATCATTGCGTTCCAAAACGGCGATACGCACTTCCCCGAAACGGCATCTTGTTGACCCAGCAATCGCCACGGCGGTTATGCGGGCCAAGCCTGAGGCGGTTTTGCACGACTTCGAGTATTTTGGTTTTCTGTTCGAGGCTTTGTGCGCCCGTGATATTCGCGTGTACGCACAACGGGCTGACGGCGATGTTTTCCACTACCGCGACAAAAGCGGTTTGGAAGCCGACATGATCGTGCAATTGCGTGACGGACGCTGGGGAGCGATAGAGGTAAAGCTGGGACAGAAACAGATCGAAGAAGCGGCAGTTAACCTGCTGAAGCTGAAAGAAAAAATCGATACAGCCAAGATGCGCGAACCATCTTTCCTGCTCATATTGACCGGCGGACAGTATGCTTTCCGCCGAAAAGACAGTGTGTTGGTCGTGCCTGTCGGGTGCTTGAAGGACTGAGCATTTCATAGCGAGCCGAAGCAAATTGGTTGGATATAAAATCCTCCTTCTATAAAATCTTGCCGTGAGCCTGTTTTGCTTTTAAGATATTTAAAGTAGGCATATAAAGGTATATCTATGAGATTTTTTTACCAAATAGCGGCGGAGATGTTATGAAAAAATCGATCAAGATCATCCTTTGCGCTGTGGCCGGGCTGGTGCTGCTGCTTGCGGCCGCCCTGACTGTAATCGTTATGGTGGTCGATCCCAACGATTACAAACCCCAAATCGCCGAGCTGGTAGAGAAAAACACCGGCTTCCGCGTACAGTTCAACGGCCCGCTTGAATTAAAGGTTTTGCCCCGTCTCGGCCTTGGAGCCAGCGACGTGGTGGTGCTGCCCCAGGCGGCCTTTGGCGAAAGCCCACTGCTGATTCTTGACGAAGCTTCGCTGCGCATGGCTTTGCTGCCGCTTCTGGGCGGATCGGTTGAGGTGGACAGCCTGCTTGTAAGCGGCGTCACGCTTAACCTGCATACCAACAAACAGGGCGCTAACAACTGGGATATGCCGTCCGGTCAGACAGCGGGCGATTCCAGCGCGACCGGGACGCAACCTGGCTCGGCTGAAGCGGTTGCCCAGCAATCAGCGGACGGAGCGTCCACTCAAGATTCTGGTCAGGCACCCGCTCCGTCGGACGATTCCGGCGCGGCAAGCTTTAAGGCGGCTATCGCCTCGCTGCGGGTAGAAAATTGCACACTGAGCTACCAGAACGATCCGGGCGGACAAAACATCGTCTTGAACCTGAACGAGCTGGATTTGCAGGATATCGCTCCTGGGCGTGATGTGGCGCTGTTACTGGATGCGGCTTATGCCGCCAGTAGCGGTGGCGATAAAGAATCCGCCGGGGCAGGCTCCGTGGCGGATCTTGAAGCCGGGGTTCGCCTTGAAGGCACGGCCATGTTCGACCCGGAAAAGCAGTTGCTGCGCCTGAATCTGCCTGCGATCAGCGCCAGCCTGAACAGCCCGCAATTCGCCGCGCCGCAGGCTTTTAACGGCAGCCTCAGTGCCGAAGCCGCCCTGCGTGAACTTTCCGGCAAGCTGGCCCTGGCCCTCGGCAATGCCGATCTCGACCTCAAGCTTGAGGCCGAGAGTCAGGGGATGCCAGTTGCAAGTGACGCGGAGGCTAAAACTGCGGCCAGAGCCGGGGCTGGCGCATTGCCGATACTGGGCGGCAAGCTGAGTGTAAAATCCAGCCCGGCCAAACTGCTGGCCGCGTTGGGAATCAAGCTGGAAACAGCGGATAGCAAGGCGCTGGAAGCGCTCAATTTGGACGCGGCTTTCAGTCTGAGCGAGAACAACCAGCCCGGATTGCTGACCTGTGAATTTACGGGCAAATTGGATTCCACGGACATTAGCGGCGATCTTGGAGCCTGGCTGCCGGGATCGGTTGAAACACCGCCCGGTGTGGATTACCTTGGGGCGCTTAATTTGCAGTTGGGCGATCTGGTGGCCGATGGCTACCTGCCCCCGGCTTCCGGCAATACTGCTTCGGGCCAGACTGCTCCCGACAAAAGCGCGGCTGCCTCAGCCGGGTCCGCCAATCCTGCTGCCAACGCCAAGCCCAAGGGGCTGCTCAAGGATACTCCGCTGGAAAAGGCCATGCTGGATCTCGATTTCAAGCTGGCCAGGCTTACCTTCAAGCAGATTCCCATGCGTGATGTGCATGTAGCGGCGTATGTTGATCGCGGCACTATTGATTTGAGAACTTTCACCATGAACGTCCTGCAAGGCAGTCTTAACGCCAACGGCCGGGCCGGACTTTTGCAGGCCGTGCCGCCGGTCAATGTTGCGGCCACGGTCACCGGGCTGGATATGGAGCAGGCCTTGAAGCAACTGGCCTCTATGGATAAGTTCACCGGCAAGCTGAACCTGACCGCCAACCTGAACTTTACCGGTCTTGACTGGCCTGCCATTTCCAAAAGCCTGAGCGGCAACGGCAAGTTTAACATTGCCCAGGCTCGGCTGCGTGATTTTCAGCTTATACCGGAAGACGCGCCGGCAGCGCTGCTCAAGTACCGCAAGCCGGATTACGCCTTTGAGAATATCAGCGCCAGTTTCACCGCCAACCGGGGCGTGCTGGATAACAAGGACCTGCAACTGCTTTCGCCGGATTTGAACGTAAAGGGCGCGGGCAAGGTAAACCTGGGCGGCAACAGCCTGGATTACAAGACCACGGTATTTTTGCCCGGCAATGTGAGCTTGCCGCTCAAGATAAGCGGCAAGCTTGACAGCCCGAGTTACGGCCCGGATTTTGAGGCCATAAGCAAGGCCACGGCCAAGGGGCTGGTGGATGGCTTGCAAAGCGGCAAGCTGTCGCTTCCTTCGGGAATTGATACAAAAAAGGCTGAGGAAGGCGTCAAGGGCTTGCTCCAGAATATCAGGAGAAGGTGATGCCGGTTGCCCTGAACATCACCATGCCGGTTTTTAACCGGCTGGAAACCACCCAGCGCGCTTTGCTGGCCTTGCGCCGCACCAGCCGTGAGATTCCGTTCAGCCTTACGGTGGTGGATAATGGCAGCGACGCCGATCTGGTTGGCAAACTCAGGGAATTCAAGCGGATCGGCCTTATCGACAAGCTCTTTTTGTTGCCTGAAAATATGGGCATATCCTGCGCCTGCAACATCGGCTGGCATATGACCGAAGCGCCGTTTTACATGAAGCTGGATAACGACATGATCGCCCAAAGGGCGGACTGGCCACGCCGCCTGTTCGCCCTTTGGGCGCACGGCAAGCCGCTTTCCACTTTCGGCGGCACGGAGAGTTTGGAAACCCTGCTTAAAGAGCCAGGCGCTCTGGAAACCTTGGATGGTACCCTGGGCATTTGCACCGCTACCCTGGCAGGCGGGGCCATATTCATCCCCAAGCAGGTATCGGATTTGCTGGGCTACTGGAGCGAAGATTACGACCTTTACGGGGCCGAGGACGGCGATTACGGTTTGCGTATGCGTGCGGCGGGATTGCCGCAATATTACTATCTGCGGCCTGATTTTTTCTTTCACGCCGGAGATGAGGACATCAGGGAAGTTTATACCGAGCGCAAGCTGGATCGCTCCCGGATGTACGCGACCCTGTTCAGTGACGACAAAGGCGGCACCGGACTTTTTAGGTTGAACAACTACCTTTTTTACATGTGCATCCGTAACTGGAAAGTTCCGCTGCGCTATGCGGTGGCCGATGTTTCCGAGGATTGCCGGGTCAGGGTGGTGGAGCGCCCCGAATATCTGCCGGTTGCCGAGGCTCTGCGCCGGAGCAAGGAGATGATTGACGCAGCCCTGGCCCGGAAACAGCCCGAAGATATCTATAGCGAGGACTTTGTAGCCAAACTCAAGGAAATATGGAACGGCATCGGCCAGGGCTGCGATAGCCTGACCGATGCCGTGCGGAATTGTTCAATTTGATTATTTCAACGAAAAAGGGCCTTGCGAAGCAAAACTGCGCAAGGCCCGAATATTTTATCTGTCGGTATAATTTTTAAGCCAAAGTGGTTTAGTCTATTCCATCGGCTTGGCTACATCAACCGCCACGCGCATGCCCCTAATCTGGGCCTTGTTCATTACCCGCATGATTTCTTCGGCGTATTCGCGCGGCACATCTACAAAAGTGAAGCGGTCATGAATTTCAATCTCGCCCACAACCCGACCGGGTAGGCCGCTTTCGCCGGTAATGGCCCCGACAAAATCGCCGGGCGTCACGCGGGCTTTGCTGCCCACGTTGAAAAACAGGCGCTGCATGTCGCGCTGCTGACCGCGTTTTTGTCCGCCGCGCTGGCCTTCGGCCCCGCCGCGTCTTTGGCCTGATTCGGCTCCGTCACGTTCCTGACCGTAGCGGCCTTGTCCATCACGACCGCGCTCAGACCCGGCGGAGTAGCCGCGCTCGGATCTGTCGCGCCAGTTACGCCCTTCGCCCCGGCTGTTGCCGCCGAACCCGCCGCGATCCTGCCTGGAGCGTTCCTGCCAGGCCCGCATTTCTTCCTGCTCACGCCGTTCTGCCTCCAGCTCTTCCGGGCTGGGCCAAATCTTCTCGCGCTCGATCAGCATCTTGAGCAGGGCGGCGGCAATATCCACCTCACCGCTTTCATCATCGGTCAGGCTTTGCAGCAGCAGAGTATAGCGGTCCAGTTTTTTGGAATCCTTGCGCGCCTCGCGCATGTCTTCCATGGTGGCCATCACTTCGCCCAGAAGCTTGCCGGTTTTAAGGTCGCTGACCTCACGCTTGTTGGGCAGTTGGGCGCGTTTGATATCCGCCTTGGTGTAGCGGGAAATTTCGCGGATTTTATAGGCTTCGCGCGGGGTGACAAAAGTTACGGCCCGCCCGGCCCGTCCGGCCCGCCCGGTGCGTCCGATGCGGTGTACGTAGCTTTCCACATCAAAGGGCATGTCGTAGTTGATCACCAGATCCACATCGTCGATATCCAGACCGCGTGCGGCCACATCGGTAGCCACCAGCAAATCCAGGCCGCCAGTGCGAAAACGGCTCATAACCCGGTCGCGCTGCCCCTGCGAAAGGTTGCCGTGCAGGGCATCCGCCTGATAGCCGTGGGCCAGCAGGTGGGTGGTAAGCTCGTCCACGCCCAGTTTGGTGGAGCAGAAGACAATGCCCTTGTTGAAGTCCTGCGTATCCAGCACCAGACAGAGCGAATCGCTTTTGCGGTGCTGGCGCACATCATAGTAAATCTGCTCCACGTTAGGCACGGTCACTTCCTTGCGGGTAACCGTGATGAACTCCGGATCCTTCATATAGCTTTTGATCAGGGCCAGAATGGCCTTGGGCATGGTGGCGGAAAAACAGACCCGGCGGCAATCTTCCGGAGCCTTGTCAAGTACGCTCTGGATATCGTCGCGGAAGCCCATGTCCAGCATTTCGTCGGCTTCGTCCAGAACCAGGGTTTGCAAATTATCCAGTTTAAGGGTGCCGCGCTCAAGGTGATCCAATACCCGGCCCGGCGTGCCGACCACAAATTGCACACCGCGCTCCAGCACGCGAATTTGCCTCTCCAGCGACTGTCCGCCGTAAACCGGCAGCACCGAGATGCCGCGCAAATGAGTAGCCAGGGAGGTTACTTCCTCGGCCACCTGTACGGCCAGTTCGCGCGTGGGGCAAAGCACCAGGGCCTGCACCTTTTTGCTGCGCAGGTTGATCAGCTCCAGAATCGGCAGCCCGAAGGCGGCGGTTTTGCCGGTTCCGGTCTGGGCCTGGCCAACCACGTCGCGCCCGGCCAGAATAAAGGGAATGGCTTGGGCCTGAATGGGTGAAGGCTCTTCAAAGCCGAGATCCGTTACGCCTTTGAGCAGTTCTTTTGAAAGACCGAGATCTTCAAAATGGATGGCGCCAGGGGTAATTTCAGCGCCTATTTCAGGTGTTTTTTCAGACATGTTGCCTCATTAAAATATTAAAAATTTACAGCCTACAGCACTACAGTCTGTCCGGGCTGCATGATTATCGGACGGCAATCCGGGGCAGTGGCTGCCAGTTCGCGCTCAAAATCCGAGGCATCCTGGGCCAGAACCGGGAAGGTACCCCAGTGCATGGGAACCGCCGTTTTCGCTTTTAGGAATTTTGCCGCCAGGGCGGCCTGCCTTGCGTCCATGGTAAAAGTTCCACCAGCAGGCAGGAGGGCGAGATCGATAGAGTAGAGTTCACCCCAGGTTTTCAAATTGCGGAAGATGCCTGTATCCCCTGCGTGATAAATAGTAAAGCCGTTAGGCATAATAATTATATAACCGACCGGGCAACCGGCCTCGCTGGTGTGAAAAGCTTCAGTCATGGTTACTTTCACGTCCTGGTGGCTGACCGTACCGCCAATGTTGAAGCCGATGCCGTTAAGGATCAGTTGCGGGTCCAGCCCGGACTCCGCCAGTTTTTCCACCAGGCCGACCACACCGCCCAGCATGGAGCCGTGGTAATTGCAGATAGCCACGCTATCCCCGGCGTGATCGCCGTGCAAATGGGTTACCAGCACCAGATCCGGCCTGGAAATATCCTTCCATTTCACAGTGGCCTTGGGGTTGCCGGTGAAAAAAGGATCCACCAGCACATTGGCTCCGGCGGCTTCAATTTGAAAGTTGGCGTGACCGTGCCAGGTGAGTTTGGTAGGCATAGCTTTGCTCCTGCTACATTATATAAATAAGTTGTTGCGTAGTGCCTGCTTTTACCGTGATACTTTGTTCAAGGGCAAAGGTCGAGAGAAAACGCCTTTAAAAAGTCTTGACAAGTTCTGTCGGATCTACTCAATATTATATTTACACTTAATCATATTAAAAAAGTCAATATTGTGCTTCCTGCACAAAAAAAGTCATAAAAATAAGGATGGGGGGGACAATGCGGAAGGCGGGCAGCGCAACAGGAACAACCGACGCGGCCAATGCGTCCGGTTCGTCCGATTCGGAAAGGTTGGTCAATGTGGTAAGTTCCGCAAATTTGCCCAATCCTTTGGACGCAGTGGGACGCGCCGCGCGCCAGGCCGCTTACCTTATGGCCGGTTGCTCCACGCGCCGCAAGAACGATTTGCTGTACAAGCTGGCCGATCTTTTTCAGGAGCGCTCCTTTGCCATTTTGGAGGCCAACGCCAAAGATCTGGAAGCCGGGCGAAAAAACGGCTTGAGCCAGGCCGCGTTGGATATGCTGTTTTTGAACGAGGCGCGGTTGCTTGGCATTGCCGAGAATGTCCGGCAAGTGGCGCTGGCCCGTGACCCGGTGGGCGAAATTCTGGAAGGGCGGCAACTGGATAACGGCATCATGCTTACCCGCGCCAGGGTTCCGCTTGGCGTGTTGGCCGCTGTTTATGTGGCCGGGCCGGATATTACCGCCGATTTGGCCGCGCTCGGACTAAAAAGCGGCAACGCCGTAATTTTGCGCGGTGGCCCGGAAATGGCGCATACCAACGCCGCCATGACGGCAGTTATACGCGAGGCTTTGAAGGCCGAGAGTTTTCCGGCTGACGCCGTGCAGACCATCACGGACCCGGATGAGACACTGCTTGCCGCTTTGCTGCGCCTGGACCGCCATGTGGATTTGCTGATTCAGCGCGGCGGCGGGGCTGCCTTGCGCGATTTGTGCCGCGAGCAGTCGCGTATTCCGGTAATTACCGGGATAGTAGGGCGTTGCCATATTTTTGTGGATGCCACAGCGCGGGAGCTGGAATCGCTGGAAGTTATCGCCAACGCTAAAATACAGCGTCCAACCTCCTGCAACGCGGTCGAGACCGTGTTGGTACATCGTAAAATAGCGGCGGAATTTTTGCCCCGGCTGGCCGCGCACCTTGGCGGCTATGGTGTTACGCTGCATTGCAGCCCGGAAGCCATGGCGCATCTTACGGGAAGGCAAAATTGTCTGCCCGTGTTCAAGGGCGACTATGACCGCGAATGGCTGGGGCCGGATTTAAACCTGCATGTGGTGAGCGGGCTGGAAGAAGCCATGAGCCATATCCGCGAGCACGGCAGCGGTCATTCCGAGGCCATCCTTACTGAAACGGGCGAGAATGCCGAGCACTTTGCGCGTGAAGTGGACGCCGCAGCCGTGTACGTGAATTGCAGCACCAGATTTACCGATGGCGGGCAGTTTGGCCTGGGCGGCGAAGCCAGCATCAACACCGGGAAGCTGCACGCGCGTGGCCCTATGGGGCTGGAGGCTTTGACTACCTACAAATGGGTTGGAGTAGGCAACTACACAACACGGTAGTACCTCATTTTGCCGTAATGCTGCGTCAGATATCGTTTTTGCCTCCTGTCATGTACGAGAAGAGTACACTCCAGTTGGCAAAAACTTATCTTCCTTGCCTGACGGCAAAAGCAGGCACTACCTTCGCGTTTTGGCAGCAAAATAAAAAAAATTTATTTTACCCCTTTTCAAATCCAAAAATGTCCTTATTATTCCTTTGGCTCAACGCTCGGACCGCAAAAACAGGGCGTGACCAACCGTTCCTGCTGCGCAGGGCTTAAATTTCCACCTGTTTTCAGCAGGCGGCAGTTTTGAAAAAAGGCTCCGGCACGGGCAAATCAAATGTACAAAACGGCAAAACGCAAGACATCCTGCCAGATTTTGAGGCGGCTGCCTGAGCATGTTTATGCCGAAAGTAAACACAGCGCATAGCGCTAAAAAACACAAACTCTCTTGGAGGATGAAGTATGAATCTGAAGCCGCTTAACGATCGTGTTTTGGTGAAACGCCTGGAATCTGAAGAAAAGACCGCCGGTGGCCTGTTTATTCCCGACACCGCCAAAGAAAAGCCTTCCAAAGGCGAAGTGGTGGCCGTTGGCCCCGGCAAAACCGCCGATGACGGCAAGCTGATTGCCATGACCGTGAAAAAGGGCGACCTGGTTCTGTTCAACAAGTACGCTGGCACCGAAATCAAGCTGGACGGCGTGGATCACCTGGTTATGCGCGAAGACGACATCCTCGCGATTATCGGTTAACACAAACATTTTTTTAATACCAACTCATACAGTTCTGTTCTTTTAGGAGGAACAACCTATGTCCGCTAAAGAAGTACTTTTTGACACCAAAGCTCGCGAACGCCTTGCCAGCGGCATTGACCAACTGGCCAATGCGGTTAAAGTCACCCTCGGTCCCAAAGGCCGTAACGTGGTTATTGAAAAATCCTACGGCGCTCCGATCATCACCAAGGACGGCGTGACCGTGGCCAAGGAAATCGAACTTGAAGACAAGTTCGAAAACATGGGCGCCCAGATGGTGCGCGAAGTCGCTTCCAAGACCAGCGACGTTGCCGGCGACGGCACCACCACCGCCACCGTGCTGGCCCAGGCCATCTACCGCGAAGGCGTGAAGCTTGTGGCCGCTGGCCGCAACCCCATGGCCATCAAGCGCGGCATCGACAAAGCCGTTGAATCCCTGGTGGCCGAACTGGCCGTTCTTGCCAAGCCCACCCGCGATCAGAAAGAAATCGCCCAGGTTGGCACCATTTCCGCCAACTCCGACTCCACCATCGGCAACATCATTGCCGAAGCCATGAGCAAGGTGGGTAAAGAAGGCGTGATCACCGTTGAAGAAGCCAAGGGCCTGGAAACCACCCTGGAAGTCGTGGAAGGCATGATGTTCGACCGCGGCTACCTCTCCCCCTATTTCGTGACCAATCCCGAAAAGATGGTCTGCGAAATGGATGAGCCCCTGATCCTGATCAACGAAAAGAAAATCTCCAGCATGAAAGAAATGCTGCCCGTGCTTGAACAGGTTGCCAAAATGAACCGCCCGCTGCTGATCATCGCCGAAGACGTTGACGGCGAAGCCCTGGCCACCCTGGTGGTCAACAAGCTGCGCGGCACCCTTCAGGTTGTTGCCGTCAAGGCCCCCGGCTTTGGCGACCGCCGCAAGGAAATGCTGAAAGACATCGCCATTCTCACCGGCGGCAACGTCGTGTCCGAAGACATGGGCGTGAAGCTTGAAAACATCTCCATTGCCGAACTCGGTACCGCCAAGCGCATCATCATCGACAAGGAAAACACCACCATCGTTGACGGTTCCGGCAAGGCCGAAGAAATCAAGGCTCGCGTGGCCCAGATTCGCGCCCAGATCGACGAAACCTCTTCCGACTACGACCGCGAAAAGCTTCAGGAACGCCTGGCCAAGATCGTGGGCGGCGTTGCCGTCATCCATGTCGGCGCTGCCACTGAAGTGGAAATGAAGGAACGCAAGGATCGCGTTGAAGACGCCCTGAACGCTACCCGCGCCGCCGTTGAAGAAGGCATCGTGGCTGGCGGCGGCACCGCTTTTATCCGCGTGGCCAAAGTTCTGGACGACGTTAAGCCCGCCGATGACGACGAAGCCGCCGGTGTGCGCGTGGTTCGCCGCGCCATTGAAGAGCCGCTGCGCCAGATCGCCGCTAACGCCGGTTACGAAGGCTCCGTGGTGGTGGAAAAAGTGCTGGCCGGTAAAGACGGCTTCGGCTTTAACGCCAACGCTGGTGTCTACGAAGACCTGATCAAGTCCGGCGTCATTGACCCGAAAAAAGTTACCCGCATCGCCCTGCAGAACGCCGCTTCCGTGGCCTCTCTGCTGCTGACCACCGAATGCGCCATCTCTGAAAAGCCCAAGAAGGATGAAGCCCCGGCCATGCCTGGCGGCGGCATGGGTGGTATGGGTGGCATGGGCGGCATGTACTAGTCACGAGCGCCTTTTTGCCTTAATAAACACAAAGGCCGTCGGTTTTTTTACCGGCGGCCTTTGTCATTTAAAAACTCAATCCCCTTAATCCACGCGCGGGTCCGGCAAATGTGAGTTTTTGCCATCATTGCCGATGGGCAACTCACGCCCGCTCACCCACCAGTCGATCAGCCTGCTGGTCAGGCTCATGGGTTTAGGCACAGGCGGCATATTGTCACGCCGGTAAAAGGCTGCCGCGCGAAGCTCATCTTCCTGCAGCCGAATTTCGCCGGATTCATATTCGGCAAAGAAGCCGATCATCATATTGCTCAGGTGCGGCCAGGATTGCGAGGCGAAATAGCGGATATTGCGCACCTGGATGTTGGTTTCTTCCAGCACTTCGCGGCGCACGCACTGTTCCAGGCTTTCGCCCGGTTCCAGAAAACCGGCCACCAGCACATGAACGTCCTGCTTGACGTTATGCGCCTTGACCAGCAGGGTGCTGTCGCCTTTGGTGACCAGAGCCAGAATAGCCACATAGAGATGCGGAAACATTTCATGGCCGCAAGCGGGGCATTTTTTGGATTTTGGGGTATCCACCTTTGTCTTGGTGCCACAGAGCGGGCAAAACTGGCTGGTCCTGTCCCAATGGAGCATTTGCTTGCCGTGCCCGGCAATGGCAAAGAGTTCTTCGCCAAACATATCATAAAAATCGTTACGCAGTTCCATGGGCAGATAACGCAACGCTTTTTCGTTGCCCGCACAGCATTTTGGGGACGCGTCCGCAGGAAATTCCGTGACTGCGAAGGCCTGGCAGGGCAGCCCGTTATATTCGCTCAGGCTGTGCGTCAGTCCCGCCGCTTCCAGCGGCGCGGCAGGAGCGCAGGGTATATGCAGCCCGCCGCTGGCATCCTCGGCCAGGAGAATTTTATCTTTGTGAAACATGAACCAGAAACGGTTATTAGCGGTTTGCCCGGACAAGAAAGCACCTGCCTTGCTGAAAAATGGGTAAAATAAAGAACGGAAAAGCGTATTCCCGCCAGCGGGAAAGTTCACCCCCGTACGCCTGCGCTTTGGTAACACAAAGGGCTGCCGTTTGCAGCCCCGGCCTGAACACTTTTAGAACATTTTAACGAGGAGATAGAGACAGTCTCAAGCCAGAGTAGTCACGAGATGAATTTTTGTTCTCTGGCAAGGAAGATGAGCCTTTTATGCAGGGAGTGTACTCTTTTGGTACTCGACCGAAATAAAAGGTAAAATCTGACGCAGCCAGAGGCAAAAAGGCGCTCGTGACAGAACTACTGTGGTTCCTGTAGGGCCAACTGCAAAGCCCCCGGAAGCTGCGCCAACAGTTCGGCTATTTGAGTGGCCGGTGAGGGCTGGGCCAACTGGCCCATAAAGCGGTTGGCCTGGGCGGCCAGACGGCAGGCCCGGAGCATCGGGTAACCCGCGCTCAGCAAGGCGCTGGCCGTACCGGCCACGGTATCGCCGGTGCCGCCGATCGGCTCCAGATTGGGAACCATCGGATAATCAATGCTTTCAAGCGCTTTGCCCGCCTGCACGATATAATCGGTGCGTCCCTTGATCAGCATGGTACTGGCGGTATTTGCGTGCTCATAGGCGCGGGCCGCCAGTTCCGGCGCTTTTTCCTCTTCGGCCAGCAAAAATCCTCGGGTATAAAAAGGATGTGGGGCTTTTTCATCAGCCAGAAAAGCCAGTTCACCGGCATCCGGCGTAAAAAGATCGTATTTCGCGGCGTGGCCGCTCATTTTGGCAACGTACATGAAGCCCGCGTCGGCGCAGAGCGTGGGGCGCGGCTCAAGAGCATCAAAAGCGTTAAGCAGTTTGTTATGCCACTCCACATCCGGCAGAAGATAGTGGAAAGTAATACCCCAACCGGCGAAATCCGCCGCATGGCGCAGCAGATAATCATAAACCAGACGGCTGCCCTTGCCTGTGCCGCGATCTCCGGCCAGCAGCAGATACGGCGCAGGGGCGCCGAGTTCAGCGCAAACCAGAGCGGCGGCAGAGGCCAGCGCAGCGGTGCCGCGATTGATGGGAAGGGCTATTTCCTGACCATCGGCCTGACGCAGCCACAGGACATCGCGTAGTTCGGCTTTATCGTCCGGCTCGGTCGAGCGCGGATTTTCCATCTGTGCGCCCGTATCCGGGCGCAGCGCCGAACCGGCTTGCAGTTGCACTGTGGCTTGGCCGTATAAAATTTCCAGACCGGGATCGGGTAAGGTTCCGCAGATTAGCCAAGACATTTGATCAATCCTTTTCACATACAAATAAAAAGAGCCTTATTTAGTCGTCAGACAAGGAAGATGAATTTTTGCCGACTGGAGTGTGCTCTTCCCGTACTCGACAGAAGGCAAAAATGAAATCTGACGCAGTATCACGGCTAAAGAAGGCTCTTTTTGGCTTCGTTAAAAGCCAGTTGGAGAGCATACCCACACAAGGTCTGCCCCTTGTTCAGCGGAATTTGGGCTTCGTCCAGTGATTTGCCCATCAGCAGTGAGGCCAGATAGGGCACATCCGGGCAGCCGCCGCCGGAAACATTGACAATGCGCCGTGAGGCTTTATCCACGGTAATCTTCATATTGGCCGCACGCACCATCAGCCAGGCCCCGTAGTCCTTGTGCTGGAAAAGCGAAACCGGCTCCAGCAAGTCGTCGGAGAGCGGACAAACCCGCATGGGTACAAGCTTTCTAACCAGCAGTACTTCGCGAACCGCCGGTTCCATAAGCAGCGGGAACTCGATAACCAAATCGCAGCCGGTGCGCAACGCTGGCGGCGGCGCTTTTACCGCCACGTCAAAACCGGCGGCTTTGAGCGCTTTTTCGGCCCGGATTACTTCGCCGGTATGTTCAAAAAGCAAAATGCCGCGCCCGGCGGGTTTTTCTTTCGCTCCACCGGGCGACAGCAAAGGCAATTTATTTTTCAGTTTGTCGAAAAAACTCATTTTTTGCTTAATTCCAGCTCTGCTTCGTCGCCCTGCCGGGAAAGAACTGTCAGTTCCCAGCCGAGCTGTTTGGCCGCCCGGCCGATGTTTTCCACCGAAGCCGCGCAATCCACCAGCACTTTGATTTTATTCTCCTGTCCGCCAGGCATAGCTGACGCGGCCTGCATGGCCTTTTTGGCCATGAGCATGGGTTGCGGGCAGGAGAGTCCTTTAGCGTCTATAGTATTCATTTGCAACTCCTTGTTTGTGGTAGCGCCTGATTTTGTCGTGATACATCGTCAGATTAAATTTTTGCCTCCTGTCGAGTACGAGAAGAGTACACTCCAGTCGGCAAAAATTTATCTTCCTTGTCTGACGACAAACTTAGGCGCTACCAAGTAGGTTCTTAGGCTTTTTGCCGGTTGGCAAAGCCGATAACCAGCAAAATGGCGAGGCCGATACCCACGGCGAGGGGGCCGTTAGGCCCGGCTCCGGCACCGGAACTGGCCAGGCCGAAGTTATGCGATACCGCCGCCCCGGCAATCATGCCCAGCGCGAAGATAGCCGCGTCCGAATCGCCTTCGCCGCTCATGAACAGTTGCCGACCGGGGCAGCCGCCAGCCAGGGCGAAAGCCAGGCCAGCCATAAGCATGCCGCTGAAGTTCCACAGCCAGTCGTTGTGCGCTACCGGCTGATTGAGAAAGCCGGGGTTGAACTGCCCGAAGTAGAGGTTGGCGGCAAAAGCGGCAGCCACCAGCGCCACTACGCCGAACATCAGGTGCAGTTGACGGAACAGGAACAGATCGCGCAGGGCACCCATGGTGCAGAAACGGCTGCGCTGCGCCAAAAAGCCGATCAGCAGGCCGCAGCCCAGAGAAAGCAGCAAGGGTGCGTGCATGGAACCGGGGCCGCTGACGGAGTAAAAAAGAACTCCGCTTTGCGGCTGGCCTTCTGCCTGTGGGAACATCAGGTAGAGGATCAGGAGGCCGACCATGACCAGGGGGAAAATATAGCCGGTAAAGGCGTTTTGGCGGCTGCTGCTGCCCAGGCTGAAGCCGTTGCGCAAAAAGAGCGTGCCGACAAAAATGCCGCAACCCAGGCCAACCAGACCGACTATGGCGTTCCAGTCGCCACCGGCCAGGCGCAGCAGGGCGCGCCAGGGGCAGCCGAGGAAGACCAAGGCACCGATAACGGCCAGCATTCCAAGAATGAAACGCTGCACCGGAGCGGAACCGCCGCGCGGCCTGAAGTCGCCAAAAATTATGGACGCCGCGAAGGCTCCCAGCACCAGGCCGATAATTTCCGGGCGCAGGTACTGGACTATGGCCGCCCGGTGCAAGCCGATCGCTCCGGCTATGTCGCGCTCGAAACAGGCCACGCAGATACCCATGTTGCCGGGGTTGCCGAAATGCTGAAGCATGGAAGCAATCAGCCCGATGACCAGACCGACCAGAACAATGCCGCCGGTGCTTGCAAATACGTTTTTGCCCTGGATCATAAAGGATTCCTCACAAATTGATTTCTTGTAGTCGGCGATCCGGGTGAAATCCCCGATTCCCCATAATTCGCTATGCTATAACGATTGTACTGAATAAAGTTAAATCCATAATTTCAATCAAACCGCCCGTTTACTATTGAACAAATCTATAAAGTTGCAGGCAAAACCGCCAGATGCCGCCTGCTCGACATCAACCGGCATATTGGCTACTCTCTGCCTCCTATGAATCAGTCAAATCCGGAAGCGGGACAAATGCCCATGAACGCCGAAGCCGAGATGCCTTGCCAGCAGCCGGTAAACGCCGAAGCCGTATTGCTCAGCCCGCCTTACAGCGTGCTGACCTACAAGCTTATACCGGGGTTCAGCCGTGCTTTCTGGCAACCAGGCCTCCGTCTGGCCGTTCCGCTGGGACGCGGCCTGCGCTCGGCTGTGTTGCTGGCGCTTTCGGATTCCGGCCCGGCCAATCCGGCCAATCCCGGCTACACGCTAAAAGAGATTGCCTGGCCGCTGGAAAACTCTCCGCTGTTGGGATCGGACTATCTGGATCTGGCCCGGCAGTTCGCCTTGCGTCAGGCCCTGCCTTTGGGGCGCGTACTCAGCGGCATGTTGCCCGCTGGTTTGCGCGATAAGGATTTGCGCCTGCGCTTTTGCCAGCCGGAGCTTGCGGATTTTGAATTGCGCCAAATGCCCGCCCTTGATCGCGCCCGGCGCGAAGCCCTGGCCGCTCTTTGGGAAAGCGGGCAGGGCCGGGTTATCAAAAACAGCGATAAATCCGAGCAGGAGCTTTACAGCCTGACCGTTGCGCCGCCCTGGCCGGTTCGTCCTTCCGCTGTCCGGCAGATTGGCTTGCTGGATTTCATGTACGCCTGCGGCTCCACGCAGCTAAGCAGGCGGCATATTCTCAAGGAATTGGGGCAGGATTTTTTGCCCGCGCTGAAGCAACTGCTGAGCAAAGGTCTGCTTAAAGTACGCGTTGATTTCAGGCCTGATTGGCCGCTTAATAGTCCTGCCGAGGGCCAATCCGGCAGTAGGCATGCCTCTATATTGGCCGCGCCGCCGCCTTTCAGCCTGAATGCCGATCAGCAACTGGCCCTGGATGATCTTTGCGCCGCCCTGAACGAAAGCAATCCGCGCACCAGATTGCTGTATGGCGTTACCGGCAGCGGCAAAACCGCTGTTTATCTGGAGTTTGCCGCCAAAACCCTGCTGGCGGGCAAGTCGGTACTGCTGCTGGCCCCGGAAGTAGCTCTGGCTCTGAAGCTTAAACATGATGTGGCCGAGCGCTTTCCCGGCCTGCCTACTTACCTGTTTCACGGCTATCAGCCGCAAGCGGCGCGTGAAGCCTGTTTTAACGAACTGGCCCGCAAAAGCGCTCCCGGACTTACTACGCCTGCGCAGCCTGTATTGGTTGTAGGAACGCGTTCGGCCTTATTCCTGCAACTGCCAAAACTGGGCGCGGTTATTCTGGATGAGGAGCATGATTCCTCTTTCAAGCAGGATGAAAGAATGGTTTATCAGGCCAAGGATCTGGCCTGGTACCGCGCGGGACAAGATAAAGCCGTGCTGGTGCTGGGTTCGGCCACCCCGGATCTGAAAACATTTTATGCCGCCGAGCAGGGCAGCATACGCCTGCACCGCCTGTCCGGGCGGGTGGGCGGCGGGAGCCTGCCGCAAATCACGCTTGCGCCCATGTCGGGGCTGGCTGGGGGAGCGGGCGGGATTTTAACCGAAGAAAGCACTCAAGCCCTGCTTGAATGTTTGAACCGACAGGAGCAGGCACTTATTCTGCTGAACAGGCGCGGTTACGCGCCGACCATGTTTTGCCTTTCCTGCGGTACAACGGCACGTTGTCCGCGCTGCGAAATTTCCCTCACCTACCACAAAAAACGCGAAAAGCTGATTTGCCATTACTGCGGTTATGCCGAGCCTTTTCCCACGCCTTGCCAGGTGTGTAAATCCACGCATTTTCTTCCGCTTGGTGAAGGTACGGAAAAATTGGAGGAACGGCTGCAAAGCCTTCTGCCCACAGGTACGCGTGTTTTACGCCTGGATCGTGACAGCGCGGGCAAACCGGGCGGTCTGGAGGAAATTCTGCGTTCCTTTGGGCGCGGCGAGGCCGATGTGCTGGTTGGCACGCAAATGCTTTCCAAGGGGCATCATTTTCCGCGTGTCACTCTGGCTATTGTGGCTGATGGCGATTTGGGGCTGAGCCTGCCGGATTATAACGCGGCGGAGCGTACTTTTCAGATGCTGCTGCAAGCGGCAGGGCGATCCGGACGCGCCAGCAGCGGAAGGGTGATCATCCAGACACGCAATCCGGATCATTATTGCTGGGATTATGTGGCTGCCAGCGATTATGAAGGGTTTTACCGTCAGGAGTTGTTGCGCAGGCAGCGCAGGCAGTACCCGCCTTTTGTCCGGCTGGCTCTTGTTCGCATGAGCTTCCCTCTGGGCTGGGCCGAAGGGCAGGCTTTGGTGGCGGAACTGGGAAGAATAATGAAAGCCGGGGGCGAGGCCGCCAAGGTCGCCGTGCTGGGTCCGGCTCCGGCTCCCTATCAGATGCGCGATCGCCGTCTGCGTTTTCAATGTCTGCTCAAGGGTGGCAGCTGGCAGGATATCCGGGCGGTTTACGCCAAAGCTTCCGCCGCCATTAACGCGAGATCCAGGCAGGAGGGTTTTTCTCTCAGCCTGGATCTGGATCCGGTAAGCATGATGTAACTGTAGCGCCTGATTTTGCCGTGATACTGCGTCAGGCATCGTTTTTTGCTCTGGTCGAGTAGGGTAAGACTACACTTCCTTCGCAAAAAACTCGCCTTTCTTGTCTGACGGCAAACTTAGGCGCTACCGTGTATTCAACTTACTGTAATGCCTAAACCTTAGTGTGATCGTCGTAAGTAATGCGCAGCAAGGGCAGATAACGCCGCACCAGGTTCATCAGTTCCTCGGAAAGATCCCGGATGGCTTCCTGATCTCCGGCGTCAGCCGCTCTTTTCACACAGGCGGCCATACGCTCCAGATTGTTCAGCCCGTAGCTGCTCCCCTGCTTTTCCATGCGTCCGGCCAGCTCGCCGACCAGCGCGGCATCTCCGGTCAGAACCGCAGAGGAAAGCTCGCTCAGCGCTTCTTTAAGCACAATCAGAAAATCCGGCAAATAGCTGAGCATGGCGGCATCCATGTGCTCGTCACGCGACCCTGAAAGCAGAATGAGCTCACGCGCGGGCTTCTGCGCATTTGCCGCTGGCGCAGGCCCGGCAGGCTTGTGCTGATCGCGTCCGTTGTAGGCCGCCTTGGCGGCTTCCGGCGCGTTGCCCGTATTGGTCAGGTACTTTTGGGCCGCGCTGTCTCCCTCTGACGACTCCGCATCCAGGCTGGAGACAATCAGATCCAGCATTGGCACGGAGCGATCCGGGCGCTCATGTTTTATGATTGGCTTGGGCGTAAAGTCCTTTTCCGGGCTGAGAGCCGCAGCCAGAGCCGACTCGGGCATGATTTCAACTTCGGGGCGGGGGGCCAGGCGCAGAATCTCGCGCTGAAAATCTTCTCGGCTTTCGGTTTTAACTTGGCAGACAGTGCAACCGGCCCGGCGCAGACGGGCGGTTTGTGAAAAGTGTGATACCAGCCCGAGCGAAGGGACAGGCGGGCGGCCGGAAGCGGCTTCAGCCGCGTTCACCGCGTAAAGTGCTGCACGCAATTCCGCTTCCGGGATATCGGCATCGACAATAATCAGGGCGATGTTGTGCCCGGCGGCGGCCTGCACGATTTCCCGGCAGCTTGCAACTTCCAGGCGCTTGTGTGGCAAGCCTTCCAGACGTCTGGAAATTATGCGCCGACCACTGGCAGCCATATCCATGATAACAATGCTGTCGCGTTCGGCCAGTATTTCCGGCGCAAACACAACCTGCTGCTCGTCAACATCTTCCGGTTCCGACGTAAACACAACTTCTGTTTCAGCTTCACCGGGATAGTCAGCAGAAGCCATTTCTACGTGAGTTGCATTGTCGGCTGGCATGTTATCCGCAGACGGCAGCACTGTATCTACAGTGAGCAGCAGCAAATCTTCGTCCGCCGGATCGACAGAATGCACTGCCACTTCCGTAGCAACTGCAAGCGCGGCCTTTTCTGCCAGGGCCATGTCTACAACTGTTTCCGTCACTTCCGGTTCTGTATCCGGTTGCACCACTTCATCTGCTTCCGCCAAAGTTATTTCTTCGGCTTCCGTTACTTCCGGCCCGGTTTCCAGTAACGCGGCCTTTTCGGTCTCCGTTACCCCCCCGCTTTCCGCTAGCGTGGCTTCTTCGGTCCCGGTTACTTCCTGCCCGGCTTCGGCCCGGCTGGCCAAATCTTTCAGTTTTGCATCCCCGGCCCAGGCGTTGTCTTTGTCCAAAAGCGGGATCAGGCAAAGCGAAAAATTGATCGAGGTGCCGCTGGTGGGCGAGAATTCTATACTGAATGACCCCTGCGAAGCTCTGGCCAGTTCCCAGGCTCTGGAAAGCACTCTGGCCGGGCGGCGCAACGAATGCGGCCCCATACTGCTGTCAATCAGGCTGAACTGGATGATCATCCCGTTACCGGCAGCCGGTTCAGTCTTGTCGGCGCTGTCGGTGGGGCTGGCCTGACGTACGGCCAGTTGCACGGCTCCGGCTTCGGCGGATTCAACGGTTCCGTGCAGCATATAACTCAAAGCGTTGCGCAGGGCGTCTTCGTCACCTTTGTAAAGCACTGGCAGAAGCGGCGAGACGAACCAGGCAAGCGCTACCCCGCGCTCTTCGGCCAGCGGGAGCATTTCCGCGTGCACACTGCGCACCAGGCTGGTAAGATTGAAAATACTTTGCTCCGGCAAAGCTTCGGGGTCCTTGCCATGCGCCATGCGATCCAGATTGTTCAGCGCCTGACCCAAGCCGTGCAGTATCTCTTCCAGATTGTCGGTCATGCTTTCGGCATTGCTTTGCTGCCGTTTCAAATCCTCAAGATCCCGGCGCAGCTTGTCGAAGTATTCGGCCAAAACCGGACCGGGCCGCCCTGTACTGGTCTCCAGCCCAAGGGCTTCGCGCTCCAGGGTTTTGCGGTCCGTCGCTTGGGGTTCCACCGTTTCACGGGCTTTGATGATCACCAGCCCGGGCTCTTCCGGGTCCGGTATATAGACCATATTTTCGTCCATTTCGCCGCTTGGATCCATGTCGCTGGCTCCGGCGGTTTCAATTGGCGAAGGCTCAGCATAAAGCGGAGCCAGAACACTCATGTCTTCCACCGGCCGGATGGTATCTTCGGCGTTTTCCGGAAAAGCCGCGTCTTCCGTAACTTGCGGCAAGGCATCCTGAATTGTGGTATCAGCCGTATCCACAGCAGTTTCGGCATCCACGGAATCTGCTGCCGCTTCCGGCCATATTCCGTCCAGCGTGTCGCTGGTTGCGGCCGCGTCAAAAGCCAGACCATTAAAATCCGGCAACAAATCGCCGGAGGGGTTGCTTTGCGGCTGCATGTCGGCCGCGCCGAAAAGCTCCAGCGGTAAATTGTTTTTGCGAACGGCCCCAGCCGGATTGCCAATGGCGGGCGAAGCAAGCGCCATGACCAGCGCCGCTGCCGCGTATCCCCAGAGCACGAGATCCGGCCCGTAAAGATAAAGCGGCGAGGCAAGCGCTGCGGCTAGCACGGGTGCCGCCTCCAGAGCTGCCGCCTGTCCTCTGGCTTCAATCAGGCCAAGCAGGGCCAGAACTGCTCCGGCCAGAGGCGGCAGGCAGATCAGCAGATAAGCGCAAGCGCCGCTTCGTCTGCTGAACAGTGCGCCAAGCGCCAGCAAGGCCAGAGGCAGTAAAAGCAGCGGAACCAGCGGCAGCAGTTTGGCCGTCCATTCAAAACCGGGCAGCAGCGGAGCCAGAGCCGCAACCATGCCGGGCAGGCTGAGCAGAACCAGCCCGAGGTCGAGGGAGCGGCTGGTTTTGCTGCCAAGCAGATGCCTGCCCAGATGCGGCATGAGCATTATAGTCAGGCCGGGAGCCAGCAAGCTGGGCAAAGTTGTAAGATAAATTCCGCCAAGCTCGGGAGCCTGACGGCAGAAAACCGCTTGCACCAAAGCGCAGCCGATGACCGCGCCCGCCCAGAGCCGCCACTCCTCCCGTCTGCTTATACCACGCAGCAGGCAGAAAAACAGGCAGGCCCCAAGCAGCAGTTGCAGGAACAGAGGAAGAAGGGCGGCCAGATTCAGCGAGTTATCTGAAGTTGCGGGCAGGGCATCTGACAAAGCATCAGATGTTGCGGCGGGCGTTGCGCCATCCAGGCCTGTCAGGGCATCCGGCATTACGGAGTAGGGTACTCCGAACAGTTTGGGATTGAACCACAGACCGGGTGTTCCAGCCAATTTTACATAAACGGTCAGGGGGAGCTTGCCCGGATCCGGAAGCGGGAAGTCGCCATTTTCCAGAGCGGAAATTTCGCGCCATCTGCGCACTTCGCCATTTGAACCAAGTTCGCGCGCTACATAAACCCTGGCTTCCGGCGAACCCTCCTGCAAGCGCAGGACTACCCGTTTGCCAGCTACTCCCACAGAACTTGCGCCGTCAGCGCCGCCAGCAGCGCTTGCGCTGCCTGAAGCATTGGCCCGGTTGTCGGCAAGGGCATTGATCAGGGAAAAACGCAGCCAAAGCACGCCTTTTTTCGTTAAAGGCAGCCCGCCGGAGAGCCTGGCGTAGCGGCTTTGCAGCAAAGGCGCCCCGGCCTGTTCAATGCTGTACTCGGCCTGCGAATCCAGCAGGAAAAAGGCGGAATCGGCCAAATAGACTCCGTCTGCTCCTCCGACTTTATCCAAGGAAACCGGCATTGCCCCGGCTTCCTGCGCGGCAGCCAGACAGAACAACAACAGCCCAAAAGTGCCGACCATAAGCCTATACAGCCAATCGCTCCATAATGCATTTATGCGTTGGCATCCAAAACAGGCTTTTGTGGCAATAGTGGACATGTTGGCTCCGATTTATTTGTTTTCCAGCATGTTGATGGCTTCACCGATGTTGATGCCCTGCGGTGTCTTGAAATTGGGATTGCGGGCCTGCAACTGCCGCCAGGCCTGGGCTGCTTCCGCATCCCGGCCCAGATCCAGCAGGACTATGCCGGAGTTGAACAACGACTGCTCATGCGAGGGCGACAGACGGTTGGCTTTGCGGAAAAGTTCCAGGGCTTTTTCGTGGTTGTGCAGGGAGCGGTACATGACGCCCTGATCGGTGATGATGTTAGGATCATCCGGTCTCATGGCCAGGGAGCGATCATAAGCCTGAATGGCCTCGTTCGGCATACGGTTATCAAAGTACCAATGCCCGAGCTGGTTCCAGGTTTCGACATTTTGCGGGTTGGCGCGGGTGGCTTCCAGCAACCGGGCCAGATCCTGATTTTGCGCGGCGGCCGTGGCCGCGTCCTGACCTTGCGACTGCTGGCTGATGGACTGTCTGGTTCTGGCTCCATCGCCGGAAGGCGAACTGAGCGAATTGAACAGATAACCGCCGTAAAGGCCCAGAGCGAAAGTAAATATGGCCGCAAGTATGGCGTAGCTTTTCCGTACCTGGGCGTATCCGCTGTAATTTCTTGAGTTTCTTCCCATAAATTAGCAGTCCTTAGCTGCCGGGCATATGTTGGAGTTAAAAGTAAAAGGCAGGTGCAAGTTATAGGCGTTTGCCAGGCGTTCAGCCAGCATAACCTGATCAAAATAATACTCCTGCGTACCGTGCTTTTCCACGCAAAAGGCGGCGCAGACCGAGCCTAAGCAGGCGGAATGCTCCAGGCTCATGCCCTCAAGCAATCCTTTGAGCAAGCCTGCCCGGTAAGCGTCACCGGCGCCGGTCGGGTCCAGAATTATATCGCTCAATCCTTCTGGATTCAGAGCGGTTTCACCCGGCCCGCCTGATCCGCCAGCTATTGTGGAAGCACTGGGAGCGGCAAGGGCGGTTGTGGTAATCGGGGTCGCCGGGATTTGAACCAGGCTGCCGTCGGATCTGGCGATCCGCGAACCTTTGTGCCCGAAGGTGGTGATCACCACTGGCGTCAGTTCCAGAATGCCGGGCAAATCCAGGTCGGTAATCCGGCAAATTAAATCCAGCTCATAGCCGTTGCTTACCAGCAGCTCGGCCCCGGTAATGCCATCGGTCAGATCCCTGGCGGTCATGGTGCTGAGTTGCTGGCCGGGGTCGAAAATATAGCGCAGTTTTTTTTGCTTGTAGAACAGGGCGTGCCGCACCATATCCTCGGTGAGGGTAGGCGCTATGATGGCGATATCTTTTTGTGGATCTAGCCCGGCGAAAGAGTACTCGCAAGGGCGGCTCATGGCCGCTTCGTGAAAGGTGGTAAGCTGGTTGCCCTGTCGATCCGTGGTTATGTAGGCTCCGGCAGTCAGTTCGTCCGTAAGCGTACGCAAGCCCGTAACTTGTACACCGATTTTTTTAAGATAAGTTTTGTACGGGCCGAAATCCTTGCCCACGCAGGCCAGAATGGTCGCGCTCTCGCCCATAAGGGCCAGACCATAGGCGATATTGCCGCCAGTGCCGCCGCGTTTCTCTTCCAGACTATCGACGTGGAAGGAAATGTTAAGCGTATGGATTTTTTCCGGCAATATGAAGTCGCCAAACAAGCCGGAAAAATTCATTACCCGGTCGTAGGCCAGGGAACCTGTTATGTATATCGCCAACCAACTATCCTTTTACCCCGCCCCTCATTTTACCGTGATACCGCGTCAGACTTTGTTTTTGCGACAGGAGCAAACAACTCGTCTTCCTTGTCTGACGGCAAAAGCAGGCGCTATTTAGCTTTAGGCATACTGTCCAAAATCCATTTCATAAAAGCCGGATTGCCATCAACCAGCGGCAAGGCCACCACGCAGGGCGTTTCGTAACTGTGCAGTTCCAGTACACGCCGGTTCAGAGCCGCGAAATGCCCGCTGGTACTTTTAAAAAGGCAGAGTGTCTCAGTGGAAGTTTCCACCTTGCCCTGCCAACGAAAAATTGATGTTATACCGGGAACGATATTGGCGCAAGCGGCCAAACCCTCATTGACAAGCGTTTCGGCCAGCAGCCGCGCTTCTTCGTCATTGGCTGCCGTTACATAAACCAGAATCTGATCCATCCCCGCACCTCCCCTGACACCCTTATGTGCGAACAATTCAATATAAAAGAAAGAGCTATTATTTTCAATCAGTAAGAGGGTGCTGGGTTTATTGGAAGTTTGGGTAGTAGGTATAGAAAAAGCCTCGCGCAGAGCGAGGCTGGAAGCGAACAAATCCGGTGTGTGAGGTCACATTTTGTGATTTCAAGTTGCTCCACTCCTCTGCGGATAATTGAAACATGAATTCTTCGGAGAATCGCTCCAGATTGCGCTTGACCGCCCGTGGAATATACCGAGTCGCGAGCAATCCTTGCCAGCCAGCTTTCAATATGCCAAAATGAACAGTTATTATATGTAAAAGGGTTGCTTATGGACGCGAAAAAATCAGAAATAGCCGCCAGGGCGTTGGAGGCGTTGCGTGAACTTTACCCGCAAACCAGGCCGCACTTAGAGGCCAGAGATCCGTGGGAATTGCTGGTGGCTACCGTTCTAGCTGCCCAATGCACGGACGCCAGGGTGAACCGCGTAACCCCGGAGCTTTTTCGCCGCCTGCCAACAGTGCGGGATTTCGCTCTGGTGAGTCAGGCAGAATTGGAAAATTTAATTCGCTCCACCGGATTTTTCCGCAATAAAGCCAAAAATCTGATTCTGGCCGCCGGGCGGGTGGTTGATGTCTATAACGGCGAAGTGCCGGACAATATGGCGGATCTGCTCACCTTGGGCGGTGTGGCGCGTAAAACCGCCAATGTGGTACTTTGGGAAGGCTTTGGCAAAAATGAGGGCCTGGCTGTGGATACCCATGTGGCGCGTATCTGCGCCCGCCTGGGGCTGTGCGTTCCGCTCGGAGCGGATAAAGTTGCGGCACAGGGTATTTTAAGCGCGGAGTGCGCCCCTACGGCCAAAGCGGCTAAGGCTTCAAAAGGCAAATGCAGCCGCCCGGCAGCGGCCAAAAGTACGCCGGAAAGCGTGGAAAAAGAACTCTGCGCGGTATTTCCCCGGTCAGAGTGGGGCAATGTGAATCACCGTATGGTTTCCTTTGGCCGCGATATTTGCACGGCCCGTACGCCAGCCTGCTCCGCTTGCCCCATGCTGGCTTTTTGCCCGCAACTGCTTGGTGATGGCGGGAACAAAGGGGCCGGGCAGAAAATTGTAACAAAAGTAAATTAGCAAAGATAAATTAATTAAAATGCTTACACATACATTTATGCACCTTCCCGGCATTGGGAAGGCCAGCGCTGCCAGGATTAAGGATTGCGGGTTGCTTTGCTGGGATGACGCCTTGACGGCGGAGGTGATCCCGCTCAAGGGCGCGCTTTTGGCGGAATTTCGGGCCGGTGTGGAAGAATCGCGCGAGCGCCTGCTTGCCGGGACCGCCGCTGACGCCTTGTGGTTCAGCGATCGCCTGCCGGTATCGGAACAGTGGCGGCTTTATCCGCATTTTCGCGGGCAGGCGGCTTATGTGGATATTGAAACCACCGGCCTGTCCTTTCCGCGCGGCCAGATTACCACTATTGCCCTTTATGACGGAGAACGGCTTAAAACTTATGTTCAGGGCCGTAATCTGGATGACTTTGTCCGCGACATCAAGGAATACTCCCTGCTTGTGACCTGGAATGGCCGGGCTTTTGACGCGCCTTTTTTGCGACGCAGCTTTGGCATTGAGCTGAAAATGGCCCACCTGGATCTTTTTCCGGTTTTTCGCGCTCTGGGCATTAAAGGCGGTCTGAAAAAAGTTGAAAAGGAACTGGGCCTGGACCGTGGTGACCTGGACGGCGTGGATGGCTACATGGCCATTCTGCTTTGGAATGAGTATTGCCGCACCGGACGGGAAAGCGTGCTGGACACTCTGCTGGCTTACAATGCCGAAGATGTGCTTTCGCTGGAAACTTTATGCCTGCACGCCTGCGCCAGACACGGCCTGGATCTTAGTGCGCAGCCGCACGGCTCGGATATTGACGCGCTACCCCTTGCTGCCGCAACAGACCCAACGCGGGAGGCACTGAATCCCTTTGTTGCGGACAGGGCTTTGGTAGAACGGCTGATCTACCAGCGTTGTTTTTAAATTGAAAATTATGTGGGTGCAGGGGCATCATGCCCCTGCCTGGGGGGATGGGGGGACAGTGTCCCCCCATAAATTATGTTAGTTAAGCAGAGAGCGTGAATATTCCGCAAGGTTCCGTCTGGATTCGAGAAAGTCGCGGTAGATGGCCATCTGGGTCAGAAAGCGCGACTTTTCTTTGGCTGTTACCGGTGTATCACGCGGAGAAAGCTCCTTGAGCGGGTTGACGTAGCTTCCGTTGCGCTTCATGCGGAAATCCAGATGCGGCCCGGTGGAATAGCCGGTGGAGCCGACAAAGCCGATTACCTGGCCCTGGCTGACATTGCTGCCTTTGCCGAGGCCTCTGGCAAAACCGGAGAGGTGCAGATACATGGTTTCGTAACCGTTCAGGTGCTTAACCTTGATGTAGTTGCCCGCGCCTTTGTCGTAACCTTTGAACGTGACCGTTCCCTTGCCGACGCTTTTTACCGGCGTGCCTTTGGGGGCGGCGTAATCGATGGCCGGGTGCGAACGCCAATCCTTATACACCGGGTGCAGACGGCGTTTGGTATAGCCGGAGCTGATGCGGTTGTAAGCCAGCGGAGCCTTCAGGAAGGCCCGGCGCAGGCTGTCGCCTTCGGCGTTGAAATAGAGATTGTTGCCTTTTTCGTCCGTGAAAAGGTAGGCTTCGTAAGTATCGCCCTGATTGGTGAAAGTGGCGGCCAGCAGCCTGCCGTAATTTTTGAAATCGCCGTCGCGGTAGCGTTTTTCCACCAGCAGGCTGAAACTGTCGCCTTCGCGCAAATCGCGGATAAAGTTGATTTCCCAGGCGAAAACATCGGACAGTCCCGCCGCCAGGCTAACATGTTCGCCACTGTCCTGCATGGCATTGAACAGGCTGCTGGCAATGGTTCCTTCCACGCGGTGCAGTACTATCCGGTATTCGATCTCTTCCTTGCTGGCCGTTAAGCCTTCATCGGTTTTGCGAATCACCAGACGGTTATCGTTGTCTATTTCATATTCGAAGCTGAGAAAATTTTCGCCTTCGGCATGTACGGCGTAGGGCTGGCCCTGACGGATACGGTTAAGCGGATATACACCCTTGCAGACATCGGCCAGCGAATGTATTTCGGCGGGGCTGAGCCAGGCTTCAAGCAGGCTGCCCAAAGTATCGCCGTTATCGACTACACTGCGGTAAGTTCCAAGCTCCTGGGCCGCTTCCGCGTCAGCCAGTTCATCGGCCAAAGCATCAACTGAACCCTCAGCCGGTTCGCCAGTAGCGGCGTCCGGCAGAACACCGGGCTGATCTCCGGCAATCTCACCACCGGCCGCGGCAAGCGCGGCCTCTTCCGGCGAAACTTCCAGCGGGGGAATGGATTCATCCTGATCTTCTTCGGAAGCGGGCAGCCCGGTATCGGTAATTTCCGGGTTGGTTTGCGAAATCGCGCTGGCGGCCAGATTTTGCGTGTCAGCGACCGGATCAACGATCAGGTTGCCGGTCTGGTAAACGCCGAAAGCCAGGGCCAAAACCAGCCCGATTGCGGCAAAGACGCGCTTCCAGTAAATTTTTGCTTTGCCCGGCCTTTCGTCAAGTCTGCGATTTTTCGCCATTCGTATAAAATCCTGCGGCGGATAAACAGGGGAAATGCTTATCCGCTATCGGTTGAACGTAATTTATAATAAGAAAATAGCGCCTCAGCGAACTTATTCTAAAACGCCCGCATTGGGCAAGATATTTTTATAAATGGGCCTGTTTGCGGGCCAAAGAAAAGCCGCCCATAATCAGGTTATGGACGGCTTGAGTGGTGTTGCTTTTAACTGCGTTGCCGGTGTGGCGCTTTTAGATGGCGGCTACAGCCTGTTCGCCAATATTCAGTTCCGGAACAGAAACCGCAACGGCCTTGCGTTTTTTCACTTCGGGTTCACTGAGGCAGACTTCTTCCAGGTAGAGTTCGCGGTTTTCATACGCCAGACGCAGGAACTGGTTGTTCAGGGCGTGGCCGGAGCAGCGTACCGTAAACTTGCCTTGCAACGGGCGATCCAGCATGGTCATGTCGCCAACGAAATCCAGAATTTTATGGCGTACAAATTCATCCGGGCAGCGCAATCCTTCTTTGTTCACCACGCCGCGATCATCCAGCACCACGGAGTTGTCCAGCGAGCCGCCAAGGGCCAGGCCGCGCGAATACAGGGCCTCGACTTCATGCAGGAAGCCGAAAGTGCGGCATTTGGCTACCTGGGCGAAGGTTTCCGGGGTGATTTCCAGAGCCAGATGCTGCACGCCGATGAGCGGGTGGGCGAAGTCGATAGTGTAGTCAACGTAAAAGCCATCGTAAGGTTCAGCGGTAATTGATTTGTCGCCGTGGGTGCAAGTAAGGGGCTTGGCAATACGCAGCACATTGCGGAAGGCGTGTTGCTTTTTCAGCCCGGCGTCCTTGAGCAGCATGACAAAAGGAACGGCGCTGCCGTCCATGATTGGCAGCTCACCGCCATGCACGTCAACGCGCAGGTTGTCGATGCCAAGGCCGCGCACTGCGGCCAGCAGGTGTTCCACCGTGGAGATGGAAGCCTGGGCATTGCCGATGGTGGTGGCAAGGCCGGTGGCGATCACCTGTGAAGGCTCCAGGCTGATGCGCTGCGATCCTTCGGGGGTGAGCACGTAAAAATTGATGCCGCTGTCTTCTTCCGCCGGGCGCAGGGACAGGGTGACCATTTTGCCGCTATGTAAACCAACGCCGGAGCATTGGACAGGATTCTTGATTGTGTGTTGATGCATATGGCATTCTCCGTTTGCCCTGAAAAAGCAAAAAGTATGCCATAATGGTCTGTTTGTATAATTAGGTGATTTTAAATGTTTTTTATATCAAAGCGGCATGATATGGATTGTGTTGTTTTGGCATGACTGTGCTTAAAAACACACAATCGGCGTAGGCCAGGCTGTGTCCGCCAGGCAAGGGTTAGCGCTGCACAAGCCCTGTTATCTGAGTTTGTTCAGGAGAACTTTGATATCCATCTCGTCCGGATGTCGGGGCAGGGTCAGGAAGACGTTCAGGCCTTGCAGGGCTTCCGCACGGTCATCGCTGTCGAAATGGCTTACAACAGCCGCTTGCAGGCCCGGACGCATGGCCTGGACGCGGCGTACCGAGTCGCCAAGGGAATCGAAACTGTAGGGCAAATCAATCAGCACCAGGCGCAAGCTCCCCTGTTTGGCTGCGGCTGCGGTTTTTTCGTAGGAATCCGTCAGCAGAATTTTCAGGCCGCCAGCGCGCAGGGCGGGCAGGTGCTGTTCCCAGAAATCCGGCCTGGCACTCAGGATGACGAGATCCGCTGCCTGATTATTGCCATGTTCGCTGGCGCTAGTCATGGCCATGATCCTTGCAGGCGTGTTCCGGGCCGAACTGGCGCAATTGTCCGCGCAGGTGGGCCTGCACGGCCTCGCCCACTGTGGGGTATTCCCCGGCGTAAAAGACGTTGACGCCAGTGCGCTTGAGGGTCATCAGCGGGTCGCGGCCCATGCCTCCGGCCAGCAGCACATTGATGCCCCGGCCGGAAAGATGCCGGACCGATACCGCGCAGCCGCTTTCGGTATGTTGCACGTTGTTGAAGGTGCTGACGTTGCGCACTGTCCCTTCGCTGATTTCCACCAGAGTATAGAGTGGGCAATGCCCGAAGTGCATGTTCAGCGGGGCTTCAAGGCCGCCGGGTTCATCAGAGGGAATGGCAAGGATTTGTTTTTTCATGTCATAAAATTCCTTCAAATTATTTCTGTAGCAACAGCATCATAGCTTTATTTTGAATAATTGTCCGCAACAAGAGTAGTGCCTGCTTTTGACGTCAGACTTATCGTACTCGACCGGAGCAAAAAACGATGCCTGACGCAGTATCACGGCAAAATGAAGCACTACCTCGCGACGGCTCGTACCAGGCGATCCAGCCCGGCCAAATCCGGCAACACGTCGGTTTCGCTCCAGGCAGGATCGCGGGCCAGCAGGGAACGCAAATAATCGCCCTGGCCGCAGCCGATCTCCATAAGAAACAACCCGCCCGGTTTCAGGGCACGGGCGGCCAGAGCGCACAGCGGGGCCAGAAGTTCCGTGCCGGAGGGAGCTGAACCATTCATATTTCCTTGCGGCACCAGCGCGGAGTGCGGTTCAAATTCGCGCACGCCTTTTTCCAGTCCGGCATATTCGTCAGCACTTACGTATGGTGGGTTGCTTACCAGCAGGTCCAGCGAGTTTTCCGCAAATTCGAAGCGGGTAAAGTCGGCAAGCACAAATTCGAGATTTTTGGATACACCCAGGCGGCTGACGTTTTCTCGCGCCATATTCAGGGCCTGATCAGAAATATCCAGAGCCAAGCCGCGCCAGCCGGGCAACTCCAGAGCCAGAGTCACAGCCAGACAGCCGGAGCCGGTGCCTAAATCAGCGAAACAAGCCAAATGCGTCTTTTGTCCGATAGCTGCGTTAAGCTGATTTTTTGTTTCAGTCGTCCGCTTTTTGGCCCAATCCAGAGCGCAATCCACGATCAGTTCGGTTTCCGGTCTTGGTATCAGGGTATGGCGGTTTACCAGAAATTCCCGGCCATAAAATTCCTTGCGGCCAAGAATGTAGGCCACTGGTTCGCCTTGCAAACGGCGGGCGCAGAGAGCCAGAAATTTTTCCCGCGCATCCTGCCACGGAACATTCTGCTTTGAGGCGTCCTGATTTGCGATATCAATGATTGTAGCGCTTGGTTCAAGAATCAGATTGTGCAGCAGGGCGCTGCGGTCCAGGCCCAAGGCTTCGGCCAGCAGAAGTTCGGCGGAAAGAGCGGGCGATTCCACTCCAGCGGCTTCAAAGTCGCGGCGCTGGCGGCGCAGTAGCTCGGTTAGCGTTTCCGGCATATGGGTTCCAGACTTTTTGAGGCAGTGTTGTCATGAGATGAATTTTTGTTCTCTGGCAAGGAAGATGAGCCTTTTATGAAGGAAGTGTACTCTTTTGGTACTCGACCTTCATTCCAGGCGATATCTGACGCAGCCAGAGGCAAAAAGGCGCTCATGACGGCACTGCCTAAGCGTCGGCTTGATTTTTAAGCGCCTCAGTCTGTGCGGCGGTAGTCAGGGCGTCCACAAGTTCCTGAATATCGCCCTGCATGACCTGATCCAGTTTATAGAGGGTAAGGTTGACCCGGTGATCGGTAACGCGGCCCTGCGGAAAGTTGTAGGTACGGATGCGCTCGGAGCGGTCGCCCGAGCCGACCTGGGCGCGGCGATTTTCGGCCTGTTCGGCCTGCAAACGGTCCTGCTCGGCCTGGAGCAGGCGCGAGACCAGCACCTTCAAGGCTTTGGCCTTGTTTTTGTGCTGCGACTTTTCATCCTGCATGGCAACGCTGATGCCGGTGGGAATATGGGTGACGCGCACGGCGGAGTCGGTGGTGTTAACCGACTGACCACCCGGCCCGGAGGAGCGGTAAACGTCAATACGCAATTCTTCCGGCTTGAGCACCACGTCGGCTTCTTCGGCTTCCGGCATGATCGCCACAGTGGCCGCCGAGGTATGAATGCGTCCCTGCGATTCAGTGGCCGGCACGCGCTGCACGCGGTGGGTTCCGGCCTCGAATTTCATCTGGCTGTAGGCCCGGTTGCCGGTAAGCAGGGCGATGATTTCCTTGTAGCCGCCACTGTCACTGTCGCTGGCCGACATGATTTCAACTTTCCAGTTGCGGTTTTCCGCGTAACGCGAATACATGCGGAAAAGATCCGCCGCGAACAGGGCGGCTTCCTCGCCGCCGGTACCGGCCCGGATTTCCAGAATGATGTTCTTTTCATCCAGCGGGTCCTTGGGCAGGAGCAGCAGAGTGAGTTCATTTTCCATGGATTCCAGCTCGGCTTGCAGGCTTTTGGATTCTTCCTGGGCCATGCCGCGTATTTCCGGGTCGGCATCTTCCAGCAATTCGCGGTTATCCTGCAACTGGGCGGCGGTGTCCTTGTACTTGCGGTACAGATCCACTACTTCTTTAAGGTCGGCGTGAGCCTTGGTAAGTTTGCGATAGCGATCCTGATCGGAAAGCGTTTCGGGCGAGGAAAGCTGCTGTTCCAGATCTTCAAAGCGTCTTTCAAGATTTTCTATTTTGGCGAACATGGGTAAAGCTCCAGGGCATTAATCATTTGCAAGAACGGTGTAAGGGGCGGTGCGCACCGGGGCTTTTTCAAAATCCGATCCGGCTTGCAGGGCTTCGTTAAGGGCCACCAGGGCCACTTCTATCTGGTGGTAATCCGGCTCCCGCGTGGTCATGCGCTGCAACAGCATGCCGGGGGCGCGCAGCAGGAAGCCGGAAAGCCCTTCACCCAGGCGGGCGGCCAGACGGATGGCTTCGTAAGCCAGGGCGCTTATGGGCAGCATGAGTCCGAGTTTGAGCAGGATGACCACAAAATGTTTGATGAACGGGCCGGACGGGGTCCAGATCAACATCAGCAAGGGAACCAGCATAACGTGCATCAAAATGGCAATGGAAAGCACGAAAAGCAAAAAGGTGGTGCCGCAGCGAGGGTGCAGGCGGCTTTGGATGGCAGCGGCTTCCAGGGTTACCGGCGTGATGTTGCTCTCGTAGGCTGAAATGGCCTTGTGCTCGGCTCCGTGGTACTGAAAAACCCGGCGTATTTCAGGCAGACGCGAAATTATCCAGATATACAGAATGAAGATGGCGAATTTGATCAGGCCGTCCCATAGATGAAAGGAAAAGCCTTCCACGTCGCCGGATATCCCGAAAAAGGAAAGTCCGATGGTCAACAGGTGCGGCAGCACCACAAACAGCCCCACGGCGAAAAGCAGGGCAGCGCCCAGGGTGACCAAAAGCTGCCAGGGCTTGAGTTCTTCACCCGCGTCTTCCATGGCGAGTTCGGCGGAAATGTTCAGGGCTTTGATACCGTTGACCATGGTTTCCAGCAGCAGGGGAAAGCCGCGTATGTATGGGCGCTTGAAAAAGGGCCGCCGGGTGATGGTGAACCAGGGACGGTTGCGCACCACGATGCGGCCGGGATTTTCCCCGTCAGGAGCCTGGGCCGGAGCTGTGTTTGCGCCTGCTTCATTTGCAGCCGCTGCCGTGTCAGCTTTTGGCGCGCTTTTTTGCTCGGCGGGTGCGATCTGGCCCTGGCGTACCGCAATGGAGAGGTTGTCGCCGTTGCGCATCATCACGCCTTCCATAACCGCCTGGCCGCCCACGGCCAGGCTTTCCTCGTTGTTCATGAAGGCATGCGGCAGCGGAAGCAGCGGCAGGACGCGTAGTATTTTTAACATATGACTTCCCCTCTCATCATTGATGAAATAAAAAATCCCGGAAAAAACCGGGATTTTTTATTTCAATATTCGCCCAACATTCGCCAGACTCGCCGAATTTGCGAGTGGCGCGTATGCGTCCTGATCTCTGGGCGCTGTTCCCGGGCGGCGCCTTTGATATTTGCTTGTGTATGCGGCGCCGGACGGCTACTTGCTGAGATTGGCGTACTTTTTGCGGAAGCGGTCAATACGACCAGCGGTGTCAACAAAGCGCTGTTTGCCGGTGAAGAAGGGGTGGCAGTTGGAGCAGATTTCCACATGCACTTCGGCACCCTTGGTGGACAGGGCTTCGATTACGTTGCCACAGGCGCAGCTGATTTTGGCCTTGTAGGTTTTGGGATGGATTTTTTCTCTCATGTCAAATACTCCTGGGTATAGGGAAGTTTTAAACGCTTCCCCGGACTCTTGCGGGGCAAGAGTCGCAAAATAGAGCATTGGTTTCGGAGGCGGACCAGGGGCTGGCAAATTCATGCCCACAATAAGCCCAATTACGCGAACCGAACCTTGTAATGCCGCAAGAATCGAAACTGATAGCTTGAAGTCGGATTTTTTGCAACTTTAAAGTAATATCTCACTAAAAAATCTGACGTCCGCGCCCTTCTTGCGGAACAGCAAAAACTTGCTTCGGCGCGAAAAGAAATATAAGCAGCCCGAAGGATTTGACAAGATGGCGAAAACTTCCGGAAAAAAGAAAAGAGCGGACCTGCTGCTTTATGAGCAGGGCGAGGCGGCGAGTCAGGAACTGGCCGCCCGTCTGATCATGGCCGGGCGGGTGTTTATTGTTTCCGAAGCGGAAACAGAATCAAGCCTGCGGCGGGTGGAAAAACCGGGCGATCTGCTGCCTGTCAGTGTCAGGCTGGAATACCGCGACAAAAATCCCTACGTTAGCCGGGGAGCCTACAAACTGCTTACCGCGCTGGAGTACTTCAAAATAGATGTATCCGGCCTGGTCGCCCTGGATGCCGGGGCTTCCACCGGTGGCTTTACCGACTGCCTGCTGCGGCATGGCGCGAGCAGAATCTATGCGGTGGACGTGGGCAAAAACCAGTTGCACGAAAAACTGCGTGCCGACAGCCGGGTAATTAGCCTGGAAGGGGTGAATTTGCGCCTGCACCCGGCCGGGAGCGATCTTGCGGCATCTCTTTTGCCGGAAAAGGTGGATTTGGTCGTGGCCGATGTGTCGTTCATTTCGCTGAAAGAAATTTTGCCTGCCTGCCTCTCCTACCTCAAACCGGGCGGGCGGATTATCGCCCTGATCAAACCGCAGTTTGAACTGGGCTACGATAATACCGTCAAGGGCGTGGTGCGTGACGAAAAATTACGCGATCAGGCGGTTGAGGATGTGCTGGCCTTTGCAAAAGACGAACTTGGTCTGAGCCTGCAAGGTGTGGTTCCGGCTGCCATCAAAGGCCCCAAGGGCAATCAGGAGTATCTGGCGGTGTGGGGTTCTACAGTTTGATAGCCTAAAGGAGGTTAACAATGACCATGCCTAAGCACAAAATAGAACTTCGCCCTTTGACGGAAGAAGGCGGCGGCGGGTGGTTGGCAACTTTTCCAGATCTGCCCGGCTGCATGTCTGACGGTGAAACTCCCGATGAAGCCCTGCGTAATGCCGCTGAAGCAGAAATCGCATGGCTGGACGCCAAGCAGAAATGGGGCAAAATGCCTTGTCTTACTGAATAGAGGGCTGTTCGTTTAACTTTTTATGCTTCTATCTGTCGTTAGCCAGCCTCTCCATAAAGCTTCTTACAAACCCCGGAAAAATAATCAAACATGTCTGTCGCGTCACCGGAATTATAAAAAGCCTTTAGCTTTTCGTTAAAATCTTCGGTGGTTTCTCGAAGTACGGTTATGGGGTAGAAGCCTTCCGACAAAAGCACGCCGTTCATCATAAGCGCGGCAGTGCGTTTATTGCAGTCAAAGAAAAATTGGTTTCTGGATATGAAAAGAAAGGTGGCGATCGCTTTTTCTATGGGATTCTTCAGGCCGTGTTCCTGTTCACCGAACAAAAAAGCAAAGCCTTTTTCCGCCAGGGCCGGAAGTTTGTACGCCAGCGGCGGGATATGCGAAACTTCGTGAATATGCACCTGCTTGTTACGCAACACGCCCCATTCCAGAGCTTCTTCTTTACCGACAAGCGCGTGAAGTTGTTTGGCGAATTCCAGATTAAGCCGAAAACTTTTGCTCTTTATGGCGGCAATGAGGTGTGTAGCCCCTTCGCCAAAGCGTTTTACCTGACTAAGCTGGTCTATGCTGATGCCGCCCACCGACTGCCCCTGCAATATGGTTTCGGTCTGAGGCAAAGTTGATGGATTGTTCTCAAAAACTCCCAGTGAATTCCAGACAATCCCGGCCATGTTTTTTTGAAATATAAACAGAGCCTCGCCCGGCTTGTCTTCGCGCGGCAAGGAAATCGTGGTAGGCTTCCACGAAAAGCCGAGATGTGAAATTGCGTTCAAAGCGCGTTTTTCCTTCAAATCAGGGGGAGGTTTGGAGGGGCGTAGCCCCTCCAAAAAACTCAAATAATTAATTAGCCCAGCGAATCAACCCAAAGTTCTGGTTCGGCAGCAGCGGGTGTACCGGCATGACGCGGATGCTAAGCCCGTAACGCCCGGTATCCGGGGCGGGCATTTCGCCTACATAAGTTTGCTTGCCGTCCCTGGCTTCTCCTTCCGGCAGCATTGGTACGGTAATCCGGTGCGAGATGTGTTCGTCCTGGCCGACCCGGCCCATGTAGATTTCCACTTTCAGGTGATCCAGGGCTATGCCGTTGGTGAAAACATCGGCTGCCACCCTGACCGTATCACCAACAAAGATCTGCCCGCTCTGGTTGCCTTGCACATTGCCAACCTGCAAGCCGCTCCACTTGGTCATGATGTCCATGCGCCAGCTGGAAATTTCGCGGGCCGGGGCAAAATTGTTTTCGCTCAGGGCCAGAGAACTGCGGAAGGCCGGAATATAGGCGCTGTTGAAGTATTCCAGAACCATGCGGTTGGAGTTGAATACCGGCGCGAGTTCGGCTAGGGCGTGCTTCATGCGGGCCACCCAGCTTGTGGGTACCGGCCCGCGCTGCCGGTCGTAAAATTCCGGCACGATGTCCTTTTCCAGAATGCTGTACAAGGTTTGCAGTTCAACCTTGTCCTGATAGGCCACGTCCTCATATTCCTCGCCCTTGCCAATGGCCCAGCCCAGGCTGTTGTCCGGCTTCCAGGCTTCGTCCCACCAGCCGTCAAGCGTGCTGAACTGGATAACGCCGTTGAACATGGCTTTCATGCCGCTGGTGCCGCAGGCTTCCAGCGGGCGGCGCGGGTTGTTTAGCCAGACGTCGCAGCCGGAAATCATGTGGTAAGCCACTTCCATGTCGTAATCTTCCAGAAAGACCATGGAATTGCGGAACTCCGGCTGGTGGAAAGTGTTGATGATTTCTTTCATCAGCTGCTTGCCGCCATCATCGTGCGGGTGGGCTTTACCGGCGAAGACAAATTGCACTGGCCGGGAGCTGTTGCCGATGATGCGGCGCAGGGCTTCTTTATCCTGCAAAAGCATGCTGGCCCGTTTGTAGGTGGCGAAGCGCCTGGCAAAGCCGATGGTCAGGGCGTTTGGATCAAAAAGGTTGTCCAGATATTCCAGTTCTGAAGCGCGGGAGCCGCGGGCGGCGGCCTGCCGCTTCATGCGGGTACGGATAAAATCCACCAGAATGGCACGTTGGCGCTCGTGGGCGCGCCATATTTCGGCGTCCGGGATGTGTAAAACGCCGCTCCAGCTTTGCGGATTGGCCTGTTCCTCACGCCATTTGCCGCCGAGGAAGTGATCATAAAGCCGGGCCATGCTCGGAGCCACCCAGGTTGGCACATGCACGCCATTGGTGATCGAGCCGATGGGCACGTCGTTGGCCGGGAAGTGATTCCAGATTTTGTGCCACATCTTGCGCGAAACCCGGCCATGCAGCTTGGAGACACCGTTATTGAAGCGCGAAAGCCTTAAGGCCAGCACGGTCATGCAGAAAGGCTCGGCATCGTTGTGCGGATCTTCACGTCCCAGGGCCATGAAGACCTTGAAAGCCAATCCGATGCTTTGGGCGTAGGATGCGAAGTATTTATACATCAAATCCTGGTTGAAACGGTCGTTTCCGGCTGGAACCGGGGTATGCGTGGTAAAAACGCTGCCAGCGGCGGAAAGTTCCGCCGCCGCTTCGAAATTGAGCGAGTGGTTTTTCATGAAGCTGCGCACACGCTCCAGTCCGGCGAAGGCGGAATGTCCCTCATTCATGTGGATGACGCGCGGTTCAAGCCCAAGAACTTCCAAAGCCTTTACGCCGCCTATGCCCAGCAGAATTTCCTGCCAGATGCGCATTTCGTCGTTGCCGCCGTAAAGACGGGCCGTGATGCCCTGGAAGTCGTCCGGGTTCTCGGCCAGGGAGGTGTCCAGCAGGTATAGTTTGATGCGCCCGACTTTTACCGTCCAGATTTGCGCGGCCAGCGGACGGTCGCCTATGGAAAGACGCACCACGGCGTTTTCGCCGGACGGGGTTTTGGCCCGCTGCATGGGCATTTGCTCAAAGTCATATTCGGGGTAGCTTTCCTGCTGCCAGCTATCCGGGGTCATGTACTGCCGGAAATAACCGTTGCGATACAAAAGCCCCATGGCGACCAGCGGGATGTTGACATCGCTGGCCGATTTCAGGTGGTCACCGGCCAGAATGCCCAGACCGCCGGAATAAATTGGCAGGCCCAGGCCAACCCCGAATTCCAGGCTGAAATAAGCTACAGCCGGTTGATCCTCGGCTTTTCCTTCCACCTGACGCAGCGTTTCCTGCTCCAGGTATTCGGCCAGTATGGTTTTCGCAAGCTGCACTCTGGTTACATAAGCGTCATCGGCGGCCAGTTCGGTAAAGCGGGCCTGCGGTACATGGTTAAGAAACCAGACCGGGTTGTGATAGCTTTTTTCCCAAAGCGCGGGATCTATGTCGGAAAATACCTCGGTTACCGATTGCTGCCATACGAACCAGTAGTTGTAGGCAAGTTCGTGCAGGGCGCTCAGCACAGGCGGTATTTTGGGAACGATTTTAAAGACGCGTAACGGTTGCATATTGCTAATCCCTGTAAAGTGTTTTGACTTGGAAGAAAGGCTGGGATACTTTCCGGCTGTATTTTTAATCCTTGTACTCATATTTTTAACCACGAGCAAGCGTGTTGATTTCTAAACATGAAAACCGACAATATCGATATTAAAATTACTTTTCTGAATGGAGCGGGACAGCTTTACGGCCTTGAGGCCGAAGCCTGTTCCGGCGTTTCTTTTGCTCCGGCCACCGCTGGTTCTGCCGGTTTTGATCTGCGTGCCAATTTTGCGGAAGGCGAAGCTTTCAGCATAGAGCCGGGCGCGCGCCTGGGGGTGCCTTCCGGCATCGCCATTGAGCCGCTGCGTTCCGATGTGGCCGGGTTTGTATATTCGCGCAGCGGCCTGGGCGCGGTTCAGGGGTTGACCGTCGCTCAGGGGGTGGGTGTTATCGACCCGGACTACCGGGGGGAAATAAAGGTCTTTTTGTTGAACACCAGCGGAGAGGTCAGGACCGTGCGCCGGGGCGACCGGGTGGCCCAACTGGTTTTTCAGCCCTTTTTCCGGCCCGGTTTCATTGTGGCCGATGAATTGGGCGAAACGGAGCGGGGCGGCGGCGGGTTCGGGCATACGGGCAGGTAACGCCAAAGTTTGCTGACGTTTTTTGTGCGCTCTGCAATTCCGGAATAGCCGGAATCGCCATCAACAATCGCGTTTTCTTCGCGAATTTGTTCCGATGTCATCTTTGTTTTGTTAAGCCGCCGCCCAGGCAAAATTCCCGGGCGGCGGCTTCAATTGTCGGCTTCTATTGAGACAATAAAAAAACATTAGAAAAAAATATAAACATTACTTGTGAAGGAAATGCAAAACGGCTACTTTCAGTGTCAGCCGTTACTGCGGCAATCAAAACACACTTATCAGTAAAGGAAGTCCAAGCTGTTAGGTCCAGTTTATCTTGGAGAAAGGCCTGACGGATTTTTTGTTTTTGTACGACAGAGCGATCCGTGCTTTTGCCTGTTCTCCTTTTGTAACCCGAGGAGGTTTTTCGATGACAGGTGTTCAAGTTCGTAAACTCCTATCCCTGCTGCCGTTGCTGCTATTGAGTCTGCTGTTCGTAATCTTAATGCCCGGTGTCAGTTTCGGAGCAGAGCTGCACGCCATGAGTATGCAGCTGGGCACACAACTGGTCGTGGCATGGACCCTTCCCTTTATCTGCATGCTGCTTTCCATTGCCCTCGGGCCGATCATGGCACCGCATTTCTGGCATCACAACTTCGGCAAGGTGGCGATTTTCTGGGGGCTGGCTTTTCTTGTGCCCTTTGCCATGACCTTTGGCCTGCAGCTTGCGCTGTATGAATTTATGCACGCCATGCTGCTGGAATATATCCCCTTTATCATTCTGCTCTTCTCCCTGTTTACTGTGGCTGGCGGCATACGCCTCAAGGGAAGCCTGGTGGGCACGCCGGTGGTGAACGCAGGCATTCTGCTCATCGGTACCATCCTTGCAAGCTGGATGGGGACCACCGGCGCGGCCATGCTGCTTATCCGTCCCCTGCTGCGTGCCAACGCCCATCGCAAATACAAGGTACACACCGTGGTCTTTTTTATCTTCACGGTCGCCAACATCGGCGGGTCTCTTACTCCGCTGGGCGATCCGCCTTTGTTCCTCGGCTTCCTTCAGGGTGTGGACTTTTTCTGGACTTTGACTCATCTTTTCCTCCCCATGGCACTGTCCGTTGCCATCCTGCTGTCCCTGTACTTCATCATTGAAACCGTGCTTTATAACAAGGAAGGCAAGCCGGTTCCTCCTGCTGCGGAAGGCGATAGCCCGACCGAAAAGCTGGGTTTTGAAGGTATGATCAACTTCCTCCTGCTGGCCTGCATTGTGGGCGCGGTGCTCATGAGCGGCATGTGGAAGCCGGGCAACCCCACGATCATCTATGAAATTAATGTAGAAACGCAGAACGCCGCCCGTGATGTGCTGCTGCTTTTTATCGCCGCGCTCTCCCTCAAGCTTACCAACCCGCAAAGCCGCAAGCTTAACGACTTTAGTTGGGGGCCTATTATTGAAGTAGCCAAGCTGTTTTTGGGCATCTTCATCAGCATCATTCCGGTTCTGGCTATTCTCAAAGCCGGAAGCGACGGCGCCCTTGCCAGCGTCATCGACACGGTCAGCACCAACGGCGTGCCGCACAACGGCATTTTCTTCTGGGTAACGGGTACCCTGTCCAGCTTCCTGGACAACGCCCCCACCTATCTGGTGTTCTTTAACGCCGCCGGCGGTATGTCCGGGCTTGAACCCAATCTGGTGGCCGGCCATCTGATGACTGAAATGGCACCCACCCTGGTGGCCATTTCCGCCGGGGCCGTGTTCATGGGTGCCAATACCTACATAGGCAACGCCCCCAACTTTATGGTGCGTGCCATAGCGGAAGACATGGGCGTCAATATGCCCAACTTTTTCGCCTACATGGCCTGGTCGGCGGGTATTCTTGTTCCGTTGTTTATTTTGCTGACATTTATATTCTTTTAATCAGCGATTGCCCGAACTATGACATTGCCGAGCAATAAGCGGAGCCAAAACATGGATTCATTTGATGAGGTTAAAGAAAGGTCCGACAAGGTTCTTTGTCGGACCTACTCCAGGTACCCTTTGGCCGTTCAAAGCGCCAAAGGGTGCCGATTGTACGATTTCGCGGGCCGCGAGTATATCGATTTGCTCAGTGGCATTGCCGTGACCGCTTTGGGGCATTGTCATCCGGAAGTGGGGCAGGCCATTTGTGCGCAGACGGCCAAGCTGATGCATGTGAGCAATCTGTTTTATCAGGAAGAACAGGTTTATCTGGCGGAAAAACTGGCTGCCACCTCGCATTGCAGCCGGGTGTTTTTTTGCAACTCCGGGGCCGAAGCCAACGAAGCCATGATCAAGCTGGCCCGGCGGTACCAGCAAAAGGTCAAGCAGCGCGACGCTTATGAAATCATAAGTTTTGCGCATTGCTTCCATGGCCGTACCATGTCTACCCTGGCCGCCGGGCAGGCCAAGTATCAGGATGGCTTTTTGCCCATGCCTCCGGGCTACCGTCAGCTTGAATGGGGCGATCTGGCCGCGCTGGAAGCGGCTGTCGGGCCACAGACGGCGGGCGTTATCCTTGAAGTGGTGCAGGGCGAGGGCGGCATCCGCCCGGTGGACCCGGAGTTTGCCAGAGGCGTGCAGGAGCTGTGCCGTCGGCGCGGCGTGCTGTTTCTGGTGGACGAGATTCAGGCCGGGCTTTGCCGCTCCGGCAAGTGGTGGGCTTTTCAGCAATACGGCCTCACGCCGGACGCTTTCAGCGTAGCCAAAGCTCTGGCCAATGGCCTGCCCATGGGGGCGATGCTTTGTACCGAAGAAGCGGCGCAGGGCTTTGACTATGGCTGCCACGGTACCACTTTTGGCGGCGGCGGCCTGGCTTCGGCGGCGGCCTGCACGGTGCTGGAAATCATGGAACGCGACAAACTGGCCGAGCGGGCAGAAGCACTCGGTGCCTGGGCTGTGGAGCGCTTCCGGCAGATTGCGGATAAAGCGCCGGGTAAAATCAAGGAAGTGCGCGGTATGGGCCTGCTGTTGGGCATTGAGCTGACCTTCCCCGGCAAAGAAGTGTGGCAGGCTTTGCTGGATAAAGGTTTTGTGCTCAACCTTACGCAGGATACGGTTTTGCGCCTGCTACCCGCCCTGACAATTACATCTGAGGATTTAGAGTCTTTTGCTATGGCTTTGGAAGAAAATTTGTGTTAGTGATGTCTGGTGTTCAAACATTCGTTTGATATTCCAACATTCATCTAAGGAGCTGGATTATGAGTGGAGTGTTGTCCAAGCAGTTTGAGGGTTATGCCGGAAAGTCGTCCATGGTGCGCAAAATGTTCGAAGCCGGTATCAAACTGAAACAGCAGTACGGTGCCGACAAGGTTTGTGACTTCAGCATCGGCAACCCCGATCTGCCCCCGCCCGCCGAAGTGAAAACGGCCATGCTCGAAATTGCCGAACATGCCCTGGAGCCTTTCGCTTTTGGTTATATGCCCAACGCCGGTTTCCCCTGGCTGCGTGAAATGATGGCCGCCGAGCTCACCAAAGAGCAAGGCACCACTGTAACGGCTGATGACGTTATGTTCAGCGGCGGCGCTGCCGGTGCCATGAACGCTCTGTTCCGCTGCATTCTCGATCCGGGCGACGAAATCCTTGTTTCCAAGCCCTACTTCGTGGAATACGGCTTCTATGTTGAAAACTTTGGCGGCAACCTGAAAACCGTTGCCACCAAGCCGGACTTCAACCTGGACCTGGCCGCTCTTGAACAGGCCATCGGCGCTAAAACCCGTGCGGTTATGGTCAACTCGCCCAACAACCCCACCGGTCAGATCTACCCCAAGGAAGATCTGGAAAAGCTGGCGGCTATCCTGCGTAAAAAGAGCGCTGAGTTCGGTCGTCCGATCATCCTGATCTCCGACGAACCTTACCGCTTCCTGGCCTTTGACGGCGCGGTGGTTCCCTCCGTGCTGCCCCTGTATGAATACTCCGTGGTGCTTGGCTCCTTTGCCAAGAACCTTTCCTTGCCCGGCGAACGTATCGGCTACCTGGTGGCTACCCACAATATGCCCGAAAAGGAAAAGTTCATGAGCTCGGTCATCATGGCCAGCCGCATTATCGGTCACGTCAACGCGCCGATAGTTGGCCAGAAGCTGCTCAAGCATGTGCTTGGCAAGCAGGTTGACCTGGCTGTTTACGCGGAGCGCCGCAACGCCATGGCCAAAGTGCTGACCGATGCCGGAATTGAGTTCACCATGCCCAAGGGCGCTTTCTACTTCTTCCCGCTGGCTCCCGGCGGTGACGATGCGGCCTTCTGTGACGAACTGACCAAGAACCTGGTTCTCGGCGTACAGGGCTCGGCTTTCGGTATGCCCGGCTACTTCCGTCTGGCTTTCTGCCACAGCGTGGACGTGATTCGCCGTTCCGCCGATGGCTTCAAAAAGGCCCGCGCCGCTTTCAAATAAACTCAAAACAGCTTTGCCTCACCCCGGCTGCGGGGTGGGGCGGTAATAAAAAATCCGCGCCGGTGTTACCCGACGCGGATTTTTTGATCTAATAAATAAAGCAGCCGAGCTACGTTATCGTAACCCGGCTGCTTTTTATCATAACGCGGTTCTTTCCCGCACCTGCTAACTCCGCTTTGACAATTGCTCAACCAGCCTGCCAAGTTCACGCGCCTCAGGCTCAAGGCTGCTCACCATTGTAGCGCCTTCGTTCATGGCGTTACCTACCATTATGCCAAGCTGGCGCAAGCTATCTACTGTTTTGTTGATTTGCGTGCTGGTGGCGGCCTGATCACGGCACAGGTCGGCGATGCCGTGAATTTGTTCGCTCATGGCAGTGATCAGTCCCACAATGTCGGAAAGTGATGCCTGGGCATTGTGCCCCAGCGTCACCGTGGCATTGACCGTTTCAATCGTACGGGTCACTCCCTGAGCGCTGATCTGCATACTTCCGCGTATGCCGTTTATGGATTCTTCCACCTGCTTTGTGGCGGCCATGGTTTTTTCTGCCAACTTGCGAACTTCATCGGCGACTACGGCAAAACCGCGTCCGGCTTCACCGGCACGGGCCGCCTCAATGGCGGCGTTTAACGCCAGCAGGTTTGTCTGGTCGGCAACATCGGTGATCAGTCCCAATATATTGCCGATACTTTCGGTCTGCCCACTCAGATCTTTTATCTGTGTACCCAGGGCCTCGGCTTCGCGTCGGATGCTTTCAAAGGCCTTGATGGTGTTGTTCACAACTTCGGCCCCTTCCCCTGCGCGGGCCTTGCCACGTTCGGTGAATTTTGCCGCATCGGCGGCATTTTCCGACACACGGGTAACCGAGTCCGACATGCCGGAAATGGCGGCGACAGTTTCATCCATAAGCGCGTTCTGCTTTTGCGTTTCCTGTTCGGCAGAACGTATTGTCTTGTTGACGGCCTGCGAAGTGACCTGTAGTTTTTGCGAAACCGCATCTACCCGCCCGGCAACCTCCAGCATGGATTTTTGATCCGCTTCAATAATTTTGCGTATACGCTCGGCTTCATTCATAGCCACCCTGGCCCGCTCCGCCTCCTGTTGCGCTTCCTGGTTGCGCTCTTCCGTCTGCTTCATGCTGACTAACAGAGAATCCACCATGGAGCGCAAGGCGGTTTGCAGATCTTCCAGCTCCGCCACGAAGCCCTTTTTATCCACATCCGCGTTGTAGTTGCCTTTGGCCACATTCTGGGCATAGGCGGCGATGCGCTTGAGCGGATTGGAAACGCTACCGGCAGTGTAAAACACAAGGCTCACCAGCATGAGTAATGCCAAAATGCTGATTCCGAGCTGAATCATGAGGTTGTCCCGGGAATCGGCCATAACCTTGTCCAGCGGCAGAGCCACCATAAAATACCATGGCGCGTTGAAGGATGTAAGACTTACCGGCGTATAGAAGCAATGCATCTCTTCACCGTCCGGCGCGGTCTCCGTGGTGCTGAAACTTTTGCCCCCGGCCATTTTTTGCCGCAATTCGGCGGATACAGTGGGCAGATCGGCGTTGGTGGCATTGGTCATAACATCCAGGCCGGAGGCGATGATTTCCCCCTGATCGGAAATGAGCATGGCATAGCCTGTTTCATAGGGGGCTACCTCATTGATAAGAGCCTGAATGAAATCCAGTTCAATATCAATGCCCACAACGCCGAGAATTTGGCCTTGCTCCATAATTGGCGCGGCCAGGCTGGTCATGAGCGTCTTGTTGGCCGTATCCATATCCCTGTAAGGCGGGATGATAATCAGACGTTTTTCCTGTTTCGGCAGCGTATAGTAATGCTCGTGGTCATAATTATCAGATGGCTCATATAAATAGCTTCCTTCCTCGTGCGTCCAGTAGGCATTGGCCCGACCTTTCTCGTTGCCCAGATCTTCATTGTCAATATATTCCGCGTCGTTGCCGTCAAAGGCGTTGGACTCCCAAAGCGCCCAGGTACCGAAATAATCGGGAGACGACATGGTGACGCCCTTGACTACGTGAGACATGGCCTCGCGCCCGCTGTTTTCCGCATGGCGCAATTCTGCCAGCGAAGAAGCCAGGGAAACTGCGGAGGCTTCCGCCTTCCGCAGTTTGCTGAAAATTTGCTCTGCCTGCGCCAGAGCTATGTTTTGGGCTTCTGTAGTAGCAAGGGAATTGGCCTGCATTTCGGCATTGCGGTAACTGAAAAAAGTCATCAGTACCAAGGCGGCGAAAATGGCCGGGATCAGGCAAACCAACAAGCGGGTTTTTATCTTGATCGGCATATTTATATCCTGATAAAATAGGTTGAATTGATTCAAAAAGGAACATTTGTGTATGGCAAAAGAGATTTCGCTATGCGCAATACGTTATTTATTTTCTAAAAACAAGCAAAATATCCTTACTGCTACATAGTTTTACATGGTAGCGTTGGATGGCAAAGCGTAGATGAAGTGTTGACCTGAGCGTTAATTACAAAAACCGCGCCGGTTGCCCGACGCGGTTTTTGAGTGATGTTTTTTTTAGTTGCAAATGCAACTGATTGTGTGCCTTTATTGTGTTATGCTCACGCCCACATGCTAATGAAACGACATCCCAATAATACCAACGCCACTATAAGCAAGGCGCTTATGGCCAGAAGACTCGCCCGGCGCGGCCAGCGCGCGCATTGTGATCTGCGCGGCCCGGTTTTCAGGTTACGCGTCTATCTGCGTAAAATGTGCGGTAATTCCGCACACGATAGTTCCCCTGGCCCTTTGGACACCATCTGGTCCTGCGTGGGGGCATTTTTGGGCATCTTCATTCTGACACAGCTTGACGCCATATTGTTTACCGGCGATCAGCTTTTGCTGCTTGGTTCGTTCGGGGCTTCCGGCCTGATTATATTCAGTGCGCCGCACAGCAATTTTGCCCAGCCGCGCAGTGTTATCGGTGGGCAGATTCTTTCCGCCTGCGCTGGGGCTGCAAGCTATGCCCTGATCGGCGATAACTTGATGCTGGCCGCGCCGCTTTCAGTCAGCCTGGCCTTTGCGATTATGCAGGCAAGCGGCACCATGCACCCGCCGGGCGGGGCTACCGCGCTGATCGCCGGTTCCGGCCAGCATATCGCCCTGAAAATGGGCGTATTTTATCCGCTGATACCAGTGGGAGCCGGGGTAACCCTGCTGTTTCTCATTGGTGTGTTGATCAACAACTTATCGCGCCACCGGCAATATCCCTTACGCTGGTTTTAATTGGCTCAACCTTGCGCAGCCCGCGCTTTGGCCGCCAGTGATGCGCCGATGGCGCGCGCCTGAGTGCAGTCCTTGATGAAGCGCTCTTCGCGTGACTTACGGCGTGCCACGGGGTCAAACACGTCCAGTTCTACCGCGTTGTAATCTTCCGTGTGCAGGGTTTCGTAAGCCATAAGGCGTTCGTAGCCCGGAAAATGAAAAGAGAAAAAAACATCCGTGCTATCAGCGAAATGCTCATGCCCATGTTCAGGAACGGTTTGTTCCGTTCCGGCCATGGTATAGAATAAACCTACCGTCAAGGGTTTGGGACGTTTGCTGGCGTAGCCTTCCTTGAAAAAGCCGGTCCAGGGGTACAGCAGGCGCTCAATAAAGGCACACATGCCCGCGCTTTCCCGGAAAAAGTACACTGGCGTGGACAGCAGCAGCACATCCGCCTGCTGGGCTTTTTGCAACAAAGGCGTGAGCGGATCCTTGAACTGGCAGATGGTGGCCTGGTTGGGCTTGCGCTTGCAGGCGTAACAGCCAAGACAGCCGGAATAGCGCATGGGATAAAGCTGCGCTATTTCGCCTTGCGCTTCACCGCCGGACTGCGCCCCTTGCAGGGCATGCTCAAGGATAAGCTCTGAGTTCCAATGCCGACGCGGACTGCCGTTGATAGCGAGGATGTTCATCATTTGCTCTTCCTTGATGCAGTATTTTCTGAATCTAGGTCGCTGACTTTTTGCGCGGGTAGTGCCTCAGTTTGTCGTCAGTCTTCTCGTACTCGACCAGAGCAAAAAACGATGCCTGACGCAGTATCACGACAAACCGAGGCGCTACCTTAGCGGGTCATTCTGCGGTACTTAATCCTATGCGGCTGGTCAGCATCCTTGCCCAGGCGTTTTTTGCGGTCAGCCTCGTATTCCGAGTAGTTGCCGTCAAAGAAAACCACTTTGGAGTCGCCTTCAAAGGCCAGCATGTGCGTGGCGATGCGATCCAGGAACCAGCGGTCGTGGCTGATTGCCAGAATGGTTCCCGCGAAGTTTTCCAGGCCGTCTTCCAGGGCGCGCATGGTGTTCACGTCAATATCGTTGGTCGGTTCGTCAAGCATGAGGACGTTGGCCCCGGATTTGAGCATCATGGCCAGGTGCAGGCGGTTGCGCTCACCGCCGGAAAGCACATCGACCTTCTTTTGCTGATCCGCGCCCATGAAGTTGAAGCGCGAACAATAGGCGCGGGAATTGATTTCCCGGCTGCCCAGCTTGACGGTATCGTAGCCGCCGCTAATCAGTTCATAAACCGTTTTACCGGGGGTGAGGCTTTCGCGGCCCTGATCCACCCAGGCCACCTGCACGGTTTCACCTATTTTCAAGTTTCCGGCATCCGGCTTTTCCGCTCCAGCCAGCATTTTGAAGAGCGTGGTCTTACCAGCGCCGTTAGGGCCGATAATCCCCACAATGGCTCCGGGCGGAATGATGAAGTTCATGTCTTCAACCAGCAGGGTGCCGCCCATGCCTTTGCCAACGCCTTGCGCCTCGAAGACCACCTTGCCCAGGCGCGGTCCCGGCGGAATGTAGATTTCCAAATCCGGAGCAAGACGCTCGGATTCATGAGAAAGCATGGCCTCATAAGCATGCAGGCGGGCCTTGCTTTTGGCGTGGCGGCCTTTGGGGGCCATGCGCACCCACTCCAGTTCGCGTTGCAGGGTTTTGTGGCGCTCGGCCTCGGCTTTTTCTTCGTTGGCCAGGCGTTTTTCCTTCTGTTCCAGCCAGGAGGAGTAGTTGCCCTTCCAGGGGATGCCATGACCGCGATCCAGTTCAAGAATCCAGCCCGCCACGTTGTCCAGGAAGTAGCGGTCGTGGGTGACGGCAATGACCGTGCCGGGGAACTCTTTGAGGAAGCGTTCCAGCCAGGCTACGGATTCGGCGTCCAAATGGTTGGTTGGTTCGTCCAGCAGCAGAATGTCCGGGCTGGTCAGGAGCAGGCGGCACAGGGCCACGCGGCGTTTTTCACCACCGGAGATTACTGAAACCGGGGTATCGGGCGGCGGGCAGCGCAGGGCGTCCATGGCCATTTCCAGTTTGGAATCCAAATCCCAAACGCCCTTGTTGTCCATGAGTTCCTGAACTTCGCCCTGACGTTCGATCAGAGCGTCCATTTCCTCCGGTTCCATCGGCTCGGCGAATTTGGCGTTGATGGCTTCGTATTCGTCGCGGATGGCTACCAGTTCGGCCACGCCTTCTTCCACCACTTCAAGCACGGTGCGGGTTTCGTCAACCAGCGGCTCCTGCTCCAGATAGCCGATAGTGAAGCCGGGCGCGACATGCGTTTCGCCCTCGAAATTTTGATCCACCCCGGCCAGAATTTTCAGCAGCGAGCTTTTGCCCGAGCCGTTCAGGCCGAGTACGCCGATTTTCGCACCGTAAAAATACGAAAGGGAAATATTTTTAAGAACTTCCTTCTGCCCGTGTTTCTTGGAAACACGGTACATGGAATAGATAATCTTGTCCGGTTCGTTGCTCATGTAAAACCTCGTAAATTTGATGAGCCTCCTCATACAGGCAATTGAGGATTACATCAAGCCGGGAGGATCGGGATGGTTGCGTGCCACAAGGGGCATGTCAGCTTAGTGGCTGTTTTACAATCCAGCGCCCGACTTTTTTTGCTCCCTCATGCTCAAGCAGCCCGGCTTTTTTTAATTTGACGATATGGTTTTCGGCACTACGCTTTGGCATACCGAGAATATCGGCGACAGATTTTATTGTGACTGTGGGGTTCTCGGCAAATAATTTCAAAATATTCTGCTGGGTTTCATTTAAACCACCATTTAAACCACCATTTAAACCACCAACTATTCCGCCCCCGGAATTTTGGTCGCCTACATAGTTTTCTACGCCAACATCATCGCCAGATGGCGCAGAAATTTTGCCGTGGTTCAAATTTTTCAAGACCACGACAAAAGACTGCTCTGTTGAGCGAAAAATCGGCGCGGTATCTTTCGGGTACTGGTCGATGATCTTCCGTAGGCCGCTCCCTCTGCGCTCCATCAGCTTCAGGCGGCTGAAAATATCGCAGATGATCGGGTTGCGGCGGATTGAGGCCACATCGTCAATGTTCAAGTCCTGAATGCGTTTGCCGTCCGGCATACCACCGGGAGAAACTATTTCAAGGCGGTCGTCGTACATGTCAACATGGATTTCGCTGCCCTGAACCATATAGTCGCGGTGTACGAGAGCGTTCACCAGCGCCTCGTGAATTGCTTCGGGCGGGTAGTCGGGCATTTCAATCCTGCCCGTGCCTGTTTTTTTCCATTTGACCGAAGAATTGTGGCGCACGAATTTCAGCGCGTCCGTGAGCAGAGATATGGCATTGCTTTGGAATTCATCGTTGTCGAGCGCGTCCACATAGAGTCCACCTTTTTTCAGGCCATTCCAGTGTGTACAGAATACGCGTGATTGATATACCAGGCATTGGTCAGCGAACAATGCGCCAACAAAAGTTAGCGAGTCATCACCAGTCAGCATCCCGAATGAGCGGTAATCTCTCGGCCTATCGAGAGCGATGCCTGTTTTTTGTTTGTAGGTAGCCTCAAAGAGTGTGTAGCTGTAGTCTGAAAAACGGTATTTAGTTTCAAGAACATCAAAGGTCTGATGAAGCCCTTTCAGAAGCAGTTCATTTAGGACAGCGGCGGGAGCCTGAGCGGATTCGTTACCGATACGATAATAGGCAATTTTGTTGCCATCGCCTGTGTAATAGTAGGGTGTGTTTGCTCCTCCGGAAATTTGAACGCGCAGGATGTCTTTTTCGTCTGCACGGAGTTGCTCCAATACAACATTCTTAATGGCTGGCTCAATACGCGCTTTAATAAGTTCGCTGATCTGTCCGGCTGCTTTTTGTGGATCGGCAAGCCCGATGGCGACGCCATTGTCGGACACACCGAAATAGATGTTGCCGCCCGTGCCATTGGCGAACGCACTGACGGTTTTCAGCCAACTGCGTGGCTTGTTTGCCTCGACAGCGGATTTGAACTCATATTCGGTAGCTTCAGCAATCAGAAGCTGATTGAGTGTGGTCATTGTTTTCGCCTTCCAATCATTATGTCAGCAAAAATTTATTTGAACAAAAATATACAGGACTTTAATAGGAAAGGCAAAATTCAGAAACCAATCACAGTCGAATGTAAGACACCCTTGGCTTAACCCGGCAAATGCGCTAGTTTGCGGTGTCGGATTTTTGCTAAACAGGCGGTAACCATGAGCAGCAGCAGAACCATTCAAATCGGCAAAGTAAAAATAGGCGGCGGTAATCCGGTGGCCGTGCAGAGCATGACCAATACCGACACGCGCGACGCGGCGGCCACCCTGGCCCAGATTACGCGCCTGCATGAAGCCGGTTGCGAAATCATCCGCGTGGCTGTGCCGGACGAGGCCGCAGCCGCTGCCTTGCGCGAGATTTGCCGTCTTTCGCCTTTGCCGGTTATTGCCGACATCCATTTTGATCATCGTCTGGCTCTGTCCGCTCTGAAAAACGGCGTACACGGCCTGCGCATCAACCCCGGCAATATCGGCGGCCAATCGGCGGTGCGGGCTGTGGCCGAGGCGGCAGCGGAGCGCAGCGTTCCGATTCGGGTTGGGGTCAATTCCGGCTCGGTGGAAAAAGATTTGCTGCGCCGTTTTGGTGGCCCCACCCCTGAAGCTATGGTGGAAAGCGCTCTTGCCCATGTGCGTCTGCTGGAAGAGCAGAATTTTCAGGATATAAAAATATCCATAAAATCCTCTTCGGTTACCGATACTGTGGCCGCTTACCGCCTGCTGGCCGGGCGCTGCGCCTATCCGCTGCACATCGGCGTGACCGAGGCAGGCACGCTTTTGCGCGGAGCGGTAAAATCGGCGGTCGGCCTGGGCATTTTGCTGGCCGAGGGCATTGGCGATACCCTGCGTGTTTCGCTTACCCATGACCCGGTGCGCGAAGTGGAAGTGGCCTGGGAAATTTTACGCGCTTTAGGCCTGCGCGCGCGCGGCCCGGAGATTATCTCCTGCCCCACCTGCGGACGCACGGAGATCGATTTGATCGGCCTGGCTGACGCGGTGGAGGAGAAACTGCGCGGCGTTGAGGAGGTGTTTACCCTGGCCGTCATGGGCTGCGTGGTCAACGGGCCGGGCGAGGCCAGAGAAGCGGATATAGGCATTGCCGGTGGCCGGGGCAAAGCGGTGATTTTTCGCAAAGGGATTATGCTGCGCAGCCTGAGCGGCGGGCGTGAAGATTTTTTGGCTGCCCTGCTGCAGGAAGTGGATGTTTTTCTGGCCGAACGGCGGGGTGCTAAATGATCAATTTCAAAGACGAAGCGCGTAAAATTGAAGCGGAAATAATCGCCAACCGCAGGCTTTTGCACCGCAACCCGGAATTGGGTTTTCAGGAGCATTGGACCACGGCTTTTATCAAGGAACAGCTTGTTTCTTACGGCATAGAGGTTCAGCCCTTCTGGCAACAGCCGGGTGATACCGGAGTAGTTGGGCTGCTGGAAGGGGGGCTACCCGGCCCCTGCGTGGCTTTGCGGGCTGATATAGACGCCTTGCCAATTGAGGAAAATAGCGGCTGCGCTTTTAAATCGGAGCGTCCGGGCGTGATGCACGCCTGCGGGCATGATTCGCACATGGCGGCCTTGCTGGGCGCGGCCAAACTGCTGGCTGCCGTCCGGGGCAGCTTGCGCGGTAAGGTCAAATTCATTTTTCAACCGGCTGAAGAAATAACCAATGGAGCGGCCTCGATGATCCGGGCCGGGGTACTGGAAAACCCGCGCGTGGATTTTATTTTCGGGCTGCACTGCACGCCGGGGGCCGAAGCCGGGGTAATGCTGGTGCCGCGCGGCGCGACCACGGCCTGTGTGGCCATGACTTCGCTTACGGTTAGCGGGCAGGGCGGGCACGGAGCCTTGCCGCATCTGACCAAAGATCCGGTGCTGGCCAGCGCCGCCCTGATTATGGCCCTGCAAAGCGTGGTCAGCCGCGAGGTACAGCCGGGCAACTCGGCAGTGGTTACCTTTGGCAGCATCCACGGCGGCAGCGCCCCCAATATCATCCCGGAAAGCGTTGAACTCAAGGGTACGGTGCGGGCTGCCAAAAGCGAGGTCTTCCACTATATTGGCGAAGCCATGCGCCGAATCATAGACCATACCGCCGAAGCTCTGCGGGTAAAGACCGAATTTGTGTTCCAGCAGGATGTGCCGGGCTGCTTCAATCCACCTCAGTGGGCCGATTTGCTGGTTCAGGGCGCAAAGGCGACCTTGGCGCAAGGTCTGCCAGAGTCACCGACTCAAGACCAGCAAGGGCCACTGAGCAAAATTTATGGCGCGGAGGGTCTGCTTCCGGCGGAAGCGGCCATGGTGGGCGAGGACTTTGCCTGTTATCAGGAGCGGGTGCCGGGTATTTTTTGCTGGTACGGCGTTGGCAACCGGGAGCGGGGCATCAGCGCTTCGCTGCACAACCCCGGCTTTGATCTTGACGAGAGCGCCCTGCCGCTGGCGGCGGCGGCCCATGCCCAGGTGGCTTATGATCTGCTGACCGGCGGCTTATTGGCCGCCCATCTGGAAAATACGGCAAATTTGATTAAACCGGAAACGGGCGGCCCCGTACCGCGATGAGCCGCGTTTATCAGGTAAGCGAGTTGACGGCGGCCATCCGGGGGCTGCTGGAAGGGCATTTTCCTTTTGTCTGGGTGCGCGGGCAGATTTTTAATCTTTCCTGCCCTTCTTCCGGGCATATCTATTTTTCCCTCAAGGATGAAGATTCAAGCCTCGCCGCCGTATGGTTCAAGGGCAATCAGCAGGATGGTGAAAGCTTTGATCCCTTGACCGGCGAGGTTTTTGAGGATGGCCCCAGGCCCAGCCTGGCCCAACGGCTGCGTGAGGAAGGAGCGGGTTCGGCTGGTGGGCTGGAGGTAGTCTGCGCTGGACGCCTTGGCGTTTACCCGCCGCGCGGCAGCTATCAGCTGGTGGTGGAAATCATGCAGGAGGCAGGCAAGGGCCGCCTGCAAATCGAGTTTGAAAAACTCAAGGCCGAACTGGCTGCCAAAGGTTATTTCGACCCGCAGCGCAAACGCCCCCTGCCCGGCGGCAGGGGCGGGCCAAGCCGCGTGGCCGTAATTACTTCACCAAGCGGCGCGGCCATTCACGATTTTTTGCGCATTGCCGGTTCGCGTGGCCTGTCCGCGCAGATTCGCATTTACCCCACGCTGGTGCAGGGCGAGGGCGCTCCGGCCATGATTGCCACCGCTTTGGAGCAAGCTTCAACTGATGGCTGGGCCGAGGTAATTGTGCTGATTCGCGGCGGCGGTTCCCTGGAAGATTTGTGGGCTTTTAACAGCCGCGAAGTAAGTCAGGCGGTTTTTGCCAGCCGGGTTCCGGTGCTTAGTGGTGTAGGGCATGAGGTGGACGTAACGCTGACGGATATGGTGGCGGATGTGCGCGCGGCCACCCCCTCGCACGCCGCGCAACTGCTCTGGCCGGAACGGCGCGAACTGGCCCAGCGTCTTGATGAACTGGAACTGGCTCTAAGCGGGGCCTGGCGCAGGCAACTGCTGCGTTGTGAAAGCCTGCTGACCGGGCAGGAAAAGATTTTGCGCCTGCTGGCTCCCTCGGCCCGGCTGGAACGCCACGCCTATGAATTGCAAACCGCCGAAGAGCGCCTTTCACGCGCAATCCGGGCCAGACAGGAAGCCTTGCTTCGCGGACTGGATCTGGCTGCCGCCGCCTTTGCGCCACTTGGTGAGCGGCTAATCCGTTCCCGTATGGACGTGGTGGACAAACTGGATTTGCGCTTGGCCGGTCTGGACCCGCATCTGCCGCTCAGGCGCGGCTACGCGTTTGTGAAAAAAGCGGACGGCGGCATTTTGCGCGGCAGCGGCGGCCTCGTGCCGGGTGAGCGTCTGGATCTCTGTCTGGTGGACGGGCAGGTGCCGGTTGTGGTAATTGAGCGGGATTAAATCATTAAGGTTGAAATAATGTCCCAGAAGTTTTCTACAGTAAGTTCATATTTGATTTTGGTGGCTTTTACGCTGGCTTTGGCTTTGGTGTTGTCGCTTGATTACCCGGCCTCGGCTCAGGCTGCCACGGATGCCCCGGCAGTTTCCGGCTCCAGTCCGGCCGAGCAAGGCCCTCTGGCAAAACCAAAGCTCCCGGTTCCGCCGCTGGTGTTGTTTCCGGCCTCGGTTGCCGCTGGTGAGCCTTTTTTGTTGAGCCTGGAATCCGATCTGCCGCTTGAGGGCGTTGTTGTAGAGTGGCAGGGCAAGCAAGTGCCTCTGCTTGCTTTGGAGGACGGGTCGGGGCGTCTTGAATGCCTGTTGGCCGTGCCGCTGAACAGCAAGGATAAAGAGATAGCGTTCAGGTTGGTTGAAAGCACTTTCAACAAAACTTTTTATACCGGAAAAGTTAGGGTTACCCAGCGCGATTACCCGGCGCAGGAGCTTACGGTAGAGCCCAAGTACGTTACCCCGGACCCCAAAACCACCGAACGCGCTCAGGCGGAGGCCAAGCGTAACCGGGCCGTTCTTGCCGTCATCAGCCCGGAGCGCAACTGGCAAATGCCGCTGCTGCGCCCGGTGCGCGGCATCATCACCAGCGAATACGGCTTCAAGCGGGTTTTTAACGGACAGCCGCGCAGCCAGCACCGGGGCGTTGATTTACGCGGAGCCGAAGGAACGCCCATTTTGTCCTGCGCCGATGGGGTGGTGCGTCTGGCCGAGGAACAGCACTATTCAGGAAATTTCGTTATCATCGATCACGGCCTTGGCGTATTCAGCATGTATGCGCACCTCTCCGCCTTCAAGGTTGGCGTAGGCGATATGGTAAAACGGGGCCAGACTATCGGCCTGGTAGGTATGACGGGCCGGGTTACCGGGCCGCACCTGCATTTCGGGCTGTCTGTTCTGGGCGAATCGGTTACGCCGGAACCGCTCATGCCTGACTTTCGATAACGCCTGATTTTGCCGTGATATTTTGTCAGGCGCTATCATGTGCTTAACTTGAAGTTAGATAATAGTTTGGAGAGTCAGAGCCATGCCAAAGAAAAAAGAAGTCGAAACGCCAACGGTTGAAAACCGGACTTTTGAAGAGCAGTTGGCCCGCTTGCAGGAAATAGCCGGCCAGTTGGAAAGCGGCGATCTCAGTCTGGAAGACAGCCTGACTCTTTACGGTGAAGGCGCCCGGCTTTCCCGCGCTTGCCGGGTCAGGCTGGAGCAGGCCAGGCATACCGTGCAGTTATATTCCGAAGAAGGCCTGACCGAGTTCAAGCCGCTGGATCTGGAAGAGTAACTTATTGGACGATAAAGTCAGGGAAGATAAGTTTTTGATGAGGCCCTGCCAATACGAGGATTGATGATGAACTTTAAAGAGCACCTGCGCCACAAATCCACCCTGGTCGAAAAATGGCTCTCCGTCTGTCTGGAAGATGATCTGTCCCCTGTTTTCAATGGCCGGACGCTGCCCGCCGGACTCAAGGAGGCCATGTATTACAGCCTAATGGCCGGGGGCAAAAGAATCCGCCCGGTACTCTGCCTGAGTTGCGGCATGTTGTTCGCGCAATCCGCCAACCCGGAAGGGGCAGGCAAGGGCGCTGTAACAGAAGAAGTTCTGCTGCCTTTTGCCGCCGCCATTGAGTGCATTCACAGCTATTCATTGATTCATGACGATTTGCCGGCCATGGACGATGATGACTTCCGCCGGGGCAAGCCCTCCAGCCACAAACGCTTTGGCGAGGCCACGGCCATTCTGGCTGGCGACGCGCTTTTGACCGATGCTTTCGTGTTCATGGCCTCATGTGGATTCCAGACTACGCTTGATCCGGTCAATGTGCTGGCCGCTTTGTCAGTCATGGCTGCTGCCGCCGGTTCCCCCGGCATGGTTGGCGGTCAGTTTCTGGATATGGAGTATACCGCCAGAAAGGGCATTGTTCTTGATGAACTGGCCGAGATGCAGGCCTGCAAAACCGGCGCGTTGCTCACGGCCTCCTGCCTTAGCGGGGCCATGCTGGCCGGGGCGGGCAAGGCGGATTGCGCCCGTATTGCCGAGTATGGCCGTCAGTTGGGCAAGGCTTTTCAGATTGTGGACGACATTCTGGACGAAATTGGCGACCCGATTGAGCTGGGCAAGCCAGTGGGCAGCGATGCCGAGCAGGGCAAGGTTACTTATCCTTCGCTGCTCGGTCTGGAAGAAAGCCGCCGCCGGGCCGAGGAGGCCGGGCGCCTGGCTCTGGCCGCTCTGGATGGTTCCGGGCCGGGGCAGATGCCTTATATTGGTGAGGAAGCCGACTTTTTGCGCGCCCTGATCGATTATCTTCTTAAACGAGGTTCCTGATGACGCCGTCTCCCATAAGCGGCGGGCTGCTGGCCTCCATCAATGATCCTGCCGAGGTGCAGGCGCTGAATGCTGCGGATTTGCCTTTTCTGGCTCAGGAAATCCGTTCGCGGATTATTGAGGCTGTATCCAATAACGGCGGGCATCTGGCTTCCCCGCTGGGTGTGGTTGAACTTACCATAGCGTTACTGCGGGTTTTTAATCCCAAAAGTGACCGTATTATCTGGGATGTGGGGCATCAGGCTTACGCCTACAAGCTTTTGACTGGCCGGGTGGAAAATTTTCATACGCTGCGTCAGCTTGGCGGGGTGAGCGGCTTTCCGAAAATGAGCGAAAGCCCTTACGACCATTTTGGCGCGGGGCATGCCTCAACTTCAATCTCTGCCGCCCTGGGCATGGCCCTGGCCCGCGAACAGAACGGGCTCTCCAATCATGTGCTGGCCGTGGTTGGCGACGGGGCCATGACCGGTGGCATGGTCTATGAGGCCATGAACCACGCCGGGGCGCAGGCCAAGCCTTTGATCGTTGTTTTCAACGACAATCAGATGTCCATTTCCAAAAACGTGGGTGCGCTTTCCTATTTTTTGAGCCGCAATCTTTCGTCCCGCTGGCTGCGCCGAGTCAAGCGCGAAGTTTCCGACTTTTTGCAGTCCGTGCCGGGCGTTGGCGAGGATATGCTCAGTCTGGCCAAGCGCAGCAAGAAAAGCTTCAAAACCTTTTTTACCCCCGGCATCCTTTTTGAGGCGCTGCGTTTTGAATATCTGGGACCGGTTAACGGGCACGACTTTGCCGAGCTGGAGCAGGCGCTGAATCTGGCTGCCGCTGTTGTGGACAAGCCGGTACTGGTGCATGTGCTGACGCAAAAAGGCAAGGGTTACCAACCAGCGGAGTCTGATCCGGCCAACTATCACGGTATCGGGCGCTTCAATCCGCATACCGGCGATGTGGAAGCCCCCAATGCCGGAGATCGGGCCAAAAGTTTTACCCAGATTTTTTCTTCGTCCCTGTGCGAGCTGGCCGCTGCCGACAACCGGATTGTGGCCATAAGCGCCGCCATGCCGGAAGGTACCGGCCTGGGCGCTTTTGCGGAAAAATTTCCCACCCGTTTTTTCGATGTGGGCATCTGTGAGCAGCACGCCGTAACCCTGGCCGCCGGTATGGCCAGCCAGGGACTCAAACCGGTGGTGGCCGTGTATTCGACATTTATGCAACGCGCTTATGATCAGGTACTGCACGATGTCTGCCTGCAAAATCTCCCGGTGGTGTTCGCTCTGGATCGGGCCGGGCTGGTCGGCGAGGATGGTCCCACCCATCACGGGGTTTTTGATATTTCCTATTTGCGCCATATACCCAACTTGAGCATTCTGGCTCCGCGCGGACGCCGCACTTTGAAACGCGCTCTGACCATGGCCCTGAAGCTTGGCACGCCGGTGGCGGTGCGCTACCCGCGCGGCGAATGCCCCTATATTGACAAGCCTGACGATCCGGATTTGATAAAAGAAGGGCGGGGCGAGATTTTGCGGCAGGTGAAAGCCAGGGGGAACGCTCAGGGCAACGCCGGTTTGGCGGTCATCGCGGTGGGCAGCCTGGTGCATCCGGTCTGTCTGGCTGTGGACGAACTGACCAGCGAAGGTTTTTTTGATTCTCTGGCCATGAATGATGGGTGCGCCGCAATCTCCGGCCAGAGCGGAAAAAGTGGCCTGACCGTTTATGATCCAATCTGGCTGAAACCGCTGCCAAAAGAGGAAATTCTGGATTTGGCCAGCAGCCATGCCAAATTGCTGGTTATTGAGGAGCATGCTCTGGCTGGCGGCCTGGGATCGGCCATTCTGGAACTTGTGAGCGATGCCGGGCTGGCCGGGCATTGCCGGGTTTTGCGCCACGGTTTGCCGGATGCTTTTGTGGAGCACGGCAAGGCCGGAGAGTTGCGGGCTGCTCTAAAATTGGATGTACTAGGTTTGAAGGACGTGATTACCAGAGCTTTAGGCCGGGCCTAGATGGCAAAACAGCAAAGCTGTTTTGCATAATGGGTACATAGGGGCCGCGCCCCTATGCGGGGTATGGGGCGGAGCCCCAATAAATAAAATTGTGATATATATTTATCCAATGGAGCAATAATGTCATTTCTCAAGAATAGTACCAGTTTTACGCGCTTCAAGATCAACGAGGAAGCGCCGGCTTCGCTTTGGCCGCAGATTCTGGACAAATTGCGCCAGTATTCCTTTAAGGATATTGACGACTTGCCGGAAGAACGCGCCTGGGGCTGGGCCGCTTTTGAAGATATGCTGGACGTTGAATGGAAGCGTGTTTCACCGCAAAAGGGCGGTGAATATCTGGCTTTTACTCTGCGCCTGGAAACCCGCCGCGTCCCGGCGGCCGTAATCAAGAAGCATGTGGGGCTGGCCCTGAAAAAGGAAGAGGAGCAAATCCGCCAGCAGAACAAAACTTTTGTTTCGCGTGAGCGCAAAAAAGAAATCAAGGAACTGGTACTTTTTCAGCTCAACAAGCGTTTTTTGCCCATCCCTGCCGAGTTTCAGGTAATTTGGAACACACAGAGCGGCGAAATCTGGTTCGCTTCCACTCAGGCCAAGATTCTGGATTTGTTTCAGGAGTTTTTCACCCTGAGTTTTGATCTGCGCCTGGACCAACTGACGCCTTACGGCCTGGCCGCCGATTTTCTCAGCGAGGCCGAAACGGCCAAGCTGGATGGGTTGCAAGCGACCACTTTTTATAAATCGTAGGCTGCGCTATTTTAAGCTCATGATTTTTTCATGGACGTTCTGAAGGCGGTAATGATGTTATTAGCCAGATCAATATCATAATATTGTTTGGCTATTTCCGCTGCGCGAAGTATCTGCCTGTCAGTAAGCTGAACCTTTTGAATGGCTTCCAGCAGTTGCGGCAGCATCTCGCCTTCAATATTGAACCCTTTCAGGCAATCAAGCAGTAAATTCATGGCAGCGGGTATCGGTTTTTTATTCCAGGCCAAGAGGGCTGCTTCAAACGCGGTATCCGGATATTTATCGGGAAGTGGTTTTAAAAATCCCAATGAGAACAGGTTGCCACATGAAAAATATAGCAGCGCAACAACAAAAAGCAGATCCGCCGAATCTGTGCTGCGTTCAATCAATGTTGCTATATCGCCATAATCAGATTTGTTCTGTACTGAAAATGTATTGATGATGTTTTGTAATAAACTCTTTGCATCCTGTATTTTTTCGGTATTTATGTATAGCAGGGCGAGTTTTATATTCGCCTGGATGGTGTTATTTTTATTTAATGATGATATGTAATACTGCTCAGCCAATTCGTTTTTTGAATGTCGTGCCATTATATTGCCAAGTTCTGAAAAAGCACCGGCAGCAATATAATTGTTTTCAGTTGTAAGTTCTGTAAATTTTGAAATTGTATTATTAAGCTGCCCGCCATAGCGCATAATCAGCAAATGTTTTGCAAGCGTCTCATGGTAGTTGCCAAGCGCCGTATCAGGCCTTTTATTGAAGGCCGTTTTGTCCTGTATTGCCTCAAGCAAAGAGGATGCCCGATTTTTTGCTGTATGCTCCCGCTTGCAGAGCATATATCCATTTGTAGCAATATCGGCATAGCTGTCATAAGAAGATAAGATATCTTCACAGATACGGAGCAGGTTATCCGGGTTATAGCACAGCAGGTGTTCACCATTACGGAAATAATCATCAACTCCGCAGCCGCCTTCTTCTGTCAAAACCAGAGAACCGGATGCAAGCCCCTGGAAAACACGTAATGTCAGGCCACTGAATAAGTTTTCATTGAGTACGATTTTTGATTCAGCAAATAGTTTCATCATTTGTGAATGTGAAACGCCTTGAATAACATTGAGATTGAAATTTTGTTGTAATAAAGCAAGAATGTTCTTTCTTTTGATTCTGTTTGTTGATGTTGTTCCAACAAAAGTGATATCATACTTTTTATTTGGATTTATTTCGCAAAATGATGTTTCATGAATACATAATGGCAGCCATACTGCATTTATTCCGTGCTGTAAAAAATTATATACCGATTGTTTTTGGTCTACAAAAACAAAATCAAATATGCGGCATAGCTGTGTTGTCCAAAATTCATTGATTGGCGAATCGATGCAATATGCAACAAGTGTATATTTGCATTTAAATAATTCTTTTGGGAGAATTCTATCACCCCATAATTCGATTAGGATGAAGTCTATTTTACAATTTAAATCTTCTATGGTTTTTTGTATGTCTTCATCTTTTGAAAATGATACATCTATTACATTATGCCCAAGAAGTTTCAAACCCTCGTGAAGAAAAAGACCTTGATATGCGATGTTCATGTTTTCTCCCCTTGTGACCGGTCCTTGATCTTGATATCAAACACATACCAATCAATCTACCAAAATACATCCTGGGCTACCGCCGCCTGGCGGAACCGGGATCAGCTTTAAAACGGGAACAGCAAAATTATGAGTAACGTGGAATATTTGGGGCAAAGCGTGGATATGTTGCTGGGGCAGGAATTTCTGACCTGGCTCTGGTATCGCAGCGAAACCGCCAACAAGTTTAAAGCCGGACCGGACGAAGAGTTCAGCGTCTTTATGGAACAGCGCATCGTGGTACAGGGCGGCGAAGGCGAGTTGATTGAAACCGCCAGCGTCTCCGGGGCCATGTCAGAATTGCGCGAGGCCAGGCTCGGCCTGACCACGGGCAAAAAAGTTACCCGCGCCCTGATCCGTTTGGAACAGGAGCCGGAAACCTGGCAACTGACGCTCAAGGCCGAGGATTTCAGCATCGGCAGCCTTAAAACCCCCAAGGTGGAAGGCGGCGCGGAAAAAGACGACGATCCGGACGCAATCTTTTTTGAAAAGGTCTATTTGCTGGAAAAGGGTCTTTCCTTCATTGATGCTCTATACAAGGAGTTTTTACGCCTGCGCCTGGGTTCCAACTGGATTGAAGAAGTTCGGGATGTGCAAGCCTGGCTGTATAGTTAGCGTAGCAAAACGGCAAAGCCGTTTTGTAAAATGGGTACATAGGGGCCCTGCTCCGTTCTGTCCTATGCGGGGTGTGGAGCGGAGCCCCATATAATTCAGATGATATTGTTATGACAATGACCAATGCCAGCCTTGGGCGGGTTTTGCGCCGCCTTGCCAAAAAGCTGCTCTGGCTGCTGCTGGTTTTTTTCGGCATCACGCTGATCAGTTTCTGGGTGATTCATCTGGCCCCCGGATCGCCAACGGATCTGGAAACCACCATGAATCCGCTGGCCGATGCCGAGGCCAGGCAGAAACTGGAAGCTTTTTATGGTTTGGATCAACCTTTGCCCGTGCAGTATGTGAACTGGGTTTCCCGCTTGGTCCGTCTTGATTTTGGCAATTCCATGAGCAGCGATCCGCGTCCGGTTATGGACAAGATTATGGAATGCCTGCCCCTGACCGTTAGTATGAACCTGATCGCCCTGTTGCTGACCCTGATCATTGCCATACCCATAGGTGTAAAGGCGGCCTGCCGTCCGGGGGGGCTGTTTGATCGGGCCAGCACTCTGGCGGTTTATATTGGTTTCGCCATGCCCGGCTTCTGGCTGGCCATGCTGCTTATGATGCAACTGTGCATCAATTGGCAGCTTCTGCCGCTTTCCGGGCTGACCTCGTTAAATTACGACCAGCTCGGCCCCTGGGATAAGTTTCTGGATTTGAGCAAGCACCTGGCCCTGCCGGTGTTCATCTACACGTTCGGAAGTCTGGCCGGTATGTCGCGTTTTATGCGATCCTCTATGCTGGAGGTGTTGCGCCAGGATTATATCCGTACGGCCAGAGCCAAGGGACTGCCAGAAGGACGGGTAATTTGGCGTCATGCCTTGCGTAACGCTTTGCTCCCCCTGATTACCCTGTTGGGGCTTTCCGTCCCCAGCCTGATCGGTGGCAGTGTGATTATTGAATCGATTTTCGCGCTGCCCGGATTGGGGCAGTTGTTTTACGACGCGGTGCTGTCCAGAGATTACTCGCTGATCATGGGCAGCCTGGTACTGGGGGCGGTGCTCACTCTGGCCGGGAATCTGCTGGCCGATCTCTGTTACGGACTGGCGGACCCGCGTATTCGCAGCGCCAATATGATTGGACAGACTGTAGAGATCAGAGCTAGCGGGGGAGCGGCATGAACCGGGCGCTGTTTTCTCTGTTGGCTTCTTTCAGACGCGCGCCCCTGTTCTGGTTCGGGGTGACGGTGGTGCTCTGCGTGTTTGTATGCGCTGTTCTGGCCCCCTGGATCGCGCCTTATGATCCCAATTTACAGCATCTGAACGACAAATACGCTCCGCCCTCGGATATGTTCTGGCTGGGTACAGACGCGCTGGGCCGCGATGTTTTCTCCCGTCTGATTTATGGCGCGCGTATTTCGCTCTGGGTCGGTTTTGTGGCGGTGGGTATTTCCATAAGCATCGGCGTAGCGCTTGGTCTTCTGGCCGGTTATTTTCGCGGCTGGCTGGATGAGGCGATCATGCGTTTTGTTGACGTTATGCTCTGTTTCCCCTCATTTTTTTTGATTCTGGCTGTGGTGGCTTTTTTGGATGCCAGCATTTTCAATATAATGGTGATCATCGGCCTGACTTCCTGGATGGGGGTGGCCCGGCTGGTACGGGCCGAAACTCTTTCGTTGCGCGAGCGCGAGTTTGTGGCCGCTTCGCGCCTTGCCGGGGCGGGCACCTTGCGCATCCTCTGCCTGCACATTCTGCCAAATGCTCTGGGGCCGGTGCTGGTTTCCGCCACTTTGGGCGTGGCCGGGGCCATACTTACCGAATCGGCGCTGTCTTTTTTGGGCATAGGGGCGGAAATTCCCACTGCCAGTTGGGGCAACATGCTTATGGACGGCCGCGAAGCCATGGGCGTGGCCTGGTGGCTCTCGGTTTTTCCCGGGCTGGCCATATTACTGACCGTGTTGAGTTACAATCTGCTGGGCGAAGGGCTGCGCGAGTTTTTTGAACCTGAAAGGCGCGGGTAGAGGTAAGGTTGGAGCAAATACTTGCAGGGCGGCTGTGCCGACCATCAAGAAGGCATTTCAACGTGAAAAGGCTCTAAGGCGTGGACGATGAACATACTTTGCGTTGACTTTCGTTGGAAGGATGCTCTTAAGCGCCTGGGGCACCGGGTGGCGGCTCCGGAACTTGCCTTCGGCATTTGCGATTTGCCGGAACTTTTGGCGGAACTGCGTGCAAAAGAGGGCTTTCAGGCGGATTTGATCATCCATCAGGAGCGGTTGGGCAAGCGCGTTTTATTGCAGGGGCTGGAGCAAGCACCTTGTCCCACGGTTTTCATCAGCGTGGATACGCATTTGAATCTGTTCTGGCAAAAATATTACGCCAGACTTTTTGATTTTGTTCTGACCCCGCATGTAAGCCTGTTTGCCGAGCTGCCGCCGGAGGAAAATTTGGGGCCGGGTACAAAACGGCTGCGCCACGCGGGTTATTCCCGACCCTGGCGCGCTCATGCCGGGCGTACCAACGCTCTTGCCTTTTGCGGCGCGGTTGATCAGCACCGTCCTTTGCGTTTGGCCCTGCTGGGTTTGTTGGGGCAGCGTTTTCCTGTTGCCTGGCCCAAGGCCCGCGTGCCTTTTGAGCAAATGATGGATTTTTTTTCCGATTCGCGTTTGGCTCCCAATGAATCCATTTGCGCCGAAGTCAATTTTCGTCTTTTTGAAGCATCTTCCTGCGGCTGTCTGGTTCTGGGGCAGAATCTGGGCGAGGATCAGAACGTCTGTTTTGAGCCGGGACGGGAAATGCTGGTCTACAATCACTCCCTGGAACTGCTCGATAAAACCCGTTTTTATCTGGATCATCCTGCCGAGGCTGAAAAAATGGCCCGCCTGGCCTGGGTCAGAGTGCATGCCGAACATTTGCCGGAACACCGTTGCGCCGAATTGCTGGCAATGGTTTCCGCTGACGGCCCGGCTGGCAGAAGAACTACCGGGCTTGAGGCGGAACGATATTTTTTATTGAGCCTGTTGCAGCTTTTCCGTCATGGTTCGCACCGCTTTAATACGCCTGGGCTGGTCGATCAACTTGGCCGACTGCTGGAAGCTGAACAGGCTCAGGCGGCCCAGGCGGAACCGGCGGAGCAGAGCGCTCATGTGGCCGGTGCGCAGGAAATTGCGGCTGCTTTGCTAAATTTGCTTTCCGAGGCCGGGCAGGCGGATTCCCCAACTTACCGGGCAGAGGCTGCGCAGGCATATGCCACAGCCGGATTGGATCTTTGCCGCCAGTTGGCCACCCAGCCTTCTGTTATGGTCACTACGGCCAGAGTGCCCGGCGCAACCGATGCGGAAGGGATAGCCTCCAGGGTAACAAGGGCTGCCACAGCCGCAAATCTGGCCGCCTGTATTTTCTGCCTGACCCGAGGTGAACAGGAACTGGCCGCGCGTTTTTGGCAAAAACAGCAGGAGTTGTTGCCGTCAATGCCCGTTTGGGCAAAAAGGTCTGACGGCAGGGCGGAAGCTGATGGTACGGGGTTGGCGGCGCGTTGGGCCGGGCAACCGCCGCGTCGGGCTTACGATTTTTATATTTACTGGTCGGAGGTGCTGGCCGCGCAGGGCAAACTGGCCAGACCGGGCTATTATTTTCGTCCCGAACCGGGCTTTATGCCGGAAAACGCTTCGGAATGCCTGCTGCTGGCGGATAATGAAATAGCGGATAAAACTTCCGCCAACCCAGATTATGCGGTCTTGCCAGCCAGAATGCATGCAATTTATTCGTGTCTGCCCGATTATGCCTGGATGGATATGGGGTACCTGGCCCAGATGTCGCTTTACGATCCGCAGAATTGGCTTGCGCAAATGCGCTACGGTCTGGCAGCGCTGCAATGTCTGCGTCTGGAAACCGGCATCGGCGAACTGGGCGAAGCGCTGGACAAGGCAAGGGCGGCGAGGGCAGGCGGGCAACAGGATTCCGCTGATCGCGAATTTGCAGCTTTGCTTGCGGCAACTCCGGCTTCCGAGTATATTCAGCGGGTTCTTGATTTGAAGCTGTAAGTAATATGCAATTATCCCGTTAAAAAAACGATAAGCGAACAATATGCTGGAATATCTGCGTATTCAGGATTTGGCCCTCATTGAGGATATGGAGCTGGAGTTCGGCTCCGGCGTCAATGTGCTTTCCGGCGAGACCGGGGCTGGCAAGAGTTTTATCCTGAAGGCTCTGAATTTTCTTACCGGGGACCGACTGGAGGCTGATCTGGTGCGGCCGGGCAAGGAAAAAGCCTCGGCTGAAGCGGTGTTTGTAACCTCCAGTGGAGAAGAATTGCTGATCAGGCGTGAATTGGCCGCCGATAGCGGACGCAGCCGCCTGTTCATCAACGATCGTTTAAGTTCGCAGGAAAGCGTACGCGAACTTAAACCCGCTCTGCTTTTGCACACCAGCCAGCACGGACAGCAAAAACTGCTGCAACCGGCTTTTCAGGGCAAAATTCTTGATGATTTTATGAACCGGCCGGATTTGTTTGCCGAGCGTGACGAGGCTTTACGCGCTTTGCTCGAACTTCTGGAGCGCCGCCGCGAACTGGAGCGGCGTTTCGGCGAGCTGGAGGCCAAGCGCGATCTGCTGGAGTTTCAGCGCCAGGAAATAGACAAGATCAACCCGCGTGAGAACGAGGAAGACGAACTTGAGGCGCGGCGTCAGGCGCTCAAGCGTGATGATGCCTACAATATGGCCGTGGAACAGGCGCTTGGCGCACTGTATGGCGATGGTGCCTCGTCCGGATCGGGGCGAGGCGGTGGTATATCCGGCGGCTTGCTGGACGGCTTGGGTAGCCTGGAGCGGGCCGTAAAGCAACTGGCCGCGCTGGATGAAGGCTATGCCACGGATGTACAGGCACTTGCCGAATTTTACCCGACCTTGTCGGATCTGGCTTCGCGTTTGCGTCAAGGCGACCGCAACTCCGGGCGCAAAGCTTCCAGCCACGACGCCGAAGCCATTGAAAAACGCCTTTTCGCTCTGTCCCAGCTCAAGCGCAAGCTTAAGCGCAGCCTGCCGGAAGTTTTGGCCCTGCGCGGCGAATTAATCGAGAATCTGGATTTTCTTGACTCCTGCGCCCTGGACCTAAAGCAACTGGGCCGCGAGGAATATACAATTTGCGAGCGCCTGTCCGAGGTGCTGTCCAGATTGAACCCGGCCCGGCGCGAAGCCGCCACCCAGCTAAAAGCCTTGTTGGAGGCCGAATTGCGCGATCTCGGCTTTTCCGAGCAAGTTCAGGTTGAATTTGTTTTCACGGCCAGGGAACTGCATCCCGGTCGGGCTGGCAGCTCGCTAGATTCAGGTTCTAGTGCCCACTCCAACACTACCGAGGATAGGGCGCAGATTTTCTGGAAGCCCAACCCCGGACAGTCCGCCCAACCTATGGATAAAATCGCTTCCGGTGGCGAACTTTCGCGCTTTTTGCTGGCTTTGGTCAGCATTCTGGCCCGCCGCATGATCGAAGCGCCCACCCTGATTTTTGACGAAGTTGATTCCGGCGTGGGCGGCATCACCCTGAACAAGGTGGCGGACAAGCTGCGCGATTTGGGAACGCGGCGTCAGCTTATCCTTATTACCCACTGGCCCAGCCTGGCTGCCGGGGCATCCAGGCATTTTCTGGTACGCAAGGAAGTGCTGGACGGCGAAACCTATACCCGCTGCACAAGGCTTGCAGGCGCGGAAGTGGAAGGGGAAATTGCCCGTATGGCCGGTGGCGGCGAACAGGGCCGGGTACTGGCCCGTGAGCTTATGGCCGGACGGCCATAGATCGTAAGGACTACTTCTCAAACGATTTTACATAACTCAGATAGGCGCGGCCAATGGACGATTCGGGATCAAAGCGCCCGATAAGGCCGCCAAGGTTTTCCGGTTTATGGCGCAAGTCTGTTCGCTGGGACGATGTTTTTGGGCTGGCGGTTTCGCTGACTCCACCGCCCGGCGTTGGCGGGTAGAGCGGAGTGCGGCCGCGCGGCAATTCCAGGCGCACTTTGGTGAAGTAGTTTTCGTCCATGAAGGCATTGGCCCGATCCATAATTTCCGGGATGAAGAAGCTGAGTTCATGCATGAGCATGCTGTCTTCCGCGCCGATCAGCAAAGTCCGGTCCTGCACACCCAGCGGCAGGGCCACATCCGTCAATTGATCGCCCATAACCATGGGCCAGTTCTCCCACAAATGCACCAGACGCAGATTACCGCGCCCCTTGTGCCGGGACAGGAACTGCGCCAGCGCGTCCTGAATGCTCTGTATTTTGCGCCGCCGGGGTGTTTTCTCCCGGCGGATCCAATTATAATCTTTGCTCATATTCAAATAAAATCAAAAAGTTAGATTTCAATTAGCTCGTACTTGGTAGATCCCATGCCGATCTCCTCGGCGTAATTGAATTGCAGTTCGCCTACGGTTCGGGAGAAAGATCCTTTAAACTTGTTTTCACCGGTTCCGTGGTTGCAGGAAAGGTGCGAATTTTTAAAGCCGATTTGGGCATTGACCAGATCGTGGCAGGCCTTGTCCAGAGCCACCGGATCTTTGGAGGCCAGAATGCCGATATCCGGCACCAGCGGGGCGTCGCTCCAGCCTGCGCAATCGCAGTCCGGCGTGATGTTCATCAGGAAGTTGATGTAGGCTATCTGCCCTTTGAAGCAGGAGGCCGCGCCAAAAGCATACTCCACCAAACGCTCGGTAAAGCCGGAGAGGCTGGTGGACCAATCCATGTCCACTGCCTCGAAGGTACATACGCTCATACATTCGCCACAGGCGATGCATTTGTCCTTATCGATGAAAGCCTGCTTTTTATCGCCATTTTTTTGCCAGGCGATGGCCGTGGCCGGGCAATGGGCAATGCACTGTCCGCAGGCGGCGCATTTGTCGGCCTCAACAAAGAAATTGGCCGCGTGTTGCTCGCGTTTGCCTCTGGCCGGGGCGCAGCCCATGGCCAGGTTTTTGATGGCTCCGCCAAAACCGGCGGTGACATGGCCTTTGAAATGCGAGAGCACCAGCATGCTGTTCGCGTTGGCGACAGCCTCGGCGATTTTGACTTTTTTGAAATGTTTTTTGTCGATCTGCACTTCCTGAAAAGCCGCACTGGTCAGGCCATCGGCGATGATGATCGGCGCATTCACCGTGGCGTAGGAGAAGCCGTGCCGCAAGGCGGTTTCCATATGATCTACGGAATTGCGGCGGCTGCCGGTGTAGAGCGTGTTGGTATCGGTCAGAAAGGGACGCGCTCCGCAGCTGCGCAACAGGCGCACGGCGGTTCCGGCAAAGACCGGGTTGATGAAGGTGTCGCAGCCGCTTTCACCAAAATGCAGCTTGATGGCGGTCAGATCGTTTTTGCTGAAAAGCCCGGCGAATTCGGCTGCCGCGAACAGCCTTTCAATCTTGCTGGTTTTATTGTCTTTTTCACGGCGGGCACGCATACCCGCGAAATAAACCTTGCTAACGGCTGCATTGGGCATTGAATTATCCTCCGGAAGTGATGCTTTTGACTCAGGGCATTTTTACTTTTTCGTTTTGGCGCGTTTGGGACCATTCCCGCTTGCGCGTCAATATAGCACCGGGGCTGGCACGCAACAAGGCAAAATCCCTGTTATATTATGGAACAGACGTCAGACTTGCCATATTCATAATATTTCAAGTATACATAAGGCTATGGTGGTATTGTAAACTATGTACCGCCGAAGCCGTTCAAATGGGGCGCTGTCCCACAAAGCAAGGAGAATTTACATGACGGATTGGAAGCAGGCACTTGATTACAACATGGGCAATTTGGGTAATCTGGTCAAGGGCAACGGCGGTATCATGAAAGGCTACGGCGAACTGACCAAAGCCGCTGCCAGCAAGGGCGCTTTGTGCGACAAGACCCGCGAGCTGATTGCCCTGGCCGTTGCCGCCACTACCCGCTGCGATGGCTGCATTGCCGTTCACGCCGCCGAAGCGGTCAAGGCGGGAGCTACCCGCGATGAATTGCTGGAAACCCTGGCCATGGCCATTGCCCTGAATACCGGCGCGGCCACCATCTACTCTTCGCGCATACTGGAAGCCTTTGATCAATTTTCTGCGAAATAGCTTCCCCAATTAATAAAAACACCCGGCGGATCAATTGATTCGCCGGGTGTGGGATTGGCCCCAGGCAGTATTTTCATGCGTGAAAATACTGCCTATTTAATTTTTCCTTGCGGGCCACCTGCCACCGGACCTTTTTGGTTGGGGTTGTTCATAGCGCAGGTATCTACATAGTCCAGATCCGCCGCCGCCGAGTGGCGGTGAGCTTCGTTGGCCATGGCCGCCGCCGTGGACTTGATGCCGCCGTCAGCACGGGTGAGCGGCGAATCGGCGCATTTTTCCGGTACGGCATGTTCTCTTTTTTGATCGCGCACTACTTGTTTATTATTCATGGCGGGTATCCTCGCAGTTTGGTGTTTGGGGCAAAATGCCTTTATATATATCAGTCTATAGCGGGCTTGTTTTTATTGGCAAATGATTATCTATATAGCTTGTTGAACTGATTATTTTGTGGCGCGGATTGCCCCGGCAGGCGCTTGTGCTTTTTTTTACAAAACCCTTGATTTCGCCTGAGTTAGGATCTATGGAAGTGCCTGTATGTAAATAATGAGCCCTGTGGAATTTAGTCTTAGTGAATAACTCAACCCTTGTAGGAGGATTAAATGGCTGAATACAATCCGTTTGAGAACATGCTGAGTGTTCTGGACAAAGCTGCTGAAAATCTCGGTCTTACCCGCAATGATTACGAAGTTCTGCGCCACCCTGAGCGTGAACTGCTGGTTTCTGTTCCGGTTGTGATGGATGACGGTCATGTTGAAGTTTTCCAGGGCTATCGCGTGCAGCATAACAGCGCCCGCGGCCCCTACAAGGGCGGCATCCGCTTCCATCCCGCAGCCGATCTGAACGAAGTTAAGGCTCTGGCTGCCTGGATGACCTGGAAGTGCGCCGTGGTGAACGTGCCTTACGGCGGCGCCAAGGGCGGCATCGCAGTGGATCCCACCAAGCTGTCCAAGGGCGAACAGATGCGCATGACCAAAGCTTACACCGAACGTATCGCCCCGATCGTTGGCGAACACCGCGACATCCCGGCTCCTGACGTCAACACCGATGGCCAGGTTATGGCCTGGTTTGTTGATGCCTACAGCAAAGTTATGGGCCATGACGTGCTCGGCGTGGTTACCGGCAAGCCGATCGAACTCGGCGGCTCTCTTGGCCGTAACGAAGCCACCGGCCGTGGCCTCATGCTGGCCCTCAAGCACTACTACGAAGCCAACAACGACAGCATCAAGGGCAAAAAAGTTGCCACTCAGGGCTTCGGCAACGTGGGCAGCATCGGCTCCAAGCTGATTCAGGACGAAGGCGGCATCATCGTGGCCGTTAACGACATCGGCGGCACCTTCTACAACGCCAAGGGCATCGATGTTAAGAAGGCCATGGCTTACTCCAGCACCCACGGCAAGTCCCTCAAGGGCTACCAGGAAGACGGCCTCCAGGAAATCACCCTGGCCGACTTCTGGAAGCTTGACGTTGACGTGTTCTTCCCGGCCGCTCTGGACAACCAGATCAACGCCAGCAACGTTAACGACATCAAGGCGAAAGTCATTCTTGAAGGCGCCAACGGCCCGACCCACGTCGAAGCCGACGCCGTCCTCGAAAAGAAGGGCGTTCACGTTATTCCGGACATTTTCGCCAACGCCGGCGGCGTGGCCTGTTCCTACCTGGAATGGGTGCAGAACCTCCAGGGCTTCTACTGGACCGAAGCTGAAGTTAACGAAAAGCTGGCCCGCAACCTCAAGCTGGCTTTTAACGACCTCTGGGCTCTCAGCCAGGAAAAGAAAGTCACCCTGCGTATGGCCGCTTACATGATCGCCCTGAAGCGCGTTGTGCGCGCCGTTCAGCTGCGCGGCATGTAATTAAGCCTCGCGATCGCGCTTTATCGGCGTGATCAAAAGACTGAAAAGAGTAATAAGAACCACCCTTCGGCTATGGCTGGAGGGTGGTTTTTTGCTAGCACCATTCTCCCCCTTGCCTTTATCAGCCGCAACCTTTAAAAAAGCCAAATGCAAACACAAGACGATATTAAAACTACAAGCGGTTGCGACGGTCTCTCCCTGTTTTCCGGCGGTCTGGACAGCATTCTGGCGGCCAGGCTTTTGCAGGATCAGGGGCTGCGTGTAAAATGCCTGCACTTCATCAGCCCATTTTTCGGCAATGCCGGTAAAATCAAACACTGGCGGCGGGTTTACGGACTGGACATCATACCGGTGGATATTTCCGAAGAGTTCGTGGATATGTTGGCCGTAGGCCCTGCACACGGCTTTGGCAGCATGCTCAACCCCTGCGTGGACTGCAAGATTCTCATGCTGCGCCGGGCAGCGCAGCTGATGGAAGAATATGGGGCCACCTTTGTGGCCAGCGGTGAGGTACTTGGGCAGCGGCCAATGTCGCAGCGCCGGGATTCGTTGAATATTATCCGGCGCGAGACCGGACTAAAGGAAGCGCTGCTCCGTCCTTTGAGCGCCAAGCTTCTGGATCCGACCAAGGCGGAACTGGACGGACTGGTGGACCGCGAGCGCCTGTTGGATATTTCCGGGCGCGGGCGCTCACGCCAGATGCAACTGGCCGCCGACTTCGGCATTACGGAAATTCCCACCCCGGCTGGCGGCTGTCTTTTGACCGAGCGGGAAAATACCCGCGCGTTCTGGCCGCTGCTGCGTCTGGCGGATCGCAAGCCCGGCCTGCTTACAGGGCGCGATTTTCAGTTGGCCCAGGCCGGACGGCAATACTGGCGTTTTGAGGGTGAGGACGCTTACTGGCTTTGCATCGGGCGCAACAACGCGGATAACGAGTTTCTGCACAAATTTGCCGCGCCCGGCGATATTACCTTAAAAGTGCGCGATTACCCCGGCCCCTTGGCCTTGCTGCGCCGCCCGGTGATGCAGGGTGGGGGAGAGTTGAGTGATTCTGGCGGAGCCGCAAGCTTGCAAGACTCACCAACAATTCTTCTTTCCGCCGCCGCGTTGGTGGCTTCTTTTTCCGGCAAGGCGGTACAGGCTTCGCATGCTGCGGCAGAGGCCGGGGGGGACAGCAAAATAAAAGTCCGCGCCCATTCGGGTGAGCGCGGACTGGATGGACCGGGTAATTTGCTGGAAGTTGTGCCGGATCGCGATTCAGTCTGGGCCGAGTTTCCTTTCGAGCAGGCCAAAGATGAAATCAAGCTGATGTACCGTTGCGAAGGGCCGAATGGTCAGGGCAAGGGACGCGGCGGGGCGGAATAAGCAGATGCAAGTAAGAGGGTAATTCCAATTGTGCAATGCTCCCAAAACTTCTGCTAATGTCCAGCCACTATATGATTTCCTGCATTTATTACCGCCGGAGCCATCGGAACACCGAGTGCTCTGGTAATTCTCATGATGGTTTCGAAACGGGGCTTGGCGCCAGGCGCGAGGGTTTTATATAAGCTTTCCCTGCTCAGACCGGAATCTTTAGCCAATCTGGCCATGCCCCGTGCTTTTGCCACGTCAGCCAAAGCGGCAAGGAAAACGTTTGGGTTGGAGTCTTCCATTGCGGCGGCAAGGTATTCCGCAATTACCTCTTCATTGTCTAGGTGTTCCGTCACATCAAATCTGGTTATTTTCATACCGCCCCCGCCTTTTTTAAATAGTTCCATATAGCTTTGGCCTGCTTGATGTCCTGCTTCTGGCTATCTTTGTCACCGCCAGCGATAAGCAGATAAATGTTGATTCCTTCCTGAGCGAAGTAAACTCGATACCCCGGCCCATAATGGATTCGCATTTCCGAAACACCATCACCAACAGGGCCGCAGTCGCCAAAGTTACCATCCTCGGCGGCAACGGCACGGGATAAAATCCGCGCTCGGCCTTTCTGGTCTTTCAAGCCGTCGATCCAGGCCAAAAATTTATCCGTTTTGTTTAAGACATTTCGCATGAAATAAATGTAGCCAAATAGCTACAAAAGTCAAGCTAGGATAAAAAACGGGTGAAGCCTATGAAAACATTAGGCTTCACCCACAAGAAGAGTTGGTATATCAAAAAGGGTAATTTCTAGTTAGCCATACACGCTCGGATGCCCCATCTTCCGTTGCGCCTCAATCCAGGCCAGGGCCTCGCGTAACTTGAGGGTTCCTTCATAAATGGCCCGTCCGGTAATGGCCCCTTCCAGGCGTCCATGCAGGCTCAGAGGATAGAGGGCTCGGACGTCTTCCAGAGCGGTGACGCCGCCAGCCGCGATTACCGGCACCAGTGAGTTCTGGCTCAGCCAGGTCATGGCCTCTATATTGATGCCGCTTTGCATGCCGTCACGATCAATATCGGTGTAAATGATGAAAGCCGTCCCCTGTTGCAGCAGCCTGGGCAGGACTTCGCGCACGGTCAGCCCGGCATCGCTCAGCCAGCCCTTGGTTTTCAGGCGGCCGTCTGCGGCATCCAGCGAGACCCCGACCCGACCGGGAAAGTCGGCGCAGATCTTGGCATAGAGGTCCGGGTTTTCCAGGGCCATAGTACCGATGATCACACGCCGCACGCCGCTTTCCAGATAGGCGCGAACCGTTTGCTCATCGCGGATGCCGCCGCCCACCTGTACATTGATGGCAAGGCGCGAACAGATATCCCCGATTAGCTTGAGATTGACCGGCGTGCCGTCAAAGGCCCCGTCCAGATCGATGATGTGCAGCCAGGCTGCTCCTTCATCGTACCAGCGTTGGGCCATTTCCAGAGGGCTGGAAGAGAAAACCGTACTCTGATCCGCCTTGCCCTGTTTCAGGCGCACACATTTGCCGTCCTTGATGTCAACAGCCGGAAAAATGATCACAGGCCAAGCTCCTTGACGGCCTTGGCCATGCCTTCGCGGGCCAGTTCACCCGCGCTTACCCACTTGCCGCCACGTTCAATGAACTTGCCCATATCCAGCAGATTCGAGGCCAGAGCCTTTTGGGTTTCGTCATAACGCGAACGGGCGATTAGCGACTGATTTTTTACGTCCAGCAAAAAGAAATCCATGATCACGGCAGCCGGTTGCTCCACGCCCATCTCGCCGCCCAGGCGTTCCTGCCAGGCTTGTACCTGAGGCACGATGACCAGATCCACGTTCATGCATTTGCCCACAGCCACCCAGAAGGGGAAGGCCGAGTTATGCTCTTTGCCCTGTTCCTGCCGTATGCATTGGTAGGAGCGTTCGCTGCCTACGTAATCGCGGCTGGTGCCGCTGCGCAGCATTTCTTCAAAATCGTTGTCCAGCTGGGGGAATATTTTGCCATCCACCCGTTCGACCTGCTCCGGCAAATAGCCGGCCAGCAGCTCTTTAGTGCTGGTAGGCTGGTAAAAGCCGCCTATGCCGATGACCACCGAGGCGGCGGGCACAAAAGCGGGTTTGGGGCCGGAACAGCCGCCAATTGCCAGGCTCAGGGCAAGAGTCATGCTTGCCAGTATTAGAAGGCTCTGGGGGGCGATGCGCTTTTTCAATCCAGACTCCCTTTGGTGCTTAAAAGATTTTGGCGATTGATGGCAACGGCCTGCCGCAGAGCCAGACCCAGCCCTTTGCAGGCTGATTCCAGCAAATGATGCCCGTTTATGCCGTAAAGCAAGGAAATATGCAGATTCATACGCGCTCCGGCAGCCAGGGATTTAAAAAATTCCCGCCAAAGGGCGCGTTCCTCACCAGCCATAACCGGCGGGAGCAGTTCCTCACCATTATAAACCAGATAATTACGCCCGGAAAGATCAATGCAAACATCGGCCAGAGCCTCGTCCATGGGAACTTTGGCAGCCCCGGTGCGGGCAATGCCCTGGCGGTCGCCCAAGGCTTCCAGCAGCGCCTGCCCCAGGCAGAGGCAGACATCTTCCACGGTGTGGTGCGCGTCCACCTGCAAATCGCCGCCGCATTGCGCTTTCAGATCGAACCCGGCCCAGAAAGCCATAAGGGTGAGCATGTGATCGGCCATGCCAAAACCGGTTTCCACCTCAACCTTGCCGGAACCGTCCAGGTTTAATTCAAGACTGATGCGGGTTTCGTTGGTGTTCCTAACAATTTTGGCTATACGGGATTTTTTTGTCATTGGTCGTGTCCCCCTATCTAACTTGCTGCCGGAGCTTCCGCCGTTGGTGTTTTTTCTTTCTTTTTACGTCCGAAAATTCGGGCGATGATGATACTGAACTCATAAAGCAAAAGCATGGGACAGGCCATGAAAAGTTGCGACATTACATCAGGGGGTGTAAGCACGGCTCCCATAATGAAGGCGATAACGACGAAGTAGCGGCGGAATTTGCTGAGCATGGGGGCGCTGACCAGACCCAGACGGGCAAGGAAGAACACGAAGAGCGGCATTTCAAAGATCAGCCCGAAAGCGAAAATGAGTTGCAGCACAAATTCGTAATATTCGGTCATGCGCGGGGTGTCACGCATGTATTCCTCGCCAAAGCCAAGCAAAAAGGGCAGGGCGTTGGGCAGCATCACCAGATAGCAGAAAGCGCCACCCGCAATAAAGAACAGGGCGGAGCACACCGCCACCGGCACCATGTAGATTTTTTCGTCATCGTAGAGGCCGGGCGCGATAAAGGCCCAGATTTGATAAAAAATCAGCGGGCTGCCCACGAAAATACCGCCGACCAGGGCGACTTTCATGTAGGTGAAGAATTTTTCGGCTACGCCCAGGGCGACTACCTCGCCCGGCTGGTTCGTGGCGCGTAGCGCTTCCAGCAAAGGCTGGAAGAGGAAATCAACCAGATAGGAGCGCAATATCCAGCAAACCACAAAGCCGAACACCACGGCCAGAAAAGCCTTGAGCAGACGACCGCGCAGTTCGCGGAAATGATCCATGATGCCCATGGGCTCTTCGTCTTCTTTACCGTTCTCGTCTTTTTTTTCGTTCGGCTCTTCCTGAGCTTGGATGGAAGCGGGCGGCTCAGGCGGTTCCCCGCCGCCAGCCTGGGTGGCCGGAGCGTTGCTGTCTGTTTGTGCAACTAAAGAATTACTGTCAGTTTGGGGGGCTGGCACGCTACTGTCTGCTTGTGTGGCAGGTTCGCCTCCATCAGCCGATTCACCTGGCGCGGGGCGGTTGTCTATCTGGCTCCAGGGGCTGGGTAAAGGGCTGCTTTTCAGGCTCATTCCCCGGCTCCTTTTATTTCCGGTTTTTCACTTTCCGTTACCTGCGTAGCGGATGGCGCTGGTGTAACGGGCTGGGGTGCCTGGTCTGTTTCAGCTAATAAAGGCGTTTGCGTCAAGCCGCCAGTGCTGGCATCGGGAACAGGATCTGCCTGTTGGTCAGCATCCGGCCTTGGCTGCGTCTCAATATCCGGCGCTGCCTGTTGCCTGGCTTGCTGTTCGGCCTGCTGTTCCGCTTGTTGCCGGGCCTGGATGCCGCGCTCCAGTTTTTTTTGCTGCTGTTCCCGCTCTACCTGCTCCTGAAAAGCCAGTTCAGTGTTCATCACGCGCTGAAAATCGGTTTTGACACGGCGAAATTCGAACATCACCTTGGTGAAGGTACGCATGATTTTGGGCAATTTGTCAGGTCCCAGCACCATGAGAGCCACGAGCAGGATGAGGAGAAATTCAAAGGAACTGATGCCAAACATTTTGTTAGTGTTGCGTCCTTATGTGTAACACTACGCCTTACTTGTATGTAAAACTACGCCAGCGCGGCGGTAAATATTAGTCTTTTTCCACCTGGTAGTTGGGCGCTTCTTTGGTGATGATCACGTCATGCACATGGCTTTCGCGCAGTCCGGCGGCGGAAATTTCCACCATTTTCACCTTGGTGCGCATCTCTTCAAGATCTTTGGCTCCCACATAACCCATGCCGGCACGCAGGCCGCCCACCATCTGGTAAAGGCTTTCCGCCACCGGGCCCTTGTAGGGCACGCGGCCAACAATGCCTTCCGGCACGAATTTTTTGCTTTTATCCTGGAAGTAGCGATCGGAACTGCCCTGGCGCATGGCGTCAATGGAGCCCATGCCGCGATAAATTTTGTAAGTGCGGCCCTGATAGAGCACGGTTTCACCGGGGCTTTCCTCGCTGCCCGCGAACAGGCTGCCGATCATCACGGTATTGGCCCCCACGGCCAGCGCCTTGACGATGTCGCCCGAATACTTGATGCCACCGTCGGCGATGATGCAACGTCCGGCTTCACGCGCCGCCCTGGCCGCCTCGATTATTGCGGTAACCTGTGGCACGCCCACTCCGGCCACCACGCGAGTGGTGCAGATTGATCCGGGGCCGATACCCACCTTGGCGGTATCCGCTCCGGCTTCAAAAATCGCTTTGGCACCTTCATAGGTGGCGATATTACCGGCCACCAACTGGCAATTGGGGAAGGCGGCCTTGAGATCGCGGATGGCACGCAGCACGTTGGCCGAATGACCGTGCGCCGAGTCCAGCACCAGAAAGTCCGCTCCGGCTGTCAGCAGAGCTTCGGCCCGGGCCAGACTTTCCGCGCCTATGCCGATGGCCGCGCCCACGCGCAGCCGCCCCTGGTCGTCCTTGCAGGAGTTGGGATATTTGCGGACTTTTTCAATATCCTTCATGGTGATCAGGCCGCGAAGGCGTTTTTCCGAGTCTACCACCAGCAGTTTTTCAATGCGGTTGGCGTGCAGCAGTTCCTTGGCGTCTTCCAAGGTGGTGCCAACCGGTACGGTCACCAGACGGCGGCTGGTCATAACTTCTTTGACCTTGGTGGCATCCAGATCTTTTACAAAGCGCACGTCACGGTTGGTCAGAATGCCGACCAGCTTTTCGCCGCGCACCACAGGCAGGCCGGAAACCCTGAACTCACGCATAAGTTCCAGGGCTTTACCCACGCTGTCCTGCGGGCGCACGGTCACCGGGTCGGTGATCATGCCGCTTTCGGATTTTTTGACCTTTTCAACCTCAAGCTTTTGTTCCTCAATGCTCATGTTTTTGTGCACCACGCCCACGCCGCCGTTGCGGGCCATGGAAATGGCCATTTCCGATTCCGTGACGGTATCCATGGCAGCGGAGATGAGGGGAATGCTCAGCGAAATGGAGTTGGTAAGCTGCGAGGCAACGCTTACCTGATCCGGCGTATATTCGGAGTATCCGGGCTGTAGTAAAATATCATCGAAAGTTAACGATTTGGTGATGTTGGCGCCCATGAGCTCCTCCATAATTTTTTTACGAAATAGTCTGTAAAAATATGTTGTACTTGGCCTTGCTGTCAAGGCTGCTAGCGCCTCATTTTGCCGTGATACTGCGTCAGGCGTTGTTTTTTTGCTTCGGTCGAGTACCAGAAGAGTACACTTCCTTCGCAAAAAAAACAGCCTTCCTTGTCTGACGGCAAAAGCAGGCGCTACCACAAAATTATTGCGCTTTTATGGCCTTGGCCATCTCGCGTGCCTGTTCGTTGGCGTCGGAATTGATCACCGCGTCGAAGAGGGCGTCGGCCTCCTGTTGGCGGTTCAGGTGATTTTTATAAATGAAGGCCAGATTGACCTTGGCGTTGGCATCGCCGGAAAGTTCCACGGCCCGCTCGTAACTTTGCGCCGCCGCTTCATATTCCTGCAAGCTGAAACGGGCATAGCCGAGATGCATGTGCGCGGGCAGCGAATCCGGGCGTATTTCCACAGCTTTTTCCAGATGCGCGACAGCATTCGGCCACTGGTTGGACTCCATGAAATGCCCGGCCAGCTCCATGCGCAAGTCATAGGATTCCGGGTTTTCTTTGAGCTTGCCCATAAGTTCGCCGATATGCTGCATAGCCTGAGCTTCGGCCGCTTCTTCGGATTCGCTGCTGCTTTCGGAAACAGCGTTGAGGTGCTTGACCAGCGAAGGGTTGGAATGCCGGTAAGCAAAGGACGCGGCAAACATGCCAAGCAGCGAGGCAAACATGAGCGCCAGTACGACGCGGCCCAGAAGGCCGGAATTGGCTGTTTCTTTTTGCGCGGACATATATTGACCACCTGATCTGTTTTTAGTTTTTTGTTTTACTTGATTATTCTTCGTCCGCGCGGATTGCCAGCTGTTCGATCCGGCGTTCCAGATTCTTCTGCCGCCGGGCGATCATGAACAAATAGAGGCCAAAACCGGCCCAAACCACCATGCAGGCATACATCAACCAGGTTGTTTTATCCATTTCTTCCTCGGCACAGTCTAAAAGTTGTCTTCGTTGTTTAAATAATCCAGTCTGGCCCGGTCAAGGCGTTGCGCCGCCAGGGCCTGACGGTAGCGCGTCAGCAGCAGGGCAACCCAGAATACTCCCATAGCGGCCAGGCAGACAAACAGAGTGGTCAGCATTTCTCCTTCCAGGCCACCGCTTCGGCCAACCACGCTGGGGTGCATGGTCTGCGGCCAGAGCCGGGCGGAAAAGAAGACCAGCGGCACGTCAATGAAGGCGATGATGCCCAGCGCCGCCGATACCGTGGCCCGCCGTTCAAAAGTGAAATCCAGGCGGCGCACCACAAGATAACCGGCGTAAATGAACCACATGATCAAGGTGGTGCTGAGGCGCGGATCCCAGGTCCACCATGTATTCCAGGAAACACGCGCCCAGATGGAGCCGGTAATCAGGGCCAGACCGGCCATGAGCAGGCCGATTTCGGCTGCCGATTCGGCCAGGGCGTCCCAGAAGGGGGTGCGTCTGGCCAGATAAGCGATGCCGCAGACAAAAACCAGAAAAAAGCTGAACAAGGCCCACCAGGCCAGCGGCATGTGCAGATAGAAGACTTTTTGAATCAGCCCCATGACACGCTCTTCCGGCGCGTAGGCAAAGATCATCCAGTGGCAACCCGCCATGAGCAAAGCGCCCAGCAGCGCCAGCGGCGCAACTGCCGCAAAAAGATTTTTTTGCGGTGTTGGTTTTTTCATATCCATACGTATTATTCCCTTGAATTGTAAATAAAACCGAAAAGCAGCAGGCCAGCGGCCAGAAACAGGGCGTCAAAAGCCATGATGATGCGCAGCCAGTTCTCGCCATCGCCGCTCGGGACGCCGCCGCCCAGAAACTCGGCTCCGGTGCTGATGGCAGCCAGCAGCAGGGGCAGTAGCAGCGGAAAGATTACGATGCTCAAAAGCGACTCACGCGCCGCCTGTCCCTGGGCCAGAGCGCCCAGCAGAGATCCGGCCGCCGCCAGTCCTACATCGGTGAGCAGGATGCAGAGCAAGCCGCGCATAAGTGTGCCTTGCGGCTCCTGATCCAAAAATACGGCCACGGCAGGCAGGAACAGCAATTGGGCCAGCAACAGCATGATCAGCCCGGCCAGCCCCTTGCCCAGCCAGATGCTTTGCAACGGAGCCGGAGCCAGAAGTAGCCCCTGCCTTTGCCCGTTCACTTCTTCCAGAGCATAGAGCGAGGTAAAAACCAATACCTGACAGAACAGCGTGGCTACCCAAAAGATGGCGGCTGCGGCCTGAGCGGAAACGGTCTCGCCAATGCCGCGCGACAGGCTGAAAATAAAAATGATCAGCAACCCGAGCAAAAACGCCTGAGCCAGCCCGGTGCCGCGCCCGAGCAGCAGGGTCAGGTCCTTGCGGCCTATGATCAGGGCGGAGCTCAAAAATGAGGGGGTGCTGCTCATGCGTGTTCCCTCACTTCCTTATAAGCTTTAAATTGATCGGCTGGGCCAAAATAGGCCAGGCCAGTGGACTTTTTGCTTACCGGTCCAAGTTCGGCCACCAGATCTGCTTTTGGCAGATCCTCGGTGAGCGCGTGGCTAATCCAGACCACTGCCGCGCCGCGTTCTTTGGCCTTTAAAATTTCCCGATCCAGCATGGCGCGGGATCGCGTATCCAGGCCGGTAGAAGGTTCGTCCAGCAGCAGGAGTTGCGGTTCCAGCATCAGAATGCGGGCCAGGTTGAGGCGCTGGGCCATGCCGCGGGAAAAAACACCGGCTTTTTCTTGCGCGAAGCGCGTAAGTTCCACTTGATCCAGCGCCCAGGCCAACTTTTGATCAAGATCTTGAGCGGGCTTTTGGACAGATTTCTGAGCAGGCTCTTGCCTGAGAGATTTTTCCTGTTTGCCGTGCAGCCCATGCAGACGGCTCCAGAAGCGCAGGTTTTCCAGGGCACTTAACTGCGGGTAAATGAAAGTCTGGTGACCCATATAACCGATTTGCGCACCCGGCGAAAGCAGCAGTTCCACCGTGCCGCTATCCGGGGCGGTTAGGCCGGACATGATTTTCAGCAGTGTGCTTTTTCCCGCGCCGTTGGCCCCGGTGAGCAGCATAACGCTTCCCGCTTCAAGCGTCAGGCTGACCCCCTTGAAAATCAGGCGCTGGCCGTAAAATCTGGATATGTCCGTAAGGCGCAGCAACATCTTGAGCCTAATCCGCGTCAGATGTGGCAGAAGCCTTGCGCATTTTTCTGAACATGCCCAGCAGGGGGAAGAGGCAAAGAATCACGCCGCCAATCCAGACCCAGTTGACCAGCGGATTGATGGTCAGGCGCAACTGGGCCATGCCGCGCGCTTCGTCAACGGCCAGCAGCGAGGCGTAAGCTTCATCGCCCAGGCTGAAAATGGTGGCCGCTTCCGCAAAGGGTTGGGGATATTTAAAATAGGCGCGGCGTTCCGCTGCCAGCACACCATGATCAACTCCGTTTTTTTGCAGCCCCAGTTTGGCTTCAAGGAAAGAGTAGCCCGGCCCCTCGCCTTTGAAAATATCTTCCAGAGTTACGTTGTAAACGTTGATCTGCTTGTTTTCGCCAATGCGCAGGACCAGCGTTTCATCGGTCTGGTAAGGGCCGGAAAAAGCCACGCCCAGCACCATGAGCAACAGACCTGCATGGGTACAGTGCGCGGCCAGGCTGGAGCGTACTTTTAGCATGGGTTTATTCAGCGCGAAATAGAGGACGAGGCCGATCAGCCCGGTAATGGCGGCTGAAGCGGCCATCTGGGCCGCCAGGAAGCGCGGCGGCGCGGAAAACAGCCCGCTCAGGCCGTCCGGGCCAGCTTCCATGACATACCAGAAAAAGGGCAGACCTAGTCCGAACAGGCAGGCCAGGCCGAGCACCAGCTTCGGACGGCTGAAAATGCCACTGGCGGAAGTGCGCACCATGTCAGTTTTTGCTTCGTCCGCTTGCGCCGCATTTTTTGTTCCACCCCATTTGGTCCAGGGGCAGAAAACCAGCAGCACGGCGATGAGCGTGAACACCGGCAGGCAGACCCGATTGTAAAATTCCGGCAAAAGTCCGCTGGACTGGCCGGACCAGATTTGGCTGATCAACGGCCAGAGCGTGGCCGTGAGGATAATTGTTCCCAGCAACAGCAGCATGCAGGCAACCAGCAGGAGTAGCCCTTCGCGGTTGCCGAAATCCACGATGGGACGGGAGTTGATTTTACTGAACAGGGCCACGGCCAGGGCAATGACCAGAAAAGCCAGGATGAAAATTAGCAGCGGGCCGCCCACGCCGCCATCGGGGTAGGCGTGCAGCGACTGTATGGCCCCGCCGCGCACGATGTAAGTGGCGACAAAGGCGGAAATGGTGGTTAGGGTCATCAGCAGCACGTTCAGGCGTTTGAACATGCCACGCCTAAGCTCTACCACCGAGGTGTGCAGAAAAGCCGTGGCAATGAGCCAGGGGATGAGCGAGGCATTTTCCACCGGATCCCAGGCCCAGTAGCCGCCCCAGCCAAGTTCCATATAGGCCCACCATGCTCCGAGAATGATACCCGCGCTAAGCAGAATCCAGGCGATCAGGGTGAAGGGGCGGCTGACTTCCGACCACAGACCTTCGTTTTCGGTTTGCTGGCTGAGAGTCTGGGCCAGAGCCAGACAACCCGGAATGACGAAACCGCCGTAACCCAGGAAAAGTAAGGGCGGGTGGAAGATCATGCCGGGGTTCTGCAAGAGCGGGTTAAGGCCGTTGCCGTCCGCAGGCTGGTTGTCGAAAGTGATGAAAGGATTGCTCCAGCCGGTCAGAAGCAGCAGGAAAAAGGCCAGCACAGCCAGAAAGAACATCCAGAACCAGAGCTTGGTCTGACTGCTCAGGGAAGCGTAAGCGCCGGACAGCAGGAAAAATACGCCGAAAATGGCCACGGACCAGCCCCAGAAGAGCAGCGAGCCTTCCTGTCCGGCCCAAAAGGCCGTAAGGCGGTAAAAAATATGCAGGTAATTGTCGGAATATCTGGCTACATACTCTACGGTGAAGTCATTGTTGACAAAGGCGGCCAGCAGAATCATCGAGCTGGCCGTCATCAGGCCGGTAATGGCGTAGCTTCCTTTCTCCACCCAGGGCAGAAAGGTTGTTTCCCGGTGCCAGATCTGCACCGCGGCGGCGGCAGTAAAAAAAATGGCTGCCAAAAAAGCGGCCACCAGCAGGAGGTAGGCAAGTAAGTACATTCAGATTTCCTTAAGTGAGTTCAAAGTCGGCAAAATGAGACACTACCAGTGCTCAGCTTTGTTGGGTTTCTTCCAGCTTCTTCTCATACTTGGTAGGGCACAAAGTAGTCAGCTTGCTGGCCTGAAATTCCTGTTCCGGTCCTTCATAGGAACCTTCCAGAATAACCGCCGCGTCCGGCGCGAACAAATCCGGCACCGCGCCCCGGTAAACCGCCCAAAGGCTTTTGGTTGGGTCTTCGTGATCCCGAATTTGGAAGCGAACCCCAATGCCTTCCGCAAGCGGGCTTATCCCTTCGGCCTTTACCGCTCCGGCCAGGCGAACCGGGATAGGTTTGGCGGGCGGCAGGGCCAGAGCTTCCGCAATCTGAAGGTGATATACCGTGCTGGAGGCCACGCCAGTGGCGGCCAGATACCCTACGCCCAAAAGCAGAAGGGCCAATGCCGCGATATACAGGCTTTTGCTGTTCTTTTTTGGCATGGGATATTCCTTGTTGTTTTTATTGGATACGGCTCTGCAAGCCGGAATTAATGGGAATAGATACTATCTTTTTATAGCCTTTGCAAGAATTGGATCGCAAAGCCAGCGCGTCATTTTGACGTGAGAATCCTCTACAGCTATCCGGAAAATCCGGATAACTGAGCAGGCTATAAATCAGGCAACCTTCAGGGCTACCGCATCATCTGCGGCACGATTTAAAAAAATATGACCATCAATCTCATGTTCGTGAATTTTGATTTTAAAAACGCACGTTGCCAAAAACGACCAATAACAACTCTGAGTGTATGTTTTCTTTTTATTCCAATGTGATATACTCTCCTCATATCTATTTTGAGGAGTGAATTATGGATACTCTTATTTCTCTTGGCAATGCCTTTATCAGTATTCACGATCCAAGAATTGACAGAACCAAGAAGCATAAACTTGTTGATATTATTATGATTACTCTCTGTGCCACGATATGTGGCATGGAAGGTTGGGAAGATATCGAGATTTTTGCTGAAGAGAGAGAAGAATGGTTCAGGAAGTTTCTGGAATTGCCTAATGGTATTCCATCGCACGACACGATGTATCGCGTTTTTTCGCGTATTAATCCGAAAGAACTGAACAAAATTCTTATTGAATGGACGCAGGGGCTGAATAAAAGCGTAGATGGAAAAGTAGTCGCTATTGATGGAAAAACGCTTCGCGGCTCTTTTGATACGGCCTCCGGACAAAGCGCTTTGCACATGATCAGTGCGTGGGTTGAAGAAAACGGTCTTGTGCTTGGACAGGTATGCGCCGGAGGCAAAGGGCATGAAATAACAAAGATACCTGAGTTATTACGCTTGCTTGAGCTTAAAAATTCCATAGTGACAATTGATGCTATCGGTTGCCAGAAAGAAATCGTCCGCATCATTCGGGAAGAAAAAACTGCTGATTATGTTATTGCATTGAAAAAGAACCAGCTAAACCTGCATGATGAGGTTGTCGCTTGTTTTAATCTTGCTGGAAAATCAGATTTTTTTTCGTCAGACAAGTTTGAATCCATTGAAAAAGGACACGGAAGAATCGAAAGCCGGGCTTGCGTATGCCTTGATGTGGCAGCTCACCTCGATCATGTAGGTAAAGAATTTTCCGGCCTGAAGACAGTTGCAAAAATTTATTCCACCCGTGAATGCAACGGAAAAACGGAAGAGCAAACTCGTTATTTTATCTCAAGTTTGCCCTGCAAGGCAGAGCAAATTGCGAAAGCGGTTAGAACCCATTGGAGCGTTGAAAACTCTTTGCATTGGCGACTAGACATGACTTTTAAAGAAGATGCCTCACGCATCCGCAAAGACAACGCCCCAGAAAACCTGGCCATGATCCGGCGCACTGCCTTAGGCCTGGTAAAAAACCGCCTGCCGCAAAAAATGACCGTGAAACGCGCACAACTGCGGATGAAGCTGAATTGGGATTTTGCCCTAGCCCACTTCTTTACAAACAATTAAGATGCGGTCGCCCTGAGGCAACCTTTGCCAAACTTGCAAATTGGCCGTGCTATGCGTATATCCAGCGGATGAAGCCTGCCGCTGTATTGAAAAACATTTTCTGTGATCGTGACGGTACGATCATTTACGATAAACACTACCTTGCCGATCCGGACGGGGTGGAACTACTGCCCGGAGCCGCCGCCGGTCTGGCCCGGCTGGCCGGAGCGGGAACCGGAAATAGCGCCGGGACCGGATATAGCACTAGGGGCGGAATCGTAAATAGCGCTGGAGCAGGGCTGCGTCTTTTTCTGGTCACCAATCAATCCGGCATTGGCCGGGGTTTTTTCAGTGAGGCGGATTACGCTGCCTGCCAGTCCAGGCTTGAGGAGCTTTTGGCCACCGCTGGAGTTGTTCTGACCGGCAGCGCCCATTGTCCGCATGCTCCATATGCCTCGTCATCCTTGCCCGAACCATGCGCTGCCGCAACAACAGATCCTGACTCTTGCGCCCCAGTGGAACAAGCCTGTGATTGCCGCAAGCCGGATATCGGCATGTGGCGCACTCTCAGCGCGGAGCATGGGCTTAAAGCAGCCGAGAGCGCCATAATTGGCGACAAGCCGGAAGATCTTTTGTTCGCCGTCAAGGCCGGTTTTGCCGCCGCCGTGCTGGTGCTTACCGGCAAGGGGCGGGAAAGCGCCGCCAAACTTAATTTGCCGGAACTTGATTCGGATCGGGGCTTTCAGCGTCTGGACGGCGTCAATATAGATGGTGTTGTCGCCGGTTCCGGGACGATTTTCGGGTTGGCCCGCGATTTGGAAGCGGCGGCTGATTTTTTGCTGACCCTGCACTGGCAGGGGCTGGCCGCTGGTTTTTCTGCTTATGCCGGGGCGCAAGCCGTTACAGACGCCGATCCGGAAGTCTACGGGAGCGGGATGGAAGCGGTTGAAGCCGTTACTGCTGCCGTACCTAAGGCTGTATCTGGCGGCACACGCAGCGACTACCGTCGGATAGCGGTTTGGAATACCGCTTTTTTGGGCGACGCGGTGCTGACTTTGCCCCTGATTCAGACTTTGCGCCGGGCTTTTCCCGCAGCCGAGATTGATTTTTATACCCGCAAGGGCTTTGCGCCGCTTTTTGCCAGTCATCCGGCCCTGCACGCGGTTTACGAGTATGACAAGCGCAGTTCTTTGCCTGCCATGCTGTGTTTCGGGCGCGATTTGCGCACACGGGGCTATGATCTTTTTATCTGTGCGCATCCAAGCACTCGTAGCGCGATCCTGACCCGGTTATCCGGGGCCGGGCGGCGTATCGGCTATCATCTGACTGCCGGGACGGGGAGAACGGGCGGCTCTGGCGGCGTGGGCGGAACATCCGGTCAGCCTGGCTTTGGCCGCTTGTTTTTTACCGACCAGGTGGATCGCAAATTCGGCAGCCTGCCGGAAATCGAACGCCTCTTGCGCCTGACCCTGCCGCTCGGACTAGATCCTTTGGATTGGGAAACCTGGCCGGAACTGGTGCTGCCGGATGCGGCGGAAGAAAAGGCTGCGCGTCTGTTCGCGGAGTTGCGATCTGATTGTGAAGACACAGCTAGGGGCTGCTCGCACAGACCCGTACTTGGTCTGCACCCCGGATCGGTGTGGGGTACCAAACGCTGGCCGCTGGAGTATTTTGCGGAAATTGGCCTGCGGGCCTTGCGCGAGGGGGCGCAGGTACTGCTTTTTGCCGGGCCGGGCGAGGAGAGCATGGCAAAAGACGTGCAGTCTCTCATATTGGCCGCTTTGCCGTCAGCTTCGGCATTGCCTCGGACATCATCATCTTCTGATGTGCCGGAACTGTCGTCATCTTTGCCTGCTTATGCTTCGGCAAAAGATGTCCGGCTGCTTAATCTGGCCGGGGCTCTTTCCCTGCCGGAATTGGCCGCCTGCCTGGGGAGGCTGGATTGTTACCTGACCAATGATTCCGGCCCCATGCATTTGGCCTGGGCCAAAGGGACGCCGGTGGTGGCGCTGTTTGGCCCCACAGTGCGCGATTTTGGCTTTGCGCCGCGCGGCGAAAGCTCGGTTGTTCTGGAAGTGGCCGGGCTGGATTGCCGCCCTTGCGGCCTGCACGGGCCGCAAAGCTGCCCGGAGGGGCATCATAATTGTATGCGCAAGCTCTCGCCGGATCTGGTCTGGGATGAAGTGAGAAAAAAGATTATGGGCTTTTAACTGGTTTTATGTAATAAATCACACAGTGGGACGAAAATTACCTGAAATTAGGTGCTTTTCGGGTAATAAAATTTATTTTGAGCAGTTTTTGGCGCTTTGCTTAAGCGAAAAAAAGGGCCGAGCGTAATGCTCGACCCGAAAAATGGTCGGGATGAGAGGATTTGAACCTCCGGCCTCTGCGTCCCGAACGCAGCGCTCTAGCCAAGCTGAGCCACATCCCGTTGTGAGAAAGGGGTTATAGGGTAAACCGGAGAGCTTGGCAAGTCTTTTTATGGCGATTTGATTAAACTTAAAAAAATCACATCTTTTTTCTTTTTTTAGCCTACTTTCCGATTTGTAAACGGGTGCCAATGTATGTTAATTATGTTTCAACGAAGGATGAAATTTGATATTTGACCCTGCGGAACATCAATTTCAGAGGCGACAGTGATAAAAGTTCTTATTGTGGATGATTCCGCGTTCATGCGGAAAGCGCTGAACGTTATTTTCGACAAAGACCCGGAAATAAGCGTTGTCGGAACTGCCACCAATGGTCTGGATGCTTTGGAGAAAATACCCAAGCTGGATCCCGACGTGGTGACGCTGGACATTGAGATGCCCCGCATGGACGGGCTTACCGCCCTGCAGCATATTATGAAGGATATGCCCAGGCCGGTGCTGATGGTCAGTTCGCTTACCAGCGAAGGTGCTGAGGTTACCCTGAAAGCCATGGAATATGGCGCACTGGATTTTGTGGCCAAACCTCACTCCACTATTTCTCTTGATATAGTGAACCAGGAAAAAGAGCTGATCGATAAAGTCAAGGCAGTTGCCCGGCGCAAGGCTTTTGTGCTGCGCCATGCCGCAATTCGCGCGTCTATTGCCGGGGCCAGCCAGTCTGCGCCTGGCAGGACGCTTGATACCAGAGGCAGAACCGGGGCGCTTGCGGGAAGCGGCGCAACAGCGGGAAGCGGCGTAAGCGACTCTCGTCAGGTGAGCCGTCCTGTAGGCAAGACACAGCTACGGGATATAGTGGCGATTGGTGTTTCCACTGGCGGCCCGCCAGCGGTGCAGAAAATCCTTGCCGCTTTGCCCAAGGATTTTCCCGCGCCCATCCTTATTGCACAGCATATGCCCGCCTCTTTTACCGGTCCCTTTGCGCGTCGGCTGGACGGGTTGTGCAAAATTGAAGTCAAGGAAGCCGAAGACGGTGAAAAAATCCGCGATGGCGTGGCCTATATAGCGCCCGGCGGCAGGCATATGCGTCTGGTGGCCAGGCTGGCCAACCGTACTTTGCATATTTCCGATGAACCTAAAAGCGCTCTTTACAAGCCTTCGGCCAACGAGCTTATTGGTTCGGTGGGCGAGTCGCAGGGGCGCAGGTCACTTGGAGTGATGCTTACCGGCATGGGTAACGACGGCATTGAAGGGACGAAAATTCTCAAGGCCAAGGGCGGCAGGATGCTGGCTCAAAGCGAGGCCAGTTGTGTCGTTTATGGTATGCCCAAGGCCGTGGTTGACGCGGGCCTTGCCGATGCCGTTCTTGATGTTGATGACATTGCTGCTGCTATAATGGAAAGCATGTATAAATAAGGTTAAAGTTTATTCGTTTTTTGTTCGTGCAGTATTAATTCTCTTTGACGTTTGCGCAGTTTAGCCAATGGGGAGCTATAATATGGAACTTGATCGTATAAAAGAGCTTTTGGCAAGCTCCGAGCCAGATGATATCCGCGAAGGTGCCTACATGGCGATGCAGAGCGGACAGCGCGAAACCGTTCCCTTGCTTGTAAAACTCATAGAATTTTCGAATCCTGGCGTGCAGGAAGCGGTAGAGGCCGCCCTGCGCAGAATAGGCGGCCGGGTGGTGCTGTTCAGCGTACTGCCCCTGTTGCGCTCCGAAGACCCGGCGGTGCGTAACATCGCCATGGATTTGCTGCGCGAAGTGGGTAAAACCGACGTAGTGGCCCTGACCGAACTTTTAAAGGATGACGACCCGGATATTCGTATTTTCGGCGCGGATATCCTTGGAGCATCGGGCAGCGTTCTGGCGCTGGATCCCTTGTGTCACGCCCTGTTGCGCGACCCGGAAACCAACGTACGCTATCAGGCGGCAGTCAGCCTGGGTGAACTGGGCTTTGTGGAGGCTGCCGAAAGTCTTGGTAAAGCCCTGCATGACGAAGAATGGGTTCAGTTCGCCGTTATTGAGTCCCTGACCAAAATCGGTGATGAGTCTTCTGTCGCCGCCTTGCTGAAAGCCATGGACAAAAGTTCGGATCTGGTGGCTTCCTCCATTGTCGACGCTTTGGGCAAGCTCGGTTACATCAAGGCTGTGCCTCAACTGATGAAAGCCTTGCCGGACGCGAGTTTGCCTCTGGCCAACAAGATTGTCTGCGCCATTGTAAACATCATGGGGCCACGCTCGTTAAGTTTGTTGGGGGCTAACGAATACACGCGGCTGGAAAAATTTCTCTTCAAGGCTCTGGAAGACGAGGATGTGGAAATTCAGGACGCGGCCATCAGGGGACTGGCCTCGTCCAAGGGGGATGCCGAGTTTGAGGCCATTTTTGATTTGTTGGCCTCGCTCAACCGTGAGCGCGACCACGAGCGTATGGTTAAAATAGCCAAAATACTCATGGATATGGGTTATCACCCGGCACTGGCCAAGAATATAGCCTGTCATCACGATGCCACGGAAGAACTGCGCCCTCATCTGGCTATCGACATCATGTCGCATATTGATGATCCCGCCATCCTGCCGTTGCTCAAGACTTCATTCGCTGGCTGCGGACGTGATTTGCAGCGTGCCATTATTGCCGCCGCCGCCGTAAAGGCTGGTCCGGAGGATAAGGATTTCTTCACGCAGGTGCTGGACAAACATAACGATGGCACGGTGATCAAATCGGCTTTGTATTATTTCAGCCGATTGGGCGATGCCGGGCTGATTGTGGAAAAAGTGCTGCCTTTGTTGGATCACGCCTATGACGATGTCAAGGAGTCGGCATTGGAAGCGGCCATTGCCGTGCATGATGCCGGCATCAATGACCGTTTCAGGGAAATGAGCAAGGATTCGGATGAAGTGCGGCGCATGATGGCCTATTATGCTCTGGGCAAGTATAGCCTGACGGAAAACCTGCCTTATGTGGAAAATGGTCTGAAAGACTCCAGCGCGGAAGTTCGGCGCGTTTCTGCCGCAGCCTTCAAGGGGGCCTGCGGGTGCAACATGAGCGCTTTGTCCCTGCTTGAACCGCTTCTGCGTGATGAAAGTGTGGACGTGCGACTAGAGGTCATTGACGTGCTCGGCGAATGCGCGGAGCCGGAGTCCATGGATCTGCTGATCAAGGCCAGTCAGGACAGCGACCCCTGGGTACGGGCCCGCTGCGCGGAAAATCTTGGTAAAAAGCAGACCGACGCGGTAGCGCCTTGTCTTGCCGAGCTTTTGAAGGACGATCAGACCCTGGTTGTCATCAAGACCATTGAAGCGTTTGTCAGTCTTGGCGGACAGACCGCCTTCAGGCATTTGCTGGCTCTGGTCAACCATCCTGAACCTGAAGTGCAAAACGTTGCTGAGGCGGCCTTGGAGCAAATCCGTTCTCAAATGGGGGGCAACAATTAATGTCGTCGCTATTCACCAGCAAGCCGGGCGCGCCTTTGAGCCGGGAACTCAAAATCAGCAATGAAGAGTTCATTCAGCTCAGGGACTTCATCTACAAGGAGTCCGGCATTTACATCGCGGAAAACCGCAAGTATCTGATCGAAAACAGGCTCAACAGTCGCCTTAAGGAGTTGAACCTCAAGAATTTCGGTGAATATTACTACTATCTGAGGTTCGACCCGCGTCGTCGGGATGAATTGAGCAAACTGTTTGAATCCATTACGACCAACGAAACCAGTTTTTATCGCAACCCGCCGCAGTTACAGGTTTTTCAGGATATTATCCTGAAAAAGGTGCTGGATAAACTGCGCGCCGAGCGCACCAAAAAACTGCGCATCTGGTCGGCTGGCTGTTCCAGTGGCGAAGAGCCTTATACCCTGGCCATCATGCTGCATGAGGTTTTGAAAAATGAAATCTCAAGCTGGGACATCAAGATCAATGCCATGGATCTGTCGCTGGCCGTGCTGGCTTCGGCCCGGCAAGGCGTTTATACCGATTATGCCTTGCGCACCACGCCCAAGGAAATAGTTACCAAATATTTCACTCCCAAAGACAAAAATTTTGAAATCAAGCCGGAAGTGAAGCGCTTGGTCCACTTTATGCAAGGCAACCTTAGTGACCGTCTGGGCCTGAAACGGCTGGAGCGTTCGCAGATTGTTTTTTGCCGCAACGTCATCATTTACTTTGACGACGAAATGAAAAAACAGGTTATCGCTTCATTTTACGACAATCTGCTCTCCGGCGGATATCTTTTTATAGGCCATTCCGAATCGTTGCATAATATCTCACGCAGTTTTAAACCGGAATATCACCCTGGGGCTATTGTATATCTTAAGGAATAGCAGGACGGCCGCATGAACGATACTGAAAAAAAAGCTAAAGTGCTGGCTGTGGCCAACCAGAAGGGCGGCGTAGGCAAGACCACTACTGCGGTCACGCTCTCCTCGGCGCTGGCCAGAATGAAGAAGAAGGTTCTGCTCATAGATCTGGATCCGCACGCCTGCGCCTCCATACATATGCGCGTTTATCCGGATCAGCAGGATTACTCCATTTACGATATTTTCAATTCCGAGCCGGAAGAATGGGCCGCGCTTTGGACGAAAATACGGGTGGAGCGAGGCGAAACTCCATTGGATGTAGCCTCGGCAAGCATTTTTCTTTCAGATTTGGATGCCGATTTACGGGAGAGACCGGGCAAGGGAGTGATTCTCAAGCAGGCTCTCATGTTGATTGAAAGCGAATATGATTATATTGTGCTGGATTGTCCGCCGCATTTGAGCATCCTGCTGGTAAACGCCATTATTGCCTCGGATTTGCTGGTTATTCCGATTCAGACGGATTTTCTGGCCCTGCACGGGCTTAAGCTTTTGTTCGATACGGTGAACCTTTTGAACAAAGTGCTGCCCGAGCCGGTGAATTACCGGGCTTTGGCCACCATGTTTGATCGCCGTACCCGGGCCAGCCAGCGCGTGCTGGAACTTATGGATCGCAAGATGGGCGATGCCATGTTCAAGAGCGTAATCGGCGTGGATACCCGTTTTCGTGAGGCCAGCGCCCAGGGGCGGGTGATTTATGAAATCGGTCCCAGCCGGGGTGGCCGGGAATATGAAGCCGTAGCCAAAGAGATAATTTCCCTATGAGCAAGACACCAGAAGAATATTTCCAGGAGCAGAGCTTCTCCGTGCCGGGCAATGCCGGCGGGGGTGATTTCAGCGCGGCCGAACTTACGTTTATCCGTAAATATATGGGCCTGGACGCGCCGGATACCCTGCGCCGTATCGGACTTGGCAAAAAGGCCGACCAGATTGAAAGCGTGACGGATACCGCGCAAGCTGAACAGGCTAAGCAGATCCCCATTGATTCGTTGCAGAACAGTCTGGATCTGGCCAGGCCCGAAGCGGTGGCGCAGTCTGCGGACGAAGCGGAACTGCCGCCCGGCCCGAAAAAACTGGCTGATGTGCTTGGCCCGGAAGAAACTGCCCTGGCAGCCTCCGGCAAAGTCGAGACCGTGCTTGCGCCTGTGCTGGAAGATGTGGAAGAACCTGCCGCGTCGGTTCAGTCTGTTCCAGTGGTTCAGCCGGTTGTTGATGCTGCCCCGGCCCAGCCTGAACCTGCGGTTCAACCTGTCGCGCCAGTTGCGGAAATCAGCGCGCCAGCCAAGGCTCCGGCGGCACCTGCCGCACCGGTAGCCGAAGCGGCTGCGCCCGCGCAGGTCGAGGTTGAAGCCCCGGCAGCGAAAACTGCCGCACCAGCGCAGGATCAGACAGAAGACGCGAAGCGCCCAACCATCGCGGACATATATGAAGGAATGGATGTCCAGGCCGCCTTGGGGCATTTTTTGCGCAACGAGCCGGAATTGCAGATGGTGGGCTTTTACCTTAGCGGGCAGGAATTTACCGTGCCCACGGTAATCGTGCAGGAAGTAATTCATTATACCGCGCCCACCAAACTGCCGCTGGCACCGCCTTATGTGGCCGGAGCCATCAATTTGCGCGGCAAGGTGACCCCGCTGGTACATCTGCGCGAAATACTTGAAGTGAACAAGCCAAGGCAGAACGAGGATCGCTTTATCATCATATGCCGTTTCCAGGGTTTTCAGGTAGGCTTGCTCATAGAGCGCGTGCATACCATGTACCGCGTGCCGCAGAAGGACATTGACTGGGGCATCGAAGCGCATCTTGGCATCAATGTCGATTATGTTTCCGGCCTGCTCAAGCTTAATGAACATTTGGTGGGCATTGTGGCGGTGGATAAAATAGTCAACAATCTCCTGCAAGATGAGCAGGCTTAATTTTATACAGTCAGAAAGACAAATCCGGGTGGGTTATGAGCGAACACATTCTTATAGTTGATGACTCCAAGACCGTGCGTAACCTTGTGGCTTTCATTATGAAGCGTGAAGGATATAAAGTTACCATGGCGGAAGACGGCATTGACGGTTTAGAAAAATTATTTTCGGCCGATAAGATTGATCTGATCATTTCAGACGTCAACATGCCGCGTATGGATGGCTTTACCTTCATCAAGCAGGTACGTGAGCAGGACGCTTACAAGGATTTGCCGATCATGGTGCTTTCCACTGAAGGAAGGCCGCAGGATATTGATCTGGGTATGAAGCTGGGAGCCAACCTTTACATGGTAAAGCCCGCCCAGCCGGAAAAAATGGTACAGAATATAAAAATGCTGTTTGGTAAAAAGTAGGGACCTATGAGCCAGGATTTCAACGATCCGGAATTATTCGCCGATTTTATCATCGAGTCGCGCGAGCATCTGGAAACCATTGAGCCGAACCTGCTGGAGCTGGAAAAAGCGCCGGACAACCTTGCGTTGCTCAACGAAATTTTTCGCCCCATGCACTCACTCAAGGGCGCTTCCGGCTTTCTCGGCCTGAACCGTATCAATGTGCTTGCCCACCGCGCGGAAAACGTCATGGACGAACTGCGCAAAGGCACCATGTCGGTCAACTCGGGGATCATGGACGTGATTCTTTCCGCTACCGATGCTTTGCGCCAGATGATTGACAATCTGGAAAGCTCCGGCGGCGAGGGCGATGTGGATACCCAGCACATCATTGATGCCCTGGATGGCATTATGGCGGGCAATATGCCGGGCGAGTCTGCTCCCGCTGCGGCTGCCCCGGCTCCGGAAGCGGCCCCGGCCCAGCCCGCTGCTTCCGCTGCTCCGGTTCCGGCTGCCGCTCCTGCCGCGCCTGCGGCAAAAAAATATCAGAGCAGCGCGGAATGGCTGGAAAGCCTGCCCAGCGTTACTCCCTACGCCCTTACCGCCTTTGGTGCCGAGCACCTCACCGATTTCATCGAAGAGGCGAAGGACAATATTTCCAATATCAGCAGTGGGCTGCTGGAATTTGAATCCAGCCCGGAAAGCGTGGATGAGACGGTTAACGACATTTTCCGTTATTTCCACAACCTTAAGGGCAACAGCGGCATTCTTGGCTATCAGCAGATGAACGGGTTGACCCACGCGGCGGAAACCCTGCTCAACTTGGTGCGCAAAGGTGAGATGAAAGTCAGCTCGCCGCTGGTGGATCTGCTGCTGCTGGTCACTGACGTGCTGGAAAATATGCTGACGCATATCGATAGCAACAGCGGGCAGGTTTCTCCCTTCGACATCAGCGAATTGGTGGAAAAACTTGAGCAGGCCACAAACGGCGGGGCCATAGAAATGCCGGACAGTCTGGTTATGGCATCCGGCGAAGCCGCCGCTCCCGCAGCGGGCGAAGCTGCTTCGGGGCAGGGTGGAGTTGCACAAGCGCCAGGCGGGGCTGCTCAGCCTCAGGCCGAAGCCGCTCCAGAAGTTGATCCTTCGGATTTGGCTACTTACAAGGAAACCGTCGGGCAGCAGTTTGAGGTGATCAAGGCAGCCTTGGACGGCCTGAAAGTCGATGGATCCGATACCCCGTTGGTTGACGCGCTCTATCGCAGTCTGGTCACCATCCAGAACAGCTCCAGCTACATGGGCCTGGACGAGATCAAGGTTTACGCCGAGCGTACCGCCGGCATAGTCAATCAGGCCCGGAAAACCGGCCTGGATTTCAGCCTGATGGTTGATTTGATTTCTCAGGAAAGTGAAATTTTATCTGACATGGTCAAGCTGGCCATAGAAAAAATGTCCCAGCCGCCTGCTCCTGCTGCTTCACCTGCCCCATCGGCGGCCCCCAAGGCCGAGGCCAGCCCCGCTCCCGCAGCCGCGCCCAAGGCCGAAGCTACTGCCAAAAGCCCGGAACCGGCTTCAGCCGCAACTGCTGCCGCGCCAAAAGCGGACGCTCCGGCTTCGGCCACTGCTCCGGCTGGAGCGAAAACCCCGGCAACGGCTGCGCCCGCAGCGCCTGCCGCCGCAAAAGCTCCGGCAGCCAAAGCCGCCGCCGCCAAGGACGAGAGCACCAGCAAGGCTTCTTCCACCATTCGCGTGGACCACGAGAAGCTTGACCACCTGATGAACCTGATCGGCGAGCTAATCATCAACCGCAACCGTTACAGTATGCTGACCCGCCGTCTGGAGGGCAACAGCAACGTGGATGTGGGCCAGATCGCGGCGGATCTTACGGAAACAACCTATTCGCTGGCCAGAATTTCCGACGATTTGCAGGACACCATCATGAAAGTGCGCATGGTGCCGGTATCCTCGGTATTCTCGCGCTTCCCGCGCCTGGTGCGCGACCTTTCGCACAAGAGCAACAAAGCGGTTGAACTCATTCTCGAAGGTGAGGAAACCGAATTGGACAAGAGCGTGGTTGAGGTTATCGGCGACCCGCTGGTGCACCTTATCCGTAACTCGGTTGACCACGGTATTGAGGACGAGGCCGCACGTCGCGTCTCCGGCAAGGATCCCAAAGGCAAGGTCTGGTTGCGCGCTTATCATAAGGGCAACTCGGTCGCCATTGAAATTGAAGATGACGGCAAGGGCATTGATCCGGAAAAAATGCGCCAGGTGGCGGTCAAAAAAGGCGTGGCTACCCTTGAGGAAGTCAAGGCCATGGATGACCGCGAAGCCGTTGAGCTTATTTTTGCTCCCGGTTTCTCGGCGGCAGATAAGGTTACGGATATTTCCGGTCGCGGCGTGGGCATGGACGTGGTGCGAACCAACATCAAGAGTCTCAAGGGCAGCATCAACACCACCACCGAACTTGGCAAGGGTACGCGTTTTACGCTTTCCTTGCCGCTGACCCTGGCTATTATTGATGCGCTCATGGTCAGCATTGACGGTGCCACTTATGCCATCCCGCTGGACGCGGTGGCCGAAACCACCAAGATCGAAGCCAGCCGCCTGACTGACGTCAAGGGCCGCAAGGCTGTAATGATGCGCGGCGAAGTGCTGGGCATCATCAACCTGGCCGAGCAACTCGGTCTGAACAGCTGCATGGAAGAGCAGGAGATTCTCTCCGTGGTGGTCATCCATGACAACGACCGCCGCCTTGGTTTAGTGGTAGATCGCATGCTGGAACGTCAGGAAGTGGTTATCAAGCCGCTGGGCGCTTACCTGGGCGATCTCAAGGGCATTTCCGGAGCCACGATTATGGGCGACGGCAGCGTAATCCTGATTCTGGACCCGCATGAGCTTTATTTGATGGCGACTTCAAAGGCGCTTTAAGGTAACATTTAACAGACGCTCTTTAAAAGTTTTTGTAGTATAATTTGGTATATCCCAGCAGAAAGGCCGCCTTAATGGCGGCCTTTCTGCTGGGGCAATGAAAGTTTTGAATCAGGCATATGCCAAATTACTGCTGCAAATTTTATCCGCTGGAAAATTTTTGACTTCGCTAAATAAATTAGGGTGGCTATCAAGAAGCCGCAAAAGTTGAATCAACGACTGCGGTGGCAATGTTTTTCCTGTCTCATAACGAGAAAAGGCATTTGGCCCACCTCCGAATATCTGACTGGCCTCTTTTTGGGTCAGTTTCAATTTTTTCCGTACTCCAATTATGAAATGCGGGTCAATGATCTCGGCATTTACGCGTTTATTCAAAGCCATGGATTCATCACTGACTCTTTGCAGGTCCTCACCGGACAAAATGGTTTCGCCGCAGGCGGAACAATGCTGCCCAGCGACATTTTTGATGGTGATGGTCTTATCCTTATAAGTATAAGGATAATCTGCGGTCGCCATGTTTAACTCATTATGTCCGCAAATCGGGCATTTCATGACTATTTCTCCTTGAAGGAAACGACAAGCGCATCATCTTGCAAGATGAGCTTGATGTATAATTGCCCGGCATCTGTCATTGGCCGGTAAACATCATGCCAGTTTTTGCTGTTGCTGTACGCCGTCATGCTCTTGTAGAAGTCCGTGCGGGACAGGGACATTATTACATCGATAATATCCGAAAGCTCAAAACCCAAATTCAGGGCATCACGCATAGCCGTACCAACAACCGCAATAGAACCTTGGCGGGCTAGTTTTTTGATTTGCGACAAGTCATGATGCGGTTTGGATTTTTCCATATTTGGTTTATCCTTAACTCAAAAATAACCTATAAGGTTTTTTTGTCAAGTGGCAGGCCTAAAAACTAGCCGGTTGATCATAGTTGAAAGTCCCGGCCTCTCGACCGGGACTTTATATATACTGCACACCGACTATGGATATTTTTGCAAATGTCTGGCGGGCTGTTTCTAGCCCAAATACGCGGCCTTGACCTGCGGGTTGTGCAGAAGTTCCTGGCCGGAACCTTCCAGCACCACGCTGCCGGTTTCCAGAATATAGGCGTAGTTGGCAATGGAAAGAGCGGCAAAGGCGTTTTGTTCGATGAGCAGGATCGTAGTGCCCAGGCTGCGGATTTTGGTGATGATCGAGAAGATTTCCTTGACCAGCAGCGGGGCCAGGCCCAGCGAAGGCTCATCCAGCATCAGCAGTTCCGGCCTGGACATCATGGCCCGGCCCACGGCCAGCATTTGTTGTTCGCCGCCGGAAAGTGTGCCGCCAGCCTGCCAGGCCCGCTCCTTCAGACGGGGAAAGAGGCTGAAAACCCATTCCAGATCTTCGGCTATACCGGCTTTGTCGTTACGGATGTAAGCGCCGAGCCGCAGGTTTTCCTCCACGCTCAGGTGGGGCAGGATGCGCCGTCCTTCAGGGCTTAAGGCGATGCCGTTTCGGACGATTTCTTCGGTCGGGCGGCCCAGAATGTTCTTGTCTTTGTAAAGGATGCTGCCCTTGCCCCGTTCCAGGCCGGCAACAGTACGCACAGTGCTGCTTTTGCCCGCGCCGTTGGCTCCGATCAGCGTTACGATATGGCCTTTGGGAATACTGAGCGAAACGCCCTTGACCGCGTGAATGCCGCCGTAATAGACGTGCAGGTTCTCGATTTTAAGCATATTTGAGATACTCCTCACCGAGGTAGGCTTCGATAACCTTGGGGTTGTTACGGATATGATCCGGGTCGCCCTCGGCTATGCAGATGCCGTATTCCAGCACCCATATATGCGAGCACACGCCCATTACCACTTTCATGTCGTGCTCGATCAGCAGAATGGTCAGGTTAAAATCGTTGCGCACGTTGGTGATCAGGCTCATCAGCTCGGTACTTTCCTGCGGGTTCATACCGGCGGCGGGCTCGTCCAGCAGCAGAAAGCTCGGCCTGGTGGCCAGAGCGCGGGCAATTTCCAGCCTGCGCTGCGCCCCGTAAGGGAGCGAACCTGCCGGCATGTGGGCCACCCGGTCCAGGCCGAAGCGCACCAGCAAATCCATGGCCTGATTGCGAATTTGTTTTTCTTCTTTCAGATGCAGATAAAAGGGCGGCATCCACCAGGAGTTTTTTTGGCGTACATGGAAGCCCACCATTACGTTTTGCAAAGCGCTGGAACCTTCGAACAGGCGAATGTTTTGAAAGGTGCGGGCAATGCCGGTTTTGCAGATTTCGTGCGGCGGCATTCCGGTTATCGGCAGCCCGTTGAAGAGGATGCGTCCGCGCGTAGGGGTGTAAAAGCCGGTGATCATGTTGAACACCGTGGTTTTGCCTGCGCCGTTCGGCCCGATCAGTCCGGCGATGCAGCCTTCGGGCACGCGCATGGAAAAATCGCTCACGGCCTTGATGCCGCCGAACTGCATGGTGGCTTCTTTCAGTTCAAGCGTGCTCATGATCTCCTCCACTCTTCCTGTTTGCGCCGGTTGAAGAAATTAAAGACCGCGTCCCAGGAAAATTCCCGCATGCCTAAAAGTCCGCTGCGGCGGAAAATGATGATCAAAAGCAGCATGAGCGAGAAAATAACCATGCGCATACCCGGTATGCCAGCCACTTCAAAATCGCCGATGCTGAAAGGATCTTCAACGATGCGCAGCCATTCGAGCATGATCGTGATGACCACGCTGCCCAGAATAGATCCGGTGATTGATCCGAGGCCCCCGGCCACTACAATCATCAGGATGTTGAAAGTAAGCATGAAGTTGAACATTTTGGGGTCAATGGTGGAAATGAGCGTGGCTGTAAGCGCACCGCCCACCCCGGCAAAGAAGCCGCCAACGCAGAAAGACAGCACTTTGTAGAAAAAGGCGTTGACGCCCATGGTACGCGCGGCGATTTCGTCGTCGCGTATGGCCTTGAAAATGTTGCCTACGTTGCTTTTAAGCAGGGCGTAAATAAAATAGAGCGTAAAGAGCAGCCAACCGTAGTTCCACCACAAGTTGGCGTATTCCGGTATGCCCTTGATGCCAAGCGAGCCGTTGGTGATGGAGGGAATGTTGGTGATGACCACGCGGATGATTTCCGCAAAGCCAAGCGTGGCAATGCCCAGATAGTCGCCGCCCAGGCGCAGCGAGGGCACGGCAATAATCAGGCTGAAAAGCATGGCGACCAGGCCGCCAAGAATTACAGCCGGGAAAAAGGGCAGGGACAGGTGGAGCAGAAAGTCCGGCATGTCCTCAAGCAGCCACATGGCAACTTTTTGATCCGGCGTCAGGATTAACAAGGTGCAGACATAAGCGCCAATAGCCATGAACCCGGCGTGTCCCAGCGAGAACATGCCGGTAAAGCCGTAAATAAGGTTCAGCGAGATGGCCAAAATGGCGTTGATGGCCAGCAGGTTGAGAATGCGCACGGAATAAGGGTTAAGGTTGTTTTCCGCGTAGTAGAGGAACAAACCCAGAATGACCGTAAGCAGGGCCGTGCAGATATAGTTGCGCATGTTGTGGAGGCTCATATTTTCTCCTTCAGCTTCTCGCCCATCAGGCCGGTAGGCTTCCAGAGCAGAATGATAATGAGCAGGATGAAGGCGAAGGCATCGCGATAACCGGAAAGCTCAGGGAAAAAGGCTACAATGAAAATTTCCATAAAGCCGAGCATCAGGCCGCCGATCATCGCGCCCTGAACGGAGCCGATACCGCCGAAAACCGCCGCGATAAAGGCTTTAAGGCCGGGCATCATGCCCATGTAGGGAAAAATTTGCGGATAGCGCAGCGACCACATGATACCGGCTGCGGCTGCCAGGGCCGAACCCAGGCCGAAAGTCAGGGCGATTACCTTGTTAACCGAAACCCCCATCAGGCGGGTGGTTTCAATATCCTTGGAAATGGCCCGCATGGCCAGACCGGGTTTGGTGCGGTAAATGACCCAGAGCAGGCCCAGAATCAGCACCACGGAGATAATCGGCACGATAATGGCCAGCGGGGTTACGCGCACCAGGCTTTCGGCGTTGCCGGTAATGCTTTCCAGGCTGAAAATGATTGGCTGCACCAGAATATCCGGCTGGCGCACCGGGCGGGGCAGGCCGGAAAAGACCACCACGGCGGCGCTTTCAATGAAAAATGATACGCCGATGGCGCTGATCAGGGCCGAGATGCGCGGCGCATTGCGCAAGGGGCGGTAAGCCACGCGGTCCACGGTGATGCCGATGGCGCTGGTTACCACAATGGCGAAAGCGGCGGCCAGCACCCAGGGCGGCGTAAAATCCATCGGCGCGACAAAGGCGTAAAAGCCGGTCATGCAGATGGAAAAAGCCATGGGAATCCAGAACCACATGGGTGGTTTTTTGCCGAAGCCCACAAAGGTGGAGTAAAAGGCCAGCAGAGTCAGGCCCAGAAGTAACGCGGCCACCCAGGCCGGCATGAAGGCGATGGTGGTGAAGAACACCAGATAAGCGCCCAACATGAAAATATCGCCGTGGGCAAAGTTGATCAACCGCAAAATACCATACACCATAGTGTAACCTATGGCGATCAGTCCGTATAACGCCCCCAGAGCCAGGGCGTTGAACAGATGCTGAGTGAACATCTCCAGACTCATGCTGCATCCTTATAAAACAATATAAAACAATTTGACGGCAAAGCCGCGCCAGACTTTGTTATCCCGGGCGCGGCAAAAAATCGCGGTGAATACAGGGAGCCGGTTTCCCGGCTCCCTGATTTATTTACTTACATTTCGGGAGTGACTTCGCCAACATACTGGCGCTGTCCGTTACGGATTTCAATGATGCCGATGGCCATTTCGGCGTCATGCGCGCTGTTCAGGGTCAGCGGGCCGAACACTGTGGGCAGATCTTTCACGTTGTTCAGGGCGGCGGTCACGGCTTCGGAGTCGGCCTTGCCGGCGCGTTCAAGAGCGTCGATGAACATCATGTAGCAGGTGTAGCCCAGAGCGGAGTTCATGTTCGGCTCTTTGCCCGGATAGAGCTTGCTGTAAGCTTCGGTGAACTGGCGGGCCTGCGGGTTCATGTTGGGCATGGAGGCGGCATAGGGGAAGGCGGTGATGATAAAGCCTTCAACCGCCGCGCCGCCGATGTTCACCACGTCCGGGTTGTCCATGGCGTCGCCGCCCATGATACGGAAGGTGGCGCCCAGTTCGCGGGCCTGCTTCATGATGATGGCACCTTCGGCAAAGTAGGCCGGAATGAAGAGCACATCGGGCTTGTTGCTGATAATCTGGGTCAGCTGCGGCGTGAAGTCCTGGTCGCCGGAGTTGTAGTTGATATTGTCAACGATTTCGCCGCCCTGCTTTTTGAAAGAATCGGAGAAGAACTTGGCCAGGCCCACGGCGTAGTCGTTGGACACGTCCTTGAGGATGGCGGCGCGCTTGAAGCCCAGGTTCTTGATGGCGTAGGTGGCCCCGCCAGCGCCCTGATAGGGGTCGATATAGCAGGCGCGGAAGTAGTAGTTTTTGCCGGTGGTAACCAGGGGGTTGGTGCAGGAGGTGCCGATAACCGGAGTCTTGGCTTTTTCGGCCACTTCACCACCGGCCATGGCCAGTGAGGAACCATAGGTGCCGATGATGCCGAGCACTTTGTCTCTGGCGGTGAGGCGGGTCACGGCGTTGGCGGCTTCCACCTTGTCGGACTTGTTGTCAACGATAACCAGTTCCACCTGGCTGCCCAGCACAGTGGGGCGCTCGGCATGAGCCAGCTTGATGCCGTCCAGTTCGAGCTGGCCGCCAAAGGCGTTCTGGCCGGTAAGGGGAAGGTACACACCGATTTTAATGGGTTCAGCGGCAATGGCGCCGCTTGCGACCACGAACAGGGCCAGAAAAGCTGTTGCGAAAAAAGTTCTTAATGACATCTTGAGACTCCTCGCCAGTGGTTAATGATTGTCTGAATGTACTAAAATAAACAGCGGCATCTGTAAACCGAATATAATGCGGCTGCAACTATTAACCTTGCAGGGCTGAGTCTGATTTTGCCGTGCGGCTTTCAGTTATTAGCCATGCGTGGGCTTTTTCAGGGCCGCGAATATTGTTTTCAGCAAAAGGTTCATATCAAGCGGCTTGCTTAGGTGGGTGGTCATTCCGGCGGCAAGGCAATTTTCGATATCTTCCCTGAAGACGTGAGCGGTCATGGCAACAATCGGAATTGTTCCGGCGCCTGGAAGATCAAGCGCCCGGATACGCCGGGAGGCTTCGTAGCCGTCCATTTCCGGCATCTGCACATCCATGAAGATCAGGTCATATTTTTCCGGCGCTGCACTGAACATTTCTACGGCTTGCAGCCCGTTTTCAGCGCAGTCAATGCTCATGCCGCTGGGTTCAAGCATGGTAAGAACAATCTCGCGGTTTATGTCAACATCCTCCGCGAGCAACATGTGGCATCCGGCAAAAACGCCTTCGATATTTGATGAAGCCGTCCCGGCGGTTGCGTCCGTATGCTCCTTTCCGGTTTCGTTATGTCCGCGTTCTGCCTTGATGGTAAAGGCAAATTTTGAACCTTTGCCCAGTTCTGACTCAACCCGGATTTCGCCGCCCATCAATTCTACGATGCTTTTGGAAATAACAAGCCCAAGGCCTGTTCCGCCATATTTGCGCGTGGTGGAAAATTCAGCCTGCTGGAAGGCCTGAAACAATTTTGCCTGTTGTTCCAAAGTCATGCCGATCCCGGAGTCGATCACCTCCACCCCTATGGTGCAGATGTTGTTTTCTTCGCACAGCAATTTTGCGTTCAGGTTGATGGTGCCGTTTTCCGGCGTGAATTTGACCGCATTACCCAGCAAATTGGTAATAACCTGAGCCAGACGCTGATCATCCGCGATCAGGGTTTGGGGAATGGCCTCATCAATATGCACGGTCAGCTTTTGATTTTTTTCATCAAGACGGAAGTTGATGAAGCTGGCGACCACTTGCAGCATTTTGTCAAAACTGAACTGACTGACGGAAAGCTCAAATTTGTTGGCCTCAATTTTGGAAATATCCAGAATATCGTTGATGACGCCCAAAAGATGCCTGGAGGCATGGCCTATTTTGGTAAAGCAATAATTTTTCCGTTCGGTATCGGCGGCAGTCATGCCTATGGAGGTCATACCGACAATGGCGTTTATGGGGGTGCGTATTTCGTGGCTCATGTTGGCCAGGAACATGCTTTTTTGTTTGCTTTCATTGCGCGATTTGGCCCGCTTCGCATCAATGCTGATTAATATAACGAACAGCGCCATTGCAAGCGCCGCCCCCAGCAGACCAAGGACAACCGCCATGTTCGACATGCTCTGGTAATACTCTGCCTGGGGCGTTATGAGCCCCAGATGCCAGCCATTGGGGAGCTGGTTAAAAAAGACGACAGTCTCCTCGCCTTGCTGGCTGGTCATGGCCCGTTCCCGGATTTTGCCGCCGCGTAACAAATCCTCCCGGAGCGGCGCAATGGAGATGGGCAGCGCGCTAGTGTCGTTTGGGTGTGATAAGGCCGATAAAGTTTGATCCAGCAGTATACCGTAGCCGTCCTGGTTCAGGGCTGTCTCGACCACGCGCTGCCCGATGGCGTCGATTTGCACGTCAAAGCAGATAACGCCAAGTCTGCGGCCGTTATCATCAAAAATACTTTTCGCGTAAGTAATCAAAGTGTTATGGGTATCGCTCTGGTGATACGGGGTGGTTTCTATTATTTCGCCATCAGCCGCAAGCGCTTTTGGATACCAGGGGAGCAGTTCGGGGTTTTGTTCAAAAGTTGTCGTCTGCTGAGGAAGCCAGCGATCGCTGTGGATTATTAGCGGCCCGCCGGGCAGCGTTTCAAAATATCCGTAAAATTCTCTTATGCCCTTTGTATTATTGTGACTTGCAAAATGAAAATCCGAAATGGCATTAATATAGGTTTTGATCGTAGCCGGGCTATCCCCGCGCAAAACCATGTTGCGCGCTATTTCGGCAAAGCCGTCAATTTCGGATCTGGCTTCACGCAGGCTGGACGAAACCCGTTCTTCCGCGCAGGTAATCATGCAGTTGGCGGTACGTAGCAGACTGTCGCGCACAATGTAGCTCATAAAAATATGACTTAATACAACCATGGCGACAAAAGCGAGTGCCGTAAACATAATTTGTATATATAACGTGCGGTTAAATAACATTTTTTGCACGATATTCTTGATGTTGCTCATGGCCTATCCTTGTGGAGCATTTTAATTGGCTTCGCTTAGATTAGGCTTTTGCTTGAATATTTCAACGGAAAAATATGTTAAAATGTATATTCTAGCCCAAATTAAATTTATTTAAATTGGGCCAGAATATGCGTTACTGTTTAATAATAAAGCGGGAGTAGTTTGCGGCAGGAATTTTACGTACAAATTTTAGCGTGCGCGGTTTTTTTGCAGTCGGTCCCGGACGATAATGGCCACGATATTCATGCCCAACACCAGGAACAGCAGCACCAGCGAAGCGCTGTACTGCATGGGCAGGGTTTTGGCAATGTCAGTACCGGAAGTTGCCAGCACATAGATGTGGTTGGGCAGGGCCATAACCGGGCTGAGCGGCGAATCCAGGGTGGAGGTACTGAAATAGACCACCGCCGTGAACATGATCACCGCAGTTTCACCAGCGGCGCGGGCCAGGCTGAGAATGGCCCCGGTAAGCATGCCGGGTAAAGCGGCGGGTAGCACCACCCGGGCGATGGTCTGGCTTTGGGCCGCGCCAAGAGCAAACGAAGCCTCACGGTAAGAGCGGGGTACCTGGCGCAACGCTTCTTCGGAGGTACTGATGATCATGGGCAGAATCAGCACGGCCAGGGTCAGGACGCCGGAAAGCAGCGAAATGCCAAGGCCGCAGTAAATTACGAAAAAGCTCATGCCAAACAGCCCGAAAACGATTGAGGGCACCCCGGCCAGATTGTTTACGGCCAGGCGGATATAGCGGGTAAAGGGCGAACGCCCGGCGTATTCGTTTAAATATACTGCCGAGGCCACTCCCAGCGGAAAGGCGACCATTAACGATCCCAGCGCGAGCAGGGCAGTGCCGACTATGCAGGGCCAGATGCCGCCTGCGGTCATGGCTTTGCGCGGCGGCTCCGTAAGAAATTCCCAGGAAAGGGCGGGCAGGCCGTTCCAGAAAATAAAGCCAACCACGATTAGCAAGGCGGCAATATTCACAACTGCGGCCAGACGCAGCAGCATGAACATGACTTTTTCCGTCAGCATACGCTTGCCGGATCGGGAATGTTTGGCTTCAAAGGTATTCAGGCCGCTGCTGTTTAAAGTTGTTCCGCTCATATTAGTCAGCCACCCTCTTGTTATTTTCGGTAATATGCTGCGCAATAATGTTGAAGAGCATGGTAAAGGCGAACAGCACAATACCGATGGCGAAAAGCACATAATAATGTTCACCCTGGAAAGGAGCTTCGGCTATTTCGGCGGCAATGGCCGCAGGCATGGGCCGCACCGGGTCGAAAATGGAAATCGGGATGATTCCGGCCCCGCCAGCCACCATTAGTACGACCATGGTTTCGCCGATACTGCGCGACATGCCGAGCATACAGGCTGTGCCAATGCCGGAAAAAGCGGCGGGCAGCACTACCCGCCAAGTGGTTTGCCAGCGGGTGGCCCCCAGGGCCAGCGAAGCTTCGCGCAACGCGGGCGGTACCGCGTACAGCGAATCCTCGGAAACTGAACAGATGGTAGGCACGCTCATAAAAGCCAGCATCAAACCGGCGTTAAGCAGGTTCAGGCCGGTATCCGCGCCAAAATAGTTTTGCAGGATCGGGGCAATCACAACCATGCCAAACAGGCCGATTACCACCGAAGGGATGGCAGCCAAAAGTTCAATAAAAGGCTTGCAGATGCGGCGCAACGAAGAAGGGGCTATTTCGGTCAGCCAGACGGCGGTCATCACACCCAGCGGTATGGCCAGGGCTGAGGCCAGCAAGGTTACTACCGCAGAACCGGCGATCAGCGGAAAAATGCCGAATTCAGCAGGTTCGGAGGTAGGATACCAATCCATGCCCAGAAAAAATTCCGAAATCGGCAAATGCTGGAAGGCGGGCAGCCCTTCCAGGCAAAGAAAGATTACAATCAGGGCCAGAAAAAGCAGCGAGCAGGCCGCTGCCGCGCCGAGCAGGCGGCGAATTATTGCTTCCCGTAAAGAGCCTGCCGTGCGTGGGGGCCGCCCTTTGGCCTTGTTAATTAATCCATTTGCCTGCTGCATCTGCATATTTTTTTCTCTGTTCTTGTTTGCTCCCGGCCTGTTTCACGCAAGGCGCGAACAGGCCGGGAGTTGTGAAGCTTGGAGTCAGTTTCTGTTCAGTAATTAAATGCTGTTATTTGGAAATCGGCACATAGCCGCTTTCCAGCACGGCCTTCTGCCCTTTGCGCGGGTCCAGCAGGTAGTCGATAAGCTTTTTCACACCGTCTTTGGGTTCGCCGTTGGTGAACACATAAAGTTCGCGCGAAAGGGGCCAGCTTTTGTTAAGGGCGGTTTCGGCGTTGCCGACTTTGCCTTCCATGGTCAGGGCCACGATGGAATCGTTAAGGTAGCCCAGGCCGATGTAGCCGATGGCCTTGCTGTTTGTAGATACGATTTGGGAGACAGCGCCGTTGGAGGTTTGCAGCAGAGCACGAGCCTGAATTTTTTCGCCCTTCATGATCAGTTCGGCCCAGGTTTCGTAAGTGCCGGAAGAAGTATCGCGAGAAATAACCACGATGTTTTCGTCCTTGCCGCCAAGTTCCTTCCAGTTGCTGATCTTGCCGCTGTAAATGTCGCGCAGTTGCTGGGCGCTCAGGTCGCGAATCGGGTTTTCCGGGTTGACAATCGGCAGCAGCGCGTCAACGGCTATGGCGAAGCGGGTGGCGTTGATGCCGTTGGCCTTGCCTTCGGCCAGTTCGGATTCTTTAATGTCGCGCGAAGACATGGCAACCGCGCAAAGGCCTTCGTTCAGGGCCTTGATGCCGTTGCCGGAGCCGCCGCCGGAAATGGAGAGCGTAACATCGGGGTTGGCGGCCATAAAGGCTTCACCGGCCACCTGCATAACCGGCAGCACCGTGGTGGAGCCACTGACAATGACTTCCTCTGCGGCGGCCGCCTGGGCGAACGCGCCGCTGCCCAAGAGGCAGAACATGCACACGAAAAGTAAGCGTTTCAACATGATTTTACTCCTTCCAGCATAATAAGGTTGTGTTCAATTTCATTCCGGCCTTAGAGGTTCCGGTGAAAGCACTTTCGGAGTATTATGTTACAAATTTGTGACGGGAAGATAGAGTTGCGGTGACGCATTTGTCACACGCTTGTAACAAATCCTCCTCTGAAATGACGTTGTTGTTTGTCATTTTCCGGAGAAATCGGGCTAGGGCCTTATTGCCCATTTTTAGGATGTAGCATGAGCAATACACACACCATTCTAATCGTTGAAGATGATGCGGATATCCGTAATCTGCTCTCTTTCAATCTTAAGCGTGAAGGCTTCAAGGTGTTGGAAGCCGCTGCCGGCGATGTTGTTTTGCCGCTTGTGTCCGACAAAAAGCCGGATTTGATCCTGCTGGATCTGATGTTGCCCGGCATGGACGGGCTGGGGGTTTGCCGTGTCTTGCAAAGGGATGCGCGAACCGCTGATATCCCGGTGATCATGCTCACGGCCAAGGGTGAGGAAATGGATCGGGTAGTGGGCCTTGAACTGGGCGCGGAAGATTATATCGTCAAGCCCTTCAATGTGCGCGAGGTGGTTTTACGCATCCGAACCGTGCTGCGGCGTGGGGTACCGACGGCGAACAAACCGGCGCAGTTGCGCTGCGGTGAGGTTTGCCTGGACGCTAGCAGCCATAGCGTTACTGTGGCAGGCCGTCCGGCGGAACTGACCGTTACCGAATTTCGCCTGCTGGAAGATCTGCTGCAACATCAGGGACAGGTGCGCAGCCGTGAGCAGTTGCTGGACACGGTTTGGGGCTATAGCTTTGAAGGTTACGCCCGTACTGTGGATACCCATGTGCGGCGTTTACGGGCCAAGCTGGGCCAGGCGGCGGATTTGGTGGAGACAGTACGCGGCATTGGCTACCGCGCAAAATCCGGGTAGCGCCTTCCCCATCCTTATATAAAGGCGACAAACTTAGGCACTACCCAATGCGCTCAAATTGAGGAACTACTGGTAATGATACAAAAGCATTTTTCGCTGCGGTCCATCCTGTTTGCGGCTTTCGTGCTGGTAACGGTGCTGGCCGCTTTCGTACCCGCCTATCTTTCGCGTCAGGCTCTTTATCGGGATCATCTGGATATGGCCGGTCACCAGGCCTTGCAGGAAGCGTTGTTCCTCAAGAGCCTGTGGGAGGCTGGTTATCCGGCTGACGCCGGGACAGACAAGGAAGCCACTGTTGAAGCGGGGCTGAACGCGCGGCAGTGGGACGCGGTTTTTGCCGCAGCCCGCGGGCAGGGGGAGCGGGGGGCGCGTCTTACCGTGACCGATGCTTCCGGCCGGGTGCTGCGCGATTCGCACCTTGAGCCGGGTCAGGTTCTGGATATGGATAACCATGCCGACAGGCCGGAAGTTGGCCAGGCCCTTGCGGAAGGGCAGGGCAGCTCGGTGCGTTACAGCAACAGCCTGGGCTTTGAGGCGGTTTACGCCGCTGTCGCCCTGGCGGACGGCGGAATCATGCGCGTGGCTTTGCCGCTTTCAGAAGTGCGCAGCGGTTTCAAAGCCGATGAAGACTCGTTTTGGCTGATCATCATTGGAGCGATGCTGGTCTGCCTATTGCTGGCAGCGTTTTTTACGCGCTGGGTGCGCGGGCGTATTTCGGAAATGGCCGAGGCGGTGGAAAATATTTCTTTGGGACAGGGCAGCCGGTTACACCAAGTGCCGGGCAGTGAATTTTTGCCTCTGGCCGAAGCGGTGAACCGGATGGCCGGTAATATTGAAGAAGCGCTAGCCCTGACCCGCGATCAGCGCGATCAGCTTGAAAGTATTCTGGAAGGTATGGGCGAAGGCGTGCTGGTGCTTGGGCCGGGTGGGCGGATTCGCCGCTGGAACCGGGCTCTGGCCGAGCTTTTCCCCCAGGTAATGCGTGCGCTGGACAAACCGCTTATTGAGGGCATTCCGGTTCCGGCTTTGCAACGCCGCGTTGATGAACTGCTGGCTGTGGAAGGCCAGCGGGAAACATACGAATCCGGACGGGCGGAAAACGCGGGTGGTGCCGTGCAGATTGAGACGCCGGACGGGCGCTTTCTGCTGGCAAGTGTCTCCGGCGTTATTGGAGTTGGCGGCGCAGGTGAAAACGCCAATATCGCTGTCGCAGTAGGGGCGGTCATTGTGATCAACGACGCCACCGAACTGATGCGCCTTGAGCGGGTACGCCGCGATTTCGTGGCCAACGTCTCGCATGAGATGCGCACCCCGTTGACCGCTATTGCCGGTTATGCCGAAACCCTTATGGGACTTGAGGAAATCGGAACGGAATATCGGGGGTTTGCGGCGGTCATCTATCGGCAGGCCAACATGCTCAGCCGTATCATCAACGATTTGTTAAGTCTGGCCAGCGTTGAGAATTCCCGGCAGAACGCGGCTCCCGCCTCGTACCAGTTGATGAATCCCGCCGAAGCTCTTAAAGAGGCCCAGAGTTTGTGCGCGGCCCAGGCCGAAGCCAAACGCCTGCGTATTGCAACCGATTTCAGTCAGGCCGCTCAGGTTCGGGCCGATCCTTCCATGCTGGCCCAGGTCTTCCGCAATCTTCTGGAAAACTCCTGCCGCTACTCGCCAGTCGGCGGTGAAATACGGGTGGCGGCGCGTCCTTTGGGCAACTCGCGGGAAATACTTTTCAGTGTGGCCGATGACGGGCCGGGCATTCCGGCAGCGGAACTGCCGCGAATTTTCGAACGCTTTTATCAGGTCAAAAAAGAACGTAACAGCGGCAGCACCGGCATAGGGCTGGCTATTTGCAAGCATATCGTGGAGCGCCACGGCGGTCGTATCTGGGCGGAAAGTCCCAGCGGCAATTCGGCCACGGCCATGCTTTTCACTCTGCTTACATGAGCGCCTTAGATATCGCCTTTTACTCCGGTCGAGTACCAAAAGAGTACACTTCCTTCATAAAAGGCTCATCTTCCTTGCCAGAGAACAAAAATTCATCTCATGTAAACACTAT
>JAITWK010000026.1 GCA_031285295.1 Deltaproteobacteria bacterium | reverse complement strand
CTCAGTGGCCTGTTATAGGGAGAACCTTTCACCATTACCTTTACTACCCACCAAGAAGATACATTATAGGCCACACAGTTATTTGGAAATATGTCTCACAAATACTTAATGACCAATTTTATTTCATATTCATTTGTTTAAAATTATCAGGGCAATGCCAAATACTTAACAAGAATTTTACTTATTAACACCTCCTAAAATATAGCAGACAGATCAATTACATTTTATCTCTAAATTTAATTAAACTTCACCACGGGTTTCATTCATTTCCAATCTATGTCAGTCTCTTCTTACTTATTCCCGCTTTAGGCTCAAGAGAGAAGAGGCAGATGGTTGGAGAAAAGGAGACAAGAAGTTTTATAAACCTTACTCTAAGCGAAATATTTCATGGCCCGTCATATCAAGCAGATAATAAGGCGGCGGACATGCAAAACTCTAAGCGTTACATGAAATGTACAGACTTAAAACATTTTAAATAAAACGGACAAATAAACGGCCAACACATCACGTAGGTCTATATTTGTAAAATTATATGAGATCAGACATTCTGCAAAGTGTCAGCTAGATTTAAATGTATGTGTTACAGTGTTTGTTGAGGTTATGTTCCTTAATGTACATAAAACTGATTTATTCTTTTAATCTCAATTTTTAAGCTTTGTTCTGAACATATTTTAAAGCCAAACAAGTACTAGAAATTTTGATGTTAGCGCAGTGTTCGATTAACCTTTTATCGCCGCACATGGCGCAGACTTCTTCGTTGGCGTGTTCGCCGCGTCTGGCGCAGAGCATGGCCGGGTCCAGAGCGGCTTGCTGCATGGCGGGCCAATCCAGTTTTTTACGCGCTTCAGACATAGCACGTTCCCGGCGCAGGGCCAGCGGGCGGCCAAGGGTTAGTTCACCGGCCTGGGCCGCGATGCGCGAAGCCATAACCCCTGCCCGCACGTCATCCAGCTCGGGCAGGGTCACATGCTCGGCAGGGGTCAGGTAGCAGAGGAAGTCCACCCCGGCCCGCACGGCAATTGCGCCGCCAATGGCTCCGGCGATGTGATCGTAGCCGGGGCAGGAGTCAATAACCAAGGGTCCGAGCACATAAAGCGGTGCACCCCCGCAGGCGGCCTTGATGCCGCGAATCTGCGCTTCCACCTGATGCATGGGCACGTGTCCCGGCCCTTCGACCATGCACTGCACACCAGCTTCCAGCCCACGGCGGGCCAGGCGTCCGAGCATGATTACTTCATCCCACTGGGCCGCGTCACCGGCATCGGCTCCGGCTCCGGGGCGCAGGCCGTCACCCAGCGAAAGAGTGACGTTATGCTTGCGGGCGATATCCAGAATGCGGTCATAGCCGGTGAGCAGGGGGTTTTCTTTCTTGTTTACGCGCATCCAGCGGGCCAAAATGGAACCGCCGCGCGAGACAATACCCATCTGGCGCGAACCCGGCTCATCAGCCCAGGACGCGCCGCGTTCGGTAAGGCCGCAATGTACGGTCATAAAATCCACGCCCTGCTCGGCCTGACGTTCGATTTCCTCGAAAACTTCTTCCGGATCAATGCCCGCCGGGTCTTTACCAGCGTCAATGTGGCGCTGGGCCACGCCATAAAGCGGCACGGTGCCAAGCGGCAGGGGGCAGGCCGCGAGCATGCCTTTGCGGATGGAAGCAAGGTCACCGGCAATGGAAAGATCCATTACCGTATCGGCTCCGGCGGTCAGGGCGGCGGCCAGTTTTTCTATTTCAGCGGCCAGATTGTTGCGCATGGGCGAGGTGCCGATATTGGCGTTAACCTTGACCCGGCTGGGCTGGCCGACCAGAATCGGCTTCAGTCCGGCGTGGGAAGGGTTGCCCAAAAGAACCATGCTGCCAGCTTCCAAGGCGGCGCGTACGTCTTGCGGCGCAAGCTCTTCCTGACGGCAAATTTCGGCCAGATGTTGTTCACAGACCGCGTTAAGGGCGGTGTTTTTGGAGAAAAGAGACATGGTGCATCCTTAAAAGGACGCGTCATACTGAAAGGCAAAATGCAGGGCAGCGGGGGCGCGGTGCGGATGCAGCGCTGGTTGGAGCTTTGGCGCTGGCACGACCCGGAAAAAACAGACTGTTTTTTCGGCAACTATCCCTACGGCAGTATGAACTGCGTCAGGTTCAAAGGGTCTGGGAGAAATTCCCACTCTCAGCCCGTTGCCGGACCCCCCTTAGTTACCGCAACCTTATATACTTATCTCCCATTAAAGGCTACCATAGTTTTATGAAAAAACTGCACCATCCCTTGCTGGCCGTTGAAAATCACGCGCCGAGAAGTTTTCTGTCATGAAAATTATTGACGCGCACATTCATTTTGCGGCTCATGCGCATTTCGATCAATTGGCCCGGGAAGCCGGGCATTCCAACGATTTGGACGCCCTGAAAGTGGATTTTGATCGGCTTGGCATTGTTGGGGCTATAGTTATGGGCAACCGCGACTTAACGCTGGAAAGCCATAGCTACCCCGGCTTCATGCGCTATTGTATCGGCCTGGACAGCAGCAATTTTGGCGAAACCGCTGCCGATGCCGCAAGCGTGGCCCTGCGTCAGGTGGAGCTGCATTTGCAGCGTGCCTCCTGTGTGGGCCTCAAGCTTTATCCGGGCTACAACTCCACCTATGTTTACGACCCGATGTACGCGCCTTTTCTTGAGTTGGCGGCGCGTTACGACAAGCCGGTGGCCATCCATACCGGCGAACTCGCCAGCAGTTGGGGGAATGTAAAATACAGCCACCCGCTTACGGTGGATGAAGTTGCCACCGCCCACCCCCGCACCCGCTTCGTCCTTTGCCATCTGGGCAACCCCTGGTTGCTGGACGCAGCGGTGGTAATCAGCAAAAACCCGAACGTCAGCGCGGATCTTTCCGGTTTTTTGATCGGGCGGCAGAATATGCAAGAATATTTTGACGAGAACAAAAATTATCTGGATTACCTGAAAATGAGCCTGCAATACATGCAGGCCTGGGATCGCCTGATGTTCGCCACCGACTGGCCCCTGACCAACCTGGGCGATTATATTGAATTTGTCGCTGGCCTTATCCCAGCCAAATATCACGATTTGGTTTTTTATGAGAACGCCAAACGAATTTATGGGTTGGAGTTTTAGCGTTTTTTATAGCAAAAAGCCTGTAGGTGAGCAGCGCTCGCCTACAGGCTTTGAAAATCAGTTCAAATTGTAAGGCTACGCTTACATCCCGCCCGCCGCGTTCAGGCGCTGAATTTCGTCATCCATAGCCTTTTGCAGTTCTTTGGGCAGGCCCATGATGTCAACGTTCAGGAAGCCGCGCACGATGGTGGAGGTGGCTTCGCCTTCATCCAGGCCACGGGCCATCAGGTATTCAATTTCTTCCTGGGCGATTTTGCCCACGGCGGCTTCGTGCGAAAGCTCAACCCCATCGGCCTTGGCGTCCAGTTCGGGAATGGCGTGGATGCGCCCTTCGCCAAGAACCAGCCCCTTGCACTCCAGGTGTCCCTTGGCCGGAGCGGCATAACCGCCGATAAAGCCCCGGTTGATGATCGTGCCGCCAGTGGTGAGGGTGCGGGCGATGATTTCCCCGCGCGTACCCGGCGCGTTGAGCAGCAGGCGGTTGCCGGTATCAACATACGATCCTGCCGGAGCCACGATTACCGAATTGAAGCGGGCCACAGCGTTTTCGCCGTTCAGCGAAATTGTGGGATACATGGTCACGTCATGCACCGGCTGGAGCAACACATAGTTGTTCACCAGCGAACCTTCAGCCGCCACCACCCCGGCCGAGCGCGGGCGCACGGCCACGTTTTCGCCCCAGTTATGGATCATGGTGAAGGTGAGTTTGCCGCCCTTTTCAACATAGAGCTCGGAAATGCCCAGGTGCGCGGCCTCGCTGGTGCCTTCGGCGGTGGCGCAGCCGGAAATGATGTTAAGTTCGGCCCCTTCTTCCACAATGATGAGGTTGTGGACGTTCTGGCCCACGCCATTGCCCTTGATGAACAGGCAGGACTGCACCGGCTCGGTGATTTTAGCGCCTTTTTTCGCCCGGATGAAGTAGCCGCCGTGCAGATTTTGCGCGGCTGAACGGGAAATTTCGTCCTGATCCGGGTTAAGCAGCTTCCAGTAATATTGCGGCAGTCCGTCGAAGCGCTGCAAGGCGTCCTTGATGTTCATAAGTTCCAGGCCGGGCTGGGAGCTTTGGCAGCGCCCGCCCTCGTGGTTCATATGCAGAAAAGAACCGCTGCGGCCTTGTTCGCTAACATCGATGCCGGAGTAAAGCAGACGCTGGCGGTCTGCCTCGCCGAGTTTGCTGAAGTCGCTGATACCGGTTTCGGCTTCGGTAAAATTATACTTTTTAAGATCAAACATCTTTTTTTATCTCCGCTAATGTCTGAATTTAAGCAGGCGCTACCGAGGCAAGTTCAGCGCGATAGTCTGTTTCTCATCCATAAAGCAGCGCAGGCATTCCTGGTAGCCGAACTTGCGCACATGCTCCAGAATTTCCAGCGGACGCGCCTCACAGCAAAGCTGGCCTTCGTACATTACCTGACCACGGTCGGCGTTGACGTAATCCAGAATATAGCCGGTGTGCGTGATGATCAGGCCGGATTTGCCGCTTTTCATCGTCTGGCGTTTGGGGCAATCCTCCGCTCCGTCCTCGCATTCGCCGCCCAGCAGGCGGCGTGCGGCCTGGCCGATTACAGCCATGTTTTCAAGGTCCACGCCGGATTCCGGTTCGTCGAAAAGCAGCAGATCCGGCTTTTGGGCCATGAGCTGAAGCATTTCCGAGCGCTTGATTTCGCCGCCGGAAAAACCGGCGTTGACGTCGCGCCCGAGGAAGCGTTCAAAATTAACGCGCCGGGCAAGGGCATCAAGATCCATGGCTTCGGAGTCAGAAGCTTCAGCGGCTTGCGCTCCGGCGGAAGAGGACGCTTGTCCTACCTTGGCGCACATTTCCAGCAGAGTACGCACCGGCAGGCCGTGGATGGTTGGCGGACGCTGAAAGGACATGCCAAGCCCCAGGCGGGCGCGCTCGTACATGGGGGCGCGGGTGACATCCCGGCCCTTGAAGACGATACTGCCTTTGGTGATTTTGTAATCGGCAAAACCCATTAGCGTCATCAGCAGGGTAGTTTTACCCGAGCCGTTCGGCCCGAAAAGAATAAAAGTCTCGCCCGGTTTGATATGCAGGTTTACACCTTTGAGCACTTCATTACCTGCGATCTCCACATGCAGATCTTTTATTTGCAGCATTTTATTACCTTTACCTTATCTTCTTATCTTGCTTAACCTGATTTTATATTCTCTTGTCTGTTTGTTTTACAGCATCTTGCCTGTTTATCCGAGAGCACTACCCAAAATGCCAATCGCGGACCCGTATCTCAACATTGGCCGCCCCATTATAGCGGTCAATACGCGGCGAAAAAGCCAGGCGCAGGCGGCGTCCTTTGCTGCTTTGCGGCAAATCCTCGCGCGGACGCCAGATTTTGGCTTTGGCGCTGATGCCGCTTTCTTCGTCAAGCACATCCAGAATGCTCAGACCCGGCCTGTTGCGCACTTCACGCAGCAGCAGAGGCGGCGAAACAAAAACCGGCTCGGCGTTGCCAAGGCCAAAGGGCTGTAGCATTTCCAGTTCCTTTAGCAAAGTAAAATCCATGATCTGGGTCATGCTGAGTTCGCCATCAGTCTTGATTTTTGTAGGCGGCGGGCGATCGCCGAAAGACTTGCGCACTTCGGCGTCAAAACGCTCCCGGAAGGGGGCGAGATTTTCATAGGCAATGGTAAGACCGGCGGCCATCTTGTGTCCGCCGAAGCTCAGGAACAAATCCGCGCACTCGCCGAGGGCGGCGTGCAGATCAAAATCTTCTACGCTGCGGCCCGAACCTTTGATGCGCTCGTGATTGTTGCAAAGAATGATTGTTGGCCGGTGAAATTCTTCCACCACGCGCGAGGCCACAATGCCGATCACCCCCATGTGCCAGTCGGGCTGATACAGCACCAGTCCAAGGCTGCCGGACTTTACAAAGCGCGCGGCCTGTTCCCTGGCTTCACGGATGATCAGATCTTCTTCGCTGCGCCGCTGGGCGTTCATGCTTTCCAGCGCGGCGGCGCAGGAGGCGGCCTCGTCCCGATTTTCAGTCAGCAGCATGCGCAGGGCTACATCGCTGCGCCCCATACGCCCGGCCGCGTTGATGCGCGGGGCCAGAGTGAAGACTACCTGCCCCGCGCCAAGAGCGGCGTTTGGTGCATAGTTGCTGGAAGCTTTCAGGGCGGCCAGGCCCGGTCTGCGGGCTTCGGCCAGAACCAGCAGGCCGTTTTTGACCAAAATGCGGTTGTCGCCGCTCAGGTTTGCCACATCGGCCAAAGTGCCGAGGGCCACCAGATCCAGAAGGTTACGGATGTCCACGCGCTCCCGGCCCTGCTGCTCCAAATAAAGATTGACCGCAGCCATGAGCATGAAGGCCACGCCCACACCGGCCAGATGAGGGCTGGGGCAGTCGCCCACGGTCGGAGCGCAGATGCCGTCGGCCTCAGGCAATTCCTCGCCCGGCAGGTGGTGATCGGAAACAAACACCTCCAGGCCAAGCTCTTTGGCCCGCCCCACTTCAGCCAGATCGCAAATGCCGCAATCCACGGTGAGCAGCATTTTACAGCCCTGCCCGGCCAAAAGCTCCAGATCCGGTACGTTCAGGCCATAGCCTTCGCCCATGCGGTCCGGAATGTGCCCGGATACCTCAATACCGTGCTGGCGGAAAAAATCCACAACCAGAGCGGTTGCGGTAATGCCGTCCACATCGTAGTCGCCCCAGACCAACAGTTTTTTGCCGGCCAGAACCCCCGCACCAATGCGGGCGGCCAGATCTTTCAGGCCGGGCCAGTCGTCCAGCGAAGGCAGGTAGCGCAGGCCGGGGTCGAGAAAACGATTCATTTCCTCAAAACCGCGCAGGCCACGCCGCCAGAGCAGGCCAGCCAGGAACGGTGAAATTTCCAGACGTCTGGCCAGATCCTCCAAATCCGCCGCATCCAATGCCCTGGTCAAATCCGGCTGTGCAGGAGAACCAGGCTGTCCGGGTTGCATAACAGAATCCGCCAGTCCAGACGATCCGGGCGATCCAGTTGATCCGACCGACTCTTTTCTGCTCGGATCCTGAGCAGGATCATAGCGCGGAACCCAGACATTAGGCGTTAGCAAAGTGTTAGTCCTCTGATTTGGAGTGCAGCGCCTCGGGGAAAGCTCCAGCCAATTCGTTCAGGCAGGCCTGATCGGTAAAATCGAACTTAAGCGGGGTAAGCGTGGCCCAGCCCTGTTCCAATTGGTATTTATCCGTGCCGGTTTTGACCTTATCCATGGGGATGTCGCCGGTCAGCCACCAGTAACGGTTGCCGCGCAAATCCAGGCGTTCCTCGTACCAATCGCTCCAGGGCACATCGGTTTGCGGGCAGAGGCAAAGCCCTTTGCAGGCGGAGAAAGCACAGCCCGGCAAGTTGAGATTCATTACCCGGCGCGTAGGCAGTTCGGCCCAAGGAATGCGCCCCGCCATACTTACGGCGAACTCGGCGTAACTTTCCAAATCCACATGGTTGCGGGAGTTGTGCGATACGGCCAGACTGGGCAGGCCCATGGCCGCGCCTTCGGTGGCGGCGGATACAGTGCCGGAATAAAGCACGTCCGGGCCGACATTGGCCCCGGCGTTCATGCCGGAAATCAGCAGATCCGGGCGGCGACCCGACAAAAGCTCGGTAATACCGAGCTTGACGCAATCGGTGGGCGTGCCGGAAACCGCCAGCCCGCTGAAGCCAGGCTCTTCAATTTCCTTGACCCGCAAGGGGTTGAGCACCGTAATGGCATGCCCGACGGCTGATTGTTCGGTAAGCGGCGCGATCACCCGCACTTCATGCCCGGCCTGACGCAAATGGCGGTAGAGGGCGCGCAGACCGGCGGCATGGATGCCGTCGTCATTGGTAAGCATAATGAACATATTATTTTTCCTGCAACCTTATTTCTTTGGTTAACATTATCTATTAGCCGCAAAAGGTACGTGCTGTCAAAAATCCTGAAAAGAATTATTTCTCCAGCGGCACAGTCTGCGCTCGGTCAGATCGATCAGGGCGAACATTATTACCCCGGCAAAGGAAATGGTCACAATGCCGAAGTACATTTGCAGATAGTCCAGGCGGGCCCAGGCATCGGTGATGTAAAGACCGAGGCCTTTTTCCGTGCCAAAGGTTTCGGTAAAAAACAGGGCGGAAAAGGCGATGCCCACGGAAACGCGCAAGGAGGAAAGCACGGCTGGCAGACAGGCGGGCAGAATGATATGGCGCAGTTTGTCATAAAAGGTAGCACGCAGCGAAATCAGCAGGGCATAATCCTCGTGCGGCACACCCCGGACAGCGTCGCGCACCGAAAGCAGCATGGGAAAGGCCAGAATAAGCACAATAACGGCAATTTTGGCGGTTTCGCCCAGGCCGAGCAACAGCATGACCACAGGCAGCAGAGCCAGCTTGGGTATGGGGTAGGAAAAATAGATCAGCGGACTTAACAGGCGGCCCAGCCGGGGCCGGTAGCCCAGAGGGATGCCGACGAGCAGGGCGATTAGCAGCGAAACACCCAGCCCGATGAGCACCCGGCGCAGGCTGGCGGCGAAATGCCCGGCCAGCCCGGCATCCAGGGCTTTGGGCAAAACCGCGTAAACCTGATGAGGTAGGGGCAGTGCCCGTGAATCCAGCAGCAGAGCCAGAAGGAACCAGAGCAGGTTGAACAGAGCGAAGCCCAGAAGGCCCAGGCGCAAAAAGCGCAATAAATTATCTCGTCTGTTCATGAAAAAACTCGCTCATTTCAGCAACAAGGCGCAGGCGCAAAGCTTCCCGTTCGACTGCTTCGCCTGGCTGCGCTGGATTTGCAGACCCGTCTTCTTCGTTCGGAGCTTCAAAAGCCGGGTTGTCCAGGCTGCCCGCAATACGGCCTGGTGGGCCGTACATCAGCAGGACGCGCTGGCCCAGCAACGCGGCCTCGCGCATATTATGCGTTATAAATAAAGTGGTGACCGGGAAATCCCGCCAGAGATCCAAAAAAAGCCGCTGCGATTTTTCCGCTGTAAAGGCGTCCAGAGCGGAAAAGGGTTCGTCCATCAGCAGGAGATCCGGCTTAAGCGCGAAAGCCCTGGCCAGGGCGGCGCGTTGCTGCTGCCCGCCGCTGACTTCGCGCGGGTAGCGGTCGAGTACATCGGTCAGCCCTAGTCCAGTAATAATTTGCTCATGAGATCGAGGGGGGCTGGGGGAAATCATTTCCCCCAGCGGGGTGTGGGGCGGCGCCCCACATAAATTTTTAATTTTCTGCGGCAGCAAAATATTGCCGCGAATGGTTTTCCAGGCCAACAGACCGTAATTTTGCGGCACATAACCAATGCGGATATCCGCACCTGCCAGGTCATTCAGCGGGTGGCCATCAAATGTGACGTTGCCGGAATAATTGCGGTGAATGCCGCAAAGGATTTTTAGCAGAGTGGATTTGCCGCAACCCGATG
>JAITWK010000022.1 GCA_031285295.1 Deltaproteobacteria bacterium | reverse complement strand
CAGTGCGATTGTCAAATCTTTTTTCTAACTTCTTTAAACTTTCTTTCAACTTACGCTTCGGAGTGAGTTGGCGTTTTGCCGGTCCAGTTCGTCAGCGCGAAGTGGGAAACTAAACTTTTAACTAAAAAAGTCAACTCTTTTTTTATAACAGGATTAAAATTATCTGAAATTATAATGAAAATTCGTCAATATCCTAGTTAGAGAACGAGTTTTGTAGTCGCGTTTTTATATATTGTCTTGCAGTTTTTTACTGTTGAGAGTAATTCTTACTAGTGTATAAGCATTATTATGGAGGTTCCCATGCTTGATGCGGGATTGGAAAATAACAGCGAGCAGCCTCAGGTCAATCAACAGGCTAGCCGTCAGGTAAGCCGGATGACCAGGCAGCGTGCGCTTATCATGGCTGAACTGCGCTCGGTTACAAGCCACCCTACTGCTGATGAAATCTATGCCATGGTAAGGCGTAAATTGCCGCGTATAAGCCTTGGAACTGTCTATCGGAATCTGGATCTCCTGACAGATAACAATGAGATTCTCTGTCTGGAGTACGCCGGTTTTCAGAAGCGCTTTGACGGGAATGTTAATGATCATCAGCATGTGCGGTGTATGCATTGCGGCCGGGTGGCGGATGTGACTCTTGAAGTGCCAACGCCTGAACTGCCGAAAAATATGTATGTTCCGGATTTTACCGTGCTTTGTGCCAGGGTTGAGTTTTTTGGTGTTTGTGAGAGCTGCCGTCAGGCTGAGATGGCAGCCAGGCACGAATGTGCCTAGCTTGTGCTTCTATCCAGTATCTGTGGTAGCCGTTTTTTTTGCTGCCACCCATATGGTAAGAATACACTAATTTAGATCTGGTCTTTTTAGGGATTGGTTTTTGCAAGGGCGGCAGTGATGCCGTCCTTTTTGCGTTTTGGCATCAATAGATGAAGTGACCCAGCGGCCAGGAGCGCGGCTGCTTCGCTTACGCTGCCGCTGCCGACAGCTTGCCGGACCCGTTCCGAGGGGTGCGGCACCGACACCTCATCCAATTCTGCCGCGCTGAAAAAGCGTATGGGCAAGCGCCAGCGGGCGGCCAGTTGCAGCAGGGCGGGTTCGTCCTGCTTCAAATCCAGGCTGGCCAGGCCAGCCAAAGCGTCTGGCGCCATTTTATGTTCCTCCAAAATCGAGAGCGCAAAGGCTTCGAGTTTTGCGAAATCTGTGCCGCGTTTACAGCCTAGTCCAAGCCAGACCTCGCGGCTTTCCAGCAGCAGAATGTTGTGGGCTGTGTCGGTTTCGGGGTAACCGAGCGGGTCGAGCGGAGCGCGTGTATTCACCAGGACAATGGGGATTTGTAAATTTTGACTCAATAAGTCTGAATTTAATTCTTCAAGATCATGGATAAATTGAAAGTATTCATCGGCCTTGCTGTGTTGCAGGTCCAGCAGATTATGCGGATCGTACAGCATAGGGCGTTCACCGCGCAGCAGGGACGCACTGACGCTGCGGACCGCTGCCGGATTTACGATGCGCAGATTGTGCTGGGCGGCCAGACTATCGATGGCGGGCAGCCCTTCGGTATCGGTGGCGGTGGTTATGACCGGCGTACCGCCGATCAGATCGGCTATTTTTGTTGCCAGCGGATTGGCCCGCCCCAGGTGGCCGGAAAGCAGACTGATTACAAAGCTCCCTCGCTGATCCAGAAGCAGTACTGCCGGGTCGCTTTGCTTGGAGGTTAGCAGCGGAGCCAGGCTGCGCACGGCGATTCCGCTGGCGCAGATGAGAATATGGCAGGAGAAAGCGCGAAAATTGCCAGCCAGGCAATCGGCCAGACGATCGAAACTTTGAGCGGTTTGGCTGGTCTTGGCCTGCCCTGAAGGCTGGCCAGGCATTTGGGCGTTGAAGGCCGAGGCGGACAAAAATATTTGCCCCTGGCTGTTTCCTGAGGTTTGCAGCGCTGTCATAATCTGACCGGCCAGGGCTGCACCCTGGCCGGTCAGTGCATAAATAGCGAAAGAATCCTGAAAGTTGAAATCCATCTAAAGCTTAATATCGTCAAAAGCAGCCAAAGTCCGGGCGAAGTCTTCATCGGTATGCGCGAAGGAGACCATGGCCACTTCAAAGCCGGAGGGCGCGACATTCACGCCGCGTTCGCGCAGGCCCTTGAACAGCTTGGAGGTAAGCGCCGCATTTGAGGTTTTGGCTGAGGCAAAGTTGCGAACCTTTTCGCCGGTAAGGAAAATGGTGAACATGCTGGCGATGCGGTTGATACAGACCGGAATGCCTTTTTTGGCGAAGATGGTTTCCAGCGACGCGCAGAATTTTTCCACACGGGCGGCCAGAGCGGCGTAGTCGGATTTTTCCAGAATATTAAGGGTGGCAATACCGGAAGCCATAGCCACCGGGTTGCCAGAAAGCGTTCCGGCCTGATAGACCGGGCCGACCGGCGCAAGCTTTTCCATGATTTCGCGCCGTCCGCCAAAGGCTCCCACCGGCATCCCGCCGCCGATGATTTTGCCCAGAGTGGTGAGATCCGGCTTGATGCCGAAATGTCCCTGGGCTCCGTTATAGGAGACGCGGAAGCCGGTAATGACTTCATCAAAAACCAGCAGAGCGCCGTATTTGCTGCAAAGATCGCGCAGTCCCTGCAAAAAGCCGGGTTCAGGCAGAATCAGGCCCATGTTGCCGCCGCAGGGTTCCACAAATAGGGCCGCGATGTCGTCCGGGTAACGCTTGAAGTGGTCTTCCACCGCCTGCAAATCGTTGTAGGGCGCGATCAGGGTTTCACTGACTACGGCGTCCGGCACGCCTGGGGTGCCGGGGATGGAAAAGGTGGCTACGCCGGAACCGGCGCTGGCCAGGAAGGCGTCGCCATGCCCGTGATAGCCGCCATCGAACTTGATCATTTTTTTACGGCCAGTAAAGCCACGGGCCAGGCGCAGGGCACTCATGGTGGCCTCGGTGCCGGAACTTACCATACGTACCATCTCCACTGAGGGCAGGGCAGCGCATACTTTTTTGGCCAGGGTGATTTCATCGGGGCAGGGTGCGCCAAAGCTGGCACCGCGTTTGACCGCCGCGATTATTGCCTCGGTCACTTCCGGGTGCGCGTGGCCTAAAAGCATGGGGCCCCAGGATTCAACAAAATCTATGTATTCCACGCCGTCCACGCTGGTAATTTTGCTGCCCTTGGCATGGTCGATGAAAAGCGGTGTGCTGTCCACCGAGGCGCAGGCGCGTACCGGGCTGTTGACCCCACCGGGGATGTATTTGATGGCTTCGGCAAAAAGTTCGGTCGAGCGTTTTTCCATGGCGTCCTCGTTAAGCGTTATGATGTGATATTTATGGATTTTGAAATAGTTAATCAGATTAAAAATAGGTCATGGAAATTTTTTTCAATTCCTTCAGACTGTGCAATACCGCGTATTCCTTGAGGGTGGTATTTTTAAGAATGAAGTCGATTACCTCAAGATATTCATCTTTATGTCTTCCATGAGCCATAGTATACATGTTATAAGACCAATCCGGCGCATCGCTGGGGCGGTAGTAGCAATGCGAAATGAGCGGATGCGTGGCTGCGATGTTGCCTGCGGCCTCGGCCTCGGCTTCGTCTTTGGCTACCCAGGCGATCATGGCGTTGTGACTGAACCCGGCTCGCTGATGTTTGATGCTGGCCCCGAAGCGGCGGATGGAGCCGTTTTCCTTCAAGCGTTGCAAAAGTTCAAGCACGCAGCTTTCATCAACGCCGACTTCATTGGCGATATCGGCATACGGCGTAAGGCTGTCGGGAAGGTTTTTTTGTACAATGCGTAGTATTGCGCGTTCATTGGCGGTGAAATCGTCGTATTTTGAAGGCATTGTCATTCAGGCTCCATCATTCTATTATCGGGATCGGATTGTTGTTAGCAGTTGTTGATCATACATGGTGGCGGCGGCCTTGGCAACCAAAGCAATAAAGGACAAATATTATGAAAATAGCAGTATTGGGTGGCGGAAGCTGGGGCACGGCCCTTTCCAGCATGCTTTCCGGCAAGGGACATCAGGTGGTGGTTTACTCGCGCGAAGCGGATTCGGTGCGGGAAATCAACGCCCAAAAAACCAACAGCCGTTATTTGCCCGGCGTGCCTCTGCATAAAAATTTGAAAGCCACCCTTGATTACGCCGAAGCTTTTTGTGAAGCCGAACTTTGCCTGCTGACCATTCCCTGTCAGGGTATGCGCGAAGCGCTGCGGATCAACGCCGATCGTTTTTGGCCGGGTATGCCGGTGGTCTGCGCCAGCAAGGGGTTGGAACTGAGCAGCCATAAAACCATGTCCGGCGTGGTGCGTGAAGAATTGCCGCAAGTGCGTTACGCCATTATTTCCGGTCCTTCTTTTGCCAGGGAAGTTGCGCAGGGCATGCCCACGGCTGTGGTCCTGGGTTGCGCGGAAAAAGCTTTGGGCGAAGAGTTGCGCGACGTTTTTTCTGGCGAAAATTTCCGGGTTTATTCCAGTGTTGACGTGCTGGGCGTGGAAATAGGCGGATCGATTAAAAACGTCATCGCTATTGCCGCCGGGGTGAGCGATGGGCTTGGCTTTGGATATAACGCCAGAGCGGCTTTGATTACGCGCGGCCTGGCCGAGCTGAGCCGTCTGGGTGCGGCCCTGGGTGCCAATCCTACTACCTTTATGGGACTTTCCGGCATGGGCGATCTGGTACTTACCTGCACCGGTGACCTTTCACGCAACCGTCAGGTAGGTCTGGCCCTTGCCGAGGGCAAGGCTCTGGATCGCATCACCGCTGAAATGCATATGGTGGCGGAAGGGGTGAAAACCACGGAGGCTGCCGTGGCTCTGGGTTATGAGCTGGGCGTGGATTTGCCCATTGCCGTGACCGTGAACGCCCTCCTGCGCGGCGAACTGAACCCGATGGATGCGGTGAAGCTTTTGATGACCAGATCCCTGAAAGATGAGTAGGGCGTGTTATGACGAGCGATTTTTGTAACAAAAATCGCTCGTCATAACACGCCCCATGAGATTGAACATTCGTATACGACGGCTATATTTGGGCCGCGTCTTACAGTTTGAGTGGGTTAATTTTTATCCCTTGTTTTTCCTCAAGATATTTCAACAGCTTTCGATATTTAATGCTTGTCAGCGCCAGACCAGCAGGGTTGTTGTGCACCGACTGCTCAATTTGCTTGAGGTTGTGCGCTTCCAGCTCTTCAAAATCCAAATCCGATTTTTCCAGTTGGCAGATATACTGCAAGACTAAACAATGCAGATTGCCGAGCAGGTATTCATACACCGGAACGGGCAGGCCTGGTGCCAGCCCCCAGGCTCCATGCCAGCCTGGACAGTAAAAGCTGGCGGATGCCTGTTTTATTTCCAGACCCTGTCTGGCATAAAGCGCCGCCTGATTCACACCGCCAAAAAATCGCAGATGCGTATAATCCTGGGTGCCGGTTGAAAGGTAGTCAAAACGCCCGTCCAGCAGGGAACTCTGGACATAGGCCTGGGCAATGTTGGGCAGGGAGACTATAATGCTGCCGCCTGGAGCCAGCCATTCCCGGCACATGCTCAGGGTGGTTCCGGGCTCGCGCAGATGCTCGAGCACGTCACCGATGAAAATGTGGTTGAAGAAGTGGTAGTAACGGCTGAAATCCGGCATAAACATATTTTCCAGATCCACCTGCGTGAGCTCGTCGTAAATATTCAACAGGCGTGCATATTCCAGACTGCTGGCCGAATAATCCATACCCCAGAGCGTTGCCTCAAGTTCGTTTTTAAAAAACAGGCCATTATCGCCGAAAGCACAGCCCACATCCAGGATCCGGCTTTTCGGGCGCATCATGCGTAGCGCGATTACTGGCGGCAGGTTTACCATGCTTTTATCTATGGCCCAGTGATAAGCGTCCGCTGGAGCTTCCAGAGCGGTTTCCTCCCGCAATAGCGGGGTAAACACTGCGCTTCCCGGCAATCCGGACGCTTTGATAATGACTGGCAGGTTCGCAAATCTGGCTGTGCAGACCCGGCCTTTGCCGGGCCAGGGTGACAGGTCGCGCTGGCCGTTTCCATCCTTTGAGGCTTCAGGGGCGATGTTCGCAGGAGTCCCCCCGGCGTATTTGGCGTGATATCTCGCAAAATCCTGACCCAGCCGGGCCAGTTTTTTGGCATCGGGGGCAGGTTCCTGGCCCTGAAAGGCTAGCGGCAGACTGGTGATCCTGGATTTTACGCCATGCCCGGCTGCGGCACGCAGGCAAAAATCCTCAACATGGAAATCTTCGGCATATTCGGAATCAAATTTCAGTCCGGTCCGGCGGCAGAGATCACTGTGCAGCAGCAGACATTGCCGCCCCAGAACATCAACTTCTGTTCCGGCCCGCACTTCTGTGCCGCGCAGCTTCACGCTCAGCAAATCCTGAGGGCGTTTTCCGGCTTGCGGCAACTCGTGAATTTGCCCGCAATATTCACAAAATTTTTTCTCTTGCAGGTTTTTTGCCAACCTGGCTCCGAAAATGCCATAAATGGAGTCCGTATCCAGGTTTTCAAGCAGGTCGGCGGACAAATTTTGAAAGACGGTAGTGTCCGGGCAAAAAAGCAGCCAGCCTGTGGCATCGTCCGGCAAATCGCTCAGGAAGGCGTTGAAAAGCCGCACTTCGGAAAGCTTGTTCCGGACCGGCAACTGGTGCATGGCAAAGGTGTCTTCAGGCGGTGTTTTTCCGGCCAGCAAACATTGTTTGTGCCGTTTGCCGTCTTTTATAGCGGATATGATATAGTGCATGCCAACTCCATAAAAATTATAGTGCACTTATGCGTCTTTTGCCAGAGCACGCTGACGCGTCTTTTGCCAGAGCACACTGACGCGTTTTGTATCAGAGCACGTTGACGCTGCTTGCTCGCTGTAGCAGCACAAAATCGGCCAGGGTAAGGGCCAGCATGGCTTTCAGGGCCGGATTAATTCGGGGAATGGCGCAAACATCGTGACGTCCTTCCAGATTCAACAGTACGGCCTGACCACGATTATCAACAGTTTGTTGCGGTATTTTGATTGAGGGAATCGGCTTTACAGCTACTGTAACCACCAGCGGCTGTCCGTTGGAAATGCCGCCAAGCACGCCGCCGGAATTGTTGGAAGCAAAATGCGGCAGCCCGGCCGCTGTATTGTTGGGTTGGCCGCTGAATTGATCGTTTGCCTGATTGCCTGTTGGGTGGCCCGGCAGCATGGCGTCGTTGCTTTGCGAACCATACAGATCCGCCGCCGCGAATCCCGCGCCGATTTCCACTCCCTTGACCGCGCCCAGGCCGAACATGGCCGCGCCGATACGCGCATCAAGTTTATCGAAAACCGGTTCGCCCAGACCGGGCGGCAGGCAGTGCGCTTCTAGGCGCACCAAGCCGCCGAGGCTGTCGCCATTTTTGGCGGTTTCCGCCAGGCGCTTGCGCCAGGGTTCAATCAGTGAATCCGCCGGGGCGAAGAATGGTCTGGCTTCCGCCTGCTCCAAGCTTTGCTGATCCGCCAGGTCGCTTGCGGCGGCTCTGATGCCGCCCAAAGCCAGAGTATATACCATCAGGCGAATGCCAAAGTGTTGCAGAAGTTGCAGGGCAATGGCCCCGCCAGCCACGCGGGCTGCGGTTTCCCGTCCGGAGGAGCGGCCGCCGCCCCGCCAGTCACGCAGTCCGTACTTGGCTTCCCAGGCGTAGTCGGCATGGCCGGGGCGATAAATATTTTTTATGGCTTCGTAATCACCGGGGTTCTGTTGCTGGTTCTCGATGCTGAAAGCGATGGGCGTACCCAGGGTGCGTCCGTCAAGTAGGCCGGAGAGCAGGCGCAGCCGATCCGGTTCGCGCCTGGGCGTTACGCCCGGCTCAGAACTGCCGGTAACGCCCGGCTCAGATCTGCCTGTAACACCCGGCTCCGGTTTGCCGCTCACGCCCAAGCCGCTTTTGGCCGCGCTGCGCAAATCCAGCTCGTGTTGCAGCGCATCCAAATTCAGTTCAAGCCCGGCCGGGCAGCCATCCACAACTCCGCCAACAGCCGTGCCGTGCGATTCGCCAAAGGTGGTCAGGCGGAAGAGACTTCCAAAGGTATTGCTCATACTTACAGCTATTATAAAAGGCTAGTTTTTTGCCGGAAAGTAAAAAATCATTTCATGACGGAAAGGTCTGACATACTGCGCAATAAATAGCGCATAATAGCCCACGGAACCAGTAGTTTTTTACAGAGAATAATACCCGGCTACCTATTACTGTTGTTTGATGATGCATGTGCTTTTTTCATGTCAAATTCAGGTAATTTTGGTTTAATTATATTTATTACGTGTTATCCTATGCGCATTGCCAATTAACGGGCATATTTTGTAAGTGGCACAACGTGTGAGAGTAAAAAGGAAATTGCCTTTATAGACCTATTGCAGTACTGTTAGAAAGTTTGCAATTTAGATCGCCTTTCCCATATTACCACTGGTTCGGTTAAAAAACCTGGAAGGAGAGAAAAAAAACATGGGCAAGAAAATGAAAACGATGGACGGCAACACAGCGGCCGCTTATGTCTCTTACGGCATGAGCGATACTGCGGCCATTTACCCGATCACCCCCTCATCGACCATGGGCGAATTGGCCGATGAATGGGCGGCCGGCGGGTTGAAAAATATTTTTGATCAGGTTCTGCGTATTCGTCAGTTGCAGTCCGAAGCTGGCGCGGCTGGCGCTGTGCACGGTTCTCTGGCTGGTGGCGCTCTTACCTCCACCTACACGGCCTCGCAAGGCCTGTTGTTGATGATTCCTAACATGTATAAGATCGCCGGCGAACTTTTGCCCGGCGTCTTCCATGTTGCGGCCCGCGCTATCGCTGCGCAGGCTCTTTCCATTTTTGGTGATCACCAGGACGTTATGGCTGCCCGTCAGACCGGTTTTGCGTTTCTCGCTTCCGGCTCCGTGCAGGAATGTATCGACCTCGGCCTCGCCGCCCACCTTGCGGCCATTGAAGCTTCCGTGCCTTTCTGCCATTTCTTTGATGGCTTCCGTACTTCGCACGAAATCTCCAAGATTGAGCCTATCGAATATGCGGATATGAAAGCCCTGGTCAACATGGATAAGGTGGAAGAATTCCGCGCTAACGCCATGATGCCCGAGCATCCGCACCAGCGCGGCACTGCCCAGAATCCGGATGTTTACTTCCAGGCGCGTGAAGCTTCCAACAGCTTCTATGACGCCGTGCCGGAAATCGTGGCCGAGCAGCTCAAGCGCATTGGTGCGCTCACTGGCCGCCACTACCGCCTCTTTGATTATGTCGGCCATCCGGAAGCCGACCGGGTGATTATCGCCATGGGCTCCGCCTGTGAAGTTATTGAGGAAGTGGTCAACTACCTGCTGGGCAAGGGCGAAAAAGTCGGTCTGGTCAAAGTGCGCCTGTACCGCCCCTTCTCCATCGAACACATGATGCGGGCCATTCCGGCCAGCGCCTCCACCATCACCGTGCTGGATCGTACCAAGGAACCCGGCGCGATCGGCGAACCGCTGTATCAGGACGTAGTTACCGCCTTCACCGAAAAGGGCGAAATGCCGACCATTCTGGCCGGACGTTACGGCCTTGGCTCCAAAGACTTCACCCCGACCCATGCCAAAGCCGTGTTTGACAACATGCGCAGTGTTGGCCCGAAAAATCACTTCACCGTGGGCATCGTGGATGACGTTACGCATACTTCGCTGGAATTGGGGCAGGATATTGATACTGTTCCGGCCGGTACTGTGCAGTGCAAGTTCTTCGGCCTTGGAGCCGACGGCACCGTGGGTGCGAACAAGCAGGCCATCAAGATCATCGGCGACAACACCGACCTGTTCGCGCAGGGCTATTTCGCCTACGACTCCAAAAAGTCCGGCGGCTTCACCGTTTCGCACCTGCGTTTCGGCAAAAGCCCAATTCAGTCCTCCTATCTGATTCGTCATGCCGACTACATCGCCTGCCATAAGCCGCAGTATGTGAACCAGTATGACATTTTGGAAGGCATACGCGAAGGCGGCACTTTTGTGCTGAACTCCGGCTGGTCGCTGAAGGATATGGAAAAAGAGCTGCCCGCCGCCATGCGCCGCACCATTGCGCGCAAAAAAATCAAGTTCTACAACATCAATGCCGAAGAACTGGCCACCAAGGTCGGCCTGGGCGGACGCATCAACATGATCATGCAGACGGCCTTCTTCAAGCTGGCCAATGTGCTGCCCTTTGAACAGGCCGTGGCCCTGCTCAAGGATTCCATTGAAAAAACTTACGGCAAGAAGGGCGGCAAGATCGTCAAAATGAACGTGGACGCCGTGGATCACGCCATTGCCGCTCTGGAAGAAGTAAAGTACCCGGCCTCCTGGGCTGACGCGGTCTGCGCCTGCGCGGATGAGAACAACGGCGATCCGGAATACATTGCCAAGTTCATGCGCCCGATCCTGGCTCAGAAGGGCGATAACCTGCCGGTTTCCATGATGTCCCCCGACGGTATCGTGCCCATGGGCACCGCCGCTTTTGAAAAGCGCGGCGTGGCCGTGGATGTGCCCGAATGGCAGCCGGAACACTGCATTCAGTGCAATCAGTGCTCCTATGTCTGCCCGCACGCGGCCATTCGTCCTTATCTGATCGATTCGGAAGAAATGGCTGGCGCGCCCAAGAGCCTGGTCACCGTGGACGCTCAGGGCAAGGAATTGCAAGGCCTCAAGTTCCGCCTGCAAGTGTACTCCCAGGATTGTCAGGGCTGCGGCTCCTGCGCCGATGTCTGCCCGGCCAAGACCAAGGCTTTGGTCATGAAGCCGATCGACACCCAGACCAAGGATCAGATCCCCAATCTGGAATTCCTGCAGGAAAATGTCTCGATAAAAGACAACCTGATGGGCCGCGACAGCCTCAAGGGTTCGCAGTTCCAGCAGCCCCTGCTGGAATTCTCCGGCGCTTGCGCCGGTTGCGGCGAAACGCCCTATATCAAGTTGCTCACCCAGCTTTTTGGTGAGCGCATGACCGTGGCCAACGCCACCGGCTGCTCCTCCATCTGGGCTGGCTCTTGCCCGAGCAACCCGTACACCACCAACAAGGACGGCTACGGCCCGGCCTGGGGCAACTCGCTGTTTGAAGACGCGGCCGAATTCGGCTACGGCATCAACATGGCTTATGGTCAGCGCCGCGCCAAACTGGTGGATCTGCTTACCGAACTCAAGGGCCAGGATGTACCGGCTGAACTGAAAGCCGCCATTGACGCCTGGCTGGACGCCCGTGACGACGGCGAAGAATCACGCGCCCTGGGCGAAGCCATGCTGGATGAGCTGGGCAAGCTCGGCCATGATCATCTGGCTGAAGAAATCTGGGGCATGGCCGACTTGCTGCCCAAGAAATCGCTTTGGATCTTCGGCGGCGACGGCTGGGCTTACGATATCGGCTTCGGCGGCCTGGACCATGTGCTGGCCTCCGGCGAAGATATCAATGTGCTGGTGCTGGATACCGAAGTTTACTCCAACACTGGCGGTCAGTCTTCCAAGGCCACCCCGCTTGGCTCGGTTGCCAAGTTCGCCGCTTCCGGCAAAAAGACCCCCAAAAAGGATCTGGGCCGCATTGCCATGAGCTACGGCTATGTTTACGTTGCCACCGTGTCCATGGGCGCGAACAAGAACCAGGTGCTCAAGGCTTTTAAGGAAGCCGAAGCCTATAAGGGACCCTCGCTGATTATCGCCTACGCGCCTTGTATCAACCAGGGACTGCGTGCCGGTATGGGCAAGAGCATGGACGAAGCCAAGCGCGCCGTGGAATCCGGCTACTGGCCGCTCTATCGCTTCAATCCCGAATTGGCGGACGAAGGCAAGAACCCGCTGCAACTGGATTCCAAAGCGCCTGACGGCAGCATCCAGGCTTTCCTTTCCGGCGAAAACCGTTACGCCCAACTGGAAATGCAGATGCCCGAAGAATCCAAGCGCCTGCGCGCCGAACTGGAAAAGGAATACAACAACCGCTTCGCCATGTTGCAGCAGTTGGCTTCCTTGCCCGGCCTCGGCAAATAACAGCTTATTGTTTTGAGTAGGTTTTCCGGGGAGGCTCTGCCTCCCCGGATTTTTATTTTCTCCCACATATTAACACGAGATGGATTTTTGTTTTCTGGCAAGGAAGATGAGTCTTTTATGCAGGGAGTGTACTCTTTTGGTCCTCGACCGAAATAAAAGGCGAAATCTGACGCAGCCAGAAGCAAAAAGCCGCTCGTGAAAAAGGCCCACCCAATTTCCTGGGTGGGCCTTACTCGTCCGGTTTATCCGCTAAAGCTTTTTTTCAACAAATCAAATTGATGATGATTTCTCTGCAAGCCCATGGGCGGCTTTTACCGGAAGTCCTGGGGTGGATTGAAGCCTACGCTACAGCCGATTAATAACGCGGCTGGCGGGGAGCCTTGGGCTGGGCTTCGTTGATGCGCAGAGCGCGTCCGCCCAGGCTGGCGCTGCCAAGAGCCTGAATGGCATTGGCGGCGTCTTCGGAAGGCATTTCCACAAAGGCGAAACCGCGGGCGCGTCCGGTTTCCCGGTCAGTCACCAGTTTGACTGAATTGACGGTGCCGTGAGCGGAGAACAGGTTACGGAGTTCTTCTTCCGTAGCGGACCAGGGCAGGTTACCAACATAGATAGACTTAGTCACAGAAAAACCTCATCAATTAAGTTTCGCACAGATAAACTTCCGTATCCATATACGGAAAAATTCCTATGCACATTTCTATATGCTACACTGTCGGCAAATTAGATACAACATAAATCTGTATTTAATTTTTGTTTTTATTGATCCAGGTTCCAAAAGATTCCAGAAATTTACGCAGGAATGTTCTGGTTCGTTCATTGGCTACGTTACCGTTGGCGTCAAAGAACCCTGCTGCATAGGTAAGATAGATTTCCGGTTGCGTCATTTGCCGCGCACCTAAAAAGCCCAGCACCGAGCGCAGTTGCGACTGGCAGACAGCAGTGCCCACCGCGCCGGGACTCATACCGGCCACAGCCACGGGTTTGCCGGTCCAGCTATTGTCGCCGTAGGGGCGGGAGGCCCAGTCCAGGGTGTTTTTAACCAAAGCAGGCATACTGCGGTTGTATTCCGGGGTGATGATGAGCACACCGTCAGCCGCCTTAAGGCTTTGCTTCATAGTTACTACCGCTGCGGGCGGATTTTGCTCCAGTTCTTCGTTGAAGATGGGAACTTCATCGAGCTTTAGCTGATTGAACTTGAAAAGATCCGGGCCGATTTCAGCCAGGCCGTTTGCCAGTTGCCGATTGATGGAAGCGCTGCGCAGACTTCCAACCAGGATTGCCAATGTTTGCATAAGGACCACCTTTGTGTTGTTTTGATTTACATGTAACCTTATAGAATGTTTTCGTTTTTTATTTTATTATTATCTGGTTACAAATACAAGGTAATCACGACAAAATGAGGCATTACCGAAAACAATAAAAAATCCCCCGACCAAAAGCCGGGGGATTTTTTATTTCAATCTTGTTTCCGTACGTCTATAGGCCCGTACAGAAGTTCAGTATGCTGTTATTAGGCGGTCTTCTTGGCCTTGACCACCATACCGATGCAGCCACCGATAACGGCGGGCAGAATCCAGCCGAAACCTTCGGCGAACAGCGGCGACTTGGTGACGAAGGACAGAGCGGTCACGCCGTACATGTTGTGCAACACTTCCATAACCGCGAAAGCCAGGGCAAAGTACACCGCGAAGCGGAACACGTTGTCGTTGGTGATCTGCTTGTTGAAGAAGCTGAGCATGGTCATGGTCACCAGGGCCGGGAAGATGATCAGGATCACCGGCACGGCGATGGCGAGAATCTGGGCCAGGCCCAGGTTGGCCACAAAGGCGTAGAACACGCACAGAGCGGTGAAGACCACGTTGTACTTAATCTTGCCGCCGCTAACGTTCACGATGAAGGTGGCCGCAGCGGAGGTGAGGCCGATACCGGTGGTCAGGCAGGCCAGGGTAACGATGATGCCCAGGGCGATACCGGCGGTGGTGCCGAGAATGGTCTGGAACAGGGCCACAACCAGCGGGCCGTGCTGCACGTCAGCACCGTACTGCATGGAAGCGGTGGCGCCGATGTAGCACAGGCCGCCGTAAACGATGAACATCAGGGCCGCCATGATGAAGGAGGCGCGAACAACGGCGCTGATCTGGGACTGGTTGTCCTTGAAGCCCTTGTTGGCGAGGTCACGGGCGATAACGTAACCAAAGATACAGCCGGTGGCGGCGTCCATGGTCTGGTAACCGGAAATCAGGCCCATGAACCAGAGGTTGTCGATCTTGGGCGTGGTGCTCATTTCGCCAACCGGGTTGAAGAAGGCGATGATGATCATGATTACCAGCGAAATGACCAGAAGCGGGGTCAGATACTTGCCGATGTAGTCGATCATCTTGCTTTCTTTGATACCGAACAGCCACACGGCGGCGAAGTAAAGGCCGGTGTAGATCGGCAGGCCGAAGTCGCCGAAAGCCGGGATCATGCCGAGTTCGTAGCTGACGGTAGCAGTACGCGGAGAAGCGATGCAGCACACGCTGAGGATAACGCCGCCAGTAAGAATACGTGAGGGCAGGTGACCCATGCGCAGGAAAATACTTTCAAAGCGGGAGATGGTGTCGGAGGCCAGCATGGCCAGGAAGGCCAGCACGGCCAGGCCGATGTCGGCGAAGAAGTAAGCGCCGAAGGCCAGAGGCCAGCTATCGCCGGAAATTACGCCGATGTAAGGGGGGAAAATGATGTTCCCTGCGCCGAACAGCATGGAAAACAGCGCGAAACCTACGATGACCGCAGATCCCATTAAGCTTGGACCTTTGTTGCTCATATTAACTCCTCGTTTGATGTTGAAAGCCTCACAGTAATATCACACGCCAACCAATTTTTTGCGGCGCATACAAACGGCCTGTGGCCAGCCGGTTGCTGCATTTCGCGCAAATTTTCAACCATTACAGTCTGTTACTGCAAACTATAAGATAGGTTTTATATATTTATTGAGGCATCATAACCTAACAATGGTATAAAAATAAAGAGAATATTAGGGGTTTGGTAAAAATTGTCTCAACTGTTTATTTTTTTGCCTTGAGGCTGTAGCGGAAACTTTTTTATCAATATACTCAAACCGATGGCGGCGGACTGTCATTGCTGGGTCCGCCGCCATTTTGATTGTTCCGGCATCCGCGCAGGCCGCGTCTGTGCCGTTAAGCAATAATTTTATATATAAACCGTTTTTGGATCAGGCGCTGGCTTCCGCCTTTTCCGTCTTGACCGCGCCGTCTTCAGGGCGCTTCTTCATGGCTGCCCTGAACAGGGTGAAGCTGGTGTATACGCATACGACAATAACCAGCCATTGCAGCACGGTCAGCGGCATGGACTTGACCAGATAAGCCGCGATGAACACGCCGGGAACCGCGCAAAGGCACATGATCGCCGAACCGGTGCGGTGGTAGTTGCCGGTTTTGGTGAAGGTGATGCTGGAGGTCAGCACCACAAAAGCGCCGGAACACATCATGATCGGGAAGGAAACCACCGGGTGCATGCCAAGCAGAAATACGATGGCCATGCAGGGGCCGTAGTTACCGATGCCCAGCGGCAACAGCAGGCCGAGAACGAAGTTGGCGCACACCGCGATAATCAGCTTGGTTCCTTCCAGCCCCAGGGCTTCACCGCCAACAGGCAGGATGCCGATTTTACCGGCCAGCATCAGGAAGCAGGCCACGGCCAGGCCGGTACCCATGGTAAGCTGCAAGGCCCGTTCCGGGAGCTTGGCCGAAATATTAACGCCCACGACGCAGCCGATAATGGCCGCGATCAGCATGGACACCAGAGTGAAGGTTTCCACATCCACTATGGTGATGAAGATCAGGGCTTCGGTAGCCACGGCAATGGCGCAGGAAACGTTAAGGGTACCGGGAATCAGCCGGTCCGGCACCAGTTTGGTCAGCTTGAGCGAGGCCATGGTAGGCGCGAAGCTGCCGATGCCCAGGGTATCCAAAAAGTTGAACACAAAGCCGATGATGCCGAACCCGGCTTTTTCTTTTACCGTCAAGCCTTTTTCGCCTTTTTTGATCACATCCCGGCCTACTAACAGGGCGTTGGCGGCTATGCCAATGGCCAGCAATGCACGTATTATTGTAAGTACCATATAAAAATCTCCTTAACCCTGAAAAGTTATATTGCCCTAGAGCTTGAAGCCATACTTAACCGGGTCCGTGTCATCGAACACGAAGTGGTTAAAGCCGGTGATATAGGCCGAGCCGGTAATTTGCGGGATGATGCCCTCGTAGTCGCCAATTTTGGCGCTTTCCAGAGGTTTGCCGACAAACGTGGTGTTGGCGATGGATTCGTAGATGAACTCCTCGCCCAGTTTAAGTTCGCCCTTGGCCACAAGAGTAGCCATTTTGGCGCTGGTGCCGGTGCCGCAGGGTGAACGATCCACCTGACCGTCAGCGAAGATCAGCGCGTTGCGGAGCGTCGCGCCCGGAGTTTTGGGCGGGCCGTATACTTCAATGCAGCTTACACCCCTAAGTCCGGGTTCCAGCGGATGCACCACCTCAAGGTTTTTGTTCAGCCAGTCTTTTAGAGCCAGGGCTTTGGGGATGAGAACCTTCAGGTTTTCCCGCTCCAGTTCCACGCCGAATTCCGTGACCGGAATAATGGCGAAGAACATGCCGCCAAAGGAGATATCAAACTTGAGCTGGCCCACGCCTGGCACTTCCACCGACAAATCTTTCTTGTACAAAAATGCCGGAACGTTGCGCACGCTTACGGATTTGGCCTTGCCATCCACAACATGCACCCTGGCCTGTACCAGGCCGGCGGGCGTATCGATTTTGATTTCGGTGTAAGGTTCCTTAACTTCCACCATGCCGGTTTCCACTGCCACGGAGCTGGCTCCGATGGTGCCGTGGCCGCACATGGTCAAAAGCCCGGAACCATCCATGAAAATCAGGCCGAAATCCGCGCCCGGTGTTACCGGCGCGGTCATGAACGAACCAAACATGTCGTTATGCCCGCGCGGCTCAAGCATCACGCCGGAACGAATATGATCGTAATGCTCCTGAAGATGTTTCATCTTTTCCAGCATGGTCGCGCCGGGAATGCTTGGAATGCCGCCGGTGATGATCCGGGTGGGCATGGCGGCGGTATGTGAATCCACTGCAAAAATGCTTCTGGATGTTTTCATGCTTGCTTCCTCCTTAGGTAGCTGTCCGGCGACAGCCGGACAGCTATGATTTCAGGAACTATCTAAATCTTGGCATGGTACTCATAGGGCAGCGGAATGATCATGCCCGGCTGGTCCATTTTGGTCATGGCCAGGAGCGCTTCCTTGACGATGGCGGTTTGCATTTCCACGTTATGCGGTTCACCGGCGTTAGCGCCCATGGGCACGTTCGGAGCTACGGCCCGGGGCGAACCCTGCTGGCGCACTACCGGCGGCAAGGCGGCGATGATGACGGTGGGAATGCCCTGAGCTTCAATTTCTCTCTGCACGATCGTTGCAGAGCGGTGGCAGGTGCCTCAGCCAGCGGTGAGGATGCAGATATCCACCCCCTGCTCCTTGAGGATTTTTGCCGCCGCTGGCGCGGTAACGGACTTGAACTGGTCCTGCACGCCGCCGCCGCCCATGAAGCCGACGTGCGTATCCGGCACGGACTTGATAAAGCCTTCAGCTACCAGTTCATTAAGGCGTTCCAGAGGGAACATGCAGTTAATGTCGCGGTTGACGTCGGCGTTGTCGTAGCCGCCGTGCGTGACCATCAGCTCATTGCCCTTGGCGCTGCTGGGTATTCTGCGGTGCGTGAAGTCCCCGGCCTTGCCAAAGGGGGTGTCGCTTTTCAGGTGTACGCCGCAGGCGCTGGCCAGGCCGACCTTGCAGTCCTTGATGGCCTTGGTAAGCGGCGTCCACACCGGTGGCGGTGTGGTCGGGGTATATATTTCCGATTGCAAATTGCCTGTGATGGTGAGTTGCATAATCGCTTGCTCCTTTTATTGCTTAAACTCGTTTAATTCATGACTTCGAGCAGGCTCAGCGAGAAATAGACGGTCTGGCCCACTTCGACCTTGTTATTGGACAGCACCATGCGCCAGGGTATGGTCAGGATGCCGAGGCGTCCTGAAATCTGGACGGTGATGCCCGTGTCGGTCATTGCCGTAACGGTGCCTTTGTAAGGAACCGCTTCATTATTGATGGCGGCGTTCATTCTTGCCTCCCGCGCTTTGACCGGGGCTTGACCGGCTATTCCGCGTCCTGTTTTTGTTTAGAGCTTGTGGCTCTTCTTGACCTTTTCGTAGTTCTCGTTCTGAACTTCGATATCCCAGACGTTTTTGGCCTTGTTGATCGGTATGCCCATCATTTTGTCCTTGAGCATGGCCACGGCTTTGGCCGCGCCTTCAGGCGTGATGGTGTTTTCTTCCAGAATGTCGGATTCCACGCCATCCTTGGAGACGGAGTTGTCGATCATGGCATCCATATATTTGTTGCCGGTAACCAGCGCCCCCTGTACGCCACAGTAGGACATGCCCACCACAGGTACGCCGAGCTGCCCGATCTGTTCGATGTGGCTGCCAAAATCGACGTGGTTGTTGCCAAAGCCTTCGGTGGTGACGATGGCACCCTGAACGTCGAGCGATTCCACAAGCCGGCCCAGTCTTTCGGAAACATAGAACTTTTCGGTGTTGGCCTGCGGGCTGCCGATAAAGATCACGCCCACGAGATCGAATTCCGGATCTTCGGCCACGGCGGTAACTACCGGTTCGCGCCAGTAGTGGCGGGTGGTTTCCTTGGTGGCGGGGGTGATGCAGGTAAGGGCGTGGATGCCGCCGTCGCGTACTTCGTTTGGAGTGAGCATGATCGGCAGGTTGCCCAGGTCCACGTTTGGGCGGCCACCGTAAAAACCGGCTGGTTCAACGGGCAGGATCAGGTTGTCGTGCATGGCACCCTGGCCCATGATTTCCTTGATTACCACCACGCGCGGCTTGCCGTGGCGGCGTACGTCGCGGTAGTGGCGCACGGCGGAAGCTTCTTCTTGCGGGACGCTTTTCAGAACTTCGCGAATTTCCTGCACGATGTAATCTGCGGCCTTATGCGCGGCCAGGGGGCCGGGGCGCTCCATGCGTACGCCTTCTTTAATGGTGGCGTGAATACGCAGGATAATGTCGTTATGGTCCGGGCAGCCGGGGCGGCCCCATTTGACTCTTTCTTCAAGGATGCCGTCGGAAGCGTTGGCATCGGCAATCTGGAAACCAGCCACATCGGTGCCGGTAAGCAGCATGACCACGCCGTCCAGTTCGTAGGTGATGCCCGTGCCGAGCTTGCCTTCAAGCTTGGTGGCGATGGGGCAGACATCCATCATGGTGTTGGTGAAGATGTTGCGCTTGTCGGGCGTAATGATGTCCACCGCGATGTCGGTCACCAGGGGGGACTGGTCCTTGGCCTCGGCCACGATGTTTTTACGGAGGGTCAGGACGCCGTTTTTGATGGAAGTTTCTTTGCCCAGTTTGATTTCTTTAATTTTGTAAGTGAGGTTTTTGAGTTCTCTTCTTACTTCTTCCTGCTTGGCCGGGGCTGTTGCCGCAGCGGCTGAGGGAGCGGTTGCCAGGGCAGCGGGGGCGGTGGAAGCTACCGGAAGGCCCAGCGGGAATTCAAACTGGATGTTTTTGCCTTCGGCTATATGCAGCCGGACCATTCTGTCGCCAGCAAAAGCCGGGCTGGCGGCAGCCACCGGGAGCGGCCCGGATGCGGTTGGAACTGCGGGGGCCGGGTCAGCTTCCGTTACTTTGTCCACAACTTCCCTGGTTACGGCGTTAAGGGCGTCAATGGTTTTGGTCAGCTTTGAGCCGAGAACCTGTTTAATCTTGAGCGCGCCGTCCAGATTTAGCAGGCCTGATTCCACGAGGTCGTCAAAAAGCGCCGGGTCTTCAAAATTGGCCGGTCCAAGTATGGTACCCGCCTCCACTCTGCAACAGGCGACCGCAAAGTCGTCCTTGTGTTGCTCAACTGCTTCCGGTGTCATCGACATACTCTTTTTCCTCCTGTCATTTGTTGTTGAATTCGTGCCTTTCTTTCCGTCATTCCGGTCAGCTCGCCGTCCATTTGCCCGCTCTTGGGAGGCGTTTATTTAAGGGGACGTTCATCGTTCCGCCCAATCAGACATCCGGAAAGGCATCGAATTTTTCTATGCAATACGGCGCAGAAAGTGCGGTTTTTCACAAAGCCTGGCTAAGTGCGCCGTTATAAATAAATAAGAGAAGGGCGTGATTGTGGCATTATTTTGGACGGACAAGCGGTTTAGACATTCGGACAATTTGTGATTTTTTAGACTTGTTTGATATAATATGCCGATTTCATTGTTTTATTGTTAATTTGTGCTTGTTGCGAAGTTGCACAAACAAAAAGAAACCGGCGGGCCGGTTTCTTGCAGAAATTATTTTTTGGATGTTAATTTATTTGGTTAGCCGGGAGTTTGCTTTTGCCAAGTTCAAAATTTACCTGGTTGGCAGGAAGCTTGTTCTTGTTTAGTCCCAGGCGGTAGCGTTCCGGGCTGATGCCGGCGATTTGCTGGAACATTACAATGAAGGCGGAGGCGGATTGATAGCCAACGGCAAAGGCCACTTCGCCAACTGGCATGCCTTGATCCAGCAGCGATAGCGAGTGCATGAAGCGCAGGCGTTGACGCCATTCCACAAAGGGCATGCCAAGATTCTTTTTGAAGCGCCTGGCCAGAGTACGCTCGGTGGTGAACAGCTTTTTGGCCCAGACGGCCAGAGGCGTATCATCAGCGGGATTGTCCTCCAAAGCGTGCAGAAGTTCGCGCAGAACCTCGTCGTCGGTACTGGGGAGGTAACTTGGCTGGCTGGGAGCGATGGTTACCTGATCCAGCAATACCTGGAAGAGGTGGTGATCATGGGCTGAAGAGGGAACAAAGGTTTTGCGGCGGTACAGATCTTCCATCACCGCGCTGAAAATGCGGCTCAACTTGATCATGCAGGGGTAGGGCGGCAGCAGGCGGTTGTATTCCCGCTGAAGATTGAAGGCAATGAACATGGATACTTTGTGATTGTAGGTGGAATGCACCACCTCGGCCGGAATCCAGATGCCCAGTTCCGGCAGGGCGAATAAAAGCTCCCCGCCTATGTCCAGCGAGATGATTCCGCGCTGTATGCAGATAAGCTGCCCCCACTCGTGGGTATGGGCGTTATAGTCGCTTTCCGGCCCGAACGTCCCGTCATAAATGAAATAATCCTGAGTCGGCATGACGGGTACGGGCGAATAATCCATCTTGCCTCTGGTCGGCGCCATATCTCACCCCCTTGAACCAATAGGTGCGCTCGTATCGCGCGATTACCTCCGAGACTTTCCGGATTTGATAACAATATGGCAGATGTGGGCATGAGTAATTATTAAGGCCGGACAATCTATTTATAAAATAAGACAAAGTCCCCCTTTGTAAATTGATAATTTCTATACGATATTACTAAAGAAAATTGATGCAAATAAAATTGAAACTCTCGAATAGTGTATGCTATACAAAATACAAAACTCTGTAATTTATTATGTGAATTATAATAGTTAGAGATTCACGACATCTTCAACAGCGACATGCCGCAAACCATCATCAGCGCCCCCAGCCAGCCGACCGGGCGAACTTTCTGCTTGAAGATGATCTGCCCGAGAATCAGCGTGAGCAAAATGCCGGAACCGCCCCAAAAGGCGTAGGCGATAGATAGATCAATACCTTTTACCGCCTGGGAGAGTGCGCTGAAAGAAGCCAGCACCAGAAAAATTCCGGTAAAACCGTGCAGCTTGCGTTTGAAGCCTTCCGAGTATTTGATGAAGACATTGGCCGCCACTTCGGTAAGCACGGCCAGCAGCATGAAGACAAAATGAATGAATTCGGCGTTACGCATATCTTGTTCCATTTTTAATTGGCTATTGTATTAATTGGGTAATTGCTTCCTGTCCCGTTGCTGTCAGCAGGCGCGGCCAGAGCATTTATTGATAAAATGCTCAAAGCGAAATTGTTCTAAGTCTCTTCCGGCGAGTTCAGCTTTACGATGATCACGCCGCTGATTAACAGGGCCAGGCCGATTAACTTGGCGGCGTTCATGGGTTCGGCAAACAGCAAATAACCGATTATGGTTACGGCGGTCATGCCGCTGGCTTCCCACATGGCGTAGGCCAGCCCCATAGGCACATCCAGCACAACAAAGGAAAGCAGGTAAAAGGAAAGTCCGATCATGGCATACATGAAAAGCAGGCTGAGCAGTGAGTTATGGTCGGCCACCAGTTTCATCACGGTGACAGCCACCAGTTCGGTACCCACGGCTCCGGCCAAAAAAAGTATAGCTCGCGGCGACATTGCGCTCCTCCTGTAGAAAAAGCCGCTGCTATCCGGCGATTAACCGAATAGGGCGTAATATAAATTTTACATCAAGCCCGTCCGGCGTGGACGCGCTTAAAACAAATGAAAGACGGTAACAAAAAGGTAAAGAATGATAAAAGCGCTCGGACAAACAGGCGCGGAATGTTTACAGGTAGTGTTTACACAGAAGCATAAACGCTACAAACATACAGCGCCCGGCCTTCAGGAGGGTAGGTGGGGGATGTGTTCGCCGGTCCAGTGACGAATCTGGGTGTACTGAAAAGATGGTATGATATCGAAAATCATGGCTATTTTTAGCAAGTATCCATGAGCGCGTCAATAGCCGTTAGATAGTACCTGCTTTTGCCGTCATATTCTTTCCGTACCCGGCAAGGGCAAAAGACGATACGAACACCGCATCACGGCAGAAGCAGGCGCTAACTATTTACGCACTTCTTCCAGGGTGGATGTGCCGGATTGCAGGCCGCCGTTCATCCATTTCCAGTCTTCATGCAGGCGCAGGCGCCCGTCAGGCAGCAGTTCGGGCACGGTTTTGCATTGGCCCAGGCGCAGTTCCATATTTTGGTTGATATGCTGATAAAAGAACTCCAGGCGTCCGCCCTCAAGCACCTTGCCAACCAGAAAGCCCTTGAGCACTTCACCACCATAGTATTCGGCCCAAAGCACCTCAGCTTCCTGATGATAATAAAACAGGGTCTGACCGGAGACTTCTCCGCTTTCGCTATTGGCCAGGGCGGTGAAAATGCGTCCTTCGTAGTTGATGCTTTGTCCGGTGGACATATGAGGGCTCCTTATCTGGTTATTGAGATGACTTTCAGAGTAGCCGACTTTTTATCTGTGAAATTATCTAGTCGCAGTTCTGCGCGCCGTCCTCAGCAGCCGGGCCGCATTCGGCGGTTCCCTGCCGCAGATCCGGCGGCAATTCAAAGGGCAGATCAAAAGGAAGCTCAAACAGCGGCTTGTCCGTATCATTTGCTTCAGTCGCGCTCGTTATGGCGCTTTTGTCAGCCGTTTCTTCCGGCTGCGCCTGGTCGGTGGAGTTTTCAGGCAAGCCGGGCGTAGCGGGGGCTTCAAGTGACGTTGAAACTGCGGGCGCAGGTGAATTTTCCGGTGCAACCGGGACTTCCGGCCTGGCGGTATTTACTGGCAAAGCGGCAGGCGACCAGCTTTTGGGCAGACCCTCGAACATGATTATCGGCAGTGTATCATAACCCAGCCTGCTGATTCGCGCCTGATTGCGCAGCAGCGCGAAACGCAGCAGGAATTCTTGTTGCCTGCCGAGTTCCGGCGCAGTATAGCTTCCGTTTTCGCGCTGAACCTGAATTTCATCCAGCGCGGCGGCAAGGCCTTGCCCGGCGGCCAGCCTGGCCTCCAGGTCGGCTATGACGTAAACATCTTCGGGATTTTCAGAAACGGCGTAAAAGTTTGCGCTATTTTCAAAAAGATATACGGCCTCACGGCAGGCCGGGCAACTTGGCGAAAAATAGACCGTCAGGCTGGCTTCATTGTTTCGCGTGAGCGGACGGCTGCCGGGCAATTCGCCCAGCACCGCGTTTTGTGTAAGTGGGCGGCTATCGGGCAATTCTCCCAATACCGCGCCCAGGTTGAGCAGAAAAAGCAGTATCCAGATCAGATTAAGCGTAAAAAGCAGCAGCCAGACTGGTCCTGCGCTGCCGTTCAGAACGCGTTGCCGCGTAATCGACATGACCGGGCTTTGACGCAGAGCCAGCCAGGTGGCGAAGATCAGCAGGGCGGCCACAAGGCAGATGGCGCAGGGAGAAATGAAGATCATGGCCAGCAGGAACAGGCAATCGCCAAGCAGAAAGAGCGTGGCCAGAGCGCAGGCCAGCGTACGCAGGCGGAAGGCGCCAAGGGCCAGCAGACAGGCGAAAAGAAAGGCCGCTATCCACCAGGGCGAAAGCCCGCCCAGTTTGAAGCCGCTGACCAAGCGGCAGCCACTGGTCAGGCATACGGCATCCACGCCCCAGCCGATGGAAATGAAAACGCAGTAGGCCAGGCCAAGGAACGAGGCAATCAGGCCGGCGATCGGCACTTCGAAGGATTTTTTAAAAATCATTTTATATACCGCTTCCAGGTTAAATTGGCGTCTGTCTGAATATTGGAGCAGTTTTTATCAATTTATAACAGTACTGTAGAGTAGCTTTTTAAGTTGCTAGAAACAAGTATATAATTTAACAATAAACAGTTGTTTTGGATATGAAAAATAGGAAGGATCTGCGCCATAATTTATTTGTGGCGTAAATGAGCGAATGAATAAAATAATTGATTGGCCCCCTCCATATACTTTCAGGCGCAGCAAGCGTGCCAGGCGTATCAGCCTGCGCATTTTGCCGGGCCGGGGGCTGGAAATTGTGCTGCCCACGCGCCCGCTGCCGCGTCCGCCGGTGTTTATGTCGTTTTGGCCAGCCAGGCCGATTATAGCTGACGAGCGCATGGGGCTGGAACTGCTTGAATACCATCGGGAATGGGTGCTGCGCAATCTGCCCTTACTTTGTGGACCTGGTATTCAGGATGGCAAGAGGGCTGGTGGCCAGGATAGCCAGAGCTGTCCCGGCATGCCCGATTGTCCGAGCGAATCTGATGAACTTAATGTTGATGCTGCACACCGCATTTTGCCGGATAATCTGTTTTTGCACGGCGGACTTGTGGAGTTGCATCTGGAGTGGGCGCACCGTGAATTGAATTTGCCTGGTCCGGATGAATTGCTTGGCGATTTAACCGAAAGCGGCGGTCTGCTAGGTGTTTCAACTGAGTCCAGCGTTTCGGCTAAAAGTGATGGTCTGCGTGCGTTCACTTTATGGACCGAGGCCCTGATTGAAAGTGAAAGCGGCGGCTTGCTTGCTTTCACATCGGGTGCCGGTGCTTCGGCCAAAGGCAAGGACAAGGAAAGGCTTGCACCCTTATTGGGGACCGAGTGCGGTAGAACCGTGCTATGTCGGCTTAAGGATGGCAGTGAGGAGAAGAAGTGGGAACGCCTGCGACTTTGGTTGCGCGGCTACGCCGGGCACTATCTTGGGGCCAGACTGGCCGCTCTGTCCGCCTTGCACGATTTGCCTTACAGCCGGATGCGCATTGGCTGGCAAAGCAGCCGCTGGGGCAGCTATTCGGCGCAGGGCTCAATAAGCCTGAACGCCAAACTGGTTTTTCTGCCGCTTGAACTGTGCGACATTGTGCTTTTGCACGAGCTTTGCCATTCAGTGGAAATGAGCCACAATGAGCGTTTTCACGCTTTTTTGCGGCGTTGCGAGCCTCGGGCGGACGAATTGGAGAAGGAATTGGGTAAGTCCTGGGTGTGGCTGCCTTCCTGGTAGCGTTACCAGGTTTCCGGAAGTCTCTGGCTGGTGTGAAAAACACGGATGATCTGTACTTCACAACCACGAATCCGGTACGGAACAATATACGGGTATCGTTCTATCACCAGTTCTCGTGTACCAAAGACCCTGCCGGGTCTGCCTGTTTCCGGGTGCTTGGCCAACTCGGCAACACGTCTCCGGATGTAGGCGTACATCGTCTGTGCCGCATCAGGATTTTCTTTGGCAACATAGCTCACTGCTGAGTCAAGGTTGGCGTTTGCGGCCCGAAGCCACCTAACCCGCACGGTAGCCCCATTTGGCATCCAGGGCCGCGTTTTCTTCATCAGTGGCAAAATCTCCGGCATCGGCTTCTGCCAGACCCTTCATTATTTCGGCCACCTGCCATGATTCCCGCTCGACAAAAGCTTGAATGGCCTGAACCGCCAGGAAGCTTTTGGTTCTGCCGGTCGCTTCCGCCAGCGCGCTCAGTTGATCAGCCAGTTCTGTAGGCAAACGCATGGACATGGAGGTCATATTATTAAACTCCCTTGCTTTTTGTAATACAATGTAAGTCAATGTATTACAAAAAGCAAGGGAGTCTTAATGTTTTTTTCAAGAACTTACTTGGCGTAGCCAACCGCCCGGCGTTCACGGATTACCGTTACGCGGATCTGACCGGGGTAGGTGAGGTTGCGTTCGATTTTATCCGCGATGTCCTTGCAGAGCAGGTAAGTGGTGTCGTCATCAACAGAATCGGAGTTAACCATTACGCGCACTTCACGTCCGGCCTGGATGGCGTAGGCTTTGGCCACGCCGTCGAAGCTGTCCGCGATGTTTTCCAAGTCTTCCAGACGCTTGACGTAGTTTTCCAGCAATTCCTTGCGCGCCCCCGGCCTTGCGCCGGAAAGGCTATCCGCCGCCTGTACCAGCACGGCTAGCACGCTGGTGGGCGGTACGTCCTCGTGGTGGGCGGCGATGGCGTGGATGATTTCCTTGCTTTCGTTGTATTTTTTGGCGATGTCCGCGCCAATGACGGCGTGCGGCCCTTCAACCTCGTGGTCTACGGCCTTGCCAAGGTCGTGCAGCAGTCCGGCCCGTTTGGCCCTTTTAATGTCCTGCCCCAGTTCCGCAGCCATCATGCCGCACAGCGAGGCCACTTCCAGCGAGTGTTGCAGCACGTTCTGGCTGAAGCTGGTGCGGTATTTAAGCTGGCCCAGCAGGCGGACAATATCCGGATGGATGCCGTGCACACCGGCGTCAAAGGTAGCCTGTTCGCCCACTTCACGGATTTGGACATCCAGTTCCTGCTCACATTTTTTGACGATATCTTCAATGCGGGCCGGATGGATGCGCCCATCCTGAATCAGTTTTTCCAGGGCCATTTTTGCCACCTGACGGCGCAACGGACTGTAGGCGGACAGAATAACGGTTTCCGGGGTGTCGTCGATAATTAGATCTACGCCGGTGGCAGCTTCCAGAGCGCGGATGTTGCGCCCTTCGCGCCCGATGATGCGGCCTTTCATTTCTTCGCTGGGCAGGCTGACAGCGGTAACGGTCTGCTCGCCCACATAGTCGCCAGCATAGCGCTGCACGGCATTGGCGATAATTTCTTTGGCTTTGCGGTCAGCGGTTTCTTTGGCTTCGGTTTCAATCAGGCGGACCATCTTGGCGGATTCGTGCCTGGCCTTGTCCTCGATTTCCGACATGAGCATGTTTTTGGCTTCTTCAGTGGTGAGGCCGGAAATTTCCTGAAGCTTTTTCTCCTGCTCCTTAATTTTTTGCTTGAGCAGTTCGTCTTTTTCTTCGATCCGGCGTTCCTTGCGGGTCAGTTCCTTTTCGGCCGCCAGAAACTCATGCTCTTTCTGGATATGATTTTCTTTGCGCTCTTCGAATTTTTCCAACTGCTCGTTGAGCTTTTTTTCCTTGGCTTTTACTTCGCGTTCCAGTTCCTTGGTTTCCAGCTCGGCCTGGCGCTGATATTCCAGCACTTCATCCCGGCCGTGGAGCAAAATTTCTTTTTTCTGGGCCGCTGCTTCCTTTCTGGCTTCATCCAGAATGCGGCGGGAAAGTTCTTCAGCGCTTTTTATGCGTTTGGCTGCGCCCAGCCGGTTGAACAGGTAGCCTGCGGCTATGCCCAGCAAAAGTGCCGCGCTAGTGGCGATAAATAGTGTTTCCATTGTGTGTGTTCCATATCGTTTCGGGTCAAAGCCCTGGCTTAATTGAGGCCGGCTTATCCGTTGACTGCGCCGTACCGTTGTGTAATCAGAGTTCATTAATTTAGTTAGTAACAAAAAAGCCCGCCATAACGGTTTAAACCGATGCATGGCAGGCGCAGAATTTTCCCGCTTCGCTTTCGGGAAACGCTTTCGCTTTTTGAGGAAAACGCTTTTGCCGGTTTGACAAAGCGTTTTCGTCTGGCAACTTAGGCCGGAGTTTTGTTCTAGTGTTGGAATAGCGCTTTAACCCCAAAGTGCCGTGTACGGACTGCTCCGCAGGACCTAAATCCTACGGTGGAAATCTTGCAAGTCTTTTAGGTTCACCTGTAAAAAGGCGTACACACCGGATCTTGACCCGATCTCCTGATGTATGCTTGTGAGGCCGCGGCTAGCCCATATCACGAGCACTTCAGGGGTAAGCTTTTTCGCATGAGTTAACTCATGCCATTTTCTATTTTTGTCACTATCTCCTGCACCTTGTCCCCGGCTGTTTCCAGCTTTTCTGTAAGGACGAGCAAGTCGTCCGCCAGGGCCAGAGCCAAAAAGGTCAGAAGTTTCTCTTTGCTAAGATGCCTGCCATGCTGTTTCAGAATGTCATATCTCTTGTTCAGCATTTGTCTTGCTTGTTCAAGCCGTGCCGGGTCGGCATCCGCTTTAAAGGATATCTCCAGGCCAAGCACATCCAAGGTAAAAGTCTGCATGTCGCACTCGAATAAGCAAGTCAACTTGACATCTGGCTTTGCCAAATACATTCCAGATGCGTTTTCGGCGACAATTATCGCCATGCCATCAGTATACTCATAACCATTTATTTAAGCAAGTAGGTAGTTCCTCATTTTGCCGCGATATTCCGTCCGGTGTACCCAAAATGATAGAATTACCTATAAGCTTTAAGATTAGCCTCAGGCTGGCCTGCGCGGCAGATTCTTCTGCTTTTCTCGCGCTATGGCCAGACTTTCCGGCGGGACATCTTTGGTGATGACCGAACCGGCCCCCACCAGCGCGTTTTCGCCTATGCTCACCGGGGCCACCAGTGAGGCGTTGGAGCCGATAAACGCGCCGGATTCAATGCGGGTCTGGTGTTTATGCTTGCCATCGTAATTGCAGGTAATGGTACCGGCTCCGATATTGACGCCAGCTCCGATTTCGGCATCACCCAGATAGGTAAGGTGGTTGGCCTTGGAGCCAACTCCCAGCCTGGTTTTTTTCATTTCCACAAAGTTGCCGACATGGGCGTTTTCCGCCATCTCGCTGCCGGGCCGCAGGCGGGCAAAGGGGCCAACCGTGCAGTTCGGGCCGATGTGGGCGTCTTCCAGGTGTGAAAACGCTCTTACGCGGGTGCCGGAATCTATGCGGACATTATTGGCCCAGATATGCGATTCCATCACCACCCCGGAAGCAATGCGGCTTGCGCCGTAAATTTCGCAGGGGCCGCAAATTTCGCAACCCGGCTCCAGTACTGCTGCCGGACTGATGCGGGTGGCGTAAGGGTTGCGTATGAGCGCGCCTTTTTGCATCCAGCCGGTTACGATTTCGGAGCGCAAAAGTTCTTCGGAACGCGAAAGCTCGTGCGGGGTATTGACGCCGAGCAGGGTGTCATCCCGGCCCTGGTCCAGACCGATGACATTCAGGCCGGATTCGGCTCCCAGAGCGATGAGATCCGTAATATAATACTCGTTGCTTTTGTTTGCGCGGGTAAGCTTGTCCAGCAGGTACTCCACGCTTTGCATACGCAGGAAGTAAATACCGGCATTGATTTCCTTCGGCTCCGGCCCGTGCAGCACCGCGTCATAATCCTTGGCCTCCAGTACGGCGGCTACCTTGCCCTTGACGCGCAGCACCCGGCCAAAGGAGGCTGGATCATCCAGCGTCAGAGTCATAAAGGCAAGGTCCGCCTCGGCTTGCAGGCAGTGTTTGATAAACCAGGTAAGGCGCTCGGTTTTGAGCAGGGGGGTATCGCCGTTTACCACCAGAACGTATTCCAGCCCGGCAGCCTTGAGATCCGGCCAGGCCGTGCGCAAAGCGTGGCCGGTTCCGAGTTGTTCCGCTTGCAGGATGATGCCGCAATCATTATCCTTGATGGTCTCCCGCACCAAATCGGACTGGTGCCCGAGTACCAGACGCACATGTTGGGGAAAAATCGGCTTAAGCGCGTTAATTACCAGACTCAGCATGGGAACACCCAGGATGGTATGCAAAACCTTGGGCAAAGAGGAATGCATGCGGGTTCCCTTGCCGGCGGCCAGTACCAGAGCGCCCATATTGTTATTGATATTCATAGATGTTCCTTACTTTTGATGTAGAGCATTATACAACTTAGAGGATTACCATAAAAATGCGCGAGCATGAAGACGTTACTTCCGAAAAAAAAATCCTCACCCGCGAGGTCGCGGCGGAGCAGGGCGGCGGGCAATTGGGCGCTGTTTGCGAAGTTTCGGCGGGGCAGGATGGCGAGCGCCTGGACGCTGTTTTGGCCGATCTTTTCCCAGAGCTTGGGTTGCGGGCCAGACGCAGATTGTGGGAGTGGCGCACGGTAACGGTGAACGGAACCCCCCGCCCGCCCGCCTATAAAGTCAGGCCGGGGCAAGTGGTGCAGGTGCTGTCGCAGAAAGTTGAGGGCGCTTCGCCTGAGTTGTCTGGGCCGTCAGGCCTGCCTGAGTCGTCAGAGATACGGAAATCGCAGCCATCATCGGGAACTCAGCAAAAGCCAATAATACGCCTGATAGCGATGGGCGGCGGTTTTGCCGCGCTGGCCAAACCGGCTGGCCTGCCCAGTGCGGCTCTGGCTGGCGGGAATCTGTCCAGCGCCGAAGCTTTGCTGAACAGCGGCTGGGCCGGACTATGGCGTGATTTTACTGCCGCAAGCAGCCAGACTCTTCATGCCGCGCAGTCTCCGCAAATCGGCCAGGAGGCTCAGATGCCCCCGGAAACGCCGCTCTTGTGCAATCGTCTGGATACAGCCACTTCCGGCCTGCTTTTGCTGTCTTTTGGCCCGGAGCGGCGGGAATTTTTTCGCGCCTGTGAGCGCAGGGGCGAGGCGGTAAAAAAATATCTGGCTTTGGCGCACGGTCGGACGCCGCAAAGCCTGTTACTGGATAGAGCTATGGATACGGACGGGCGCAGGATTAGTAAGGTATTGGACTGCGCCGAGCCTGACCGTACCCGGCATACGGCAGTGACGCTGCTTCAATTCTTGGATCTGGATCAGCCGGGATTGCGCGGCGAATTTTCCTTGCTGGAGGTGCAAATTTGGCGCGGGTCCAGGCATCAGATTCGCGCACATCTCGCCGCCGCCGGTTTTCCGCTGGCTGGCGATCCGCTTTACGGGCCGGAAACACCGCCCGACGTGTCACCTGATCGCCTTTATCTGCACCACTTTGAATTGATTCTGCCTGAGTTTTCGGCGAGCTGCCCGCCGGATTGGGAGTTTGTTTAAGAATGATATGCAGCCTCTAAACAAAAGAGATTAGGCGTGTTGTTCCAATGGAATGGTTGTCGTTATTTAATGCTGATGGAATAGTTAAAAAATTACTCAAGGATGATGATATCTTGTTATTAGTTGAAGATACTGAATTACGTATTGGAGAAAAGGCGAATGCGCACGGATTTTTTGTTTTGGATACACCTGAATTACGAAAATTATTTACGATTAAAGAAAATGATAATGATTTCGCGTAGTTTTATGAACGCGGGGATGGCGGATTGAAAGCTCACTATATTCCTGCCAGCTGTCTGCAAAGAATTACGGCAGAAAACACGCATTTCACCTTCAGCAATTTGCTAATGCTGAACTCATCTTAGCAAATTTAAATAATTAAGTTAGTTAAGCTTGAAATCATTACTTTGCTCTGACAGTGCCAAGCTCTGTTGGAGCATTTTGTTTTTTGTCTATACCTTACTATAACAGAGCCGCAATGCCTTTTCTGTCAAGCAGATACAACAGTTTACAGGAGGGGCCGCCTGGCTTTTTAGCCCCCTGTTCCCATTGCTGCACACTGGAGGTGGAAGTATTTAACACAGAAGCCAGACTTACTTGCGTGAGGTTTAATCTTTGACGCAGGTTTTTGACCATATCCGCCGAATATTGCGGAGCTTTGTAAGAATCATGGATAGAGGCAACTGCGTCCATTTCCTGATCGTCAATGGCTCCGATGGCGTGCAGGTCACGCATGGATTCGTACATTTCCTCGATAATTCTACTTTTCTTCTTCATAGTTAATTTCTCCCAAATCCGAGCGTTCAATCAGTGCATTGATCGTCGCATCATCACAAGCAAGCAAGGCCTTGGCGTACCGTTGCAAAAACTCCAATTCTTGCTTGTTGATGTTGTCACGCTCGTTTTTTTCAAATCCGAAAACGAATATCCAGCGCGTTTTGATATTGGTGGCGATAATCGTCCTGACACTTCCGCTTTTTCCTCGGTAGGGCAAGGCTACCCGTTTTTTAAATAGATTGCCGCCAAGCTTCGCATCTATAAGCCCTTGCTGCATTTCAACGATTGCCTGTTCAAGAAGTGCATCGGTTAAGTCGGTTTTCCGCATCCAGCGCATGAACAGGCGTGTTTTTAATATCCGTTTCATAATCATAAGCTAACACCTAGTGCGATAAAAGGCAATAGGTGGCGAAAAAAGGCGCGAATCACCGAAAAGATATCAGATTGTGGGGGGGATTTATTATTCTACATCTACACCATATGAATCTGATGCCAGCGCCGCCCCTTAAAGCGCAGGAAGGCGAACAGGGCCAGCGAGAAGATGTAGACGGTGAAAATTATCCAGAGTTTATGCAGGCCAACGCTGTCGCTAAGGTGCAGCACAAGCATGGGCATAAAGAGCACAAGGACCACGCTGCCCACGATGATTTTCATGGTGGCAACCGTGTCGCCCGCGCCTTTGAGCGCACCGATGAAGATGAGGTTGGGCGCGTCAAGCTGCGAATATAGCGCTACATAGTAGAGCAGGATGACGCCGGTGGCCTTGACCTGCTCAAAGCTCTCCTGCTCCAGTTGGCTGCTGGTGCGGAATATTTCCATGAGCGGCGCGGCAAAAACGATGATCAACGCGCCAGCCACCAGCATATAGATGGAGGCGAGATGCAGGGCATGCCGGGTGGCCCGCTCGGCTTCCAGGGGGGCGCGGCGGCCCATGGCCTGCCCCACCAGGGCAGCGGTGGCCATGTTCAGGCCGATGGTGGGCATGAAAGAGAGCGAGTTGATGGAAAAGGCGATATTGCTGGCTGCCTGCGGTATTCTGCCCAGACCGCCGAGCTGGAAAAGGAACCAGGAGGTAGCCGCGAATTCCACAAACATATTGATTCCGCTGGGCAAGCCGTAACGCAGGAGTTTGCCGAAGATTTCCCGATCCGGGCGCCAGCCGCGCAAGATGTGGAATTCCCGGTCATTTTCGCGGTTGAAGGCCAGCAGGCCAAGAACCAGCGTGGTGCTGGTCCAGTCCAGACAGGTGGCCAGGGCCGCGCCGCGCATTCCCAGTTCCGGTACACCCCAGGCTCCGAAGATCAGGGCGTAGTCCAGGGGGATGTTGATGATGGCGGCCAGAAGGTTGGCAAACATTACCGGCTTGGTCAGGCCGCGCCCGTAAAAGAAACCGGCCAGCGAGGAGCTGAGCAGCCCGATGGGCGCTCCCAGCACGGTAATCGAAAAATATTGCGTTTCCAGCGCCTGAATTTCCGGCTCGTGCCCAACCAGGGCAAAGAATGGCTCGGCAAAAAATCCGGCCGTGAAAAGAATAATGGCGCAAAGCAGCGTACACCAAAAACCCTGCCAGATTGCCGGGCCAACCTTGTGCGGCGCGCGCGCCCCTACATATTGGGCCGTGAGCACACCCGTGTAGCTGCATACGCCAAACATGGTCATATACAGGGTCAGGGCCGCAAAAGAGGCGGGTGTAACCGCCGCTATGGCCTCCATGGAATAATGGCTCAGAAACAGGCGGTCAGTGAACTGCACCACCATGATCGAGGCCATTCCGGCCAGCAGGGGCAGGCCAACGCGCAACACCTCGGCGTAGCCTTGCGGTGCGTGCCAGTTGGCGCGGACGTAAGTTATGATAGACATTTTGTTTTTCTTTGCTTGCTTGATCTCTCCTGTATAGTTTAGATTGGCTTGGAAGTCATTGCATTATTACTTCTTATTCTTGTCAGGCTGGAATATTTTTACCATATACCCGGAAGCAGGTCGTTGTGATGAACGCAGAACATAAAGGTGATCCGGACGAGGGCCGCGAAGACGAGCTGATTGATAACAGTGAAAGCGGGTTGATTGAGGCTGGCGCAAGCGATTCGCCTAAGGCCGAGGGCCGCGAAACTGGATTTGTCCTTGTGGATAAACCGGAAGATCCGGAAAATCGCGACAGCTTTGAAGAAACGGATAATCACACCAGCCACGAAAATCAGGAATTTTCAGCCAGCTTGAGCACTCAGGAAGTTCAGACCAGCCTGCCCATGCCGGTTGATGCTCCCAAGCTGAAAAAGACGCGCGAAGCGCCGCCAAAATTTCCGCCTCTTAAAGTCGAGCCGCAGGCTCCGGCCACACTGCTTTCCAGATTGTACGATCTGCTGGCGCTGGCGGCTCCGCTCACGCTTACCGCGCTGGCGCTTATTATGGTTGCTTCCCCCTTGTTGGAAGCTCGTTTGCTCTGGTTCCCGGAAGAAACGATTTTGGCTGGCGTGCTGAGCAATCTGCCTGACCAGCTTAACAGCGAATGGCTGATCCTGAGGCTGAACGGTGAAGTGTATTTTGACTCGCCGCCTTTGTATTTTTGGTTCCTGGCCGGTATAGGCAAACTGCTCGGGCTGCCGTTTATGCAGTCTGTAGTAGCGCTTCTGCCCGGCGTGCTGACGGATGGCCTGGCCGGAATCATGCTGCTGGGTACGGCACTTTCAGCCTTGTTGCTGCTTTGGGCGCTGCTGTTCATGGCCAGAGGCGTGGCCGGACTGGACTGGCGTGGCTGTTTCGCGGCTGGTTCTGTTCTGCTTGGCCTGTTTCTGTTTTGCGGCGCGTTAAATTATTGCAGTATGGATCTGCTTTTCGCCGCTTTGGTGATCACAGCGCAATGTTTTATGTTTCAGGCTCTCAGACGCCACGAATCCATGCCGCGCATGGGGCTGGGCTTTGCTTGCGCGGCTCTGGCTTTTTTGGCTGGCGGCCCGCTCGGCCTGGTATTGCCGCTGGTTACGGCGGTGATTTTCGCGTTCTGGCAGGGGCGTCCCTGGCGTCTGTTCCGCAAGGATTTTTTGCTCGGCTTTGTTTTTTCACTGCTGCCCGCGATTTTTTGGATCGGCAGTATCTGGGCCGATGGACATCATGAGGTGGTGGCCCGCATCCTTGACGAGCAGTTTGTTGGCCCGTTACGCAATCTTTGGAGCTATCCTGGTGCCTGGTGGTATTACTGCCTGCTGCCGATGCTTTTTATGCCCTGGGTCCTGCTGATTTTCTTTCCGCACTGGCGCGGGATGTTCAGCCGGGAAACCCGACAGGCCGTCAAGTCCGCTTTTCGCGGCGATCATCAGGGCATAAGTTTCGTCTGGATTTCTTTTGTTTGCGCCCTGGCCGCCTTTTTTCTGCTGAGCGAAAAACAGCCGCTGAATCTGCTTACCGTGGCAGCACCTTTTGCTATCATTACCGGGCGCATGGCCCTGGGGCTTTCGCCGCTGCGCAATTTGCTTCTGCAACGCTGTTTTGCTGTGATTTGCCTGTTGCTGGCCCTGATTTGCGCCATTGTGCCGGTTTATCTGAGCGGCAAGGCCACAGCTATCCTGGGCTGGCTCGATTGGCTGGGCCTGCCGGTGCTTGGCATTGACCTCGGCGGTGTGTTCATTATTGCGGCACTTTTACTGGCTGCCGGTTGCCTCCTGCTGGGCGCGGTGAATTCCAGACGCCCGGAAGGATCGCTGCTGATCATGCTGCTGCTGGCCGTGGGCCTGTCCTGGCCGCTAGGGGCGCTTACCGCGCCTTCGCTGGACCAGTTGCTCAGCCCGCAGCGGGTTTCGCGGACGATCGCGGCCTATGCGGAGCAGGACTACACTCCGCTGGCTCTGGGAACCAACCCGGCCCCCTTTGCCTATTATTCCGGCTTGCGGATAGAAATGCTGGAACGCGCCAACGAGCAAAGTACGCAACTGGAAACAGGTGAAACCGTTCGCAAGCCGTGGGATGTTCGCAATCCTTTGCCGGAACTGCCCGGTGCGGTGATTCTGCTGGTTGACGCCGAGGCGCTGCCGTCTATCAACATCTCGGCTTCACTGGCGGAAGAAAATGCGCACTGGGTTCAGTCGATACCGCAAAACTGGCAGTTGCTGGAGCGTTTCAGCCTGGGCGGCGAGGATTTTGCCTTGCTGGTGCAGGGCGGTTTGCTGAGCCAAAGTGCCAGATAAATAGCTTCTAATTTTCACGTTCCTTGCTTTCAACGGTACTTCTATGTTATTTTGGAGCCTAACAGACAAAACTATTTGAAAAAACTCCGGAATCGAGAAGGAAAAATGCCAGAAAATTCCTGTAACGATTTTCACAGCCGCAAACGCCCCTATCCTACGGCTGATGCGCTTATTTATCATAAGGAACGCGGCATAGTGCTGGTCAAACGCCGTTTTCCGCCGCCTGGCTGGGCCTTGCCCGGCGGTTTTATAGATTACGGCGAAAGCGCCGAAACCGCAGCCGTGCGCGAGGCTTTGGAAGAAACCGGCCTGACGGTTCGGCTGAAAGCCCTGCTTGGGGTTTATTCGGATCCCGAACGCGATCCGCGCCAGCATACCTTAAGTGTAGTCTACTTGGCCGAGTGTGATAACCCGGAAGACATAGCCGGGGGCGACGACGCAGCCGAAGCCCGGTTTTTTTCCCTGGACAGCCTGCCTTCACCCTTGGCCTTTGATCACGGTAGAATCATAGATGATTTTTTGCAAAAACTTGCGGGCAACAAAGCATTTTCACTTTGAAAATACCAATCTCAAGCGCAAAATGTTCTAGATAAAAGAAGGGATGCCACATGGGACGACCGGTTTTTTTCATCGCTTCGGAAATGTTCCCCTTTGCCAAGACCGGCGGCCTTGGTGACGTGCTGGGCGCTTTGCCTCCGATGTTGAGCCGTATCGGCGTTAATGTTTCGGTCATTTTGCCATTTTACCGTCTTACCAACAACCGGCATAAAACCCAGCAGATCTACAGCCGGGTGCCGGTTGGTTACCCCTGGGCGCCAATTACCGCCGATGCGCACAAAATCATCTTTAATGGCATGCCCGTGTATTTCATCGAGCGGGCCGAATATTTTGATCGCGCGGCCTACTACAACACCCACAAGGGCGATTATTTCGACAATGCCGAGCGATTCATCTTTTTCTGTCGGGCTGCCCTGGCGCTGATTCGCAACCTCGGTGAGCCGCCGTCCGTCATTCACTGCCACGACTGGCAAACCGGGCTGCTGGCGGCTTATTTGGAGCATTACCGCCAGATCGATCCTTTCTGGAATGATACGCGCAGCATGTTCACCGTGCATAACCTGGCCTTTCAGGGGCGTTTTTCCTCCAGGCTGTTCGATAACTGCGGGCTGCCGGACGAAGCCTGGAACATGGACGGAGTGGAATTTTTCGGTGACTTGAACATGCTCAAGGCCGGGCTTAATTACGCCTCCAAGATTACTACGGTCAGTCCGAGTTACGCGGAAGAAATTCTCACGCCGGAATTCGGCTACGGTATGGACGGCGTGCTGCGCAGACGCGCGAATGATCTTTCCGGCATTCTCAACGGAGTGAACTATTCCATCTGGAGTCCGGAAATCAGCCGCTATCTGCCGCGCCACTATTCAGCCGGGGATCTTTCCGGCAAGCGCGTGTGCAAGGAAGCGCTTTTGACTGAACTGGATCTGTCGCCGCACTTGCTGGATCGCCCGGTGTTCGGCTTTATTGGGCGTCTGCGTGAGCAGAAGGGCATTGATGTTCTTTATGGGATTTTGCCGCAGCTTATGCGGCATGACATTGGCATTGTGGTTCTGGGCGAGGGCGACGCCAAATTCGAGGAGACTTCCCAGCGCTTCGCCCTGGAATATCCGGGCCGTTACGCCAGTATAGTCAAGTATACCGAAGCTCTGGCGCACAGGGTGCAGGCCGGTTGTGACAGCTTCCTCATGCCGTCGCGTTACGAGCCTTGCGGCCTTACGCAAATGTATGCCTTGCGTTACGGCACGCCGCCCATAGCCACGGCGGTAGGCGGCCTGCGCGACACCATTACTTCCTGGCCGGACCCACAGGCCACCGGCTTTACTTTTGATGAATGCTCCGGCGAGCAACTGCTTGAGGCCGTGCTTACCGCCATGCACCTTTGGGAAGATTCGCCGGATCTTTGGCGCGAAATGGTGCTGCGGGCCATGAAAATGGACTTTTCCTGGGAAAGATCTGCTGCCTCCTACATCAAGATTTATGAAGAGTTGGAGGGACGCAGTTTTAAGCGCAAATATTGGTAGATAGTGTTTACACGAGCGCCTTTTTGCTTCTGGCTGCGTCAGATATCGCCTTTTATTCCGGTCGAGTACCAAAAGAGTACACTTCCTTCATAAAAGGCTCATCTTCCTTGCCAGAAAACAAAAAATCATCTCGTTTAAACACTATCTGGAAATAATGTTAGCAAAGGATTTGACCATATGAGCATATCCGTAAAGCCGGGCGACACCAGGCCGGTATTTATCGAGCCTTTTGATCTTTATCTTTTCGGACGCGGCGAGCATTGGGATCTCTATCGCGTGCTGGGTGCGCATCCTGAGGAACGTGACGGCTTGTCCGGCTTCCGTTTTGCCGTCTGGGCGCCCAATGCCAGAGAAGTCTGTCTGGCCGGTTCCTTCAATGACTGGCATTGGGGTGACTTTCCGCTCTATCCGGTGGGCAGTTCCGGTATCTGGGCGGCTTTTGTGCCGGGTATCTGTTCGGGCGATTTATATAAATTCGGCATCAAGGGCGGCGATGGGCGCATTGTATACAAGACCGACCCGATGGCCTTTTTTGCCGAACTGCGTCCGGGCAACGCGGCTGTGGCCTGCGGGCTGCACGATTTCGCCTGGGGGGATCAGGATTGGCTGGCTGATCGCGCTGCCTCTGATATCCTGCGTCGTCCGGTAAGCGTGTATGAAGTGCATGCCGGGTCCTGGCGTCGTCATCACGGCGATTTTCCTTTCCTTTCTTACGACGAACTGGCGGATCAGCTCATTCCCTATGTAAAGGATTTGGGCTTCACGCATATCGAATTCATGCCTCTGGCCGAGCACCCGCTGGATCTCTCCTGGGGGTATCAGACCGGGCATTATTATGCGCCTACTTCGCGCTTTGGACGTCCCGAACAGTTGAAAAGCTTCATCAACCGTTGCCATCAGGCCGGTATAGGCGTGATTCTGGATTGGGTACCGGCGCATTTTCCCAAGGACGAATGGAGCCTGGGACGTTTTGACGGCACGGCCCTGTACGAGCATAGCGACCCGCGCAAGGGTGAACACCCGGATTGGGGAACTTACATTTTCAACTATGGCCGCCATGAGGTGCGCAATTTTATTTTGGCCAACGCCCTGTACTGGTTGAAGGAGTTCCATTTTGACGGCCTGCGCATCGATGCTGTGGCCTCCATGCTTTACCTCGATTATTCGCGCAAGGAAGGGGAGTGGGTTCCCAACAGCTATGGCGGCAAGGAAAATATCGAGGCTATAGAGTTTTTGCGCGAACTGAACACCGTGGTGCACGGGCAGTTCCCCGGCGCAATCACTGTGGCCGAGGAATCCACTGCCTGGCCGGGGGTTTCGCGGCCGGTTTACACCGGTGGCCTGGGCTTCACCTTCAAATGGAACATGGGCTGGATGAACGATACTTTGGGGTATATGCAGCAGAACCCCGTATTCCGTTCCTTCCAGCAGAACGTGCTGACCTTTTCCATGCTTTACGCTTTCAGCGAGAATTTTGTGCTGCCCCTTTCGCATGACGAGGTGGTACACGGCAAAAAATCCCTGGCGGCCAAGATGCCGGGCGATGCCTGGCAGCAGCAGGCCAACCTGCGCCTGCTTTACGCTTATATGTGGGCGCATTCCGGCAAGAAAATGCTGTTCATGGGGTCGGAGCTTGGCCAGTGGAACGAGTGGGCTGAAGACCGCGAACTGGATTGGATGCTGCTGGATTTTCCGGCCCATCGCGGCATAGGTAATCTGGTACGGGATCTTAACGGCATACTGCGCCGCGAACCGGCCATGCATGCCGATGATAACGACTGGCAGGGCTTTTCCTGGGTGGATTTTTCCGATTACCAGGCCTCAATTATGAGTTTTATGCGGCAAAGCGAAGGCGTAAGACCGGTTTTCTGGGTTTTTAACTTTACGCCAGTGCCGCGCTACAACTATAAAATCGGTAGTCCGGCCTTTCTGCATCACGCCTCCTGGCATGAGGTTTTGAATACGGACAGCGAATATTACGGCGGCGGCAATGTGGGCAACCCCGGATCTCTCCCGGTGGTGGATCGTAATCATGACAAGGGATTTTTGAGCCTGACTTTGCCGCCGCTGGCTGCTCTGGCTCTTATGCCCGACTGGGCGTAGCGCCTGATTTTGGCGTGATACTGCGTCAGATTTTGTTTTTGCCTCCTGTCGTGTACGAGAAGAGTACACTTCAGTCGGCAAAAACTTATCTTCCTTGTCTGACGCCAAACTTAGGCACTACGTCTGACGCCAAATTGAAACGTTGCAAATAGTACATTTTTTGGAGTTTGTGTGAGCAAATATAGTTTTTTTGTCCTTTCCATTTGCCTTGCTTTCCTGTTTGTCATTCCGAACACCGCTTTTGCGCATGCTCTGCATCTTAAGGTCCAGGCGGAGGACGGTAAATTATGCGCGGAAAGCTACTACAGCCGAACCAGCCCGGCGCGTGACACCAACGCCCTGATGCTCGGCAGCGCCGGTGCGGAATTGGCCTCCATGCTGACTGATGAAGCAGGGCGGGCTTGTTTTGCACCGCCAGCCACGGCGCAGGATTTGACCTTTGTGGTGCAGGACGGGCAGGGACACCGCGCCGAATTCATAATGCCAGCCAACGAAATCGCTGTTGCTCTGGCTACCGTTGATCAGGCCGTCGAGGCTGCGGTTGCCCGGAACTCCCATACCACTGAATTGACAGACTTATCATTGTCACAAGAGACTGTTCGCCTTATAGTGCGTGAGGAATTGCAGGCGCAACTGGTTTTGTTGGAACAGAGCATGGCGCGGCAATTATCCGGATTTCACGATGACAGCGGAGTAGACTGGATAGGCTGGATTGGGCCGGGAGTGCGCGAGGTGGTTGGCGGGGTTGGCTGGCTCGTTGGGGTTGCCGGACTTGCGGCCTGGGCGATTTCACGCAGAAAGAGGGATTGAACAGATGCATATTTCCGAGGGCGTGCTTTCCGCGCCCGTCCTTCTGAGCGGCGGAGCGCTCGCGGTGCTTGGCCTGGCTTACAGCCTGCGTAAAATGCCCTGGCAGCACATTATGAGTGTTGGCGTGCTGGCTGCCGGTTTTTTTGTCGCCTCGCTGGCGCATATCCCCATTGGCCCCAGCAGCGTGCATCTGATTCTTGGCGGCCTTATGGGCGCGGCGCTTGGCTGGGCGGCTTTTCCGGCCATCAGCGTGGCCATGTTTCTGCAAGCCTTGCTGCTGCAATTCGGCGGCCTTACTTCGCTGGGGGCGAACATCAGCATCGTGGGTTATCCGGCGGTGTTCTGCGGTTTGGCCTTGCGTCCGTTTCTGGCTTCCGCTTCCTTCAAGATCAGGAACCTTGGCGCTTTCTTTTGTGGTTTTCTTTCGGTTTTGTTCAGCGCGGCACTTTCCGCCACAGCTCTGGCCGCTTCCGGTGCGGATTTTTTCAGTTCGGCCTGGATGCTGTTTACGGCCCATGTGCCGGTGATGTTCATTGAAGGCCTGCTTACCGTGGCGATTGTCAATTTCGTCATCAGGGTGACGCCGGATTTGCTGGGCCTGGCCGGGACCACGCGGTATGAGGTTTGAAACTCCTTTCAGTGATGCGCAGGGAGGATCTGGCGGCTTTGGCGGGCCGGACGGCAAAGGCCGGGCTAATTCGCCGGACTGTATGGATCCGGCAAGTGTAATTCCCGCTACGCGCAAGCTGCTGTCTGCCTTTATTTTTTCCATCTGCGTAAGCCTGCTTGGGAATATTGCCGCTGCTTGTGCCGCCTGCCTGGTTTCACTGCTGCTGATCCTGCTGTTTAGGTTACCTTGGAGGCGGCTTTTAAAAATATTGCTGCCAGTGAATTTCTTTTTCCTGTTTCTTTGGATCATGCTGCCGCTTTCAATTTTTGCGCCCGGATCCGGGCAGGAGCCGGGTTTTGCTTCCGGGCAGGCGGTTTTGCTCTTCAACCTGGGGCCGTTTTATTTTTATCAATCCGGACTGCTGCTGGCCGCTCTGATTACGCTCAAAGGCAACGCCATTGCCGCCATGCTGCTGGCACTGGCCGGAACTTCGGGGATAAGTGAAAACTGCCGCGCCCTGCGTCGCCTGCATGTGCCGGAAAAGCTGGTCATGCTGCTTTTGATTACGCACAGCAATCTGGGCCTGCTGGCTCAGGAGGCCAAGGTCATTAGGCAGGCGGCCAAACTGCGCGGTTTTACGCCCCGTACTTCGCCATCCGGTTATCGCACTCTGGCCTGGCTGGTCGGACTGCTGCTTGTCCGGGCCTGGCAGCGGGCTAAAAGAGTGGAAGAAGCCATGCTGCTGCGTGGCTTTAATGGCCGCTTTCCTCTTTTGCATCTGGATGGAGCAAAGGACATACCCGCAACGGGAGTAGCAGGCGGAACCGGGGGCGACAGTTTTGCTAATAGGCGCGGCGATCTGTTGCTGGCAGGACTAGCCCTTTGTTCGCTGTTGATCCTGTTTGGGGATCTTGTCATTCTGTAACATGGGTGCACAATTGAAAAATACCATGCCGCTGTTTGAACTGAACGATATAAGCTTTGCCTATCCAGGCGGGAAAACGCTGCTTGACGGGGTGACGTTGCGCCTTGAGCCCGGCGAGGTGATCGGCCTGATGGGTGATAACGGAAGCGGGAAAAGCACGCTGCTGCACCTTGGGGCCGGACTGATCCGGCCACTTTCAGGCACTGTGCGCATTGGCGGGTGCGATTGCCGCAGCGAGGCTGATTTTGTTCTGGCCCGGCGGGATCTGGGCTACCTGCTGCAACGATCCCAGGATCAATTATTCTGTCCCAGCGTGCTGGAGGATGTGGCCTTTGGCCCGCTAAACCTTGGGCTTTCGGCCAAGGACGCGGAAGAGGCAGCCAGACGGATGCTGGCCGAATTGGGGCTGGAGCATCTGGCCGCCTGTAATGGCAACCGGCTTTCCGGCGGGGAACAGCGGTTGGCTGCTCTGGCTGCCGTGCTGGTTATGGATGTAAAGTTTCTTTTTCTGGACGAGCCGAGCAATGATCTGGATCGTCAGGCCCGGGAACGGCTGTTGAGCATCTTGCGGCGCTATAATTTGCCTGCGCTGGTAAGCTCGCACGATCCGGATTTTCTTGAACGCATCTGTACCCGGTTTGTATTGCTGGAGGACGGGCGGCTTAGAGAGATAAGGTAATGGGAACTTTGATGTGGTGCCTGACAAAGTACCACGGCAAAATGAGGCGCTACCTATTTCTGCGCAAAGCTTCCAACTGACGGCTGATGGCCGTAACTTCATCTTCATCCAGTTCGCGCATGAGGCGGCCAATGTACTGCATTTGACGGCGTGTGGCCTCGTGTTTTTTGAGCTTGTGCAACTCCACTATGGCCGCACGCAGATCTTCATCCAGCTCGAAATTGGCAACCTGGGATTGGGAAAGCGCGGCCAGCTCTTCGCCCAGGTTTTGCAAGGCGCTGCTTTCGCGTTTCTTCTGTGAGCGGCTTTTGCCGAGTTCGCCCTGACCGTAAAGTATTTCTGTCTGTTGTTCTTCGGACATGATTTTGTCTCTTTCTATAACTCTAAAATTTTAATAGTGGCGTAACGAGAACAAAAAGGCACTCGCTACATCACTATTCCTGAACAAAAATAGGAGTTTCTTCTTCCGCAGGAATTTTGCCGTCTTCCACATAGGGGTTGAAATAGCCAAAGCGCAGCCAGGGGCAGGTTTGGCGCAGGCGTTTGAGAAAGTTCTTCAATCCCAGTACCGGCCCGGTTTCAAATCCTTCCATCAGTTCCAGATAGAATTCCGGATCAATGTTCAGGTTGCGTAACTGCACAAAATCCAGTTTCGTTTCGCTGATCAGTTCTTCCAGCGCTTCGGTTTCCAGTTCCGTATCGGTAAAGCCGGGGAAGAACAGCAGGTTCAGCGAGACAAACACGCCACGCTGCTTTGCTTCGGCAATACTTTGGCGCACATCGTCCAGACTGTAGTTGATCGGCCTGTAATAGGCGTTATAAACCACATCGCGCGCGCTGTTCAGGCTTACCCGCATGGAGGAGAGCCCGGCTTCGGAAAGTCCGGCCACGGCAGAGGGAATTGAGGCGTTGGTGTTCAGGTTGATGGTGCCGCGTCCGCCTTCGGCCCGGAAGCGGACAACGGATTCCAGCAACAGGGGGTATTCGCTAAGCGGCTCACCTTCGCAACCTTGCCCGAAGGAATAGATCGGCTTTACGGCCATGGCCGCGTGGTGCCGCATTACTTCGGTTATTTCCGTGGCGGTGGGCGTGAAATCCAGGCGGGACTGCGGAGTGGAGCAGATGGGCGAAGTTTTGTCCTGATGCGAAATGCAGCCAACGCAACGGGCGTTGCAGGCGCGGGAGGTGGGAAGCGGGGCTTCGTAGCGGCCCAGGCAGAAATTTTTTGCCGCCGGGCAGGCGTAGGTGAGGGCGCATTTGTGCGTCAAATGCCGGATCAGGTTGTTTTCCGGGTACATGGCGGCCAGATCCAGCGCGGCCTTGCGCAGTTTTTTCTGCGAGAGGTCGGTAAAAACCTGACGTTTGTCCTCATCCACTTTGCGGGCGCACACATACATGCGCCCATTGGCAAAACCCACTGCTCCGTATGCAAACAAGGGCAGCATGGGCGCATCGGGCTCGCTTTTGTAGGCCGGGTGGGCGCTTAGAGTATGCGCCGGAGCGGCAAAGGCGGCTACGGCCAGCTCTTCCTGCTCCAGCGGGACGCCGCTTTCCGGGTCCAGGCCAATGGCCCGTCTTCCGGGCAGGAAGAATAGTTCACTTTCCGGTGGTAGCGGCATCAGCTCGTCCGGCCTTGGCAAAACCAGTTCCCGACCGCGCCTGCACAGCATGAAAAGATCGGGTTTTTCAAAAATATTGCCCTGGTCGTCAGCTACCAGCAATACCGGGCGTGTGGATGATGAAGCCATATTTATTCCTGAGAAATGGTTCTGATAAATCGCATTGTTCGGGTTGGTTTTTTGTGCTAATAAACCGCTGATAAAGCGCTTCCCTGAAGCACAAGGAAGTATTTCTTATTATGTTATTGGAATAATTGCAAACAGGCAGATGCTTGCTGGAGTTATTATGTTCGCAGATCCTTTTTCCAATCTCATGCTGGTCATTTTGCTGTTTTTTGCCGGGTTGCTGATCATGTTCATTTTTGTGATGCGCAGTATCGAATCCGGCAGGCGCAGCCAGGAGGAAGCGCACAGACAGCTTGAGTCAAGTCTGAGCGAGCTTGATCGCAAATTTCGCGAACTTAACTACACGGTATATAACATGATTTCCGAAGACACGCTCGTTCTGGGTGTGGATGATAGCGAGTCTGCCACAGATGTGATTGAAGACGTGGCAGAAGATTTAACTGTTGTTTCCGCGCCGGAAGTTGTTGTTGAAGCGGAAGATACGGTGACGGAAGGCTTAACCTCTGTTTTTGCTCCGGAAGTTGTTGTTGAAGAAGAAGCCTCTGCCGAAGGCGCGGTAATGAACGAACCGGCAGTAGTTGCTGAGCCCGCAGCCGATACCGTTGCGGACGAAGTTGTTACAGATGTGGTTGAGGATTTGCCGGCCGCCGCCGCAACGGAAGCTGTTACCATTGATTATTCCCGTGCGTTTGAGGATGAAAGCCTGCCGGATGTTCTGGCCGGTCTGGCCGAAGAACCGGACGCGGGATTTACCCTTGATCCGGCTGCTGCTTCCTTTGTAGGCGAGCGTAGGCTTTCCCGCCGCATGGTCAAAAAATAGGATGGAAAATAGGTAGTGCCTGCTTTTGTCGTCAGGCAAGGAAGATGAGTTTTTGCCGACGGGAGTGTACTCTTCTCGTACTCGACAGGAGGCAAAAACGATATCTGACGCAGCATCACGGCAAAATGAGGCACTACCAAAAATAGCCGCTTTGGCGGTAAGGACATGATGCAGGCAATTAAAACCATCGGCCTGGTGGCCAAAAAACATAACGACGAAGCCGTTGCCCTGGCCGATGAAATGTCTGCCTGGCTGTCCAGGCGCGGGGTTTCGGTTTTTCTGCTGGATCGGGATCAGGCTTTTTCCCGTGAAGAGCAATCCGGCTGGCTCGGTCAGGCGGATTTGGTGCTGGTGCTTGGCGGCGATGGCACCATGATTAATGCAATCAAGTTGCTGGCCGGTAAAAATATCCCCATTGCCGGCGTCAATCTGGGCCGGGTGGGTTTTTTGCTTGAGCTTTCACGTGATACCTGGGCCACCGCGCTTGAGCGGGCCATTACGCATGGTTTTGTTTCGGAAGAACGCCTGATGCTGCGTTGCGAACTTGTGCGCGACGGAAACGTGATACTTTCCGAAATGGCGACCAATGAGGCAGTGATAGCGCGTAGCGGTATTGCCCGGCTGGTGGGTATGGATATCTCCGTGGGCGGACGCCCGTTTCTTTATCTGCGTGCTGACGGAATCATCTTCTCCACCCCCACAGGCTCCACGGCTTACGCCAGTTCCGCCGGAGGCCCGCTGCTTTATCCGGCGCTTAACGCCTACAGCGTTACGGCTGTCTGCCCATTTATGAGCCGCCTTCAGCCGCTGGTGCTTGGCGGCGAAACCGATTGTAGCCTGACGGTGCGCGAAATTTCTGCCAAAACCTTCCTTACGCTGGACGGCCAGCACTACATCAAGCTTTTTGACCAGGACGTAGTACGCCTGCGCGGGGTTCCCGGCGCGATGCGTCTGGCCCAGTTCGGGCTGGCCGGTTATCTTGATAAATTGCGCAACGGCGGGATAGTGCGCGATTCCCCAGGCAATAACGGATAGCGCCGTCACTAGCGCCTTTTTGTCTCTGTCTGCGCCAACAAGCTTTTTTATTATCGAATATGTGGCGATTAGCGCATGGCTAAAAGTCGTCTGATTCTTTCCTCAACCGGTGGATGGGTACTGAACAGACCGGCCAGGCTCTTGCCGCTGAACGGATTGACGATGAACATGTGGGCCGTGGATTCCGATCCATGCCGCATCGGGATCTGCTTGCTGTAGTTTTGCAGCTTGCCAAGGGCCGAGGCCAAATCTCCCGGATGTCCGGAATATTGCGCACCGCCCTGGTCGGCCAGATATTCGCGTGAGCGCGAGATGGCGAACTGGATCAGCGCCGCCGCAATCGGGGCCAGAATAGCCATGAAGATCAACGCTACCGGGTTTCCGCCCTCACGATTGTCGCGTCCGCCGAAAATGGCGGCAAACTGCGCCATGTGAGCCAGGAAGGTGATGACAGAAGCCAGCACCGCCGCCACACTCTGCACCAGAATATCGCGGTGGGCGATATGCGCTATTTCGTGCGCCAGCACACCGCGCAATTCCTCCGGCGTAAGTAGGCGCATGATGCCGGAGGTTACGGCCACCACGCCATGCTCGGGGTTGCGCCCGGTGGCGAAAGCATTGGGCGATTCATCCTGCACTACAAAGACGCGCGGCTTGGGTATGCCCGCATTTTCAGCCAATTCCCCAACAATACGATGCAGCAGGGGGGCGTCGTCCGGCGCAAGCTCCCTGGCCTTATACATGCGCAGCACGATTGTATCCGAGAACCAATAGCTGCCGACGTTCATGACCAGAGCAATGGCAAAGGCGATTACCAATCCCTGCTGACCGCCGAGAGCCCCGCCGATGATGATGACAATGCCGCTTAAAAGAGCGAGCAGAAGTAAGGTTTTTATTTGGCTGGTCATATAAAATTTCCTGTTGTTTTGCTTAGTATTTTCTACTTAAGTACGATTCCCTGCAAAATCAAGAGGTGGAGCGCAGCCTTGCTGTCCACACGTCATATTTTTTATGGCTCAACCATCTTTCATCATACAGACGTACTTGTCGTGTTGTTGACCATCTGTCCTTCCCAGCGTGCGGTCAGTCCGGAGTTGATGCCTAACTGATCAAGGGCTCGGGCGACGATGTGATTTACAATGTCATCCACAGATTCAGGATGGTTATAGAAGGCAGGCAATGGCGGCAGGATGGTGACGCCCATGCGCGAGAGTTTGAGCATGTTTTCGAGATGAATGTCGGAAAACGGCATTTCTCGTACCAACAGCACAAGGCGTTTGCGTTCCTTTAAAACAACATCCGCAGCCCGGTGGATTAAGTGATCGCCATTGCCATTTGCTATGGCGGCCAACGTGCGCATGGAACAAGGCGCTATGATCATTCCGTCTGTCCGGAACGAGCCGGAGGATATGGTGGCCCCCATGTCAGTGGCGTTGTGGCAGACTGTTGCCAGATTCCGGACGGCATCTACGCTCCAGTCTGTTTCGTGTTCAATTGTGCGCTCGGCCCACGCGCTGAGAACAAGATGACTTTCAATACCACATTCCTTCAGGGCTGTGAGCAGGCGTATACCGAAAACGGCACCTGTAGCGCCGGTCATTCCAACAATCATACGGGACATATAGTGGCCTCCTGTAAGGAGCGCATTCTACTACACCTGACCGCGACAGCACAACCCCCTCAGATAATTGATTTGCCTGGCATTAATTAGCACTTGTAAATTGTAGTATTCGATGTAACAAAAAGGAGCTGATCAAAGGGGTTTGTACATAGTGGACGGCATATACATGCTTGTTGCCGCATTTGGCATAAAACAATTGTCCGGCACTAAACAGTAATATTTCATCAGGAGAGAGTGCTATGGCTTTTCGTGACATTAGGGAATATCTGGCCGCCCTTGAAAATAAGGGACTTATGCGGCGGGTCACACGTGCGGTTGATCACACATGGGAAGTTGCCTGCCTTGCCAAATGGATGTATCAGGCCTTGCCGATGGAAAAGCGCTTCGGATTGTATTTTGAGAACGTCAAAGGCTCCACAATGCCGGTTGTTACCGGGGTGTTTGGGGCGGCAGTTGAAAACGTGGCGGTTGCTCTTGAGTGCGAGGTGGACGATATCAACAAGACCCTGGTCGCTGGACTGCGTGGCAGAATCAAACCGCGTATTGTTAAAAACGCAGTCTGTCAGGAAGTTGTTCTGACCGGAAAGGATGCGGATCTGGGTCTTCTGCCCACCCCCACCTGGACCCCCGGCAAAGATAAAGGGCCTTATCTCACGGCTATAGTAGTGACCCGAGATCACGATAGTGGCGTACAGAACGTGGCTGTGTACCGCACCATGGTTCAGGACGCTAACTCTGTGGTAGTCAACCTTTCACCGGGCCGCCAGGGGACACGCAATGTCCAGACCTGGTTTGACAAAGGCAAAAAAGCGCCAATTGCCTGGGTTATCGCAACAGAACCGGTGATCCACCTTGCAACGGTAGCGAACTTGCCCTATGGCCAGGACGAGATTGAACTGGCGGGCAGTCTGAAAGGTGAGGCCATCGATCTTGTGCCCTGCAAGACGATAGACCTTGCGGTTCCGGCCAATTCCGAGATTATCATTGAAGGGGAAATCACGGCAGGAGAATGGGCTGACGAAGGGCCGTTCGGCGAGTTTGCGGGCTACATGGGGCCGGTGGAAAAACGGCAGGTGGGGCATATAACCGCGATCACGCACCGGACCAATCCCATTTGTCATGGCTACAGCAGCCAGATGCCGCCGTCTGAAAGCACGACAATTCAAAGTATAATGAACGCCGGAGTGATTTTGCATACCCTGCGCGATCAGCTTGGCGAGATGTCAGTGCAGGATGTTTTTATTGATCAGAATTTCGGCGGAGCACTTGCCCATGCCATTATTGCGATGACGCCACTGTTCCCCGGACACGGCAAACAGGTGGGCCGCATCGTGGCCGACGCTACGCCTGTAAAGCGCGTTACCGTTGTTGACGTTGATGTTGATATCAGAGATTCGTTTCATGTGGACTGGGCTTTGAATGCGCGATTCAGTCCGCAACGCGATACCGTGATCATTGGCGATGTCTTTATGACACTGGGGATGGACCCCTCTGTTCGCGATGCCAACGGTACGGTCAGTCAGGGGTCCAAAATAGTGCTTGATGCTACAAGTAAATTTGACGCCGGCACTTCTTCGTTGCCGCCAAAAATACTAATGGAAAAGGCCCTCGCGGTGTGGAAAGAATGCGGCTTACCGGATTTTGATATCCCCAAACGCGCTCGCCTGCGTATCGACAAATCGTGATGGCACAAGTAACAGGCGCTACCGGCAACCATGGCGGGCAGGCAACCAGCAAGCTCAAATTGCTTGGTATGGATTGGCCGATATTTTTGGCTCTGCTCGTCATTGTTGTGTTTGCCATGCATTGCAAGTTTCTTCCATCCGGCTTGGCCGGGCAGTTACCTTTGTTGATGGTGCTTGGTGAAGCGCTGCTTTGTATCGGAGATCGTACTCCCATTATCAAAAAATATCTTGGCGGTGGGCCGATTGTTGTGCTTTTTGGCGGTGCTGCACTGGTAATGTGTGGTTTTGTTCCTGAAGAAACAGCTATTGCGACAAAAACATTTATGGTTAACGGTTTTATCGACTTCGCTATTGCTTCCTTGTGTTGCGGTTGTATTTTTATGATGGAACGCCGTGTGCTTGTTAAATCAGCAATTTTATATATCCCTTGTATTATAGGTGGTATAATAACGGCGCTGCTGTTTGTTATGCTGCTGGGGTACTTTATGGGGTTCGGCTTTACCCCGGCCGTGGTGTTCTTTGCGCTGCCTGTCATGGGTAGCGGGGTGCCCGTTGATTCTATGCCTATATCACGGATGTTTGCTGAAATAATGCAGTGGGACATGGATAAACTGCTGGCGGTCATAACTCCTGTCATTGCCATCGGCAATGTTGCCACCATTATTGCGCCTGGATTTTGGACAGGCTTGGCAGGGTGTTTCCTCAAATGACCGGGAACGGCACCATGCTTCGCCTTGCCAGTAGCGCAGCTGGGCAGAAAAACGCCAGCCAGCCTGGGCCTGTTGCTGATTTGGCGGTTTTTTCCGCCGGTATAGCGACTGTAGGCGTCTTTTTTGTTTTGGGGAAACTGGCGCAGAATTTTGTACCCGGCATCCACGCCTATGCCTGGATGGTTCTACTCATGGTTCTGCTCAAGGGCATCGGCCTTGTACCGATCTACCTCGAAAAGTCCTGCGGACTATGGTTTCAGTTTTTCGCCAAAAACCTTACCACTGTATTACTGGCCGGACTGGGGATCGGCCTGATCAGCTTACAACCGGTTGTGGATGCTCTTACTCCGGTTTATATATTGCTGGTTGTTGCCTCCCTGTTGGGCGCGATTATCGGCTCCGGGCTGGTGGGCTGGTTCATGGGCTTTTACCCCATTGAAGCGGCCATCACCAGCGGACTGTGTTTGACCAATATGGGTGGAGTCAGCGATGTCATAACGCTCTCCGCCTGCAAGCGCATGGGGCTGATGCCCTTTGCTTCTGTGGCTTCTCGCCTTGGCGGGGCGCTGATTCTGCTTTTGGGCGGTATTTTATTGCCGCTGCTGGACTGAATTAATTAAATTGCTATGAGGCCAAATATTATAAGCGGCGAAGTGACGCAGGCGGTAAGTCCTTACAAAACACCGCCCGAAAAAGTTGTTGCCTTTCTTGAGGCAAACCATGTTGCTGGCCTGGCTATGCTCCACCCGGACGGGAATGTATGGGCTTCTAACTGCTTTTATGTTTATGATCCCGGTATGGCTTCTCTGATCATACTCACTAGCGGAAAGACTCGCCATTATGAGGCGATACGGTTCCGCTCGGCGATTGCCGGAACAATAGCCGGTCAGGTGCGGGAAATCCGCGCCATTCAGGGCGTGCAGTTTGCCGCTTGCGCTTATGAACCGGAAGGGGAAGCGCGAAGTTCTGCTTTAAGGCTGTATTACACAAAGTTTCCCCTCGCCCGACTGTTCCCTGCCGAAGTATGGTGCCTTCGTCTGGAAACTCTGAAGTTTACGGACAATTCCTTTATGTTTGCTCACAAGACCGCATGGTCACGGGGTGAAGATTAGCGCAGAAAGACACTCGTGGCGGTACAGACCGGGCCGTACCGTCACGAGATATATTATGTCCTCTGACGCCTAGTCAAAATGCGTTGCTTCCGGCCCGAACATGATGTTTTCCATGAACATTACCTCATCCCGAATCGGGAGCAGGTCAAAAACAGATTGATCCAGGAAAATCACGACCTTAAATAGGCGGGAGTTTGGGTAAGATCAGGATTCATCGGCGACATGGTCATAAAGACATTTGCATCCGCCTTGTGGATCGTGGTCAGTCCGGCTGCATCGTCTTTCGCACCGAAGGTGAACATAAGCTGACGTCCAACATCGATGTATTATGTTGTTTGTTTGTGAACATTTATGATAAAATCCTATTCCACCTGAGAAAAGGCGGGACCGGCAAGTATCGGCCAGATTTGGGAACGCTTTAACAACAGGCTGAAAGTGACTGACCGGGGGGACATATTCACGCGCCAAGGAGAGCTGATTGACTTCAGAATTTGTTGAAAAAATAAAAGAATCAGCCGTATCGGTCATCCCGGTTATGCTGATCGTGCTGCTGCTGCATTTCAGCATTGCTCCGCTTGGGGCTGGATTGCTCCCGCCTTTTATTATTGGCGGTGCGCTGGTTATTTTTGGCCTGGCCGTCTTTTTGGTTGGCGCGGAACTGGGTATGGTGGCTTTCGGGCATAAGGTGGGCGGAGCACTCACGCGCAGCCGCAAGCTGCCGCTGATTTTGGCCTCGGCCTTTGCCATTGGTTTTGCTGTTACCATTGCCGAGCCGGATGTGCAGGTGCTGGCCAGTCAGGTGAAATCCGTTGCTCCTGATACCAGCAAGCCCTTGTTGCTGATTATGATTGCCCTGGGCGTTGGTTTTTTTCTGATCATCGGAACGGCCAGAATCGTTATGCAATTTTCCATGCGCAAGCTGCTGATTGCTTTTTACCTCATGGTTTTCGGCATCTGCGCGTTTGTGGATTCCGGCTTTGTGGGCGTGGCTTTTGATTCCGGCGGGGCCACAACCGGGCCGGTTACCGTTCCTTTCATCATGGCTCTGGGCATAGGCGTGGCCTCTGCGGGCAAAAAAAAGGACTGCGCTGACAGCAGCTTCGGCATGGTCGGTCTGGCCTCCATTGGCCCCATCGCGGCTGTTGCCATGATGGGCCTGTTCATGGACAAACTGCACACCGGCGGCGGCGCGGGAGAGGTGGGCGGCCCGGCGCTTTCTGTTTTGCATAAATTTTTGAGCATCCTGCCGCATGTGGCTTATGAGATAAGTATGGCCCTGATGCCGCTGCTGTTGATGTTCGTGTTTTTTCAGCTTTTTTTGCTCAAACTTTCCGCCCCGCAGGTGCGCCGGATGATTCTGGGTATGTTCTACGCCCTGATCGGCCTGATTCTGTTCATGCTTGGCGTTAATGGCGGCTTCAGCGAGGCCGGTGCTTCGCTGGGTCAGGCTCTGGGTGCTGTGGACGGCGGCGGTTTGATTTTGATTCCCGTTGGCCTGTTGTTCGGGGCGGTGGTGGTTTGTGCCGAACCGGCTGTGTGGGTGCTTACCCGGCAGGTGGAAGAAATTTCCGGCGGCTATATCCGGCGCTCGATCATGCTGGCGGCGCTTTCCGTCAGTATCGCGCTGGCCGTGGCCCTGGGCATGACCCGCGTGGTTACAGGCATCAGCATCTGGTATATGTTGATTCCGGGCTATGCGCTTGCCCTTATGCTCACCAAATTTTGCCCGCCGCTTTTCACGGCCATTGCATTTGATTCCGGCGGCGTGGCTTCCGGGCCGATGTCAACGACTTTTGTGTTATCGCTTACATTGGGCGCTTCCCTGGCTTTGGGCGGCAATCCGGTTACCGATGCTTTTGGCATGGTGGCGATGATCGCCATGGCCCCGCTGATTACCATTCAGATTCTGGGGCTGATCTTCAAGTACAAGGAAAATAAACATTTGGCGCTTGAAAAGGCGAGGAGGGCCGAGCCGTGCTAGATTATCATAACAGTCAGTACAGGTCGGCCAAATTGCTGATCGGGATCCTTGGCAGACACCGGGGGGATCATTACGTTGAAATAGCCAAGGCGGCGGGAGCGCGGGGCGGCACGGTTGCTCCGGCCCGCTCCGTATGCGGCGGGCGCATTTTGCAGGCTCTGGCCTTGGGCGACGTTTTGCAGGATGTGGTGTTTACGCTGCTTGGGGCAGAGGCCGATGAGGTAATCGCGGCTGTAAGGCAGGCTGCGGAGCGGGAGCCAAAAAAAATGGCCGGGTTGGCCATAGTGCTGGATGTGACGGGCATGCGCCTGCGCCTGCCCGGCGCGGTTGCCCCCGCGCAGCCAGGACCGGAAGAAGCCGGGGCCGCAGAGACACAGGCCAGGCCGAAGGAAAATAACGCCGGAGCCGTACAGGCACAGGAAGAAGATAACGCCAGGAGCAAGCAGATGGATGCAGATCATAAGTTGATTACCGTAATCGTCAACAGCGGCTATGCCGATGAAATAATGGCCAAAGCCAGAGAAGCCGGGGCTACCGGCGGTACCATTCTGGCGGCGCATGGTACAGGCACACAGGAAGACGTGAAGTTTTTCGGTATCACGCTGGTGCCGGAAAAAGAAATTTTGATGATCGTTACGGACAAAGCCCGTCATGCCAAAATACTGGCCGCCATAGATACGGTTCCGGTACTGTCCGAGCCGGGCGGTGGCATAGTGTATTGTCAGAATGTGGATGAATTTTATCCGATAGGTGCGGCCAATCACTAACAAACTGTAACGCTTAATAAACTTTAAGCGTTACACCTTGCTAAGACCGCCATTTGGAATATGGATTACGCACCAGATTAGCGTTGATATAGCGCGGATCGCCGGTTACCTCTTCGCCCAGCCAGTCCGGGCGGTGGTATGGCTGATCCGCGCTTTCCAGTTCCAGTTCGGCCAGGATCAGCCCGGCATTTTCGCCGTGGAATTCGTCAACTTCCCAGGTCATGCCATGATCTTCCACCAGATAGCGCGTTTTTTCAATAATCGGCTTTTCCGCCAGCTCGTTCAGCATGGCGCGGCAGTCAGCTAGCGGAATTTCATATTCATATTCGCTGCGGCTGAAGTCGCAGCCAGGGGCGTTAGCATTTTCATTCATCCCTTGATCTGTTTTCGCCGGTAAGCCAGATTTGCCCGCCGGGCCTTTTATGGTCAGGAAGGCGCGATCTCCGGCTTGCCGCACCCGCACCGTAGCGCCGCTCTTGCTTTGGCAAAGATAGCCCTGACGCAGTTCGAGCCCGTGGATGTCTTTTCCGTCAGCGCCGCGCCGCCAGTCGTCATTTTTCAGCAGAAACTTTCTTTCTATTTCAATAGCCATGTTGCGCCTTGTAATTTGTTGGAACAAACTCGTTTTTTTGCATGCTCTGTTGTTATTGTTTGCATCTTTTGCTGATCGATAACGTCTTGCTCACTCTCTGTCGTTATTATCCGGATTTTTTGGCGTCCGGGCGGTGCGTTTGGATATATGCGGTATGCGCGGCGTCAGCACGATCACCAGCGTGACGAGAAAACCTATGAGGTGGTATCCAAAACCGTAGGCCATGCCAATGGAGGCGGAGGCCCACAGGCTGGCGGCAGTGGTAAGGTTTTTGACCGAAACGCCGTCTTTTATGATGAGTCCCGCCCCCAAAAAGCCGATGCCGGTAATAACCTGGGCGGCGATGCGTGATTTGGAGGCCGGATCAACCACCCCTGATAAAAAGGTGAAAACCATGGCCCCGACAATGACCAGCACATGCGTGCTGATACCAGCGTCTTTTTGCCGCGATTCGCGCTCGCTGCCGATAATGAAGCCGGAAAGCAGGCACAGGCCGAGGTCGATTAGGAAGTCGATTTCCTGTTGCCCGAAAAAATCAAAAGTCATATCATAACCCCCACAAAATTAATCGAGTTTTGAGATTATTAACCCAAGATGGCTGAAAAAGAAACAGGGTTGAAACGCGATGGATTACTGCTGGAATACTGGGTAGATAAATGGTAAAAGATATAAAGAATAGAAGATTTGATAATTATAGTAATATCTGGGGTTGGTTATGATCATAACACGCATTAAACTGGAAAATTGGAAGAACTTTGCAAAAGTTGATATTCCATGCGGGAAGCGTATTTTTTTGATTGGTCCAAACGCTTCTGGGAAATCTAATTTTCTTGATGCATTACGATTCTTACGTGATGTCGCACAAAATGGCTTGGAACAAGCAGTGTTGGATCAACGTGGTGGTATTAAATCTATTCGGTATATCAATGCCAGACAGTATCCAGATATTACTATTTCTGTAATACTTGATGACATTTGGGAATATTCTTTGATTTTTGGTACAAAGAAGGGAAAATCTACACCGCTTGTAATAAAAGAAATAGTTAAGCAAAACGTAGACGGAAAATGGAAAACGATCTTAAATCGCCCTGAAAAATTAGATAATGAAGATCCTGCTCGTTTGACACAAACAGCCCTGCAACAAGTAAATGCTAATAAAGAATTTCGGGAAATTCCAGAGTTCTTTTCAACGATTGAATACAGGCATATACTGCCGCAACTAGTTCGTGAACCAAAAGCTTTTTCGCCAGCCCCGGTAGTTAATGATCCTTTTGGACGGGACTTGGTGTTCACAATTTGGAAAACTCCGGAAAAAACACGTATTTCAAGATTACGTAAAATTAATGAAGCTCTAAAAATAGCTGTTCAAAATTTGGAAGACCTCACAGTAGTGCAAGATAGCGATGGTCTTCCTCATCTTGTCGTTAAATATATGCATTGGCGCTCTCAAGGCGCATACCAACGTGAAGATGTTTTTTCTGATGGGACATTGCGTCTTCTTGCTCTTCTTTGGTCATTGCTTTCTACTGATGGACCGTTGTTGCTAGAGGAACCTGAACTGTCACTTCATGAAGAAATTGTTGCTCAATTACCAACTATATTTGCTAGGCTTGATAGAAATAGAAAAAAAACTACGCGGCAAATTTTTGTCACTACACATGCCAGAAGTCTATTGGACGATCCAGGTATAGGGCCAAATGAAGTTTTACGCTTGGAGCCTGGCCATGAAGGTGTAGAAATTCTACTGCCAACTGACCAAGAACATGAAATGATGCGTGATGGAATGACTGCAGCAGATATTTTATTGCCGAAAACACGTCCTGAAAATATTCATCAATTGAGGCTTTTTTGAATGATTGTACATTTGATTTTAGAAGGACACTTGGAGGAACCAGTTGCTGATAAATTATTGCTTTACTGCGGACACCAAAAAGGGAATATATACGGTAGGCAAGGGTGTGGGTATATAAGTAAAAAAATTTTCTCACTTCAAGCATTGGCTCGGTATGGTTGTGGCGTTTTGGTGTTAACTGATTTGCGTGACTCGCGAACACCATGCCCCTCTGAGGCATTAAAACGGTATAAAATAGTATCACCCCCAGCTAATTTTTTATGTCGATTTGCTGTGTTTGAGCTTGAAAGTTGGCTTTTGGCTGATCGTGAGGCCTTAGCAAAGTTTTTGGGTATTGCTGTTAAACATATTCCATCTTCTCCAGATGGAGAAATCTTTCCTAAGCGAACTATGGTAAGTCTTGCCAATCGTTCCAAGAAAAAATCAATTCAAACAGGTGTGGTTCCTGAACCTTCTCATGGTGGCGTTGTTGCACCTGGCTATTTAGCGACAATGACAGAGTTTGTAATTGATTATTGGGATGTTGCTTCAGCCATGCGCAACTCACCGAGTCTAAATCGTTGCATAGAGCGTCTGCAAGGTTTGCGTGTGGAGTAAAATGTTACTGTGGTGAGCTGAGCGATAGGAAATATAGAACTATTAATTAGTATCAGATTGGGAGAACAAATGAAGTTTTATCCGCAATTTATACGGCGGCACTTCAAAATAAGGTTTCATACCCCGCAGTTCATAAAACGGCACCGCAACTGGTGCCTGTTTTCTATTATGACGGCGGCCACACTGATTTCCTGCTTCCAGCAGGTCGGTCTGGCTACCGTTTCCGCTGATGTGGCCGCCTCCCTGCAAGTAGGCCCGGCCAGGCTGGGCCTTTTGACGGCTTCTTTCTTCTATGCCTATGCCTTTATGCAGATCCCGGCCGGGTTGCTTTCCGATACCCTTGGACCGCGTAAAAGCGTGACTATCGCCTTGTTGCTGGCCACGGTGGGGACTTTTATTTTCGCCCTGTGCGACAGTATGACCTGGGCGGTAATTTCGCGGGCGATTATGGGAGTGGGATTGGCGGTGATTGTGGTGCCGCTGCTCAAGCTGACTATAGTGTGGTTCCCGGCCAGCGCCTTTCCGCGCCTGACCGCTATCGCTTTTGGTCTTGGAAGCCTGGGGCCGCTTTTGGCCACCTCGCCCATGGCCTATGCCGCCGCCGTCTTTGGCTGGCGTCCGCCGTTTATTTTTCTGGCGCTGGTTACCCTGGTGTCGGCCTGGCTGATCTGGCAAATCGTGCGTGACGCTCCGGATAAAATCAGCGAGCTGGTCAATACCTCCGGCAGCGGGCAGGGCGTGTCCAACCAGACCATGCGCGAGGCCAATGTGCCGAGTGGCCGGGAGCTTATGGTCAAGCTGGGTCAGATTATGCGGAATCGCGATGTCTGGATTCTGGGTATCTGGAATTTTTTTCAGGGCGGAATATATTTCGCTTTTGTCGGCCTGTGGGGCGGGCAATACCTGACTGCCGGATTCGGCATGGAGGCCACCGAGGCGGGCTGGTGCCTTTCACTGGCGGCTTGCGCTTTGCTTTTTGGACCGCTGATTACCTGGCTTTATGAAAAGCTCGGTTCTGCGCGTAAAACCTTGATCATTCTTTCCGTGTGCAGCATAACGTTGCTGTTGCCCATGGTTTTTGGCCTGCCGCGCCTGTCCAGCCCGGTGCTGACCATTTACTTCCTGTTCCTCTGCATTGCCGCCACTGCTGGCGCGGCGGTGCTGTTCTGCGCGGCCAAGGAGCATTTTGACGTCAGCCTGGCCGGTACGGTCAGCGGCTTCATCAATATGTTTTCCTTTGCGGGCGGTGCCATTTTTCAGCAAGTGATCGGTCTTTCGGTCAAACACCTGGAAATGGGCGGTGCTGATTCCTTTACGGCAATCAGCGATTCTTTCGGCTTTTTCCTGGGCGGGGCGTTGTTCAGCCTGATTTTGGCCTGGAAGTATCGCTCGGCTGCCGAGGTGGCTGCTTCCAAATAATCCTTTTGTCCAATATCTGCGTCATCCGGTCTTTTTTACTACGGTCGAGTACGAGAAGAGTACACTCCCTTCGTAAAAAAGACCGGATTTCTTGCTCTTGGAGCAAAATTATTTATTTGGAAGCAGCCACCGATTTTCTACAGCGCCTTGCTCAAAGCCGCTGCCAATTCCTCAATATCTTCACGAGTGGTGTTAAAGCTGGTCATAAAGCGCAGTTCCGGCCCCTTGACCAGTGGTTCGGTAGCGTCCGGGCCTTCGTCCCACATGGCGATGCTGAAGTCGCGCAAAAGTTTTTGCGCGGCCTGTTCGGGTACGCGGGCGAAAACAGCGTTAACCTGTACCGGAGTGGTGATTTTAACGCCGGGCATGGCCTGCATTTTTTCAGCCAGCAATTTGGCCATGGCATTGGCCTGGGTGGCGTTTTTCAGCCAGAGTCCGCTTTCCAGGTAAGTGATGAACTGCGCCGAGATATAGCGCATCTTGGAACCTAGCTGCATGCCCTGCTTGCGGTAGAAATCAAAATCCTGGGCCAGGGCCGGATTAAAGACCAGCACGGCTTCGCCGAACATCAGCCCGTTTTTGGTGCCGCCGAAGCTCATGATATCAACGCCCAAATCTTTGGTGATGGCGCGAAAATCCTGACCCAGAGCGGCCGCCGCGTTGGCAATGCGCGCGCCATCCATGTGCAGATAGAGTTTGTGCTCGCGGCAGAACTCGGAGAGGGCGCGTACTTCATCGTTGCTGTAAAGTATGCCCAATTCGGTGGATTGGGTGATCGAGACGATTCGGGGCAGAACCCGGTGCGCTCCGGCATCGTGCCTGAAGTACTCGGCGCAGTCGCTCGGGCGGATTTTTCCGTTCTGGTGCGGTACCGGGAATATTTTGCGGCCAACGCTTTCAATAGCCCCGCATTCATCGGTATTGATATGCCCGCAGGAGGCGCAGATCACGCCTTCGTGCGGCTTTAGCGAGGCCTTGAGGGCCAGCACGTTAGCCGCCGTACCCAGAAACACGAAATAGGCGCGGGTGTCCGCCCCGAACATTTGCTTGAACAGATCTTCGGCCTTGCGGGTGTAGGGGTCGCTTCCGTAGGAGCCGACATTGCCCTCGTTGGCGGCCAGTACCGCTTTGAGTACATCCGGATGCGCACCCGAGTTGTTGTCGCTGGCGTAGTACTTCATTGTTACAGTTCCTCTTCTTTAGGTTGAGAGTTATTTTGACTGTCTGCCTTACGCTGCAAATTTATAGTCACATTTTCCCGCACGTCGATCAGGCGGCGTCTGGCTTCCTCGATCCAGGGGTGATAGTAAAACAGCAAGGGGTCACCTGCTTCGATGTCCAGTTCCGGCAAAGCGATTGTTTGCGCCGTATTCGCGCTATCGTTGCCGCTTTCCGCGTCTTCACCATGTTTGGTGTTTACGTTATTTTCATCGTTTGGATTGCTTTCGGCGTGTTCTCTGTTTTCACCGTTTGCGTCACTTCCATAGGCGAAACGGCCCACGCCCACACCCTGATCCGGTCCCTGATTGCTCATGATCAGCATGAGAAAGCGCAAGTCGCCGCAGGAAACAAGGCCGCGAATGCGCCCTTTGTTGCTGGGGCCGTTATTTATTTCGCCCTGGCAGATCGCGCCGTTTTCCAGATTCACCAGCTTGAAGTGTCCGCTGCCCACCATGCAGCTACGATCCATTTCGCCTTCAAATTTAAGCTCGCCCTGCTCACCGGCAATGGCCAGGGGCGGGCCTTCAAGAGCGAAAACCGTAACCCGCGCCGCTTCGCCTCCGCCGCAGGCGGCACAGAGGAGTGTAAGTAGGCACAGGCAGAATAAACTGACGATTTTGGTATTTTTCAGCATATGTTTGGAGTCGCCAGAACTTTTCCGTCAGTTTGAACTTCCAATTCAGCTGCGTTCTTTTCCACATCAGCGGCCATGGCTTCGCGTTCCTGTGCGATGCGGGCGGCCAGATCCGGATTCTCAAGGGCCAGAATCTGTGCGGCCAGCCAGGCGGCGTTACGCGCACCGGCTTTGTCCAGGGCCACGGTGGCTACCGGAAAACCGGCGGGCATCATCACGGTGGAGAGCAGGGCGTCCATACCGCCCAGATTGCCGGAGGAAATGGGAATGCCAATGACCGGCCTGATTGTACGCGCCGCAACCGCCCCGGCCAGGTGCGCGGCCATACCGGCGGCGCAAATAAAGACCCGGCAACCGGCCTTTTCCTGTTCGGCCACCAGTTTTTCGGTGCGCTCCGGAGTGCGGTGCGCCGAAGTAATGGTAAAAAGATAGCTGATGCCGAGTTTATCCAAAATTTCGGCGCAGGGGCGCACCGTGGGCTCATCGGATTTGCTGCCCATGAGAATTACGACTTGGTTCATGTTTATTCCATTAAGGCTTCAGGTTTTTGGTGGTTGCCGTTTCGCAACGGTGCGAAAGAATTACCGGATGATTTTACGGTAAATCGGCTTGTGGTGCAACTAGGGCTGATAATCGGAATTGATGGAGGCATAAAGGACAGGCATAAATCTTCCTGAAAGCTTTGACAGTTATCGTGCCAAGCTATAATGTGTATAGAATACGCAGTTATAGGGGATTGCTTTGACTGATTTACTGACGCCTGTCGCCTTGGATTCCATAGTTCACCGTATTTTTGAGCTACGCGGCCAGCGGGTTATGCTTGATGAAGATTTGGCCGTTTTGTACGGGGTCGAAACAGGTGCTCTTGTCCGGGCCATGAAACGTAACCCGGAACGCTTTGAAGGTTTTTCCTTCCAGCTATCCGCCGAAGAATGGGAAAACTTGAGATGCCAAATTGGCATCTCAAACTTGAGATCACAAAATGTGACCTCAAGTTTGGAATCACAAAATATGATAGCAAAGCATGGTGGCCGACGCTATGCCCCATATGTTTTTACCGAACACGGCGCTTTAATGCTCTCAAGCGTTTTGAAGTCCCCCCGGTCTGACGAAATCAGCCGTATGATCATCCGCGCCTTCGTCTGGCTGCGGCAGGCCGTCCCCGCTTACAAGGAACTGGCCGCTAAAGTGGCGGAACTGGAAGAAGCCGTAGGCAAGCATGATGTGGCGCTTGGAGGAATAATCGAGGCTTTGAATGAACTGATACTTCCACCGGCTAACACAAAACGCAGAATCGGATATTAACCAAACGGAGGCTCCTATGCGAAAACTTATTCTGCTTCTGGCAGCGGTGGCGTGTTTGGGAATGATGGGGTGTTTTCCGGTGCAGCAACAAAAAATAACTACCACTCTCCAATTTGATGCATCCGAGACACAACGACTTATGCTGCCCGGAAAAAATACGCTTGCTGGTAGCGCCATGCTGAAAACACGCGGTGGAGATGTTAAAACATGCGCCGGTGAATATGTGTCGTTATATCCATATACCGATTATCATGAATCAATATTTACTCAAGTATACGGAAACCCAAACGATGGTTATCGAAACGTGTATGCTCCAACGATGGATATGTCTTTGATTAGCATCGGGTTTATGCAATACAGACAACGTACAATGTGTGATCCTCAAGGTTACTTTAGATTTGAAAATGTAAGCGATGGAGATTTTTATTTAGTGACAAGAGTAATCTGGGAAGTTCCATCTAATGGGATGCAGGGTGGAGAACTCATACAAAAAGTAACTCTTTCTGGTGGAGAAGTAAAAAATACTGTGATTGCGCATTGATTCATACATTAAGGTTCAATTATGAAAGCGTCCTTCTTTGATTCCAAAAGCTTGAAAAAACGCTCGATTAAGAAGCCGCCATTGTCGCTGCGCTGGTGAAACTGTTATAATTTACGCATCCTTACCTTGCTTCCCAGCCCCGCCCGCGCGGGGCTTTTTCATAAACTACCAATTAACCTACTTGACAAATTAACTTATTAGGTGATGTTTTTTGATGACGTGCTAATCGTTTCTTTCAAGGAGCTATAGCCATGAAATGCCCTGTTTGCGGCGCGGCGGAACTTATTCACGACACGCGCGACATGCCTTATGCCTACAAAGTCGAAACTACTGTTATTCCAGCGGTGACGGGTGACTTTTGTCCGGCTTGCGGTGAAGTTGTTCTTAACCGTGAGCATGGCGACAATTACAGTGAGCAGTTGGGGTTGTTTCAGCGCCAGGTGAACGCCGCCTATGTTGATCCTGATTACATCGCCAGAGTGCGCCGGAAGCTCGACCTTGATCAACGGCAGGCCGCTGAGCTTTTCGGTGGCGGAGTCAACGCCTTTTCGCGTTATGAAAACGGCAGAACAAAACCGCCGTTGTCTTTGGTCAAGCTGTTCAAGCTGCTTGACCTTCACCCCGACTTGCTTAATGAGGTCAGGACTGTCTAAGGGTGGTAATAATCCAGCAGAAGCCCGGCCGCTACCCACCACACCATCAGGCCGACCAGAGTATAAAGGATAATCCAGGAGCGTGGGCGGGCAAAGATGGGAGCCAGTTTTGAACCGGCGAAACTGAGGCTGAAAAACCAGATTACCGAAGCCGTGATCGCGCCCAGACCAAAGAAGTAGCGGCCAAAGCCGGGGTAATTGCCGCTTATGGCTCCTAGCATGATCACGGTATCCAGGTAAACGTGCGGGTTGAGCAGGGAAATTGCCAAAGTGGCGGCCATAGCATGTCGTAAGTCGCGGCGCAGGTCGCCTTTATTTTTTGCGCTTTCCTTAGAGGGAACAAGCGTGTGCGCTTCCTGATCCAGTCGTTTTATGCGCAGAGCCTGGATGAAGCTGCGCAGGCCGAACCAAATCAGAAATCCGGCCCCGCCAAAAGTGGCGATGGCCCGCAGTATTTCATTACCCGCCACCAAACTGCCCAGGCCGCACACACCAAGGCTGATCAGCACGATGTCAATAAAGGCGCAAAGCCCGGCCACGGCGTGAGCCTGCCGTCCTTCGATAGCCCGTGTAAGCACAAAGGCGTTTTGCGCTCCGATTGCAATGATCAAACTGGCTCCGGTGAGCAGGCCGTTCAGATATATAGTAAAAAAATCCGACATGATTTAGTGAGCCTCAGCCCAGTTCTCTCCAATACCCCAATCACAAGCCAGCGGCACTAAAAGCTCCTGCCCGCCGGGTTTTACGGCGGACATGATTTTTGCCAGACGCTTGCCAGCGGCTTCGGCATTGTCCACCGGGCATTCCAGCAGCAGTTCGTCATGTATTTGCAGGATCAGCGTGGAGCCAAGCTCTTTCAGCCCGGCATCGGCGGCAGCGGCCAGCATGGCCAGTTTTATGATGTCGGCGGCGCTTCCCTGAATGCAGGTATTAATGGCCTGGCGTCGCGCTCTGGAACGCAACTGCTGGTTGGCCGAGAGAATTTCCGGGCAGGGGCGGCGGCGGCCGGTCATGCTGGTTACATAGCCGTGCGTTTTGGCGTCTTCTTCCACTTTTTCAAAATATTCCTTGAGCTTGCCGAGCTTGGCGAAGTAACGCTCGATAAACCCGCTGGCTTCGCTAAGGCTGATGCCCAGTTCGCGGGCCAGCTTTTGCGGACCCATGCCGTAAATCAGGCCGAAGTTGATGGTTTTGGCGCTGCGCCGCTGATCCGGCGTTATTTGATCCGGCTGCGTCTCAAAAAGCAGGCTGGCCGTGCGGCGGTGAATATCCTCGTTGTTGCTGAAAGCGTCCAGCAGGGTGGGATCCTGCGAAAGATGGGCCAGCACACGCAATTCGATTTGCGAGTAATCCGACGAGACCAGCAGATTGCCGGGAGCAGCGGTAAAGCAGGCCCGCATTTTTGCGCCCAGCGGGCCGCGCACCGGGATGTTTTGCAAATTGGGATTGCTGGAAGAAAGCCGCCCGGTGGCCGTGGAACTCTGGTTGAAGCTGGTATGCAGGCGGCCTTGCGCATCGGCCAGTCTGGGCAGCGGATCAAGATAGGTGGAGCGCAGCTTTTCCAGCTTGCGGAACTCCAGCAACTTGTCGAGGATAGGATGCTTTCCGGCCAGCTTTTCCAGCGCTTCCTGCGAGGTGGAAGCCTGCCCGCCGCTGGTTTTCCGCGCTTTGGGCAGCCCCAGATCATCAAATAGAATTTCGCCCAGTTGCTTGGCCGAGCGGATATTGAAGATGCGTCCGGCGTCCTGGTAAATGCCTTCGCTCAGAACGGCCAGCTCTTTTTCCGTCAGTTCCAGAAAGGCGGCAAAAGCCTTTTGGTCAATGCCCAGACCAACTTTCTGCATATCCAGCAGGACCGGAATCAGCGGCATTTCCAGATCGCGCATGAGGCCGTCCAGTTGATTGGCTTTCAGGCTTTCTGCCAGCAGGGCGGCCATGGATAATATTAAAGAGCTGGTGAGGGGAGTAGTTTTTTCCTGCAATCTGGCGGCGGCTTCCGGCCCCCAGCGGCGGGCCAGTTTTTTGAAGCTGTAGTCATATTCTTCCGGGCTAAGCAGCCAGGCGGCCAGCGAAAGATCAAAGCAATCCGCCAAAGGCAGTTTACGCAAGGCCGGGCAGGCTTCGCACAGGGCTTTGAATTCCGGCGCGGCAAGGCGTTTGCCGTTCAGCGCCGCAAGCAGTTCGTCCATTTCCGGGCTGGGCGGATTGTCTGGTCCGGCTGGCGTGGCTGGATGGAAAATGAACTCCTGCTTGCCGTTGCCAATCAGAATGCGCGTGTCTGCTTTGTCACCGCTCAAGTCGCGGGCGAACAGCAGGGCCAGGGAACCGCCCACCGGAAGATCCGTTGCTTTGCGGAACCTGGGCAGGCCATCCAGATAGGCTTTACCGCTGTCATCCGGCAGGTTGGCTTGAAGATCGGATGCTGCTTCAGCAAAATCCAGCAAACTGGCCTGCGACCCCGCCGATAATTTGGCGGCGCTGTCTGCTGCGGAGTCAGCTTTTGACCATAAAAAGCCTTGCTCTGCCGAAGCTGCGGCACGAGAGGCGCTTTTTGCCGTAGCAGGCGTAGTGGTGGCGGAGGTTGCCGCTGGCGCTGCGGCGGAGGCTATGGTTGTGGCGGCAGTGGCTGTCGCCTGAATGGTGGCATGGCTTTTTTCGATGGCTCTGTTTTGGGCTTCCAATGCGCCGGGCAGAGAGGCGAAAGATAAGTTGTTTCCACTGATTCGCAGCATGGAGGAAAGCTCGCGGGCTAGTGATCGCAATTCGTAGCCGGTAAGAAAATCCATGAGTTCCCGTTGTTTTGGCGGTTGTGGGCGCAGTTGGTCCAGGCTCAGATCCGGGCAGGCGTCCAGCTTCAGGGTGGTGAGCTGGCGCGAGAGCAAGGCGATTTCTTTTTGTCCTTCAAGTTTTTTTCGCAGGGCAGGCGGCACGGCGGGCAGGCGGCTGAAAATATCCTCCAGGCCTTTGAATTCGCGCATCAGCGTACCCGCGCCCTTGGCTCCGATGCCGGGTACACCGGGGATATTGTCGCTGGAATCGCCCATAATGGCCTGATAATCCGGCCAGTAACGCGGTTCAAACCCAATTTCATCGATAAAGCCTTGCAGCGAAGTAAGTTTTTCGTCCTTTCCGGCCGGGTCCCAGAGGTAGACGTTTGGGTTAAGGCACTGCTTGAGATCTTTGTCCGCAGCAATGATGATTACCGGGGCGGTTTGGCTGAAGCGGGCGGCCAGCGAGGCGATGCAGTCGTCGGCCTCGCAGTCTTCGGAGACAGTAACCAGCAGGCCGAGATCGCGCAGCACCTCGCACAGGGGGGCGATTTGCGCGGCCAGAGGCTCAGGCGTGGCCATGCGATGCGCCTTGTAATCGGCATACAGGCGGTGGCGGAAGTTTTTGCCCTTGCCATCCAGCACAAAGGCGAAGTGGGCCGGGCTTTCCTCGCGCAAAATTTTAAAAATCAGGCGCAGTACCATGAACAGCACGTTGGTGGGTGTGCCATCGGCCCGGCTCATGCTCTGGTTGGCGTAAAAACCGCGAAATATATAGGCGGAACCGTCCATCAAAAAAATTGGATCGGCGCTGAGGCCAAGGCGTTGGCGTAAGGACATGTTCTTCTCCATTTTAATGCAATTCCCGGTAGAATAAGGGCAAAACCCCGGCTTGAAAAGAAATATTCCCGCTGGGGTAAAAAGCTTGCAACAGGCCAATTTTGCAGTTGTATAATCGCCGCGCTTCTGATATTAGAGCAAAACCTTTCAGATAGACCAAGTCGATATCAGCGCTTTGCGAAATTGCCGCCAAAAGGCGGAAAAATACGCAAAAATTGCCAACGGCGGTCTGTTCTGACTGAATCTATGCGGTTGGAGGAACTGTAATGACTGTAACTTCTGAACAAGACCTGAACCAGGAATTTGGCCTGGACGGCGAACTCAATTTTGAGAGCGCTCTGGAAAACTATCTTAACCCCGACTTCGGCGATCTGGAGGAAGGCTCCATCGTCAAGGGCGAAGTTGTTCGCATCGACGACGACTATGTGTTGGTGGACGTGAACTTCAAGTCCGAAGGGCAGATCCCGGCTTCCGAATTTGTGGATCCCGCCGGGCAGTCCAGCGTAAAGGTCGGCGACAAGGTTGATGTTTTCGTTGTGCGCAAGAACGAGCAGGAAGGCTCAATCGTCCTGTCCTATGAAAAAGCCAAGCGTCTGCAAGTTTTTGATCAGCTTGAAAGCGTTCTGGACCAGAACGGCATCTGCAAGGGCCGTATTCTGCGCCGCATCAAGGGCGGCTATACCGTTGACCTGGGTGGCGTTGAGGCCTTCTTGCCCGGCTCCCACGTTGACCTGCGCCCCGTGCCCGACATGGACGCCCTGGTGAACCAGGAATTTGAATTCCGGGTTCTAAAAATCAACCGCCGCCGCAGTAACGTTATTGTTTCGCGCCGCGTGTTGCTTGAAGAGGATCGCGATTTTAAACGGCAGGATCTGCTGACCACCCTGGTGGAAGGTCAGATGGTTACCGGCCGGGTGAAAAATATTACCGAATATGGCGTATTTGTGGATCTGGGCGGCCTGGACGGCCTCTTGCACATCACCGACATGTCCTGGAAGCGCATCCGCCATCCCAAGGAACTGGTCCAGCTCGGTCAGGAACTGCAACTCAAGGTGCTTTCCTTCGACAAGGACAACAACAAGGTATCCCTCGGCCTCAAGCAGCTCATTGAAGACCCGTGGCAGGATATCACCGGCAAGTTCCCCGAAGGTCAGGTCCTCAAAGGCAAAGTCACCAATCTGGTTGATTACGGCGCTTTTGTTGAACTGGAACCTGGTGTGGAAGGCTTGGTGCACATTTCCGAAATGTCCTGGACCCGCAAGCTGCGTCATCCTTCCCAGATGGTTCACGCCGGCGACGAAGTGGACGTGGTTGTGCTGGGTGTTGATCCCTCCAAGAAGCGCATTTCCCTCGGCATGAAGCAGATTCGCGAAAATCCCTGGGAAGTGGTGGCCGTCAAGTATCCTGAAGGCACCGTGCTGGAAGGAGCCATCAAGAACATTACCGAATTCGGCATGTTCATAGGCATCGAAGATGGTATCGACGGCCTGATTCACGTTTCCGACATCAGCTGGACCAAAAAGATCCGCCATCCCAACGAGCTTTATCAGGTTGGCGACATGGTGCAGGCCAAAGTGCTGACCGTGGATCAGGAAAACGAGAAGTTTACCCTGGGCGTCAAGCAGTTGCAGGAAGATCCCTGGGCTTACGTGCCGGATAGATACCCGGTGGGCCACAGCGTGACCGGCCTGATCACCAACATCACCGATTTTGGCCTCTTTGTGGAAGTGCAGGAAGGCATTGAAGGTCTGGTGCATGTTTCGGAAATCAGCAGCAAGAAAATCAAAAGCCCCTCCGAACTCTTCAAGGAAGGCGAAAACATTGAAGCCAAGGTCATTCATGTCTCGGCTGAAGAACGCCGTCTGGGCCTTTCCATAAAGCAGCTCAAGGAAGAAAGCGAAGTTCGCGCCAAGAAACCGGCCAAGGACTTCCGTACTGCCGGTGGCGACGCCGGTAGCCAGACTCTGGGCGATATCCTTAAGCAGAAGCTTGAGGAAGGCAAAGAAGAAGGCGAAGAATAGTCCCGAAGTGCCTTTTTGCCTCTGGCTGCGTCAGATTTTGCTTTTTACTTCGGTCAAGTACGAAAAGAGTACACTCCCTGCGTAAAAAGCTTATCTTCCTCGCCAGAGAACAAAAAATCACTTCGTGATAATGCTGTCGATGACCTGTTTATAAAATTCTGATTTAAGAAACCGCTGATTATTTGCATTAATCAGCGGTTTCTTGTTATATAAGGGCGGCTGTATCTGAAAAACAATTTCTGAAAGGACGGTGCAAGATGGCCTACGGCAGACCGGTATGGGCGGAAGTTAATCTGGAAGCGATCGCCGGTAACATGCGTCGCGTGAAATCCCTGCTTGGCGAAGGAGTGCGCTACTGCGCGGTGGTCAAGGCCGATGCCTACGGACATGGGGCTGTTCCTGTGGCGCGTAAGGCCGTGGAAATCGGAGCCGACTATCTGGCCGTGGCCATGTTGCAGGAGGGAATAGCCCTGCGCGAGGCCGGGTTTGTTCTGCCGATTCTGCTGCTCGGCTATACGCCGCCCGAATTGGCCGCTTTGGTGGTGGGTAACGCTTGCACCCAGACCATCTATACCAGAGAGCAGGCGGAAGCCTTGTCCGGCGCGGCTGTGGCCCAGGGGCGCAAAGCCAAGGTCCATGTCAAGATCGATAGCGGCATGTCCCGTCTGGGGATTAAGCCCGGCGATGCGGCGGAATTTTGCCGCTGGGTTTCCGGCTTGCCCGGCCTTGAACTGGAGGGCATTTTCACGCATTTCGCCACTGCGGACGATGACAATGCCGCTTTTATGCTGAAACAGTTTGCCGAATTTCAAAAAGCTCTGGAAGCGGTACGCGCGGCCGGAGTGCATATCACCATCCGTCACTGCGCCAACAGCGCCGCAACCCTGCTTATGCCGCAGATGCATCTGGACATGGCGCGTCCCGGTATTGTGCAGTACGGTTTAAGCCCCACTGGTAACTGCCTAAACGAACAAGCCGGAAAATGGCCGATCGATCTTGTGCCCGCCCTGCGTTTCAAGGCGCGGCTTTCCATGGTCAAGGAAATTCAGGCCGGAACCAGCGTAAGCTATGGCGCGGCCTTTACCGCCACGCGGTCAATGTTGATCGGCACAGTGCCGGTAGGTTACGCTGATGGCTATACCCGGATGCTTTCCGGCAAGACTGATGTGCTTGTCCGGGGTAGACGCGCACCGCTGGTGGGGCGTATCTGTATGGATCAGTGCATGATAGACTTGAGCGGACTGCCGGAGTGGTCGCAAATGGCAGCCGGAGAGGAAGTACTGCTTTTTGGCGGTCCGGAATTGCCGGTGGATGAAATCGCCGCCACTCTCGGCACGATCAACTATGAAGTAGTTTGCATGATTGGCAAGCGAGTGCCGAGAATTTATAAATAGATAAAATTATTGTTTTATTATGCTCTGAGAGAGAATGCCACAAGGCGTCCTCTCTCAGAGCAATTTTATTATTGCGAAATCTCAACCATGGCCTGCCAGAGTTCGTCAATGCCAAGGCGCTGCGCGGCACTGCCCCCGGCGGCGGTGAGGATGGGCTTTTGTCCGTAGAGGATTTTTTTCCACTGGCTTTGGCGTTTGGCCTGTTCGTTGCGGGTGCATTTGTCCGCTTTGGTCAGCAGGGGCAACAGCGGCAGGCGGATGGTGCGGGCGTAGGAAATAAGCTCCAGATCGGACTGTTGCGGTTCCAGGCGGCAATCCAGCAATACCGCCAGAGCGTGCAACTGCTCGGTACTTTTTAAGTAAGCGCCAATCAGGTACGACCATTTCTCCCGTTCCGTCTTGCTGCGCTGGGCGTAGCCGTAACCCGGAAGATCCACCAGGTAAAAGCTTTGAAAGCCTTCCTGTTTGGAATCCACCCGATAAAAGTTGATGCTGGCGGTTTTGCCAGGCGTGGAGCTGACTTTGGCCAGGTTTTTGCGTCCGGCCAGGGCATTGATCAGCGAAGATTTACCAACATTGGAGCGTCCGGCAAAAGCGATCTGCAAAGTTATTTTTTCGCAGGTCTCATCCGTCTGCTGGCTGAAGGCCGCGAGCTGTTCCAGGGTATAAAAGGTTCCGGAGAGAGTTAGGCTATACATGCTTGACAAGTTTTCCCGCTTGGATAAAAGTATCCCGCGCCTGAAAAGGCACAGTAACAGAAAGTAAGCATAGCTTAGCCAGGGCAGCAAGACAAGTAACAAAAACTCATCGCGTGATGGCTTGTTTGGCTGTTAAATCCTTTGAAAATACAAGCTTATGGAGGCTTCATGTATTCCACTCCCGATTTCAGAAAAGGTTTAAAAATCGAAGTTGACGGCGTTCCGTACGACATCGTTGATTTTCAGCACTTCAAGCCCGGCAAGGGCGGTGCCATGATCCGCACCAAGCTGCGCAATATCCTCACTGGTCGTATGCAGGACATCACTTTCCGCTCTGGCGAAAAAGTTGGCCGGGCCGATTTGGAAACCCGTGAAATGCAGTATTTGTACCGGGATGGGGATGACCTCATTTTTATGGATCAAACCACTTACGAGCAGTTGCACATCAAAGTGGAAACGATTGACGGCAAAGAAGGCTATCTGAAAGAAAGCCAGATGGTGCAGGTGCTGCTTTACAAGGGTGAGCCGATTGACTTTGAACTGCCGGTTTCCCTGGTTTTTGAAGTCACCAATACCGAGCCTGGCGTCAAGGGCGATACCGTTTCCAACGTGAGCAAACCGGCCACCGTGGAAACAGGTCTGATTGTGCAGGTGCCGATTTTTGTAAACCTTGGCGATAGAATCAAGGTTGACACCCGTAACGGTGAGTATCTGGGACGCGAAAATTAATTTGCAATAGTTTGGCCAAGCTTTTCTAGTTTTTTATTGCTTTACAGATCGGGTCCGGCAGTCGCGGCTGCCGGACCCGATCTGTTTACAGGCTATGCTTGCACGGTCAGGCCTTTTGACATAAAAGGACATGTTAGCATTAAGTGATAAATCTTAAGCATAAAAGCTCTGATGTCGCAGAGCGATAAATTCATGAAACATGATCATTCCAACTATTATCCGGCTTCCGGCAGCCAGCTAGGACGATCCGATGCCCGACCCGGCAAGCCGGGGCGAGGCGGTGCATCCAAAGAGCAGGGCGGTGGTTCCGGAGGCCGGAGCGACGGCAAGCAGGAAATCCGCCTTGCGCCGGAGTTGTTGGGACTTTTGTGCATTCTGCTGTCCGCCCTGGTGTTTATCAGTCTGGCCAGCCACAACCCGGCTGACCCCAGCTTCAACCATGTGGTACACGGAACAGTGCAGGCCAGAAACTGGGCAGGCATGTTCGGCGCTTATCTCGGCGCGTTTTTGATCGATTTTTTGGGTTTTGCCGCTTACATTCCTTTTATTTTCCTGGCAGTGCTGGGGGCGCGGCTGTGTATGCGCGGCGCCCCCTGGCCCTGGTGGCGCTGGTGCGCTTTTATTCCTCTGGCTTGCTGCGCGGCGGTGGCAGCCGGGGTTTGGAACATGGGGCTTGGCAATGTTCGCTCCGGCGGCCTGTTTGGAAGGCTGCTGCTGGAAGTTTCCCTGCAAGTTTTCAGCTCTGTCGGATCCTTTTTTGTCTGGAGCTTCATTTTCCTTCTGGTTATGCAGGTAATTTTGGGTTTTTCCTGGCGCGGTCTTGCTTTGCAACTGGCGCAGCATCTGCGCGAAGCTTTTGAAACAGATGGAGCGGGCAGGCAGCAGGACCAGGCAAGCCAGACGAATCGGGCTGACCAGGCTGATTCGGCTGAAATTTTAAAGATCACTGATGGCGTGCAGTTTGATCTTACAGAGCAGCCGGAAGTAGCAGAACAGGAAGAAGACCCCTTTATTGAGGAACGGCCCACGTTATCGTTTTTTTCCTATGGCCGCGAGACAACTGAAACTCCGAACTCTGCGGCTTCCGATGTTTCTGCTACTCCCAAAGCTTCTGTTGTTCCCGCCCCTTCCGTTCCTTTCGCTGTTTTTACGCCAACGGTTAACATGCGGGATAATTCGGCCCAGAACGAGGGCGGCGAGGCTTTGAATCGTCTGGTGGCCCTGGCTGCCGAGCGTCAGGCCACACAACAGGGGTTGGAACGCCAGAACGCCCGTTTTCAGACCGGATTGCCGGATGATGTTTCCGCGCAGGCAACACGCGGCAGTGGTTCAAAACTTGGTTCCGGAAGCGGGGGAAGAAGTCAAATTCGCGCAGTGGCCGCAGATGGCGCTGCCAGTTTGGGTAAATTTTTTCGCGGTCTTTTTGCCAGATCCGGCGGACGACCGGAGCAAAGCCCCCGGTCAGACAAGTTTGCCCAGTCTGTCCCGGCTGTAAAGCCGGGAGCGTCTGTCCTGCCCCCCCGGTCGGTTAATGCTGATCGTAGCATCCTGCCCGGTTCGCCTAAGTCAGCCCGGCCAGTACCGCCTACTCATGGCGAACAGCCGCTTTGGCTGGAGGATCTTGAGGCTGGGCGCATTGGCGCTTCCGCTTTGCAAAATACACTTGAAACGCCTGATGACCCCGCTGATTTTGACGCGCCCGACCTGCCCGGCCAAGGCCGTGTTATCGAATCACCAGCCGTATTTGACGAATCCGGCGAATTTGACGCGCAGGATGCGCCTGCCACCAGCAGCCAGACGGCTGATGCGGCCCGGCAAGTTATTTTGGCACCCCAGGCAAGCCGCCCGCGCCGCATTCCGGCCAAGCTGCCGCCTCTGGATTTGCTGCGTCCCGTAAGCGATGCTGCTTCCATGGTTTCGCGTGATGAACTGGAGGCCAAAGGCCGTGCCCTGATGACCTGCCTCAAGGATTTTTCCATTCAGACCGAGCTGGTACGCATTTCGCCCGGCCCGGTGGTAACCTCTTTTGAGATACGCCCGGCTCCCGGCGTCAAGAGTTCGCGCATTTCCGCCCTGAGCGACGATATCGCTTTGAGTCTCAAGGCCGTTGCGGTGCGTATTCAGGCACCCATTCCCGGTACCAATACGGTTGGGGTTGAGATACCCAATGAAAAGCGCGAAGTGGTGGGGCTGCGCGAACTGGTTGCCGCGCCTGCTTTTAATGAAGCCGAGCCTTTGCTGAGCATGGCCCTGGGCAAGGATATTTCCGGCGCTCCAACCATTGCGGATTTGGCCAAGATGCCGCATATGCTGGTAGCTGGCGCAACCGGCACCGGTAAAAGCGTGTTTTTGAACTCGGTGCTGCTCTCTTTTCTTTACCGGGCCAGGCCGGATGAGCTTAAACTGCTCCTGCTGGACCCAAAGCGCATAGAAATGGCTGTTTACGCGGATTTGCCGCATCTGGTGCATCCGATCGTGACGGAAATGAGTCTGGCCCAAAACGCTCTGGACTGGGCAGTGGCGGAAATGGAACGCCGCTACAGCGATATTGCCCGCCTGGGTGTACGCAACGTGCTTGCCTACAATCAAAAGCTCAAGGAAATGGGCGAGAACCGGCCAGCCAATCTGGCGGATTTGGAACCCATGCCCTATCTGGTAATCATAATCGATGAATTTGCCGACCTGATGTACACCGCTGGCAAGGAAATCGAAGCCCGTATCGTACGTCTGGCCCAATTGGCCAGAGCCGCCGGTATTCATCTGATTGTCGCCACCCAGCGGCCCAGCGTGGATGTGGTTACCGGGCTGATCAAGGCCAACTTCCCTTGCCGTATATCTTTTCAGGTTACTTCCAAGCACGACTCGCGCACCATTCTGGATATGGTGGGGGCCGAGTATCTGCTTGGGCGGGGCGATATGCTGTTCAAGCATTCCGGCGGGCGGTTGCAACGCCTGCACGGCGCTTTTGTGCCGGATGACGATGTGGCGGCGGTGGCCGATTACTGGCGTGCCCAGCAAAAGCCGGATTATCAGGTGGATTTTACCGAGTGGGGCCAGGACGCGGCGGAGCAATCCGGCGGGGGGCAGAACGGTGGCGAGGATTTCAGCAAAGATCAGGTTTATGCGGAAGCCGTGGAATTTGTGCGCGAACAGGGCAAGGCTTCAATTTCGCTGATTCAGCGGCGTTTTCGCATCGGCTTTAACCGGGCCGCCCGCTACATTGAGCAGATGGAGCAGGATGGAATAATCGGTCCTGCTGACGGCAGTAAGCCCAGAATTGTACGTTAGGCTGGCGTTTTGTCGATTTAAAAGTTAAACTCTCCCATCATCAATATGGAGCAAAGGCGGTATAACAGATGATCAGATCAACCCATCTATCCTTGCTGGTTACGGAAAATCCTCAGAGCATGGCTCAGGCTGCTGCTGAACTGATTGCGGAACAATGCGCCCAGGCCATTTCCAAGCGCGGCATCTTCAATCTGGCCGTATCCGGCGGTAAAACGCCGCTTGAGCTTTTCAGACTGCTTTCGTCCCATGAGTGGGCCGGTCGTATTGATTGGGAACACACCGCCCTCTACTGGGTGGACGAGCATAACGTGGCGCCGGATAACCCCAAAAGCAACTACAGCCGCACCCGCAACGAACTGCTTTCGCATGTGCCGATCACTCGCTATTACCGCATCAAGGGCGAGGAAGACCCGATCAAGGCGGCAGAAGATTACGAACGTTTGCTTAAAGAGCACTTCAGCCTGGCCCCCGGCGAAGCCCCGCGTTTTGACTGCATAATCCTTGGCGTGGCCGCTGATGGACGCACCGGGTCCATTTTCCCCGGCTACAACGCGGCCAGCGAAGACGAACGCCTGGTGGTTGACCAGTATATCATGAGCCTGAAAAGCTCACGCATCACCATGACTTTCAGGGTAATCAACAACGCCCGCTGCTGCGTATTTTTGGCTTCCGGCAAAGAAAAACATCCGATTCTGAGTACCGCTCTTAACCTGATGGCCGAGCCGACCCTGCCCGCCCAGATGGTGCGGCCGCACAAGGGCAGACTGTGCTGGATTATTGATGAAGCGGCCTACAAGGGCGAAGAATAAACGAGTTTTTTGCTTTAAATCTTGGGTAAAACAAAGGGAGCTGTTACGGCTCCCTTTGTTGTTTAGTATCATATCACAAAGTGTTTACACACAGCCGGTCGGCTTGGGCAGGCCAGCCATGCGGCAGGCACCCTTGGCCGGGCCGGAGGGGAAAAGCTCGTAAATTTCTTTAAGTTTGAAGCCGGTATTTTTGGAAAGAACGCGCACCATCGGAGCAAGCCCGTTTTTCTTGTAGTACTCGCGCAGGAAATCCAGAATCTTATGATGATCAGCGGTGATTTCGGCAATACCTTCGGATTCTCTTACATGATCCAGCCATTCCTGGCCCCATTCCTCAATATGCACGAGAAAGCCGTCTTCATCCACTTCAAAGGATTTGCCTTTGTGAGTCACTTGCGCCATCAGTTATCTCCCTTTATCCAGATTTTTTTAGTAACTATAAGTCATAATATTTTGCAGGCAAGATTGCCTGCAAAACTAAAGGTCGTTCCAGTCCTTGCAAACGTCCACCCATTCTTTTGCCCCGGAAATTTCAAACAGTTCGTCGCAAGTCAGCTCAATGGCGGAGTTGGAACTGCCGCAGGCCGGAAAGACCGTGGAAAAACGCTTCATGGAAAGGTCAAGGTAAACCTCGGCCAGTGGATTGGTCAAGGCAAAAGGGCAAACTCCGCCAACCGCGTGCCCGGTACCGGCCAGCGCTTCCTCAGGAGTGAGCATTTTGGATTTTAGGCCGAACTGCTGCTTGAACTTGCCATTGTCAACTCTGGCGTCGCCTGCCGTAACCAGCAGGATGACCGGGATATTGGCGGAAGATTCATCTTCAGGAGCTTTGCCTTTGAAAGACATGGTTTTGGCAATGCGGGCCGGGATAACACCAACGGCGCGAGCGGCCAGCTCCACAGTGGCCGTGGATTCCTGATGCTCAATTACCGCCTCGCTTTTGCCCCATTTTGCCATATGCTCGCGTACACTTTCAACAGACATGTTTTTTGCCCCCTTCTGGCTCTATTTTCCAAAAAATGTGCTTAAATACTTTAATCAGCTATTTCTATTTTTCAATACCATCCCGGCTTGCAACCCCGGTTTTGTAATAATGCTTAACTTCGCGCATTTCCGAAATCAAATCCGCGGCCTCAAGCAATTCCGGCGGGGCATTGCGCCCGGTAAAAATCAGTTCCATAGCATCCGGCTTTAAAGCGGCCAGATCCAGCAATTCTTCCAGACTCAGCAAATCGTTGGTGTAAGCGCCAAGAATTTCGTCCAGAATTAAAATATCGCATTCGGCGCGGCGTAGCACGCCTTTGATAAATTCCAGAGCCTGTTCCGTTTCCCGCTTAACTTCCAATTTTTCATCGGCGCTCAACAGTCGGAAGAAATTTCGTTTTTTTTCAAACCGAAAGATTTGAAAATGTGGCTCCAAACGCGGCGCGGCCAAAAGTTCGCCACTCTCCTGGCTTTTAAGAAACTGCACCATGTAAACTTTTAGCCCGCGCCCCACGGCACGCAGGGCCAAACCGAGGGCTGCCGTGGTTTTCCCTTTGCCGTCGCCGGTATAAACCTGAATGCATCCCTTTTCTAGCGGCATAGCAGGTTCATCACGCGGGCAGCAGCGCAGGCCGCGCCGTAGCCGTTGTCGATATTCAGCACGGAGACGCCCGGCGCACAGCTTACCAGCATGCTGGCCAGGGCGGTTTCGCCGCGCCGGGCCAGGCCGTAGCCTACCGAGGTTGGCACGGCGAAAATCGGCCTGGGGGTAAGGCCACCCAGCACCGAGGCCAGGGCGGCGTCCAGTCCGGCCACAACAATCAGCACATCATAGGCGGCCAGTTGTTCCAGATTGGAGGTAAGCCGCCAAAGCCCGGCCACGCCATTATCTTCATAAACGCTGTGCCGGATGCCAAGATATTCCAAGGTTTTTGCCGCTTCCCAGGTGACCGGGCCATCGGCGGTTCCCGCCGAGACCACAGCTACTTTACCGGTGCAGCCAGTACCTTCTGCCTTGCCGCTACATCCGGTGTTCTCTGCGTTTACTGTTGCCGCCGCTTCCCGTGTTATCAAGGTAGGGAGGCGTTCCGGCAGAGTGGCGGCAAAGGCGGTTCGGGCCAGGGCATGATATTGGTAACGGCTGCGTATCTGCTCCGGTACGGCCTGAAAAACCTCCGGAGCCAGCCGGGTAAATAGAATTGGTTTTTCCGGATCCAGGCCGGGGCCTTCCAGCAGGGAGAGCAGCGCGTCAAAGCTTTTGCCTTCGCAAAAAACAGCTTCGGGCAGTCCGATACGCGCATTGCGGGCATGATCAAATAAGATACCGTGCATGATCCGATCCGGCATATATTTCTCTAATAGTATAGTAATTGTGGCAGTTCCTTCACGCGCTGAATTTTTGTTCTCTGGCAAGGAAGATAAGTCTTTTATGCAGGGAGTGTACTCTTTTGGTACTCGACCGGAATAAAAGGCGAAATCTGACGCAGCCAGAGGCAAAAAGGCACGCGTGAAGGAATTGCCTAGCGGATGAAATTGGTCATCACCCCTTCCTCTTCTTCCGGGAAGGGGATTTTGCCCTTGGCGGCCTCGATGCATTTCAGCAGCCAGGCCATGTTGCGGCCAAGGGTACGCATAATTTGCAGGCCTTCGGCGTCCTGCATAACTTCTTCCGGGGTGTTGCCGTGTACCGCGTTCCAATACTGCGAGGAAACCACCGGCATCTGGGAGATGGTGAAGTATTTGTTCAGGTTATCAAAGGCCGCGCTGGCCCCGCCCCGGCGGCAACTTACCACTGCGGCGGCGGGCTTTAGGCGGTAGGGATCGCTTTTAAGGAAGAACAACCGGTCCATGAAAGAGTTGATGGAACCGCTGGCCGAGGCGTAGAAAACCGGGCTGCCCACCACCAGGCCGTCGGCTTTTTTAAGCAGGGCGGCGCATTCGTTTACCGGATCATCATTGAATATGCAGAGGCCGGATTCCGCGCATTTGCCGCAGGCGATACAATCGTGAATGGGCTTGTTTCCGATATGCATAATCTGGGTGGCAACGCCGTTTTTTTCAAGCTGTTCGGCCACGACGGACAGAGCGGTATAGGTGCAGCCCTTGGGGTGCGGGCTGCCGTTGATCAGTAAAACTTCCATAGTGGTCTCCTTTTTAATTTAGAGTACAGTGGGCAATAGTTTTCATAGACAGTGTTGTCACAAGCAAAAAGGCGTTTGTGCTGACACGGTCTAGGCTAGTTGAGTGCCTGAGGTGTTATAGCCCGAATCCACGAACATGACTTCGCCGGTAACACCGGCTCCAAGGTCGGAAGCCAGGAACAGGGCCGCGTTGCCAACATCAGTGGTGGTTACGTTGCGGCGCAGGGGCGAGTATTTTTCGATGTGGTGCAGGATGTCGCCAAAGCCGGAAACACCGGAAGAGGCCAGGGTTTTAATCGGCCCGGCGCTGATGGCGTTGACGCGAATGCCGCGCCCGCCAAGATCATAGGCAAGGTAGCGCACACCGGCTTGCAGGGCGGCTTTGGCCACACCCATGACATTGTAGTTCTGCACCCATTTGTCGGCACCGTAGTAGGTCATGCTGATTACCGAGCCGTTGTCGTTCATCATGGGCTCGAAAGCCTTGCACAGGGCAACCAGCGAATAGGCGGAAATATCCATGGCCAGGGCGTAACCGGATCTGGAGGTATCAATGAAGCGGCCCTGCAAATCTTCACGCTGGGCAAAAGCCACGGCATGAACCAGAATGTCGATTTTGCCCCAGTTTTTGGCGGTTAAATCGGCGGCGGCGGCAATTTGCTCGTCGCTGGTAACGTCGCAGGGGAAGGTGAAGGCTCCGCCAAGTTCTTCGGAAAGCGGTTCCACCCGTTTGCGGATGGCGTCACCGGCCCAGGAAAAGGCCAGTTCAGCACCGTGATCCTTGAAGGCCTTGGAAATGCCGTAAGCAATGCTGCGGTTGTTGGCCAGGCCGAAAATCAAAGCTTTTTTACCCTTGAGTAACATAGTATCTCCTGTGTAAGTGTCTTAAATTTATTCTTAATGTTGATTAAAACGCTATTATATTGTTTGTGTTTGCGCAACTGTTTTGCATCTGGCTTCGGCGGCTCTGGCGTGTCCTTCCAGTCCTTCCAGGCGGGCCAGACGGGCCACGGCAGCCGCGCCGGATTCGGCAAAGGCGGCACTGGCCGCGATCACGCTGGTGCGCTTGCAAAAAGACTGTACACCCAGAGCGGAGGCGAAACGCGCCGTGCCCATGGTGGGCAGGATATGGTTTGGCCCGGCATAGTAATCGCCAAGGGCTTCAGCGGAGTAAGCGCCCAAAAATACCGCTCCGGCGTTTTTTACACCGCCCAGAGCCGCCCAGGGGTTGCGGCATATTATTTCCAGATGTTCCGGGGCCATGGTGTTAATCATTTCCACTGCTTCAGTCATATTGGGGGCCTGCACCACCGCTCCCCAATTGCGCAGGGATTTGCCCGCCATTTCCGCGCGGGGCAGGGTGGGCAATTGGCGCTCCAGTTCTTCTTTAACCTTGGCGGCCAGAGCCGCCGAAGTGGTAAGGCAAATGGCACTGGCCAGCGAATCGTGTTCGGCCTGGGCCAGCATGTCGGCGGCGATAAGCTGCGGGTTGGCCCCGGCATCGGCCAGGATCAGCACTTCGCTGGGACCGGCGATCATGTCTATGCCAACCTGCCCGATCAGCAGGCGTTTGGCGGTGGCTACCCAGATGTTGCCGGGACCGGCGATGATCTCCACCGGGCGGATTGGCCCGGCTCCAAAAGCCAGAGCGCCTATGCCCCAGGCTCCGCCACAGGCGTAGACTTCCTTGATGCCAAGCAGATTGGCCGCAGCCAGAATATAGGGATTCACGCTGCCGTCGTTACGCGGCGGCGTTACAATGGCTATTTCGCGCACTCCGGCCACCTGGGCCGGGATTGCGCCCATGAGCAGGCTGGAAATCAGCGGCGTGTTGCCGCCGCGTCCGCCCGGAACATAAATACCGGCCCGGTTCAGGGGGATAATAGTCTGGCCGAGGACGCTGCCGTCCTCTCTGGTGATGAACCAGGATTTTTCCTTTTGCGCTTCGTGGAAGCAGCGGATATTGGCCGCCGCTTCGTAGATGATTTCCAAATCCTGTTGATCCAGAGAACGGGCCGCTTCGGCGCAGGCTTCCGGGCTTATCGCCAGTTGCTCCTCGCGGAAATTTTCGCTGTCGAAATTGCGGGTGTAGTCAATTACAGCTTGTAGGCCATTCTTGCGCACATTATCCAGAATCAGCCTGACATTGCTTTCCACCCCGCCAGACTCAGCCTCGCTGAGGCCAAGGTTGCGGCGTTCGTCCAGCATGGCCTTAAAGGCTTTGCGGTCTTTGTCCAGAGTAAGTTTATAAAAAGCGCAGGGCATTTTTGACCTCGAACAGCGTGATTTTTTTCAACATAAAAAGTTACCGCATTGCCGGATAAAAGTCTAGGCGGAGGCTGACGTTGTGTTTTTTTGCACTAGACAAACCGTGCATAAAAAAGCCCTGCGGCGTCATGCCACAGGGCCAGGTTAAATCTTTTTTGTAGCGCTTATTCCACTTTTCGCGGCAGTTCGATTTTTTCCGCTTCTTTGGCGTAGGGCAGCAGCGGCTTAAGGCGCTGCACCAGTTCATCGTGCAGATCCGGGTCCTGCAAGGCGAAGTAGATGTTGGCCGTAAGGTATTCGGCCCAGTTTCCGGCGTCAAAGCGCATACCGCGAATTTTGACCGCCAAGAGGCCCTGGTTATCGGCCAGGCCTTGCAGGGCGTCGGTAAGCTGGATTTCACCGCCCTTGCCGGGGCCGGTTTTTTCCAGATGATCAAAGATATGCGGCGTGAGCACATAACGTCCGATAATGGCCATGCGTGACGGAGCTTTGCTTACTTCCGGCTTTTCAACCAGGCTGTTAACCTTGAACACGCCGGGTGCCTGTTCGGTGCCGGAAATGATGCCGTAACGCTTGACCTCTTCCTGTGGCACTTCCACCACCCCGATGACGGATTTGTTTTCGCTGCGGGCAACTTCAAGCAGTTGTCCGATGCCGGGGTTCATGCCGAACATGAGGTCGTCGCCCAGCATGATGGCAAAGGCATCATCGCCGCGCACGATATCACGGGCGCAGAGCACGGCGTGTCCCAAACCAAGAGCGCGTTTTTGCCGCACGGAAATAATGTTGACCATCTCGGCCACATCGCGCACAGCCTTGAGCAGTTCGGTTTTGCCGCTGGCTTCCAGAATTCTTTCCAACTGCCCGTTGTAATCGAAGTGGTCTTCAATAACTTTTTTGTCGCGGTTGCTTACAAAGACAACGTCCTGAATACCGCCTTTAATGGCTTCCTCCACCACATACTGCACCACCGGCTTATTGTAGATGGGCAACATTTCCTTGGGAATATTCTTGGTTGCCGGCAGTGATCTGGTGCCCCATCCGGCCACGGGAATAACAGCTTTGCGTATGTACATGGTAGCCTCCTCGGGAGTTTTGCGCGTTTTCCGTAAATAAGCGTTTCGTGGGCGAATTACGGACAAGCCTATGGTTTGATTATCTAAAACAACTTTGCCATCTATTCACCTTGCAGGTCTGAACGCACCGCTGCGGCCACCATTTCTGTCAGCTCCTCAACCAGGTCGGCATTTTCGCTTTCGACCATGATTCGGGCCAGGGCTTCGGTTCCGGAATAGCGCAGCAAAACCCGTCCGCGCCCACGCAGTTTGCGTTCGGCTTCTTCACAAGCTTTGACAACGGTTGGGCAATCTTCAAAGGGTTTCTTTTCCTTGACCCTGACGTTGATCAGCTTTTGCGGATAGAGGTTCAGCAATCCGGCCAGCTCGGAAAGAGGCTTGCCAGTCTCGCGCATGATGCGCAACACTTGCAGGCCAGCCAAAAGACCATCGCCAGTGGTTCCGTGATCCATAAAAATCATATGCCCGGATTGTTCGCCGCCCAGGCTGATGCCCTGTGCCCGCATGGCCTCAACCACATAGCGGTCGCCTACGTTGGTGCGTACCAACTCGCCGCCATGATCGGCCATGAAGACTTCCAGGGCCATATTGCTCATTACTGTGGCGGCCAGCTTGCGGCCGGGGAGGCAATCCTTGTTCAGCATATCAAGGGCGCAAATGGCCATGATTTGATCGCCGTCCAGCACGTTGCCGTTTTCGTCGCTAAGAATTACCCGGTCGGCGTCGCCATCCAGGGCGATCCCGATGTCGGCCCGGTATTCGCGCACTTTTTCCGATACTACTTCCGGATGCAGTGAACCACAGCCGTAATTGATATTCAGGCCGTCAGGCTCGGTGCCGATTTTAATTACATCCGCGCCAAGCTCTTCCAGAGCCATGGGCGCAACCTTGTAAGCGGCCCCGTTGGCGCAATCCACAACCACGCGCAATCCGTCCAGATCCAGATGATCCGGGAAGCTGTTTTTCAGGGTTACAATGTAACGCCCCAGAGCGTCATTGATGCGTCTGGCCCGGCCCACTTCGGCCGGGGCCGGAAATTCCCATTTCCAGTCCGGGTCAAGGGCCATATCGGTAATGGCATCTTCCACGCTGTCCGGCAGCTTGAAGCCGTCGGCATCGAAAAACTTGATGCCGTTATCCTGAAACGGGTTGTGCGAGGCGGAAATAACCACGCCAAAATCGGCCCGCATGTTGTTGGTAATGAAAGCGATAGCCGGAGTAGGCAAGGGGCCGACCTGATAGACATCCAGGCCGGAAGCGCAAAAACCGGCCGTGAGCGCGGTTTCAAAAATATAGCCGGACAGGCGGGTATCTTTGCCGATAACTACTTTCTGCTTGCCGCCGTGGCGGGCGTTTTTGCGGAAATATGAACCGGCGGCCAGACCGATCCGCAGGATCAGTTCCGGTTCCATAGGGTATTTGTTCACCTGGCCTCTGATGCCGTCCGTACCAAAAAGTCTGCCCATAACAACCATTATTCCTGAGTCTGTAAGTGAATTGTAGTGTTATATCTAATATGCCGCAAAAAAGTCAAAAAGGAAACAGGAGCCGTAAAATAATGTCTTAATATTGCAGTGCCTGGGCCAGACGCAGGGCGTTCCAGGCTCCGGCAACGTCATGTACGCGGTGCAGGCAGGCTCCCTGCCCGTAGAGCAGGGCTGTGAGGACCTGAGTTGCCGGATCGCGCGGCGAGGCGGCAATCGGCTCTGCAACTTGTTTGGCCGGATCGCGTGGCGAGGTGGCGGAATTGTCCGCTCGCGCGGGCAGGCCCAGCAGATTGCCTATCAGGGTTTTGCGCGAAATGGCAATGCACAGGGGCCGTCCAATCTGCTGCAAACGGGCCAGGTTGCGCATCAGGGCCAGATTGTGCTGCAAATTTTTGCCAAAGCCGGGGCAAGGGTCCAGCACAATGCGATTTTCGGGCAACCCGGCTTTTACCAGCAAATTCATCTGCCGGGCAAAAAAGGCGTAAACCTCTTCCACAACATTTTCATAATGCGGGGCATCCTGCATGGTCGCGGGCGGAGCCGGGCAATGGCCAAGAATGTAGCCGGGCTTGTAGGTTGCCAGCACTTCGGGCAGGGCCGGGTCGAAAAGTGAACCGGAAATGTCGTTGATGATATCGGCCCCGGCTTCCAGGCTGGCAACTGATGTTCCGGCCCGCCAGGTATCCACTGAAATCAGCAAGTTGGCCTGAGGTATCGCCCGTTCAGGTGAACCGTTTATGGATCGGGCGTTATCTGCCGCCGGAATGTGTGTCCGGGCGCTGTCTTGCAAGCGTAGTCGATCCAGCTCACGCACCAGCGGCACAATGCGGCATTTCTCTTCCGCTTCATCCACAAATTGCGCACCGGGGCGGGTGGATTCTCCGCCCAAATCCAGAATACGCGCTCCCTGAGTCAGCAAATCCAGAGAGTGGGCCAGGGCTTTTTCATATCCAAAATGCAGCCCCCCATCGGAAAAAGAGTCCGGCGTGACATTTACGATACCGGCAACAGTAAAGGGGGCAAGGTCGATTGCCCTGCCCCCTTTTATGGTCCATACACAGCTAGACATTAAGCTTGCCTGTTAATCAAGTTTGAAATCGCTGTCCGAGGCATCAGCATCCGCCGCCTTGGGAGTGGCCGGACGTCCCTTTCCCTTGGGCTTGCCTTCCGTCTTCAGAGACACAGGCATGGGCCGATCTTCGATAATCGCGTCCAGATCCTCGCCGCTGATGGTTTCATACTCCAGCAGCGCCTCGGCGGTTTTGTGCAGAATATCGGTATGCTCCTTGAGGATGCGATCGGCATTGGCCATATTTTCATTGATGATGCGTTTGACTTCGGAATCCACCAGGCGGGAGGTTTCCTCGCTGTGGTTCTTGTTGGACACCCATTCGCGGCCGATGAAAACCTCGTTGTTGGTCTCGCCGATGGCGATCGGACCGATGAGATCGCTCATGCCCAGGTCGCAAACCATCTGACGCGCGGTTTTGGTGGCCATCTGGATATCCTGCATGGCGCCGGAAGTATATTTGCCAAAGATGATGATCTCGGCAGCCCGGCCGCCCAGGGCCATGGCAATGCGGCTTTCCAGAGCGGTGCGGGTGATGGTGTATTTGTCTTCTTCCGGCACATAGGCGGTGAAGCCAAGGGCCCGGCCACGCGGGATGATGGTGATTTTATGCACCGGGTTGCTCTCGGGCATGAACTTGGAAACAATGGCGTGACCGGCTTCGTGATAGGCGGTGTTGCGCTTTTCCTCGTCGGAAAGCACCATGGTGCGGCGGGCCTTGCCCATGATCAATTTGTCCTTGGCCTCCTCAAAGTCGGGCATGGAGACAAAGTCCTTGTTTTCCTTGGCGGCCAGCAGGGCGGCTTCGTTGACCAGATTTTCCAGGTCGGCCCCGGACATGCCGGGCGTGCCTTTGGCGATGCGGTCAAGATCCACGTCCGGAGAAAGCGGCGTGCGGCGGGAGTGCACTTCCAGAATGCGCTTGCGTCCACGCACATCGGGCGTGGGAACCACCACCTGACGGTCAAAGCGGCCCGGACGCAGCAGCGCCGGATCGAGCACATCCGGCCGGTTGGTGGCCGCGATGAGGATAACCCCTTCGTTGGCCTCAAAGCCGTCCATTTCCACCAGCAACTGGTTCAGGGTCTGTTCGCGTTCGTCATGTCCGCCGCCCAGGCCCGCGCCGCGCTGACGGCCAACCGCGTCGATTTCGTCAATGAAAATCAGGCAGGGAGCGTTTTTCTTGCCCTGGGCGAAAAGATCGCGCACACGGGAAGCGCCTACGCCAACGAACATTTCCACAAAATCCGAGCCGGAAATGGAAAAGAACGGCACACCGGCTTCACCGGCCACAGCTTTGGCCAGCAAGGTTTTGCCGGTGCCGGGAGGCCCGACCAGCAAAACGCCTTTGGGAATGCGTCCGCCAAGGCGGGTGAATTTGCGCGGGTTGGAAAGAAAATCGACCACCTCGGTCAACTCTTCCTTGGCTTCATCTACACCAGCCACATCTTCAAAGGTGATCCGGCCGGATTCCTGCGAGACCATACGCGCCCTGGAACGCCCGAAGGACATGGCCTTGCCGCCGCCCCCCTGCATCTGGCGCATGAAAAAGACCCAGACGCCAATGAGCAGCAACATGGGCAGCCAGGAAATGAGCAGCGTCATATACCAGGGCGAATCTTCCCTTGGCTCGGCCTTGACCGTGACGTTACTTTTCATCATCTGCTCGACCATGGAGTCGTCAGGCGGCGCAAAGGACACGAACGGGGTGCCGTCCAGCAGTTTGCCGCTGATATTCTGGCCCTGAATGACCACTTCGGTAACGCGCCCGGCCTGCACTTCCTGCATGAGCGCGCTGTAGCTCAACTGGTTTTTACCGGCCTGGGGCTGGTTATACATGTTGAAAAGAGCCACCATGAACAGGATAATAGCTGCCCACAGGAACAGATTTCGGTAAAACGGACTCAATGCAAACCTCCGGTTGAATCGGCGAATAAAGTTTATCGGGGCATATTTGCACAGCGGCCACGCCAGAGCAAGAAAAAAAGAACATTGCCCCCTGACCGAACTTCTGATAGACACAGCTTCGTTCAAACGGGAAACCGTGTGGCTTTGCTGGCTGGTTTTTAAAAAATGCGCTTGGTGTTATAAATTAAGCACGAATGCGCAGAGAGCAAGGCCGGGAACATAATCATATCATCATAAAGGAAGTGTTTCGTCACCGGTGTGGCGCCTGGTCTTCAAAACCAGTGGTGGGCAGAGATGTCCATGGTAGGTCCGACTCCTATACACTTCCGCCATTATTGAATTTTTTAACTCCAGTCACCACACAGATGACTGGAGTTTTTTGCTTCTTGACGTTAATATGATTTGTTAACGAGGTATAATGTGAAAATCACAACTCAAACAGGGATTCTTATGTGCAATCAATTTGATTCGGTTCGTTATGCATAGCAAGAGCTATTGCATAATAGACTGAAAATTCAGGCAATCGCTCTTGCTCAATCCTGACACCCATTAGGAGGAGCATATGAGCTACAAAAAAGCGAACGAAATCTTGCCGTATCCTTTATTAAAGGCGGTACAACAGTATATAGACGGCGAATATATTTATATTCCGCGTAAAGAAGACAAGAAGCTGAGCTGGGGAGCGACTACAAAAACCAGAGAAACTCTCCAGGCCAGAAACAGGGAAATTCAGGCCAAACGATGCGCCGGAACTTCCGTTATTGAGTTGGCAGAACAATATTTCCTGTCCTCAAAGGCTATATACAAAATCCTTAACGCTGGTTAGCAAGACCGGGAAAGCGCTCTGATTCAAGCAGGGCGCTTTCTTTTTTCAGAAATGAAAAGTGGGGTGTTTTTCGGCATTCTTTTGGGTACATGCTTTGAGTATCTTGTCGCCCCAAAGGAGTAACTATGACGCTTAATCTTACTGTCCGAAGCACGGAGTCAGGTGACCTTGCCTCTGTCATGGATGTGCATACTCGGAGTTTCGGTTATGAAAAGGAGGCCCACCTCACAGCTGCGCTGCTGGCGGACGCAACCGCCACTCCCGCTGTTTCACTGCTGGCCATGCATGGCGACGAGCCCGTGGGGCATATTCTCTTTACCCGTGCTCGCCTGAACGGAAAAGGGGAGCCGCTGCTTCATATTCTTGCTCCTCTGGCTGTCACGCCGAAATATCAGCGGCAGGGCGTGGGCGGCATCCTAATTCGGGCTGGAATCGAAAAACTCCGAGATATGGGGTCACAAGCTGTCTTTGTCTTGGGTCACAAAGAGTATTACCCTCGTTACGGATTCATACCCCACGCATTGTGCCATGGTTATCAACCGCCGTACCCCATTATCCCGGAACATAGCGCCTACTGGATGTTTCAGCCTCTTACGCCAGAAGTTGTGCCTCTTGAAGAAGGGATAATTCATTGCGCCAACGCCATGAACCACCCTGCCCATTGGCGAGATGATAGTGGCGATAAAATCTGAAGGAGTTTTTACATGGATATTCCACGCATTTTTACAATCAGCGAAAGCGAACATCGTATTCATAACCCTTTTACACCAGAGAAATACGCCACGCTCGGCGCGGCGTTGCGCCTGAAAGCAGGCTCCCGCATTCTCGACCTGGGCAGCGGTTCCGGCGAGATGCTCTGCACCTGGGCGCGTGATTACGGCATTACCGGCACAGGCGTTGACATGAGCGCCCTGTTCAGCGAACAGGCGAAGTGCCGTGCGCAAGAGCTCGGCGTTGCCGATAAGGTTAGCTTCATCCACGATGACGCGGCTGGTTATGTTGTCTGGGAAAAAGTCGAGGTGGCAGCCTGTGTAGGTGCTAGCTGGATCGGCGGAGGCGTTAAGGGTACTATAGACCTTCTGGCGAAAAGTCTTGTCCCCGATGGCATCATTCTCATAGGTGAACCCTACTGGCGGCAGTTTCCACCAACGGAAGAAATTGCAAAAGCCTGCCTTGCCACGTCCATTTCCGACTTTCTTATATTGCCGGATTTTGTCGCCTCATTTGGCGAGTACGGCTACGATGTGGTGGAGATGGTTCTGGCGGATCAGGATGGTTGGGATAGATACATAGCAGCCAGATGGCTGACCATGCGCCGTTGGCTGGATGCCAATCCGGACGACGAGATGACCCCGGAAATCCGAACAACTCTTAATGAAGAACCCAAGCGCTACGTCGCCTATATGCGGGAGTATCTTGGTTGGGGAGTTTTCGCGCTGATGGCGCGTTGATCCGTGAAATTGGTTAAAGTAAGGCTAAAACAGACTTGCTTCGCCCAGCTTACGCCGCACAGCCTCCAAATCCGCCGGGCGGTTGATGTTGAAAAAGGCTTCTCGCATGTCGGGCGGCAGCGGTATCAGGCAGTAGTGTTCCTGCGGAATCACCAGTCCGATTTTAAGCAGATCGGCGTTCAGGCTCGGCTCCAGATAGCTCAGAGCCTCTGGTTCATAGATGGCGGCCAGATGTTCCAGCTTGCCGTTTTCCGGGTGAGCAAAGGCTGTAACCAGAGTATTTTTTTGCGCCGTACTTTTGTGTGCGGCGCTTTTTTTTGTTGTGCTGTTTTCCGCGCCTGTATTTGCGCTTGCACGCTGGCGGCTCCAGGTTTCCAGCAGCAGGCGCAAGACGCGCTCTTCCATTAGCGGCATATCGCAGGCCAGAATCAGGCAGGCTGTTCCCATGTGGCGCAGGGCGGTGGTAATCGCTCCCACCGGGCCTTTACCGGGCAAATCGTCCGGCAGGCCGGGGAAATCGTCATTCGCCATTCCCGGCCACTCCGGCAGCGCCGTTATTCGGGAGTGCCCGATCCAGTTGGAAGGCCGCCCGGAAATAACAACCTTTGGCACAACACGGCGCAACAGGCGGGCGGTTTCGACAAGCAGCGGCGCACCATCTTCGCGTAAAATCAGTTCTGCCTTGTCGCGGCCCAGGCGGGAGCTGGTTCCACCAGCCAGCACCACGCCGGTAAGCTGGTTGGTGGGGTATGGAATGAGCTTTTCAAATTTTTGCATTATGCTTCAGTTCCAAAGGACAGTGTTGTCACGAGATAGATTTTCGTTTTCTGGCAAGGAAAAAATCTTTTTTATGGAGGAAGTGTACTCTTATCGTACTCGACCGGAATAAAAAATATTTTTGACGCAGCCAGAAGCGAAAAGGCGCTAGTGACGGCACTGTCTAAGCCAAAAAAGAGCACTTCGGCCAAGTACAAACCGGGCAGTTTGCGCAAAAACCGCCTTCGCCCAGACCGGCCAAATCCTGTCTGGTCAATTGCCTGCCAGCCAACAGGCGCGGCAGCAGGGCGTCGAACAGCGTGATTTTGTGGAATAGCGCACAGGCCGGTACGCCGATAACCTGCATGGCCCCGGCTTCCAGCTCAGAAGAATCATTTTGGCCGGGCAGCAAGCCCACCAAGCTCATGGTGCCGGGCAGTACAGGGGCGCTGTAAAGCATTGCCTGAATTCCCGCGTCCACCAGAGCTGCGCGGGTAATATCCCCCGGATCAACGGACATACCGCCCGTGGTGATGAGCAGATCCGCGCCTGCTTCGCGTATTTCCGCGATACCTTGGCGTATGGCCGCGCTTTCATCAGGGGTAATTACAGTCTTGACCACGGTGCAGCCCAGCCGTTTAACTTTGGCGCTGACCAGCGGAATAAACTTGTCTTCGATCAGTCCCTGGAAGACTTCCGAGCCGGTCACGAGAATGCCTACTTTGGCCCGGCGCAGGGACGCTATGGAAAATAGCGGTTTGTTGCCGAGAATTTCCAGAGCCGCCGCAAAACGCTCCCGGCTAATATATAAGGGAATTACCCGCGTACCGGCCACTTCCGTGCCCGCCTGCACCAGTGCGCCGTCCTGCCGGGTGGCGCACATCACGTCAGGCAGCAGGTTGAAAGCCAGCAGCCTGGCCCGGTCAAGCGTGAACAGGCCCGTTTGTCTGGCCCGGAAATTGATTTTTCCTTCCCTGGGCGGCAGGCTGTATTCCAGACCATCGCCCGCCATGCGCCGGGCAAAGGCTTCAGCACCGTCATTTTCGTGGATGAAGCCAGCCGGGGTTTCCGCGGTTACTGCCACGCTGAAGCGGCCCATTTTCTGCAAACGGCAGACATCGCCCGCACCGATCACCTGTCCGGCTGTGAAGGCCGCGCCCTTGGATTCACCGGGAATGACCTCCGTCATGTCATGCAGAATGGTCTTGCCAACAGCTTCTTCCACGGGCAGCACTGAAACCGTAGGAGCGGTAGATAAGGCAATCTCATTGCTATATGGGTTTTCGCCCTGGCAACCCCGGCAGATCAGGCCGTCCAGCGCGGGAAAAGGCTCGTTGCATATGGGACAGACGGCAATGGGGCCGGAAGGGCCTTTGCCGAGAAAGCGTTCCTGTACGCGTATCGGGATTAATGAACACACGCTGTCGCCCGCGATCTCGATTTCACGCATCAGCAAATCGGAATCCTGATTTTTTTTCGGCTTCAGCTTCATGAACCAGGCATTCAATTCCGGATATTCCCGCAATTTTTCCGGTATGAGGCCGACCCGGACGCCTTCGCCAGTGCGTTTGTCATATAAGGATAAAGCATAGCGCCCAAGATCCAGCACGCGCATCCAGCCATTGCCGGTACTGCACAAAGTCAGCAGTTGCACGGCATCGGGCAGGCATTTTTTGCTTTCCACCAGCGCCTCAAACAGCGTGCCTTCGGGGAGATGCCGTTTGGCCAGTTCAACCATATAACCGCCCAGCATGATGCCTGGTGCCGGATAGCCGTGAAATTCAGCGGCCTTTTGCTTGAATTCCTCAAAAGTATATTGACCGATTTTCATGGCGCTCCTTTTTGTGTTACGAGCGGTTTTTTGAACCCAAATTCATCTCGTAACAGCACTTGCCTAAGGCCGTATAATTTGCATCGTCAGTGAACACTATTAATTATGCAATTATAATATATTTGTCCATATTTTAAAGGATGTTATAAATATTATTTGTAATGGTTGCTAATACACTTGACCTAAAAATAAAAAACGGGTTATGTATGTAACAATAAACTATTATAGGATTTTTTGTTTGTTATTTGATTTTTGGCCTGCTGCCGCATTTTTCAGAATGTTTTAACCATGAAAATGCTAAAATGTTCTCGTTTTATGATGGCTAACGGACCGCAGGATCCCTGGGAGGGCGTCGCATCAGTTTCATAAAGAAAAACGCAACCGCTGAATAATTTGGTAGGCGGGCTTTTTTGTGCGTTTTGCTGCATGAACTTTTGTGCTGTCCACACTGTCTGTTTTTCCACAACATAATTTTTTTGAAAGGGAAGCTCTTTTAGGCGCTTCCCGTGACTCTTGCGCAGCAAGTGTCCCGGCAGTTTTTTATATGGAATAACCGCCAAGCAAACTCGAGGAAGCCATGAATCAAAAAAAACGAGGCGCGGCCTTTGAGCGGCATTTTGACCGGGCGCTCCGGAAGGAGCCGGTATGAGTACAACCCCCCGTCAAATCCGCATCACGCTTTTAGGCGTCGGCATTCTGCTGGTCGCTGGTATTGTTGCTACGGCTGCATTTTTCAGCTTTTCTTCCACCACCAGTTTTTGCACATCCTGCCATGAAATGAATGTGCATAAAGAGGAACTCGCCCAGTCGCCGCACGCCAAAGATTATGACGAAAGCGCCATTGACTGCGCGGACTGCCATTTGCCGCGCGGCCTTGGACCCCGCTATCTGTCCGTCAAAACTTATCTTGGCGTAAAAGATGTTTTTGTGCATTTTACTGAAAGCCCGGATTCGATAGACCGCCGTCACAGCCAGCCGGTAGCCCGCCGCTTTGTGGATGATGCAAGCTGCCAGGCCTGCCATGACGATCTTTACAAGGATGCCAAGAAGGAAAAGGATATTTCCGAAATCGGCAAACTTGCGCACGACAACTACAACGGCAAGGATGGCAAAAGCTACCGCCTTTGTGTGGATTGCCATACCAATATGGCTCACCTGCCGTCATTTGATCGCAGACTGGATATAAACCAGGAATTTGCTGCCAAACTCGTTGCTGCGGAACAACTCGTTGCTGCGGAAGAGCAAGGAGGCGCACAATGATTACGATCAGCCTGACCAAAAAGAATATGCTCCTGGGAGCTTGCGGCCTGTTCATTCTGGCCGTAGTAGGCATCGGCCTGTTCTTTCTTTATCTGAATTTTGCTTTCCCGGTGAAGCACGCAACCGGAACACATCTGGCCGTGCCGGATCAATATACCGATTGCGTCACCTGCCACACCAAGGTTTCGGCGCAGGTTACGCAGGACTGGCGCGAAGCCAAGCACGGCGTTACGCTGGTCAAATGCGTGGTCTGCCACGGCGAGCCGGACGGCAAGGGGTCCATTCCCTTTATGGCCACCCCGGATCCGAAGCTGATTTGCTCGCGCTGCCACGACCCGGCTGTAGTCCGCATGGAAGCCAAGTATGGCAACAGCGCGGATTGTTACAGTTGCCATGCTTATCACCAGAACCCGGTGCACAGCAACGCTTACGAAACACGGGTGCCTACCACCCAGACTACGCTTGATCAGCCGGGGCAGGGGTTCTGATGTACGCACATGACGGATACGACAGATTCGGCGGCTTTTGCAAAGCCGCTGTAAGGAGCGCGATATGAAGCTTTCACGCCGTGAATTTTTGAAAGGCGCGGCCGCCTCCACGGCCCTGGCCGCTATAGGCCTGCCGGGCGTTGCCGCCGCCGCAGAAGCGGAAACCAAATGGGTCAAGGGCGTGTGCCGCTATTGCGGCACCGGCTGCGGCGTACTGGTTGGAGTGCAGAACGGCAAGGCCGTTTCCATCAAGGGTGACCCCAACAACCATAACCAGGGCCTTTTGTGCCTTAAGGGCGCAATGCTCATTCCGGTCATCTACACGCCGGACCGCATTCTGGAACCGATGATTCGCCGTAATGGCAAGGGCAGCGAACTGGAAAAGGTTTCCTGGGACGAAGCCCTGGATTTTGCTGCCAAGCGTTTTCGCGACACGATCAGCGAGTTCGGCCCCAATGCCGTGGCCTATTACGGCTCCGGGCAGGCTCTTACCGAAGAATCCTATCTGGCCAACAAGATTTGGAAAGCCGGTTTCAAAACCAACAACGTGGACGGCAACCCCCGTCTGTGCATGGCCTCGGCTGTGGGCGGTTATACCACCACCTTCGGCAAAGACGAGCCAATGGGCACTTATTACGATATTGATAACGCCACTTGCTTCTTCATTATCGGTTCAAACACTTCCGAAGCCCACCCGGTGCTGTTCCGGCGCATTGCCCGCCGCAAGCAGTTCAACCCGGACGTGAAGATCATCGTGGTTGACCCGCGCCGCACCAATACCTCCCGCATCGCGGATCTGCACCTGCACTTCAAACCCGGAACCGACCTGGCCCTGCTGAACGGCATGGCTCACGTCATCATCAAGGACGAACTGGACGATTACCGTTTCCATGGCCGTCATTGTGTTTTCAAAGATAACGACGGCAGTGAGCGCACTTTTGAGGATTATAAAGCCTTTCTGGCGGAGTATACTCCGGAGCGCGTACAGGAAATTACCGGCATATCGGCAGAGAATGTGGTCAAGGTGGCCCGCCTGTTCGCGGAATCTCCGAACACGCTGTCGCTCTGGTGCATGGGCATCAACCAGCGTTCTTACGGGGTGTGGGCCAACAACCTGATTCACAACCTGCATCTTCTGACCGGGCATATCGGGCGTCTCGGCGCTTCGCCGCTTTCGCTCACCGGTCAGCCCAACGCCTGCGGCGGCGTGCGCGATACCGGATCGCTGTCGCATCTGCTGCCGGCCGGGCGCGTAATCGCCAACGAAAAGCACCGTAACGAGATGGAAGACTTCTGGGGCGTGCCGCGTGGTACGATTCAGCCGACCATCGGGCATCACGCGGTAGCGCTGTTCGGGGCCATGGCCACTGGCGATGTAAAAGCTGTGTTCATTCACTGCACCAACCCGGCGCATACTTTGCCCAACCTCAATAAATACACGCCCGGTTTGCAAAAGGCTTTTATCGTGCAGACCGAGTGCTTCCACGACGCGGAAACCACCAAATATGCCGACGTGCTGCTGCCCGCCGCTTTCTGGTGCGAGACCGACGGCGTCTACGGCTGTACCGAACGGCGCTATTCCCTGACCGAACAGGCAGTGCAGCCCTCGGGCAACAGCCGCCCGGTGGTGAATATCATGATGGATTTCGCCAAGCGGGCCGGAGTGGATCCCAAGCTGATTCCCTTTGAAAACGCGGCGGATATCTGGGATGAATGGCGTACCCTCAGCAATGGTTCGCCCTATAACTTCTATGGCATGACCCGCGAACGCCTGAAAAAGGAATCCGGCATTCGCTGGCCTTGTCCCACAGAAGATCACCCCGGCACTGTCCTGCGCTTTGTGCGCGGCGAAGACCCGCTGGTTCCGGCGGATCACCCGGAAAAGGTGTTCTTTTACGGCAATCCGAACGGCAAGGCGAACATCCTCTTCCGTCCGTATATGCCGCCCTTTGAACCGGCTGACGCGGATTATCCCTTTGTGCTGACCACCGGACGGGTTATCGACCACTGGCACACGGCCACCATGACCGGACAGGTACCGGAACTGCGCAAGGCCTATCCAGGGGCTTTTGTGGAAGTTAACCCCGAAGATGCGGCCCGGATGGATATCCGCAACGGTGACCAGGTAGTGCTGGAAACGCGGCGCGACAAAATGACCTTCCCGGCCAAGGTGACCGATACCTGTATGCCGGGGCTGGTGTTCTGTCCGTTCTTCGACAAGAAGAAACTGGTGAACAGATTGTTCCATGACGCGGTTGATAACATCTCCAAGGAACCGGAATACAAAATCTGCGCTACCAAGGTTTACAAACAGGTTTAAAAGTTGTTTTGAATTAATAGTTGGTTTTTAATGGGTTTTCTGGGGAGGTGCTGCCTCCCCGGAAAACCATTTTTAAAAGGATTTACCATGGCTATTTTGGGTTTTCTTGTGCATACCGAGCCGGGGCGTTGCGCCGCAGTTGAACAGCAGGTGGCGGCCATGCCGGAAATGACTACTTACGGCATACATCAGGATTGCTATGTGGTGGCCGTGGCCGAAGCGCCCAGTTCCGAGCTTGAGGCGGCGCTGGGCAGAGTGGGGCAACTGGAAGGCGTACTTACCTGCTACGTGACCGGCTTGACTACCGAAGACGAGCAGGAAGAGCGCTAGTTATTTTTGTTAGTGAACAGCAAAACGGCAAAGCCGTTTTGCAAAAATGGGTACATAGGGCAATCGCCCTATGCGGGGTCCAGGGGCGAAGCCTCTGGTAGATCCTCCAAGGTTTGATCATGCGTGAATTTTTGCGCCCGCCGGGCGTACTTTCTGAAAAAGATTTCAAATCTCGCTGCATTTCCTGCGGGCAGTGCGTTGGGGTGTGCAATTACGCCTGCATAGCCATGACGCCGGACAGCCTCTTTGGTTTGGATACGCCCAAGGTCTTTCACCGCGAAAGCCCTTGTTTTCTGTGCATGAAATGCAGTGAAATTTGCCCTACGGACGCTTTGCGCGATGTGCCAATGGAGCAATCCGGCATGGGCGTTGCCGTAATGGATATTAAAAAGTGCGTGGATTATCAGGAAGAAAATATGATTATGTGCTGGACCTGCTATGAGCGTTGCCCCATGAAGGGGGCCGCCATCACGCTTGAATCCGGCTACATACCAACCATTACTGATAAATGTGTGGGTTGCGGCGTTTGTGAATACGTATGCCCGATCCATGCCATCAGCACTACCCCGACCAGAAAATTGCCGCCCGCCGCAAAAACTGGCGCAATACCATCCAAAACGACTGACTCAACAAACGTAGCGCCCAGCGCGATATCTGGCACAGTGCCTGAGGAAGGCGCAAAATGAAAGAGTCGTCCATACGTCCAACTATACGCCGATCTATCCGTGTTACGCGGCGGGCCGTACAGGTAGGAACTTTTCTGGCCTTTGTGCTCATTCCTCTGCTGAACAATTATGATATGCGGGCGCTGACCGGCAATATGGTTGCCTTTAACGCCGCTGGTGTTCCCCTGGCCGATCCTCTGGCCATGCTCCAGGCGGCTGTGGGCAGTTTTTCCGTTACTGCTGTAATGATCACGGGCGCGGGCCTGGTTTTGTTGGCAGCCGCGCTGCTTGGCCCGGCCTTTTGCGGCTGGCTTTGCCCCTTTGGCTTGCTGTCGGAATTGGTACAATGCCTCCGCAACAAAAAATCAGGAGTGAGCGGTTCGGCCAAATCCTCCGGGGCGGTTTTCTTCCGGCCTGTATTGTTGAAAAGCGGTCTGGTGGCCGCCGGGCTGCTGCTCATTCTGACCGCGCTGCCCCTGCCGGTATTAACCCAGCTTTCCATGCCCGCCTGGATTACGCGCTTCTGGCAACACGCCATTTTGCTTCGGGAGATACTCTGGCCTGCCCTGTGGCTGGTTCCGGCGGTGTTGCTGGCGGAATTTGTTCTGGGCGGGCGCTTCTGGTGCCGTTATCTTTGCCCGCAATCCCTGCTGATCAGTTTGGCCGGGCTGGCTGGCCTAGCCTTGCCCAAACGCCTGCAAGTGCGTTTTACTCCAAAAGCCTGTAACTGCCCGGCTTCGGACCGGGCCTGCCTTGCTGCCTGTTCTTTGAATTTGAATCCCCGCAAACCGGTTGCGGCGCAAATGGCGCAATGCGTCAATTGCGGCGATTGCGTGGAGGCCTGCAAGAAACGTGGGCGGGCGTTGGGATTCAAGTTTTCTGCAAAAGATTAAGTCTCATATTTCCATTATACTTGACGCAAAAGTAATGGTTGGGCTAAGTGAAAGACTAGTTTGGCTTGGTGTATTTGAGGCTGTTTTATTTATCTTTTGGCCTGCTGCCGCATAAATCCAACTGATTAATGACGGCTAACGGACCGCAGGATCCTGTGGAGGATATTGTAAATTAATGGTTTTCGGAGTGCTTTATGAACTCGTCCAAATTTCCCCGCCTGTTGTCACGTCTGGCTTCCTGTCTTTTGTTTGCTGTCTTTTTTCTTGCCCTAGCTTTCGCCTGGGCGCTGCCGCATGTTCGTGTTCAGGCCGCTGAACCGGACATAGTAGTTTTTGCGGCCGCTTCCGCCACCAACGCTCTTACCGACATCGGCAATCTCTATACTGAAAAGGGCTTCGGCGGCATAAAATGCTCCTTTGCCTCTTCTTCCACCCTGGCCAAGCAGATTGAGCAGGGCGCTCCGGCGGACGTCTTTCTTTCCGCCAACCTCGAATGGATGGACTACCTGGAGCAGAAAAACCTGCTGGCTCCCGGCAGCCGCAAGGGTTTGCTTGGTAATAGCCTTGCGTTGATCGTGCCGGAAAACAGCCCGGTACAGTCGTTCGAAATTAAAGAGGGCGCGGATCTCGCGGCCATACTTGGTCAGGATGGCCGTCTGGCCGTTGGCGACCCGGCGCATGTGCCGGTTGGCATTTACGGCAAGCAGGCTTTGGAGAATCTCAATCTGTGGGATGCGGTGCAGGATCGTCTGGCCCCGGCCAAGGATGTGCGCGCCAGTCTGGTAATGGTGGCGCGAGGAGAAGCGCCGCTTGGCCTGATCTATGCCAGCGATGTTTCCGCTTCCGACAAGGTGCGCATTATAGGATTATTTCCGGAAAGCAGCCACCCGGCCATCATTTACTCCGTGGGCGTGGTTAATATCGACCAGGTCGCTAAAGCCGAGGCCGCCGGAGAGTTCATCGATTTTCTGTTCACGCCGGAGGCCAAAGCCATTTTTAAAAAATACGGGTTTGACGTCCTTTAGGACATAACCAGGAATTAAGGAATTAGCTGCCTTATGGATTTTTTTCATTTAAGCATGGCGGAGCTTGAGGCTATCCGGCTGAGTCTGCGCGTTTCCACCTGGGCGGTGGCCTTGAGCCTGCCGTTGGGGATTGGCGCGGCTTGGTTGCTTTCCCGCAAGCGTTTTCCGGGCAGGCAGTTTCTGGATGGCCTTATTCATCTGCCGCTGGTGTTGCCGCCGGTGGTAATCGGCTATCTTTTGCTGATCGGATTCGGGCGCAACGGCATTTTCGGCTCGTTCCTCTATGAGTATTTTGGCCTTACCCTGGCTTTTCAATGGACCGGAGCGGTTCTGGCCGCTGCGATCATGGCTTTTCCGCTCATGGTGCGGGCCATACGTCTTTCGCTGGACAATGTGGATCAAAACCTTGAGGCTGCCGCCCGTACTTTGGGAGCCGGTCCAATCCGGGTTTTCTTTACCGTTACTCTGCCACTGGCCCTGCCCGGCGTGATTACCGGCTCCATGCTGGCCTTTGCCCGCTGTCTGGGCGAATTCGGGGCCACGATAATGTTTGTTTCCAATATCCCCGGCCAGACGCAAACCCTGCCGCTGGCCTTGTATACCCTGACCCAGGTGCCGGGCGGTGAGCAGGGGGCCATGCGGCTGTGCCTGTTCGCCATTGTCATTGCCATGCTTGCTTTGCTGGGATCTGAACTGTTGGCCCGGCGTTACGGCAAGCTGTTGGGAGGATAAAAATACATGCAGGTCGAGGTAAAACGCAAGTTGGGCGCACTGGCCCTGGATGTGAGCTTTGGCGGCGATCCCGGCGGTGTTACAGCTCTGTTCGGTCCTTCGGGCGCTGGTAAAACCTCGGTTATCAATATGGTGGCCGGATTGCTCCGGCCGGATCAGGGGCGCATCAGCATTGGTGGGCTTTGTCTGTTTGATTCGGAGCGCGGTATAGATCTACCGCCGGATAAACGGCGTATCGGTTATGTTTTTCAGGAGGGAAGGCTTTTTCCGCATCTTTCGGTGCGTTCAAACCTGACTTACGGCATGAAACTGATACCGATTGCGGAACATAAGGTTAAACTTGAGGAAGTGGTGGATCTGTTGGGAATCGGGCCGTTTTTTGATCGCCGTCCCCGGTTGCTTTCAGGCGGTGAAAAACAGCGCGTGGCCATCGGGCGTGCCTTGCTTACTTCGCCCGAAGCACTGCTTATGGACGAGCCTCTGGCCTCGCTGGACGCCGAGCGCAAGCAGGAATTGCTGCCTTTTATTGCGCGTATCAGCCGTGAATTTTCCATCCCCATTCTCTATGTCAGTCACGTCATGGAAGAAATCTCCCAGTTGACCGATCATGTCGTGCTACTGCGTGAGGGGCGGGTTGTGGCTTAGCTACCACAAACAAAATCGTCCCGGTTCGCCTGATGACGAGCCGGGACGGTTTTGTTTTTTTTACGGTAATTATTCTTTGACCGGGATAACGTGAATAGCCTTGATCAACACCATCACCTTGTCGCCTTCCTTGAGGTTGAGGTCGGCAACGGAGTCGCAGGTCAGCACCGAGCTAAGTTCGATCGGGCCTTCCAGTTTGCAGTCCATCTGCGCCATGATATCGCCTTTTTTCACCTTGGTCACCGTTGCCTGCAAGCTGTTGCGCACACCGTATTTCATAAGTCCTCCGGGTTTGGGTAGTGTTTACACGAGATCGAAGAGCAAAAAGTTCTTTTGCGTTAACACAAGATAGCAACATTCTATTGAATATGAAACTTTATTTATATCTGATTATCTGGTGTACTCAAACGAAGTGACTGCGTTTACAATCAACCCGAACGGAGCAAATATGAGCAAAAACATAGTCGTTCTTTCCGGTTCTCCGCGCAAAAACGGGAACACCGCGCGCCTGGCTGCCGCTTTTATTGAAGGCGCGAAGGCGGCAGGCAAGGAAGTTGCTTTTTTTGATGTAGCCAAAATGCATATCGGCGGCTGCCTCGGCTGCGGGTATTGCTTCAAAAACGAGGGTGTTTGCGTACAAAAAGACGATATGCCGCCCATTTTGGCAGCGCTGCGGCAGGCCGACGCGCTGGTTCTGGCCTCGCCCGTTTACTATTTTGGCGTTTCCGCGCAGATCAAGCTGGCTATAGATCGCTTTTTTGCCCTGCTAAAAGTGGGAATGCCGGTAAAACGCGCCGCTTTGCTGATGCCCTGCGGCGACCCTACCGTTGATGCCGCAGCTGCTTCCATTGGCATGTTCCGCCAGATTTGCGCCTACCAGAAGTGGGAAGAGGCCGGGATAGTCATTGCGCCCAGCCTGCATGAGCCGGGTGAGATTGAAGGCCGCGCTGAACTGGATTTGGCGCGGAAGCTTGGCGGGAATATTTAGACAAGCGTTCAGGCAGTGCCGTCACGAGAGTTTTTTGTTTTACAGGCAACTCGTGACGGCATTGTTTATCGCGCTTCCAGCAGTATGTCCTCAATCCGCTCTGACCAGGCCGGATTCAGCCATTCATCCGGCTTTACGGATATGCCGGAAAGCAGGATTTCAAAGTGCAGATGATCGCCGCCAGCCATGCCGCTTTTGCCGGTAAGGCCGATAATCTGACCTTTTTTCACATTCTCGCCCTGCGTCACCTTGCTTTCGCTGAGGTGCGAATATAGCGTTTGCAGGCCAAGGCCGTGATCGATGAGTACCATGTTGCCATGTATGCCCAGATAACCAGCGGCCAAAATCCGGCCGCTTCCGGCGGCGGGTATTTGATCGCGGCTGACCGAGGCCAGATCAATGCCCTGATGCGTCCGGTGGTCCACTTCCCGGCCCTGATACATGTAACTGCGCTGGTCCGCGAATTGGGAAAGCTGAACCGAACGCGGCAGCCGCATAAATACGCCGCGCCAGAGCGGGGCAGGGGCGGTTTGTTCGCTGTATTTGGCAAGTCGGGCGTAGTTTTGCTCACGGATGCTGCTGTTCACGGTCAGGAAAAGATCCAGGGGGTTGCTTGCGCCGGAAGCGGCTTTGACCGGAGCGGTATCAGTGGATTTGACAGGATCGGCTCCGGCGGTTTTTGCGGGAGCCGGAATGCCTGACTTCAGCGGGTCGGGGTTAACAAGTCTGGCAAACTCCCCGGCCTTGCCCGCCAGAAATTTTTCGCTCAAATTTATAACGTCCGGGCGAAAGGCTTTGGCAGTCACTTCAAGCCCCAGGGGGCGCAAAGGCTGCCGCGTGATGTAACCAGCCTGATCCTCCAGCACCAGTTCCGGCCGGTAATTATCTGCCTGCACCTGATAGGGAAAGGCGAACAGGCAGGCATAAAGGCCATTTGCCTGGGTATAAGCCTTGAATGTGTGGCCGCCTGCTTCCAGCTGGGCGGAGCGCAGCGGTTCGGAAGCCAGAAAAACAAGAGCGGCGCTGCCGCCTTGCTTTATTTTGCCGCTTAGCGCCACAACAGCCGCTTGCGGCGGGGTGCGGTCAAGCCGGAAGTTAAAGCTGAAAACAGCGTAATTGCCGCGCCACCAGTCAGCTGTGGAATTATCCCGCATTTTTACTTCCAGGGTAATTTGCAGGTCTTCCTGAACTGACTGGACTGGCTGGTCAGGCGGAGTCGGCTGGTTTTCTTGATTCGGTTGGCCTTTTTTTAAATGCAGCAAGAGTTGCGGGTCTATTTTAAGACGCAACATGTGTTTCAGTGGGTTATCCTTGTACTCTTCAACCAGAAGCGGAAGGCGGTCGCCTGCAAGCAGTAAATTCGCCTGTACCGAGCGCAGGCCGGAAGTGGCATCGGAAAGTTCCAGTACTATTTCCGTATCCGGGGTAATCAGGATAGGAGCGGAAGCGGCTGGCAGTTGAACTGCATAAGCAGATGAAGGAAGGGCAGGGGCGGAAGCGGCAGGCCGGGCAGAGGGAGAGAGCAGCCGCGCCTGTGGCAAATCGTGCTCCATACTGATCAGATGGGCGATTCCCAGGCAGACCAGCAGGAGCAGAGTTCCGGTGTAAAAGAAAAAGAATTTATTTTTTTGCATTTTTTGTGCTTGCGATGATTTGGAAATTTCTTCAACTACGGTTGTTTAGTAAAAAAAATGAGCTAAAGCAATGCATAAAGCGCAGTTAATGCATAAAGCGGCTTGACGTAACTGCTTAATTGGGGAAAACTTCACCCTTATTTTAAGTAAACTTGGTAGCGCCTAAGTTTGCCGTCAGCAGCACGGCAAAATCAGGCACTACATATGAGGCAATATGGGCGGATACGCCATTAGCAGAGAACGCATGGTGCGGGAACAGCTTGTCCCGCGCGGCATCAATACACCTGCGGTCATTGCGGCCATGAGCAAGGTGCAGCGGCACAAATTTATCGAAGAAGTTTTCTGGTCCAGGGCTTACGAGGATTTTCCCGTTCCTATTGGTTTCGAGCAAACCATTTCGCAACCTTATATTGTGGCCTGGATGTCGCAATTGCTGGAGGCTTCGCCCGGCATGAGCGTTCTGGAAATCGGCCTGGGATCGGGGTATCAGGCTGCCATCCTGCACGAAATGGGGTTGGAGGTCTATTCGGTGGAGCGGTTGCGCGAGCTTTACCAGCGCACCAGCAAGCGCCTGATCGACCTCAAATACGGGCGCATCCGCATAAAGCTTGCCGACGGAACCTTGGGCTGGCCCGAAGCCGCGCCTTTTGACCGCATTATCGTTACGGCTGGTGGGGCGTCCGTACCGGCTCCGCTGCTGGATCAACTGGCCGATCCCGGCATCATGGTCATTCCGGTGGGGCAGCAGAAGCGTGAGCAGAAAATGCTGGTGCTGCGCAAAGAAAACGGAACCGTCACCCAACGGGAGTTGGGGGCGGTAAAATTTGTCGATTTGGTGGGCAAGCATGGCTGGTAAGATAGAACTCCCCATGGCCGCGCAGCGGCAAAACCCCCAGGATGTCCGGTTAGCCGAAACTTTGGGACGCATAAAATATAAAATTTTCGTCATGAGCGGCAAGGGCGGCGTGGGCAAAAGCTCGGTAGCCGTGAATCTGGCTGCGGCCTTGGCTGCTCTGGGGCTTCAAGTAGGCATTCTCGATGTTGATTTGCACGGTCCCAGCGTTCCCCGCCTGCTTGGCCTCCTTAATGAAAAAGATGCTCCGATCGCGCAGGTCAGCGGGGGCGGGGACGAGGTATTGATCGAGCCGGTGCAGTTGGAGAGCGGGCTTAAAGTTCTTTCCATGGATGCCCTGCTGGCGGATCGTGATCGGGCAGTGGTCTGGCGCGGTCCGAAAAAAGTAGCTGCCATCCGGCAATTCATAAGCGACACCGCCTGGGGGGAACTGGATTTTTTGATTATTGATTCGCCGCCCGGCACCAGTGACGAGCATTTGACCATCCTGCGCATGATTCCGGACGCGCTTTGCCTGGTGGTGACCACGCCGCAGGAGATCGCCCTGGCCGATGTGCGCAAGGCCGTCAACTTTCTGCGCCTGTTGAAGTCGCCTGTTTTGGGACTGGTTGAGAACATGGGTGCTTTCCCTTGCCCGCATTGCGGGGGCAAAATAGATCTGTTCAGGCCGGACGGCGGTTTGGAACTGGCCCGCAAGCTCGAATTGCCTTTTTTGGCCTCCATACCGCTGGACCCGGCGGCGGCCAGAGCGGCGGATCAAGGCCTGCCTGCGGTGATGATGCCGGAAAACGGCCCGGCCAAGTCGGCCTTTTTTGCTCTGGCTACCAGCGTAAAAGCCATTTGTGCTACAAAAAGTTTAAAATGAGGCGTGCCGCGCCGTTTGATGATTTGCTTATTATTCATTTCTAGCTTAGTATTTTTATTTGAGATTGACTAAATGAAACATATCAATTTGCCCACCTGGCTTACGTTGAGCCGTATTGGCATTACTCCGGTAATTGTCGTGTTGCTTTATTTTCCGAACAAGGCAACCTGTGTTGCCGCCGCTGTTTTATATATTGCGGCCTCGATTTCCGATTATCTGGACGGAAAACTCGCCCGCAGCAACAAACAGGTGACCAGTTTCGGCAAATTTTTGGATCCGTTGGCCGACAAGGTGCTCAACTGCTCCATGCTGATCATGATGACCTTTCTGGCCTGGGTTCCGGCCTGGGTGGTAATCGTTATAGTTTGCCGTGAGCTTATGGTTACGGGCCTGCGCGCCATTGCAGCCGACGAGGGGTATGTGATGGGCGCGGATCGTTTCGGCAAGCTGAAAACAGTGTTCCAGGGGCTGGCGTTGATGCCGCTGACCCTGCATTATGCCTGGTTCGGACTTGACCTTCCCCTGTACGGGATGGTGCTGCTTTATATTGCGCTTGGGCTGACGATTTTTTCCGGCTTTAATTACATGTACGACTTTTATAAATTCTGGCGTAAAAACGACAGCGATGGTGGGCAGGCGGAAAAATCCACAACTGCGCCGCCTGATGCCGGAAAGGAATAAAGTACATTGATATGCTTACGCATGTTGACCTGTTGCTGAACAGTCGTTTGCGTAATTGCCTGCAAACGATTCTTGAGTTGAAAGAAGAGATGAACGGCCTTTCTTTCGATCTGATTTTTTTTGATGAAATAAGCGTGATCCGCAATTTTTTGCGACAAATTGACGATATGAGTTTATGTGAGGATGACGTGCGCCGCATTGAGGGTGCCACCGAACAGCTCTTGCGCGAATTGAACGGCGTTTTTGACAAAAGTGCGAAACTGTCGGCTGACCGGGGAAATTTCAGGCTTCAATAAATGAAATACCGTTATTTGTTTCTTGGCATCTCCCTGGCGCTTAACGCGCTTTTGCTGTGGGCCCTGGTGTGGGGCAACAATGGACTGGTAGCTTACGAAAATCTTGAGCAGGAATACTCCGCTCTTAACGGGCGCATTGGTGAGCTTAACGCCAGAAATATAGAACTCAGCCGGGAAATACGGCTTTTGCAGTCCGACCGGAAATATATTGAGCAGACCATCCGCAATCGATTGAATTTTGTCAAAGATAACGAGATACTCTACATTTTTCCCGACGAGCAGGATGCACAAACGGTAGAGGGCGCGAATGAATCAAAAAATTGAATGGTATAAAGAAGTACTGGCGCTTGAGCCCGGCTCCAAGGTGTTTTTCCCTCTGGCCAGGATGCAGGCGGAAAACGGTTTTGCGGAGGACGCCCTGGCCACCCTGCGCCACGGCCTCAGCCGTAATCCGGAGCATATTGAAGCCCGCCTGCTGCTTATAGATATTCTTTTCAGCGGCTCGCAATACGATGCCCTCTGGCCGGAACTGGATCAAATAGCCCTGATGCTGGGCGGCTACCCCGGCTTCTGGTCGGCCTGGAATGCCAGGCTTGCCCGCAACCCATCCTCGCGCGATGCCGCTCTGGCCCTGAGTTTTTTTTCCGCCACCCTGCGCGGCGAAGCCGTATCCTGGTCCGATGTCATTGAAAACGGATTGCGCCAGTTGTTATCCCCGGCCGTGCGGGAAGGGGTTAAAGGTGTTACTCCAAGGATTGCTCCGCCGGAACTTGGAGAATTGAAATCCTACCTTGCCGGACAGGGCCGGGGGACGGAACCGAAATCCGATCCTGAATCTGGCCCGGATTCCATGCCAGAGGATCAGCAAGCTTTGGCGGAAGACGCGGCGGAAGATTCTGACGCCGGTACTGTTGGTTTGCCGGATAGCGCGGATCATACGCTGGACGCCGGTAGCCTGGCGGAGGCGCTGGAAGCGGTGCAGGCTTTGCGGGATTCCACATCCGGCACACCCTCCGCTGTTGATTCCGCCGAGTCTGCTGACGAAGATTCGGCTGACAGTGATCTGGAAGCGGACGACGAGCTTTTTACGCTCAAGACGCGCAGCATGGCCGAAGTGCTGGCCGAGCAGGGCGATTACGCCGGGGCGCTGGATATTTATGAAGATTTGTTGCGTCAGGCCGATTCCGCCACTGACAAGCAGGAGCTGGAAGCGGCCATTGCCGCTCTTAGTGCAAAGGCGGCCAGGGCAGGCGATAATATAGCCCGGCATTCCGACCAGCTTGCCGAGCAAGCGCACGGCGGCGAAGAAGATCCACAGGCCGGACAGGGTAAAAACCGTCTTATGGATGTTTTGGAAGCTTTGGCGCAGAGGCTGGAAGCAAGAAGCTGAGGGGAAACCCAGGGCTTTTTTTCTGTTTACTAAACCTACGGGGTATTCAGTTGTTTCATATTGTCCGCAAGTTGTGTTGTTTGAGTCTTGTCTGTTTGGGTTCGCTGCTTGGCCTTGCCGCCTGTGAGCCGAATCAAACCGTCAATAATGTCTGGAAGGATACCAAGGCTTATTACCGCGAGTATCTTAATACTTCGGCGGTTCTCGAGTTGCAGGATATTTCCGAATATCAGGATTATCTGCTCACGCTTGGATCCGGCATGGCCGAAATCGATGAAGAATTGCGTCAGTTGTCCAGGGTTCTGGACGACAGCGACCGGGGAACCGATACCGCCTGGGCTCTGGCTGTGCTTAAGCGTTTCCCCTGGCTTTCCGGGCTGGCCATTCTGGATGCCGATGGCGCGATACTGGCCAGAGTACCCGAATATTCGCTCAAGGAATTTGACGCTTCGCCGCTTTTGGAGGAAGACCCCAAACAACGGCGTTCCAATTTGCGCGCCTATGTGCAGCAAAGCCCGCTTGGGCCGGAAATTTATCTGGGCAAGCCGGTTTATGTAGCCAACGAGCAGCGGGCCGTGGTGCTGGTGCATTTTGATATGCGTGCGCTGCTGGCGCGGCACCGTAAGGCGGCTGAACTTGTGCTGGCAACGCCGCAGGTAATGCTCTGGCCCGGCATTTATGATATCGAGGCTACTCCGCTGACTACAGCCGATTGGCCAAGCCTGGTCAAAAACAATGTGATCGGCACGTTATCCAATGCGAATGGGACTTTTTACTGGAGCTACAGTTTTCTGGCCAATTTGCCTATAATTTACGCCATCCCGTCTGAGGGGGCCTTTCCCCAGCGGCCCGAGCAGATGGAATTGCTCGATTACGCCAGCGCCTTCGCCATGCCGGAGATTAATCTGGCTCCGGAAGAATCGCAGTCGTCCGACATGACTGATTCTGATAATTCCGGCGCGGCGAGTGAAGGCGCGGATTCTGATTCCGGAGAAGCTCTTAGCGAATAGTTACGAACGATTTTTGTAACAAAAATCCATAGCGTGACATAAATTGTCCAAGGTGAACTTGCCTTACCAACTTGAATCGGCACAAGGAGGCTCTCCATGTCGCAAGTAACGGTTACCGAACATCTGTTGCTGCATCAGCAAAAATCTCCGGCAGCGACCGGCGTGTTCACCCAGTTGCTTTATGATTTGATCCTGTCGGCCAAACTGATTTCACGCAGCGTGAACAAGGCTGGCTTGCTGGATGTGCTGGGCGAGACCGGCGAAACCAACGTGCAGGGCGAGAAGGTGCAAAAGCTTGATGAATACGCCAACAGCGTGCTCATCCATCGCATGGAGCGCAGCGGCGCCCTCTGCATGATGGCTTCTGAAGAGAATGCCGATGTCATTGTGGTTTCAGATCGTTTCGAGCGGGGCGATTATATCCTTATTTTTGACCCGCTGGACGGCTCCAGCAATATTGACGTGAACGTCAATGTGGGAACCATTTTTTCCATCCACAAACGCGAGAGCGGCAAAAAAGGTGATCCCGGCCTGGAAGATATTCTTCAGCCCGGCGATCGTCAGGTCGCGGCCGGTTATTTTCTTTACGGCCCCTCAACCATGATGGTTTATACCACCGGCTTCGGCGTGCACGGCTTTACCCTGGATCCCAGCGTTGGCGAGTTTTTGCTCTCGCATCCCAACATGACCATTCCGGAAAGAGGCAAAATCTACTCCGTGAATGAAGGAAACTACCCGCTTTGGGACGACAAGACCAAAAGCGCCATCAATCATTTCAAAAGTTTTGACAACTGGCGTTCCAGCCCCTATTCGGCCAGATATGTCGGTTCGCTGGTAGCGGATTTTCATCGCACTCTGCTGTATGGCGGCATTTTTGCCTATCCGCGTAATTATAAAAAAACCGGACAGGGCGAAGGCAAACTGCGCCTGCTTTGCGAGGCCGCTCCGTTGGCTTTTGTGGCCGAGCAGGCTGGCGGCAAGGCCATTGACGGCACGCGCCGCATTATGGAAATAGTGCCGGAACAGTTGCACGAACGGGTGCCGCTTTTTATCGGCTCGCGCGGAGATGTGGATGATGTGGCCGGTTTTCTGGCTTAGAAGTAAATAGTTTTTCTGGGGAGGCTCAGCCTCCCCAGACCCCTCCGCTGGGGGAATTGATTTCCCCCAGACCCCCTCAAAAATAAAATATTTTACGTGGATTGAGTTTGTAAGTGCTTTGTCTTGGCATAGAAACTTCCTGTGATGAAACCGCGCTGGCTTTGGTGCGCGATGGTTGCCTGCTCGGGCAGAGTTTGCGCAGTCAGGTTGATGTGCATGCCCTCTTTGGCGGGGTGGTGCCGGAACTGGCTTCGCGTGAGCATGGGCGCTGCATCGGGCCGCTCTACGATCATCTGCTGAAAAGTTGCGGCGTGGAGGCGCGGGATGTAGACTGTCTGGCTGTGGCCCGTGGACCTGGGCTTCTGGGGAGCCTGCTGGTAGGCATCGCCTTTGCCAAAGGTCTGGCTCTGGCTTTGCAAAAGCCCTTGCTGGGCGTCAATCATTTGCACGCTCATCTGCTGGCCGCAGGGCTGGAGAGTAAACTGGCTTTTCCGGCCTTGGGGCTGCTTGTATCCGGTGGGCATACGCATATTTACCGTATTGAATCGCCGCGCGATTTCACGCTGTTGGGACGCAGTCTGGATGATGCCGCCGGAGAGGCCATTGACAAATTCGGCAAAATGCTGGGTCTGCCTTATCCGGCTGGTAAATTTATTGATGAATTCGCTGTCGGCGGCGAAGTGGACACTAAAATGTTCCCCAAGCCCTACCTGGACAATGACAACTGCGATTTCAGCTTCAGCGGTTTAAAAACAGCCGCGCGAACCCTGCTGGATAGCAGGCCGCATTTACGCTTTGTTTATGATGCTGAACGCCTTTGTCCTGTACCGGCAGAATCCGGCGCGGAGTTCCGGCAGGAGCTGGCCTTGCTTTGCGCGTCCTTTCTTTATGCCGTGGCGCAAACGCTGCGCCTGAAGCTTGAGCGTGCCTTGCGGACCAAATGGACGGGGCCGATAAATTCGATTTTGCTGGCCGGGGGTGTGGCCGCCAACCGCGTGGTGCGGCAAAATTTGTCTGATTTGGCCGCCATTGCCGGGCTTCCGCTGGTAGTGCCTTCGCCTGCTTTGTGTACGGACAACGCCGCCATGATTGCCTATGCCGGGCAACTGTTGCGCGAGCAGGGGCTCAGGCATGATTTATCCTTTGCGGCCATACCGCGTGGGCAGCAAGTACCAGATGACTATTGGCAGGATTTAGGTTATATTGCGCCAACCTTTTAATAAGGTGCTGCAACGCAGCCTTCCAATCAAAACAATGATAATTTGAAGGAGCCGGATATGGTCAAAGATATAAACGAATCTGAATTTTCCAGCTTGGTGATCGATTCGAAGTCGCCAGTGCTTGTTGATTTCTGGGCTCCCTGGTGCACTCCCTGCCGCGCCCTGGCTCCGGTTATCGATGAACTGGCCTCTGAATACGCCGGCAAGCTTGATGTCTATAAGCTGAATGTTGAAGATAACGCCAATGCGCCAAGAATGTTTGCCATCAGATCCATTCCGACCATTATCCTCTTCTCCGGGGGCAAAGTGGCGGATCGTACAACCGGGGCGGTATCCAAGAACAGTCTCAAGGAAATGATCGACAAGGTTATTGGTTGATGATGTTTAAACGTATTTTCTCCATCACGGCTCTTTTGGCCCTGCTGTCCCTTGGCTCCGGCTGCGCCATGCTCGACTACTTCATGCTGCCCGAGCCGGAACTTTCCGCCGAAGAGTATTTTGAATATGGCAACGATGCTATGGCCGACAAGAATTATGCCGCCAGCGTGCGTTATTTTACCAAGCTTAAGGAAATGTATCCGTTCAGTCCTTATGTGACTGAAGCCGAGCTTTCGTTGGGCGACGCTTACTTCCTGGACGGCGATTGGCTCATGGCTACTGAAGCTTATAAGGAATTTGAGCAGATGCACCCACGGCATCAGGCCATTCCTTATGTTCTGTATCAGATTGGCGTTGCCGGACTGCGCTCTTATGATTCCATTGACCGCCCGCCGACCCTGGTGAACGAGGCCATGTCCTATTTCGTGCGTTTGCGCGACTCCTTCCCCGGTGACGAGTACGCGGAAAAAGCGGTTGTGGAAATTCAGAACTGCCGCCGTCTGCTGGCCGAATATGAAATTTATATGGGCGATTTTTACTTCCGCATTGAAAAGTACAGATCCGCCTGGATGCGTTACCAGAACGTGCTGCGCGATTATTCAGACATCAAGGATTTGTATGAATACGCCAATGTGCAGTCACAGGCCGCTTACGCCTTGCAGGTGCAAACCGAAGCCGGTGAAGACCTCAAGACGCGTGAGGGTGGCTGGCACGAGTGGTTTGACTGGCTGTAACGCGGTGCTGTAATTTTTAAAATGGCCATGCTGGTAAAACCGGCATGGCTTATTTTTTATAATGGTTGTTCAAAATAGCCTGCTCAAGTACCTGACTTGACAAAGTGTGGAATTTTTTCCATACTTTAATCTGATGAAAGGGGGCAAGGTGAAACGCAAGGATATTTTGAAAAAGCTGGCCGAGGCAGGCTTTACCTTCAAGGAAGGGGATGATCACACCAAAGTTTACGATAAAAATGGAGTATTCAGATCTGTGGTCGGCAGACACACAGAAATCCCCGAATGGACGGCAAGAGCGATTGCAAAGCAAACCGGAGTAAAACTTAACTAGACAGGAAGGGTCTCCCCATCTGGATAGGAGGAAAATATATGGGTTATTATTTCGCAGTATTTTTGCCGGTACAAGAAGGCGGTTATGCTATCGCATTTCCGGATATCCCTGAAGCGGTGAGCCAGGGTGAGGATTTGGCGGATTGCATGGTAATGGCTGCCGATGTTTTGGCCATTTGCGCCGATGAGTATACCAAAGCCCGCAAGCCGCTACCGGTGCCATCCAGCCTGGAGCAAGTTGAAGCTTGGGCGTTGGGGCAAAAGGACGATGAAGGGTTGAATCCGCAGGGTAAAATACTATTCCAACTGTTTCGGATGCCACAGGTTGATGCAACGCCGGTGAAGATCAGCATTAGTGTACCTAAGTCTACCTTGGCGATTATTGACGAAAGAGCCAGAGCCGCTGGCATGACCCGCTCCGGCTTTATGGCCGCCGCCGCCAGCGGATACGATGGCCGCCCACACGTCTAGGCGTGGGCGGCGTTGGTATACAAGGGGCAGAGGGGATATTTATTCTTACGGAATTGGCGTTTTTGCTTAAATTTTAGCCTTCAAAATAGTCTGCTCAAGTACCTGCGTGAGGTAGGCGACGATATCCTCGTCGTTTTCGTCAATGTCAAAGCAGAGGGCGTCGCGGCCATCCAGGGCACGCGGGGCGAGGTCGCCGCGCCCGTCCGGATCTTTGGCCAGTTCGGCGTCCAGATACAGGGAAAGCCAGCGATCTTCCGGATCATCATCAATAATATCCAGCATGGCGATACAGGCTTGCCCGGTTGCTGTTGCGCCTTCGGCGGTTGCTTTGCCCGCCAACAACCGCAGGGAATAACTGACGTTTGGCCGGGCCTTCCAATCCAGGCTCAGGTTCTGTTTTTTTTCCAGCGCCCCACGCAAAAAGTCGTAAAGTTCAGAAAATACGGCTTTGACTTCGAGCGAATCTTCATCCCAACTCTTTAAAAAATCATCAATTTCACGCATTGTTATTGTCCTTATTAATAAAGTATGAGTAGTAAAACTACCAAGTGGCTATTTGAAGTACTCATTGCTCTGCTTGTATTTGCTTACGGTAGGAAAACCAGTAGGCCATTCCCACAAACCCAAGGCCGCCCACAATATTGCCCAAAGTAACGGGCAGCAGGTTGTTAATTGCGAAACTGCCCCAGGTAAGGGCGTCAAGAGCTTCGGAGCTTAGGCCCGACGCGGCTGCCCAGGCGGCATTGGATTTGGCCATGATTCCAGCCGGAATGTAGTACATGTTGGCAACGCAATGCTCAAATCCGGAGGTGATGAAAAGCCAGATGGGGAAGAATATCCCCAGGATTTTTCCGGCTATGTCTTTTGCGCCGTAAGCTATCCATACGGCGAGGCAAACCAGCCAGTTACACATGATGCCAAGATAAAAGGCCGACAGGAAGGAAAACGAAACTTTGCCCGAAGCGATTTTTATGGTCACCCCGCCAAACAGATCCGCCCCACTGTTGAACAGGCCGGAATTGGCCATCATGTGGGCCAGAAAGATCGAGCCTATAAGGTTGCCCAGATATACCCAAAACCAGTTGCGGAGCAGGCCGCGCATATTGATGCGGCGCTGAACCAGCGCAATGCCCATCAGGGTATTACCGGTAAACAGCTCCCCCCCGGCAAGAACCACCAGCATGAGGCCGGTGGGAAACACCACGCCAGCCACACAACGTCCCAGACCGTATGTTTCTGGAAAGGCCAGCAGGTTGAAGGCCGCCATAGTGGAACCTTCGGAGGCAAAACCAATGAACGCCCCGGCCAGGATGCCGAGGATGAGCAATTTGGATATTGGAAGCAGTACCTTTTTGGCTCCCGCTTCTTCCGCGAAGGAGCATATTTCCGCCGGATTCAGAAAAGCTCTCACTGAATCTCCTTGCGAGGCGCGTCAACAAGAGCATCAGGAGCAGTGGAAGTATCAGGGACATTACTGTCCGCTGTGAGGGCTTGTTTTTCGGCAGTATCCACTTCCAGGCCCCAATTCGCAAGATTACGGCTGATGAAATCCACAATGGCCGCATGTTCGGCTTTTCCGTTGCCGTTAATTTCCATGGGTGCGCCGAATTTGAAATGTACCGTGAGTTCCTTGCGTAGCGGGCCAAAATCCTTGATCAGGCTGCCGTTGCCCCAGGCATCGGTGCGCAGGGCAATGGGCAGCACCGGTACACCGGCCTTGCGGGCCAGCTTGACCCCGATACTGTTGAAGTGCTGCGGGTCAAGCCTGACGCCGCGTGTGGATTGCGGAAAAATTATGATCGAGCGCCCGGCGGCCAGACGGGCACAGCCGCCGTCCAGCATGGCCGTAAGGTCGGCACGCAAATCCTTGCGCGTTACCACAATCGGATCGCGCGAGGCCAGCACCGCGCCAAAATAAGGGTAGTTCAGCAGGCTTTCCTTAACCACATAGGTGACGTCACGGTAAGGCTGTATAAGGCAGGGCAGGCCAAAGGTTTCCAGCGTACTCATGTGGTTGGAGACAAAAACGCAAGGCCCGCGCAAGTCCATGACCTGTTCCAGGCCTTCGATGTTTATTTTTATGCCGCAAGCTTCCAGAGCCGCAAGAGTCTGGAAGCTGCTCTTTACCCATTCCTCATTGGGATATTGTCCTTGCTTGGCCAGTTTACTGGCACTGTAAACAATAGCCATGAGGCGCGAATAAAAACCCAGCGCGGGAAAAGCGCCGGAGAAAAATTTAGCCTGGCCGGGTGGCGTTTTGTAGTTGGGGATGGCGTATGGGGATAGTGCTTCAGCGTTCATTTTTGTTACTTTTGATTTTATTTTACGCTAATTTTTGAATTATTCTGATTTGGCGTTGTGTCTGCCCTGCATCAATTTCTTCCACCAACTGCTGATCCGCGCTTCTTCGCCCTGATTTTTAGGCGCGTAAAAGCGTCTGGTCAAGACCTCCGGCGGCAGATATTCCTGCTCGACCCAGGCTTCCTGATAGTTATGCGGGTAGAGATAACCCTTGCCATAGCCCCATTCCTTTTGCAATTTAGTGGAGGCGTTGCGCAAATGCAGGGGCACGGGCTGCGCTCCGTTGGCCTTTACCTCGCGGGCCGCGTTCATGTATGCGGCATAGGCGCTGTTGCTCTTGCGGGCCAGGGCCAGATAGACGCAGGTTTCGGCCAGCGGCAAAAAACCTTCCGGCATGCCGACAAATTCCACGGCCTGCTGGCAGGATACTGCCATGGTCAGCGCTTGCGGATCAGCCAGGCCGACATCTTCGGCAGCCGAAAGTATCAGCCGCCGGCAAATAAAACGCGGGTCTTCGCCGCCTTCCAGCAGACAGGCCAGATAATAAAGCGCCGCGTCCGGATCGCTGCCGCGAATGGATTTGATCAGGGCGGAAATGATCTCGTAATGGCTGTCGCCATCTTTGTCATGGCGCATGACCAGTTCGGGCAGGGCGGCGCGGATGCTTTGGGCATCGCGCTTTTCTTCCGGCATGGCGGTTACATATTCCAGCAGGTTCAAAACGGCGCGTCCATCGCCGCCGGATACGCCGGTCAGAAGCTCAAGGCTTTCCTTGCCCAGCTTGATATTCTGGGCCTCGGCCCCGCGTTCGGCCAACTGCATAAGTTCGTGCTGCAAAAGCGGGCGCAGTTTAAGCACATGCAGGCGGGAAAGCAGTTGGCGGGTTACGCTGAAAGAGGGGTTTTCCGTGGTGGTGGCGATTAGGGTAAGCTCGCCGCTTTCAAGTATGGGAAGGAAAAAATCCTGCTGCGCCTTGGAAAAACGATGCAATTCGTCAAGCACCAGTATATCCACCCCGGTGAGACTGCGGCGCAATTGCTGCAATCCGGCTTCCGGGGCGCTGAGACGGGTAATTTTTTTGCCGTGCGCGTTGGCCAGAATCAGCGCCAGGGTGGATTTGCCGCAGCCGGGCGGGCCGAAAAGGAGCAAACTGGGCAGGCGATTGGCCTGCAAAAGGTTTTGCAGCCTGCCACGCAAATGTTCCTGACCGACAAAATCGTCCAGTTGGGTTGGGCGCAAACGCTCTGGCAGCGGGGCTAATATACTCATTCAGAGCCTCATTTTACCGTGATACTTCGTCAGGTATCGTTTTTTGCTCCGGTCGAATACGAGAAGAGTATACTTCCTTCGCAAAAAACTCACCTTCCTCGTCTGACGGCAAACTAAGGCTCTGCCTAGTTTACTCAGACTGAGGAATGGCTAATCGTTGTCTGGCCCAAAAGCCCAGGCCAAGGCAGAGCAGGGCGGCGGTTTCCCAGCGCAGGATGCGCTTGCCCAGGCTGACGCATTTGAAGCCGCTTTGGCTGAAAAGATCTGCTTCACCGGCACTGAGTCCGCCTTCCGGTCCCATGACGAATAAAGTATTTCCGTCTCCGGGCTGATCCGGCGTTGGGGCGAAATCCGCTTCTGTGAGCAGCATATCTTCTGACGCGTCTTCCCACAAGAGAATGCGACGAGAAAAATTGGGTTGATACGCGGAACAAGACTCGACTGGAGATCCTGCTGCATAGTCGGCCAGTTGCCTTGCACCGCCGGGAAAAGTGCGCAGTTCCGGCAGCCAGGGGTTGAAGCACTGTTTGGCTCCGGCAATAAGCTGATCCTGCCAGTTTTCCTTGCCAACTTCCGGCGCTTTGGCCTGACTGTGTTCGGCCTGCCAGAACCAGATGCCCCCGGCCTCCAGTTCCACACTTTTTTCCAGCAGCCAACTACGCCGCGCCGCCTTGGTGTAGGCGGCGGCCAGCCAGCAGCGGTTACCCGGACGCGGAAGCTTTTCCACCTGTAGCGGTGCCAGCTCCACGCTGTTTTTTTCCAGATTCAGAACCGTGAAGCGCCCGCTGCGGCCCTGTCCATCCAGCAGGCGAATTTCTTCGCCCGGACGAATGCGTAATACTTTAGCCAGATGCCTGGCTTCCGGGCCGTCCAGAATTTGCCTGGCTTCCGGGCTATATGCCATGCCAGAACCATCAGACGTTTCCCCGGCAACAACTCCATTCGAACTTTGCGCAGACTCGCCGTATTCATGCCATTTGTCAGGCGCAAGGTAAAAATTATGCACGGGCCGAACCTGTATAGAAGGGGAGTGCGGCCACTTCCGCTTCCAGGCTGGCGCGGTCGGCCTGCACGGTGTATTTGGCCTGTTCCTGCTGCTCGTCCTGCCGGGTTTTTATTTGATCAGCTTCTTCCGCCTTGATGTAAGCCAGGGCAATGCAACAGCCCAGGCTGGGCGAAAATGATCCGCTGGTGATCACGCCGATTTGTTCACCATTGGCATTCAACACCGCATTGCCGTGTCTGGCGCTGCGCCGCCCCTGAATGGTCATGGGTATAAGCGCCTCGCGCCGGGTAAAAGCGCCTTGCTTGCCAGCATAGGCGGCTGGCGAGGCAAGCATGGCGGCGTAACCGAGTTCAGCCGGGGTATGGTCGGGGTCGTGCTCCTGCCCGCCCAGCGGCAGTCCGGCTTCCAGACGCAGGGTATCGCGCGCACCCAGACCAGCCGGTTTGACCAGAGGGTTGCCCAGCAAAAGTTCCCACATGGTCAGGGTAAGTTCCGCCGGAAGGTAAATTTCATAACCCAGTTCGCCAGTATATCCGGTACGGCTGATCAGTATATCGCTGTTTTGGAATTTTCCCTGACAAAAACCGAAGTATTTTAGTTCGGTCCATTTGCCGGGCAGCGTTTCTTCCAGAACCTGACGCGAAAGCGGGCCCTGAAGGTCTATTTTGCCGGTGCGATCGGAAATATCTTCCAGAAGCACGCCAGCGGGCAGGCGCTGTTGCAGGGTCTGGTAATCAATTCTCCGGTTGGCCGCGTTAACTACCAGCATGAATTTGTCTTCCGCCAGACGGTAGGTGATGAGGTCATCCAGAATGCCGCCCGCATCATTAAGCAGAAAGCCGTAAGAGCAACGCCCGATTTTTAGCGCGACAGTGTTGGAGGTCAGGGCCAGACTCAGGGCTTCGGCTGCCTTGTCACCGCTGACCATGAATTCGCCCATGTGGCAGATATCAAAAATCGCGGCCGAGGTCCGCGTATGGGTGTGCTCCTGAATGATGCCGCTGTACTGGATGGGCATATCCCATCCGGCGAAAGGGGCCATTTTGGCGCCGTTTTTATAGTGCCACTTGCCTAGCGGAGTTTGCAGTGTTGCTGTCATTGTTGCCTGTATCTATTGTTGTCGGCGGCGCAGCCGGTGTTTTATCTGGCAATTGATTCAGCTCAAAAGCGCCGGTATTGAGCGTTGCAGGGGCTTTATCCATTCTGGCCTTGCGGATGGCCTTGAATTCGTCAATCAGCGAGACCAGGCGGCCATAGTTCTTTTTTATGTCCTGACGCCTGGGCGTCCGATCCAAATCCTTTTTTTCGATGTAGGTGCGGATCAGATAGCGGTCACTCAGGATGGCCTCGCCGGTTTTGATCACGTTAAGCACCAGGGAATCGAAATAGGTGACAATTTCAAACTTGAGCGTATGCAGCAGTTCAACCGCTTCCTCAAGCATCACGGCATAAGTTACGTGCTTGCCCTTGTATTGCCTGGTCCGGAGATCTTCAAGAATGCGGACTTTGCGCGCCTGTTGAATGTAGCTGAATTTATTGACTACTTCCTGATAGAGATCGCGCAAGTTATTAAAAGTCTCGTAGTTTTCCGGGGCTATCAGGTAAGTATCCAGCACTTTGGCCACATTGGAGAAAAATTCGTCACTGTAGCCGATAATGCGGCGCTGGTGCTTGGAGAGCCAGGCAAAGAGGAACTTCAGCTTTTTTTCATCGGTTTCGGTATTCTCTATGAGTTCCGATCGTTTGTAAACAATATAGCCGGTATATTCGCCGCGCACAATGTCGTTGAGGCGCAGGAACATGTTTGAGGTATCCTTGATGATGTTCACGCCGGTAAGGGCTTCGCCGGTGATCGGGTGGATGATTTCCTGCGATTCGACCGAAAGGGCGCGATCCTGGCGCACGTTGTCCGGGTTGAACTTGTGCTGCTTGTATTTGATGCGCAAAATCAGCACGCGTTTTTTCGGGTTGACGAAATAACCATCTTCCTTGAGCAGGGGGAGCAGATCCGTTTGATCCGCGTCCAGAGCCACCAGGGCAATTTTTTCCAGCGCGGGATAGGCATGTCCGCTGGCGCTGCTCCACAGGGTGGTAATGGTGCGGTCCGATTGGCCTAGGGCGCGGACCAGAAATTTCTCGCCCATTTTGTGCAGACGGCGAGAGAAAAGCGCGGCCGAGGTTCTTCGTTCGGAAGAAATCGGGAATCCGTAAAGTTCCATCAGGAACTGATAAACGAACAGGCGGTTTAAATCGTAAAGCTCGTTGTCGCCAACAGCGAATTTGCCTATGCGCAGGCCGAATCGCTTGATTTCCGTATCCAGATCCGAGGGAAATGACGCGAAAATTCCGCTCAGGCGAAAGGTCTTTTGGCCGGAGGCGGTTTTGCCGTCCAGCGAAAGTACCTGGGCGCGGTCCATCATGGTCAGGAAGGGAGTAAGAGCCGCGTAATTGTTCAGGTTGCCAACATCCGATCGGCCCAGATTGTTAATCAGGCTTTCATGCGCACTTTTATGCAAACGGTTTTGCAGGGTTTGCAGATTGCGGCCCATAAGGGAGGCCGCTTCCAGTTCGTCCAGATCCGCGGTGATCGAGGGCATGAGGTCAAACTGGAATACTTCGTGGAAATAGTTGATAGGACGCCCGAAAGCCACCATGCTGAAACCGGGAAGTTTTTTATATTCCCAGAGATCCGGTTCGAACGAGGGCAGAAGCTCACGGGTTTCTACCAGCGGATAGGCGCTGTTTTCAAAGTAGGGTTTGAGCAGGCAGTAGCGGATATGCGCCAGATCCAGATACTTTTTCAAGGAGGCGATATCGGGCAAAACAAGCTGATCTCTCAGTTGCCATTCATTTTTCCAGGATATATTTCCTTGGGTAAAGGCTTCGTTCCAGGACAGCATCCGCTTCTCTTTGAAAGTAAAAATCAGGCCGGTGCAAATTTATTGCCCGGAAGGCGCAAAATACTGCGTAGAGCATTATCCGGCTATGATAACTGTTGATCCTCTCCGCAATTTGTTTTTATAGAAAAAAGCGAAGATAATCTAGAATTTTTTTAGATAATTATAGAAAATGCCGTAAGCAGCCCAGTCCGTGCCGTGACAATGGGATATGATAACTGATGACAGCCTTCGAATCTTGAGTTAAGTTCGCGTTGATCGCCTTGATTATTATACAGTTCATACTTAGGCAACTCCCGGAAAAATCTGATGAATAACTCCCTGCATGAAAAAATACTGGGCATAATCTGTAGTGTCTTTGACGCTTATACGGCAGTGCTTTTTTTGAACGACAATCCTGGACGCGGTCAGGCGGTTTTTTCGCTGGATGCCGTGTTCAGCCTGGGCAATAAAGTCAATAGCGAGGCACGGTTGCAGCCTGGTCAGGGACTAGCGGGCTGGATCGCCAGCAACCGGGCGCCGCTTCTGGTGCCGAATTTTGACCAGCGGCGCAGCAATCTTGGCTATTATCTGGATAATGAAGAACAAAACATCAAGGCTTTCATGAGCTGCCCCTTTCCCGGCGGTGGCGGGGTAATCTGCGTTGACAGCAAGCGCCAGTATTCCTTTTCCGAACGGGATCAAAAGCTGCTGTTTCTTTTTGCGGAATTTCTCGACAATCTTTGCCTGAGCGGCGAACAGGAGGAATCGCAGGCCGAAGCCTTGCGGTACTACGCCGCCTTGCGCCTGATTTATGTGCTGCGGCGCGAGCATTCCCGCTGGGATGAGTTTTTGCATGGTTTTCTGGATATTGTTTCCAAGGCAGCAGGCTTTGAGTATTGCGCCCTGTTCACCAAGCAACCGGATGGCGAAAATTACGGAGTTGAGGGCGAAAATTATCCTCTGTTGATTAAAAACGACGCCTCCAAACTCTACAATCTTAATCGCGGCATGGTGGGCTGGGTGTTTCGCAACTCGTCGCCGCTGTTCAATGGCGGCGACTCCGGCGTGCCGGAAGCCCCGTTGCTTGGCCGCAGCGAAGACGCTCCCGCTTTTCAGAGCCTGATGGCGCTGCCGCTGATTATCCAGCGCAAGGTGCGCGGCGTGCTTTGTCTTGCCAGCAAGTCGCCCCTGCCTATCGGAGCGGATGTGCAGGATTTTGCCCGCATGGCCTCCGAGCATCTGGCCCTGTTTCTGGAAAATCTTTATGTAAAATGCCGGCTGCGTGATTTGCACAAAAGCATGACCGAGTCTGAGAACAAAAAAATCGTCTCGTAACGACACCGCAAAAAAACTATCGAGAGACGCATGTTTAGAAAGCTTTTTAGCTTGTTCAGTAAAAATCTGGCCATGGATCTTGGTACGGCCAATACTTTGCTCTACACAAAAAAAGACGGCATCGTCCTGAACGAGCCGTCAGTGGTGGCGGTTGAAACCGAAAAAGGCTCGGTGCTGGCTGTGGGGCGCGAAGCCAAGGAATTTCTCGGCCGTACTCCGCACCGCATCAAAGCCGTACGCCCCATGCGCGATGGCGTCATCGCCGACTTTGACGTAACCAGCAAACTCATTGAGTTCTTTATCCGCAAAGTGGTGCATGGGCTAAGCCTGTCCAGGCCGAACATTGTTATTTGCGTACCTACCGGCATTACTCAGGTTGAGAAGCGGGCGGTAATAGAATCCGCGCGTCAGGCCGGTTCCGGTGATGTATTTCTGATTGAGGAGCCAATGGCGGCGGCTATCGGCGCGGGGCTTCCCATCAGTGAGCCGCGTGGCAATCTGGTGGTGGATATAGGCGGCGGCACCACCGAGGTAGCGGTAATCACGCTTTCAGCCGTGGCTTATGCCGAGTCGGTGCGCGTGGCCGGTGACGCCATGAACAACGCTGTTCAGCGTTATTTTTATGAAATGTTTCAGTTGCATATCGGCGAAAATATGGCCGAGCGGATTAAAATTAACATTGGCAGCGCCTGCCCCTTGCGCGAACAACTGTTTGCCAATGTATCCGGCAAGGATATGGTCAGCGGTACGCCGCGCACGATCCGTGTTTCTGATGGTCAGGTGCGCGAAGCTCTGGAAGTTCCGGTGCGGGCCATTGTTACCGCCATTCGTCAGGCTCTGGAAAAAACACCGCCCGAGCTTTCCGCCGATATCGCGGATAACGGCATCCTGCTGGCTGGCGGCGGCTCGTTGCTTAAAGGGCTGGCTGAACTGGTGCATCAGGATACCGGGCTTAAAGTCATTGTTGATCAAGACGCCCTGACCACTGTGGTGCGCGGCACCGGGCGCACTCTGGATGACCGCAAATACTACAGCCGCGTGTATATCAACTAAAAGTTAAACAGATCGCAGCTCTGCGCGGCCCAACTAAGCGAGGGCGCGATCAGTTCGGGCAGGTCGCGCAACATGGCTTCCAGTTCGTCCCGATCAATGAACATGCCTCCGGCTATTTCTTCCGGGTCCGGCACAATTAGCACCTGGGCTGGATTGGAGATGAACAGGGCAACTAGGCTGTTGTCGGTAGCCGGACTGGGTTTGGTGATTGCCGCCAGGGTCAGGTTTACCGAGGTTACCGAGAGTTCTTCGGCCAGTTCGCGCAGCGCGGCGTCTTCAAAGGATTCACCGGCCTTGACGTAGCCTGCGGCCGAGACCCCCCAGCTTCCGCCATAGGTTGATTTGCGGTGCGAACGCTGGTGAACGTAGATTTTTCCTTCTTTATTGCGTACAACAATAAGGACGACTTTAAGGCGCAGGTTTTGCCGGGTGGCAGCCTTGCGCGGCATCAGCAGCAGAGGGGCGTTGTTTTCGTCAAGCACCTCAAGGGTTTCGTCGTCAGCCGATCGATACGGCTTGCCGGTTTTTTTCTGGTTCATGTTCACCTTGCAAACAACATTGTTACCGGGGGTATTATGGCAGAAACAGGCAACTCCGGGCAGGATCTTGAATTCAGAATCCTGGGTGAGGCGGATCTGGATTCGGTGCTTGAACTTGAACGCGAAAGTTTTTCCACGCCCTGGACGCGCGAGCAATATGCCTTGTTGCTCAAGGCCGGAGCCTGCAAGCTTTTCGGCGTGAGCCTGACCGGGCAGTCCGGCCAGGTTTTGGCCTATGCGGCGGTTTCCATGGCCAAGGCTGCCGGAGAACTGGAAATATACAATATTGCCGTGCGTTCTGACAAGCGCCGTCGAGGGCTGGGTAAGGATTTGCTCTCGGCCATAATGGCGGCGGCGGAATCGCTGGATATACGCCGGGCCGTGCTGGAAGTGCGCGAAGGCAATGTGGCGGCGGTGGCACTGTATGAGTCGCTCGGTTTCACGCAACAGGGCAAACGCCGCGATTATTATACGGACCCGCGCGAAGATGCGCTTGTTTATATCAAAGAGTGGTAAAGGAAAATTAGCATGAAAAAACTGATGGCCGCCAACTGGAAAATGTACAAAACCCGCGTCCAGGCCGAAGAAACCATTAAAGATTTGCTCCGGCTGCTGGGTGATTTGCCGTCTGACCGTGAAGTAGCGGTATTCGCGCCTTTTACTGCTCTCGACGCCTGTGGGCGTGCTCTGCCTTATGACGCCTGTAGGCGTGCTTTTGATTCTTCTGACGCTTGCGTACGCGTCCACCAGAAGGCGAGCGGCCAACCCGCGGCATCGTTCTTTTTGGGCGGGCAGGATGTTTACCCGGCAGCCGAGGGCGCTTTTACCGGCGAAATTTCACCGGGCATGTTGCTGGATTGCGCTTGCCGCTTTGTGCTGACCGGGCATTCCGAGCGGCGGCACATTCTGGGCGAATCCAATGAATTTGTGGGCCGGAAAACAGCTTTTGCTCTGGAAGCCGGTCTGGATGTGGTGCTTTGCCTTGGCGAAACCCTGGAAGAACGCGAGGCAGGCAAGCTTGAAGCCGTGCTGCGCGAACAGTTTTCCGCCGGGGTTGCCGGAGTGCCGGGCGATATTGCGCCGCAGCGGCTCAGTCTGGCCTATGAGCCGGTCTGGGCCATCGGTACCGGTCGGGTGGCCGGGCCTAGCGAGATATTGGAAGCTCATGCTTTATTGCGGGATATTTTGCGGAAAAAATTTGTCGCCCAGGCGGATCAAATGCGCATTTTATATGGCGGCAGCGTCAAGCCCGATAACGCTTCACAAATTATAGGACTTGACAATGTGGACGGAGTACTGGTAGGCGGTGCTTCTTTAGAAGCGGAAAGTTTCAGCCGTATTGTTCTTGCCTGAGTGCTGCTTTTTTTGTAACAAAAACTCATTCCGTTTCAGACGGTGGAAATAGTCAGGAGAGAATTTTGGACAAGATTATTTTGACCCTGCACGTAGCAGTTTGCGTTTTACTGGTTATTTTTGTGCTGTTGCAGTCTGGCCGCGAAGGCATGGGCGTAATTTTTGGCGGCGGCAGCGGTTCGCTTTTTGGCAGTTCGGGCGCCGGCGGCATTCTGGTGCGCCTGACCACCGTTGCGGCCATTATATTTTTCTGCACTTCCCTGACCTACAGCATTGTCACTTCCGATAAAGAAAGCAGCTCGGCCTCGCGCGTGCGTCAGGTAAATATTGAAGAAGTCGCTCCGCAGCAGCCGGTTGCCCCGGCTCCGCTTGAGCAGGAGCAGCCTGCCGCCCAAGAGTAAAAACTCCAAGGGTAAAAAAGATTACTTTTCCGCCCGCTTTCAAGGAATACTTTACCTTGAAGGCGGGCGTATTTATTTGATGATTTATGAAATCATCTGTAGAGTTAGGCGCGGATGGGTTTTGATCACCTGAAAACCACGGAGTAGTCATGAAGGTTGTGCTGTACGGAGCCGCCCGAACCGTCACCGGCTCCTGTTTCATGGTTGAGGCCGGAGACCTGCGTTTCGGCGTGGATTGCGGGATGCACCAGGGCAACAAGGAAATGGAGAAGCGCAATTTCAATACCGCCGCCTATCTCAAGCCCAAAGTGGATTTTTTTCTCGTTACCCACGCGCATATCGATCATAGCGGCCTTTTGCCGCGCATGGTGGCCGAAGGATTTGCCGGGCCAATCTATTGCACCGAGCCTACGGCGGCTTTGCTGGAAATTATGCTGCTGGACAGCGCGCATATTCAGGAGATGGAAGCCGAGTGGGATAACAGAAAGCTTACCCGTAAAGGCAGCAAGCAGCGCATCGAACCACTTTATACCGCCGAGGATGCCGCGAACGCCTGCAAGATGCTGCGTACCGTAACTTACGATCAGCCCTTTGAACCGGCTCCGGGTGTCCGCGTTACCTACCGCGATGCCGGGCATATTCTCGGCGCTTCCTTTGTGGAAGTTGAAGTCAGAGAAAGCGCGGCGGGCAGCACGATTGGGGAAGCCGGAGCGAACGGCGCGGCCATAAACTCCGGGGCTGACAACGAAACCACCAAACTGATTTTTTCCGGCGACCTTGGCCGCCCGGACGCGCTGTTGCTTAACGACCCGGCGCGGCCGCAAAGCCGGGCCGACTACCTCTTTTTGGAATCCACCTACGGCGACCGCGATCACAAGAATCTGGACAACAGCCGCCAGGAACTGGCCGAAGCCATAAGCCACTGCCAGCGGCGCGGCGGCAAGCTGGTTATTCCGGCCTTTGCCGTGGAACGTACCCAGGAAGTGATCTATACCCTGTTTCAGCTCTCTAAGGCGGGCAAACTGCCGCCGGACATGCCGGTGTTTGTTGATAGCCCGCTGGCTATCCGGGCTACGGAAATTTTTCGTAAATACCGCGCCTTTACCGACCAGGAGACCCGCGATTTGCTGGCCCAGGGCGAGGACCCGCTCAGTCTGCCGAATCTGCGCTATACGCTGACCTCGGACGAATCCAAGGCCATTAACAATTATACCGGACCGGCCATTATCATTTCGGCCAGCGGCATGTGCAACGCCGGGCGCATCAAGCACCATCTGCGGCACAATATCTGGAATCCCAACGCGGCGATTGTGTTTGTAGGCTATCAGGGTGTGGGTACGCCAGGCCGCAAAATCGTTGATGGCGCCAAAAGCATTAATCTGTTCGGCGAAGAGTTGGGCATTAAGGCCAAAATTTTCACCATCAACGGTTTTTCCGCCCATGCCGGGCAGAACGAAATTCTGGAGTGGGTAGGCAAATTTGCCAGTCCGGATATGAACGTGTTGCTGGTACACGGTGAAATCAACAAGCAGGAAGCGCTGGCCGCGCTCTTGCGTGAAAAATTTCAGCTTCCGGTCTACATCCCCGGTTACCTTGAAGAGCTAGATCTGACATCGGGCAGGGCTTTTGCAGCACGGGAGACGCAAGCTGCTCCAGGATCGGGAACAACTCAGGCTGCCCTGGTTGCCAAGGCAATGCTGACGGATCAAGCCATCCGGGTTGCGCAAATCGGCACAGGCAATTTGCCCGAAGTGGACTGGGAAGCCTTGCTTGCCGAAGGCTCGGACCGGCTTTCCGGCATCCAGCGGCAATTTGCCGCGCTTCAGGGCCTGCCCTGGGAAGATCAGGTGGAATTGCGCGATAATATGCTGGAAATCAACGACAGGCTGCGGGCATTTCTTTCCAGAGTCAGGAATTATTAATCAGTTTATTTGGAGATCTAATGCGTATAATCGCTGGTGAATATCGGGGCAGGCAACTCAAGACCACCACCGGGCCGGGCTATCGTCCGGCCATGGGCAAGGTGCGCGGCGCTCTTTTTTCCATGCTGGAGGCCAAGGGCTTTATCTGGAGCGAAACCAGAGTGCTGGATCTTTTTGCGGGCAGCGGCAGCCTGGGCTTTGAAGCCTTGAGCCGGGGCGCGTCCAAGGTGGCTTTTGTGGAATCCATGCCGCAAGCTGCCGCCCTGATTCGGGAAAACGCCCAAAAGCTTGACATCGCTCCTTCCAGGTTTCATGTTTTTCAGGACGAAGTCGGTAAACTTCTGAACCGGCCGCCGCTGGATCCTTTTGAGATCGTGTTTATTGATCCGCCTTATGGCAAAAATTTGTTGAGTCCGGCCATCAAGGCTCTTTTGCGCAAGGGCTGGCTGGCACCAGGCGGCGTGATTAACGCTGAAGTTGAAAGCGGCCTCAAATTCGATCCGGCGGCAGCACATCCGGAACTGGATGTGCTTGCTGACCGCTCTTACGGACAAACCAGGGTGATATTATGGAACAGGAAAGCCGACCAGTCGTTTATCCCGGAACCTTCGATCCGCTAACCAACGGGCATGTCAGCCTGATTCGCCGTGGCTGCGAAATTTTTGATCGGGTTATTGTGGCTGTGGCCAACGATACTCCGAAAAATCCGCTTTTCACCATTGAGGAACGGGTACGCATGGCCCAGGAGGTTTTTGTGGATCAGCCCCAGGTGGAAGTGGAGCCTTTTTCCGGCCTGCTGGTTGATTACGTTGAGCGCCGTGGCTGTCGGGTAATCCTGCGCGGCTTGCGCGCGGTTTCGGATTTCGAATACGAATTGCAACTTGCCTTGATGAACCGCAAGCTCAAACGTCAGGTCCAGACCGTGTTTTTGATGACCGACTACCAATGGCTGTTCATCAGCTCCACCATTGTAAAGAATGCGGCCAAGCTTGGCGGCGAGGTGCGCGGCATGGTGCCGGACCCGGTCTATCGTGAAGTTCGCAAGAAGTATGGGTATCCTTATCCGATCAACTCTTGATTCGAGTTTGATTGGTTTTTTGGGGCTCTGCCCCAAACCCCGCCGGGGGAAATGATTTCCCCCGAATCCCCTCAATTGTTTATTGATGGGGGTAAGTTTATAGAGTCTTGTTTTGTTCACGTAGTCACAGGAGGGCGGCATGAGCCAGGAAAAACGCGCCAAAGTATTGGCCAGACTGGATGAACTTCAGGTAAGCTATGAGCTTCTGGAGCATCCGGCTGCCTTCACGGTTGAGGATATGAATCAACTGGGCATCTCGGATCGGGGGCTGGTGTGCAAAAACCTTTTCCTGCGCGACGATAAGGGCAAGAAGCATTTTCTGGTTACCGCGCCAAAAGACAAACCGGTTGATCTGGATCAGGTGCGCCGTCAGCTTGGGTCATCGCGCCTCGGCTTTGCCTCGGCTGAACGGTTGGATCGCTTTCTCGGTCTGGTTCAGGGCGAGGTCAGCCCCTTCGGTTTGCTGAATGATCTGGAAGCCAAGGTGGAAATGGTGTTTGACGAATCTTTGCAAGGTCAGGACCGGCTTGGCGTGCATCCCAACGATAACACGGCCACGGTCTGGATCTCTTTTGACGAACTGCGCCGAGTGATCGAAGCCAATGGCAATCGGATTCGTTTAATCCAAATTTAAATTTAATCGATTTGCGCCGATTGCAAATGTTCCCGCAGGGCGCTTTCCAACTGGCCTGGAGTTATCAGGTCGCGCAGCACCAGCGGCTGCATTGCTTTTTCTCTGCTTGCCTTGCCTGGTTCTGCTGCCTCGCCTTGATTATTCGGCCTGTTTGATCCGTTAAGTTCGGTTGCCTCGCTTCGTTCATTCGTTCGTTTCTGTCCATCAGCCGGAAATATCGCCAACAAGGGAATGCTGCCGCTGCCCAGAGCGGCCAGCAGTTCCTCACCCGCCGGATTGCTGCGCGTTATATCCACTTTTATGAAGTGCAGGCCGTATTCTTTGGCCCATTTGGCCCGCCGGGCTGCGGACAGGGTGGTGGCTTCCATGGCCCGGCAGTTGATGCACCAGTCAGCCGTAAACTCCAGCAGCAGGTTCTCTTTACCCAGTGCGGCCTCAAAGCCTTCCGGCGTAAAGTTTTGCCAATGTCCGGGTTGATCTGCCTGATCGCTTGAGGAGCCATCCGGTCTGACAGCCTGATTGTTTGCCAGCGCCTCTGTCCGGTTATTTGATAATTCAACCGTAGGGCCGGAAATATCCCGTCCGGAAAGTGTTTGCCCGCCAAAGGCCAGATATAGGGCAAAAACCGTCAGGCTCAAGGCGGCGGCGTGTGTGATCAAACCTTTGCGCCAATTCCAGATCCAGGCCGCCGCGCCAAGCAGCAGCATGGCTGTAAGGGTGGTGATGAGTGTTTGTTCCGGCAGCATGGAAAGCAGGTAAATTACTGTAGCCAGCAGCAGGAAGGCCAGAATTTTTTCCAGGGTCAGCGACCAGGCCCCCGGTTTGGGCAGAAAACGCGCCAGCCCAGGCTTTAAACTCAGCAACAGAAAGGGCGAAGCCATGCCCAGCCCCACGCTGAACAGGGTAATAGCCAAAAAATGCAGAGGTTGCCCCACAGCCCAGCCGAGCACGCCGCCTAATAGCGGGCCGCTGCACGGCGTAGCCAGCAAGGTAGCCAGCAGGCCACCGGCAAAGGCTTTTCCGGCCAGATTGTTTTTAGACCCCGGCGCATTTGCGGCGCTCATTTTTTTTGTCTGGTCTAAGATTCCGGCTTCTTTTATTGACAATACAGGCAGATGGAACACGCCGAACAAACTGAGAGCCAGCATAAAGAGCAGCAGAGCCAGAGCCAGCAGCAAAGTCTGACTTTGAAAAAGCTGACCCCAGAGCAGACCGGCAAGACCTATGACCGCGAACAGCGCACCAAACCAGGTAAGTACGCCGAGCGCGAAAAACAGGCTGTAAGTGCGAAAACGGGCGCGTCCGCGTTTGGCCGCTATTGAATCGGCGGCCAGTCCCTGCCAGCCGCCAAGTCCTACCAGCGTACCCAGCTTGAGAGTGATCACCGGCAGCACACAGGGCATGAAATTCAGGATGAAACCGGCCAACAGGCCCAGCAGGATGGCACGGCCCAGGCCGGAAACCTCCAGGCCGCTTTGTGCATATTGCGGGTCGAAACGCTGCTGATAGCTAAGAGCGCTATCATTTTTTGCTTCAGTATCGGCTATGGCGGTGCGCATTTCGCGGTAGCGCGGCAAAGATTCGTCAGTGAACAGCGGCGGCAGGCCGGTTGTCAGTAAATCGTTGGCAGCAAGCATGAAATTATGTTCCGCCTTGTAAGGCAGGCAGGACGCGGCGGAACAAATCAGCGCGTCCAGCTTCAAAGTGAGTGGCTGGCCCAAGGCTTCATCCGGCAGGTAAATCTGGATGGTCGGCGGCGAGTTGTAAACCGGCAGGCGCAGTCCGGAAAATTCATCATATTGCAGCTTGCCTGAGGGGTAAAATATTGCTGCGTTAAAAAGCGGCAATTCAAGGTTTACCGGACGGCTTAGCTCGGCGATTAGCGCAAGTTCGTCGGCATCAGGCTGTGGGGCTTCATCGGAAAAAGGAGCATAAAGATAGCGTCCTGCGCCGGGATCCAGGGTAACGCAAAGCAAGGCCCGCGCGTTTTGCAATTGCGGATCATTACTTTTATTTATCCCGGCTGGCGGTAAAGCGGCAAGGTCGTAGGCCTTGATGCTTATTTCAATTTTTGCGTCGTTTTTTAAAGGCAGGGCAGCCTTTAATTCGGCGATCGGCCAGACGACAGTCAGGAACGAGGCCAGAAACAGGGAGATAAAAAAGCCTGAAAACAGGCGGCAAACCAAATGCATAGCGGCGACCTATATTTTTTTTCTTGACTTGAAAGCGTTGAAGACATATTAACCCTTTCTCGATGCCATACGCAAGTTTGGCGTAAATCTGGATCATTAGCTCAATCGGTAGAGCAGCTGACTCTTAATCAGTTGGTTCGGTGTTCGAGTCACCGATGGTCCACCAGGAAATCCAAGGGCTTGCAGTTCATGCTGCAAGCCCTTTTTCTTTACTTGAAAAGTGTACCAAATTAAAAAGGAACGCCTGGTGCAAAAAACCATCAAGCACATCGCCGCAGTTATCGGCATACTCATTATTGCCTTGCTTGCGGCCTATTTTTTGGATCTTGTGGCAGCCAGCTCAAAGACGCTGTTGCTTTTTGTCGTGGCAGCGCTATTGATCATGGAATTTCAATTTTTGCGCTGTATCTGGAATCCAAAATTTCTGGATCAGTCCTACCACCGGCAGAAATGGCAGGAATACAAAAAGATTGCCTACAGGCGCAAAGCTGTCGCGCCGGATTTTGACCCGGAAAGCGGAGAAATGCTGCCGCCTCGCGCCAAGACAACCAAGGCAACAAAATCTGCCAGTGTAAATAAGGACGAGGAATCAGGATTTACGCCAGATCGCTGGGAAAGCAGCCTGACCTCTCTTTGGGAGGGCAGTGAGGATTTGAGCTTTAACTACGCCAGCCGTAACAGCGTTAAAAAACAATGCGCGGTCACACTTGAATCGGTACTGCTTGGCGAAGATAAATGCTTTTATTTGCGCGGAATTTGCCGCGACAGCCAGGCGCAGCGCACCTATAACGTGGATAGCGTCAAGGGGCGGGTAAGCTGCGACGGCAAGCAAGTGGAGATATATGACTTTTTTATGGAAAGGCTGGGCATAAGCGAAGCGAAAGTCTTTTTTTTAAATGTTGAATGTTAAAAACCAATGATCACCCAATTTGAAAATTTAGCCGCGCAAATAATGCGCGGTCAGGCTTTATCGCAGGAGCAGGCAGCCGGATTGCTCGCGTTGCTGCCGAACAACCTGCTGGATCTTTGCGCCCTGGCCCGCCTTTCGTTTGGCTTTGCCGCTTCGGCTCAAGCAACGGCTTTGCCCGGCGTGTCAGGCTTGTCTGGCACATCAGACAACCCAGCCCCCTTCACTTGCGGCATCATCAACGCCAAGTCCGGCCGCTGCGCGGAAAACTGCGCTTTTTGCGCCCAGTCAAAGCACCATGCAACCACGGCTCCGATCTATCCTCTGGTCAGTGAGAAAAAACTGCGTGAACGGGCCGGGCAACTGGCCGAAGCCGGTGTCAATTATCTGGGCATAGTCATCAGCGGCACTACTCCTTCGGATCGCGATCTGGACAACATTTGCGCCGCAGCCGCCCGTATTTCCGCCGAGGGCGGCATCAAGCTCTGCGCCTCTCTGGGCTTGCTGGGCGCGGAACAGGCGCGGCGGCTGAAACAGGCCGGATTTACCAGCTATCATCACAATCTGGAAACCGCGCCGAGTTTTTATCCGGAAATTTGCGGCACACATGGCATTGAGCCGCGCCTGCAAACCGTGCGTAATGCCGTGGCTGCCGGGCTGCGCGTCTGCTGCGGCGGTATTTTCGGCCTGGGCGAGAGCTGGGCGCAGCGCCTGGAACTCTCCGCCTTGCTTCAGGATTTGGAAGTGCATTCCATCCCGGTGAACTTTCTTACCCCCATTCCCGGCACGCCCCTGGCCGACCGGGGCTGCCTGCCCCCGCAGGAAGCTCTGGCAGTGGTTGCCTTGCTGCGCCTGATGCATCCGGGCCGGGATATCGTTATCTGCGGCGGGCGCAGCCGCACCCTGGGTGAGTGGGAAAATATGCTTTTTGCGGCAGGTGCCAACGGATTGATGGTTGGGGATTACCTGACCACGCCGGGCGGACTTTTGGCAAAGGATCTTGCTATGCTGGAAACTCTGGGCTTGCGCCATGTCTAATAAATATTTTCCGGAAGAGTGCGGGGCTGTTGGGCCGCCGGGGGCTGGTGCTGCCGCTGGCGGATTGGTGCTGGCCGTTTGCGGCACTGATACCGATGCCGGTAAAAGCGTGATCACCGCCGGTTTGCTGCGTGCCGCGCAAAAGCTGGGTTTGTCCTGCCAGGGCATTAAAGTAGTACAGACCGGATGTTTTCAAACCACGCCCGGCGGTCCCTGGCAAGCCCCGGATGCGCAACTGTATGCCGAGGCTGCGTCCGGCGTTCATTGCTCCGCTCTGGTAACTCTGGAAGCGCCTTGTTCGCCGCATCTGGCTGTGGAACTGACTGCCGCGCCATCAGCCGAACTTTCCGAGCCATTAGATGATCTTGCATCTGCAAGTTCTGCCAGTACGAGTGCCGCATCCGAGCTTTCGGCTTCGGCTTTGGCCGCCGATATAAAAGCGGCCTTGCGGCCCGAAGCTGGCCTTTGCCTTCTGGAGGGGGCGGGTGGATTGCTGACGCCCCTGAACCGGCGCGAAAGCCTGGCCGATGTGTTCAGCCTGCTTGAGGTACCGGTTTTACTGGTGGTAGCCAACAAACTTGGCGCGATAAACCACGCTCTGCTCACTCTGGAAGTGCTGCGCAAGCGCGGCCTGACAACGCCCGGCTTCATTATGGTCAATACCAAGCCGGACGATGAACGCTCCGGGCGTGCTCCCGACTTACGGCGCGTTGCCCCGCTTGAAAAATCCATCCGCTCGGATAATCCCCGCATTATCAGCGAACTTGGATTGACGCCTTGCCTGGCCGAGATTCCTTACTTGCCCGGTTTGCGCTCGCCCTCATTGACGGAGCAGTCTTTACCGCCAACCAAAATAGTCTCGGCAGATCGTGAAGCGGCTTGGGATGAACTGGCCGATCTGCTTTTGCCGGTGCTGCCCAGGCTTTTGCCTGGCAGTGTTTGTCAAGGCAACAAACAAGCGGTAAATTTTGAAAACGCCAGGATAGATTGTTCCAAAAGATTATTGGATTTTGACCGCGATCATCTCTGGCATCCCTACACTTCGGCCACGCGTCCTTTGCCGGTCTGGCAGGCTTTGCGCACCGAAGGCACGGGCATCTGGCTACGCGATCCACGCAATGGCGGGGAAATCCGGGTGGTCGATGGCATGTCCTCCTGGTGGGCCGCTGTTTACGGCTACAACCGCCCGGAAATCCTGAACGCCCTGACCACGCAGGCCAAAGAAATGCCGCATGTGATGTTTGGCGGGCTCACCCACGCCCCGGCGGTGGAACTGGGGCAAAAATTGCTGGGGCTGGCCCCATCCGGTCTGAACAATATCTTTTTGGCCGATTCCGGGTCGGTATCCGTGGAAGCGGCCCTGAAAATGGCCCTGCAATATCAGCAGGCCATAGGGCAAAAGCAGCGGACAGCCATTATGACCATACGCGGCGGCTACCACGGCGATACTCTGGGAGCCATGAGCGTTTGCGATCCGGTCGGCGGCATGCACAGCTTGTTTTCCGGCGCTTTGCCGCGCCAGATTTTCGCGCCGCGTCCGGAATGCCGCTTTGATGCGGAATTTGCCCCGGCCTCCGTACTGCCGCTGGAGCGGCTTTTTGCCGAGCGGGGCCGGGGGGCCGCTGCCCTTATTATGGAACCCATAGTTCAGGGGGCGGGCGGCATGTGGTTTTATCATCCGAAATATCTGGCGAGGGCCAGGCAGCTTTGCGACGAGTACGGCGTGTTGCTGATTCTGGATGAAATCGCCACCGGCTTTGGGCGCAGCGGCAAGCTTTTTGCCTGCGAATGGGCTGGTATAGAACCGGATATCATGTGCCTTGGCAAAGCCCTTACCGGCGGCGTGCTGACCCTGGCTGCAACTTTGGCCAGCAAACGGGTGGCTGAAGGTATTTCATTAGATCTTTCCGGCAGTGGCGGAGCCTTTATGCACGGGCCCACCTTTATGGGCAATCCGCTGGCCTGCGCCGTGGCTTCGGCCAGTCTTAATCTGCTGTCCGCCTCGCCCTGGGCGGAACAGGTAGCTGTAATTGAGCGGCAGTTGCGTGACGGGTTGGAACCTTGCCGCGCTTTGCCCGGTGTGGCTGATGTCCGGGTTTTGGGCGCTATCGGCGTGCTGGAAATGGAAGCTCCGGTACAGGTTGCGAAGTTGCAGGAGTTTTTTGTGCGTGATTGCGGCGTGTGGATTCGTCCCTTCAGCCGCCTGATTTATGTTATGCCGCCTTATGTGAGCAGCGAAGAAGATTTGGATCGGCTTGTTCTGGCTATGCGCCGGGCGGTGCAGGAAGATATGTGGAGATAGATATGCCTTCTATGGGTTTGGTTTTGCTCGCGGCCTATGCCGCCGTTATATTGCTTACCGCCGGAAAGTCCATGCGCGGGGGCGGCCAGTGCGCTTTTTTTGTGAACAACCGTTCCAGCAGCGCTTTGGGAGTAGGGCTTTCTATTATTGTTTCCTGCGTGGGCGCTTCGGCTACCATTGGCGTAATCGGTCTGGCCTTTCATATAGGCACACCGGCTTTCTGGTGGCTGGGGGCCGGGGCGGTGGGTCTGACCGCGCTTTCGCTGCTTCTGGCCCGCAAGGTGCGGGAAACCGGGGCCTATACCATGCCGCAACTGGTGGAGACTTTTTTGGGTCCGGCTGCCCGTCCGCTCATTTCCGTACTGATTGTGCTGGCCTGGATGGCCATACTGGCGGCTCAATTTGTGGCTATTACCAGAATATTGCAGGGTTTGACCGGTTTTTCCGGGTTGCTTTGTCTGGCTATCGGTTTTGCCTTGATTGTTTTGCATACTCTGGGTGGGCAAGCGGCCATCATGCGGGTGGATCGCATTCAGGCCCTGCTGATGCTGCTGGCTTTGCTGTTACTATTGGGCTGGCTCTGCCTGTTTGGGCAAGCCGGTATGACCGGACTGTCCGAGCCTGGCGTGGCAGCCGCGCTTGGTGGGTCGAGTGAGGCAAGCGGAGTGGGCGGATTGGCTTGGCTCTCCAACTTGCGTTTCGAATTGGTAAATGATGCCTTTCCGCCGGAAAAACTCGTGTATTTTCTGTTCGTGGTAGGCGGAAATTATTTGGTCTGCCCCATGCTTTTCGGGCGTTTGCTGAGCGCGCGCAATGCTTCCTCTGCAAGGTTGGGCGGCCTGATCGCCGTGTGCGGTCTGGTAATCTGTTCCCTGCTTATTGTCTCTATCGGGCTGGCCTGCACAGGTTTGCTGCCGCCTGACACGCCGGGCGATGCCGTGCTTGGTCTGGCTTTATCGTCACTTGTACCGTCCTGGCTGGGGCTTGGTGTGTCATTGGCCTTGGTCAGCGTAATCGTTTCTTCGGCTGATTCCTGCCTGGTCACGGCCAGTACCGTGCTAGCCCACGATTTGCTGCGGCGCGACGATACGCGCACCAGCCGCGTTTGCGTTGTGGCGCTTGGTGCGGCTGGCCTGTTGCTCAGCCTCTGGGGGCGGGATGTGCTGGATTATTTGCTGATGGCGTATGATGTTTATGTCTGCGGCGTGGTTGCCCCGGTGTTCATCGGGCTTTTGGCCAGCAAAGCAGGTGGTGGAGGAAGGACAATACAGCCGCGTTTTGCTTGCGCGGCGGTGGTTTGCGGCGGCGTTTTCGGCGCTGCCTCCGCCTTGAGCGGCGAGAACCTTTTTAGCTATCTGGGCCTGATCACGGCTGCGGCGCTTACGTTGGCCGGATTGCGGAGGCAAGCAGCCTCGGAATTTAATTCCCTTGACTCATTCAATTTAAAAATTCGTTAACAGACGGGATATCAATACTCGAGACATGAGGACTGCTATGCAATTCACCCGCTTCCTTTTGGATAACTATCTGGCAACAGCAGAAGGCACTCAAGCGTTACATTTTTTTCAAAATTTGCCGCAGTATGTTGTGAATGGTGATTCAGATAATAATATAGCAAAATTTATTGATGATCTATTGCTCATGTCTCTCCCTGATGGATGGTACAGTATTCAAAACAATGAACCAATAAATGACTTTAATCCTGTAGCAATCCAAGATAAACATCGTCAATGCCCTAATATCTTTGTGTCAAAGGATTGAAAACAGGCTTGAGTACGCTCACGCGGTACGGTATATCTTCGTTTCAAGGAGATGCCGCCGATGAAAAAAATGACAGTTCAAGGGACGGAGATAACCGTTCTCTCTACCCAAGATGACGATTATATTTCACTGACGGATATGCTCAAGGCGAAGGACGGCGATTTTTTCATCTCCGACTGGCTGAGAAACAGAAATACCGTTGAATACTTGGGAATTTGGGAGCGTGTGTATAACCCTCATTTTAATTATGGCGAATTCGCCATAATTAAAAGTCAGGCAGGGCTGAACAGCTATAAAATCAGCGTCAAGGAGTGGGTAGCAAAAACCAACGCCATCGGCCTCCGGGCTACCGCTGGCAGATATGGCGGCACTTACGCCCATAAAGACATTGCCTTTGAGTTCGGCATGTGGATAAGTGCCGAGTTCAAAATATACCTTATCCGTGAATTCCAACGGCTGAAAGAAGAGGAACGCCAACGCCTTTCTCTTGAATGGAGCCTCCAACGCACTCTCACAAAGCTGAATTACAGAATCCATACGGATGCCGTAAAGGAACATCTTCTCCCGCCTGTTGTGACCAAAGAACAAGCCAGTTTTGCCTATGCGTCAGAGGCTGACTTGTTGAATATGGCTCTATTCGGCAAAACAGCCCAACAATGGCGCAAAGAAAATCCAAAAGAAAAAGGTAATATGCGCGATTATGCAACGCTTGAACAGTTGATTGTTTTGAGCAATATTGAAAGCATAAACGCCTTGCTAATCAGCCAGAAGATTTTACAAAGCGAAAGGCTTGTGCAGCTAAACACCGTAGCGATAACACAAATGAAGTCGCTCCTTGGCAGCCAGCATATACAAACGATAGCTGCTCTCGGCACAAAATAGCGGAGTCATGCCCTGCCCCCGCAAGGTGGTATATTACCACTTCCCGGCCTGAAAATACTCGTCCCAAACAGGCCAAGGAACTTTTTTACAATCTTATATTTCTATGGGTATTTTAATGGGTATGTCGCAAGACTTATTGTACCATACCCATTTTATATCAATATATTACCGCAACTGCTTGTCGGCAGACAAGGGAGGCAAGTTTTTTTGCAAAAAACGATGCCTGACACAGTATCACGGCAAGCTGCGACCCTACTCACGCCAGTTCAGATTGGTAGCCTTACGGTAAAGCCGTATGCTCTCAAAGGTATAAATGGCCAGGGCGATCCAGATCAGCATGAAGCTGATTAGATGCCCGGAAGTCAAGGGTTCGCCGTAGATAAATACGCCGATGAGCAGACTGATGCTGGGCGAAATATACTGGGTCAGTCCTAGCGTGGTGAGTGAAAGGCGCTGGGCGCTGTAGGCGAAAAGCAGCAGTGGTATGCTGGTGAAGATCCCGGCGCACATGATCAGCAAAGTTTGCGGCACACTGGTAATCAGGCTGGTGTCGCCGTTAATCCAAAACCAGATCAGACCGGCTGTGACCAGCGGGAACATGACACTGGTTTCCAGAAAAAGGCCGGGGACGGAGTCGATGGTTTCGGTCTTGCGCAGCATGCCATACAGCGCGAAACTTGTGCCGAGCGAAAGGGCAATCCAGGGCAGGCGTCCGAAAATCCAGACCTGCACAGCCACACCGGAAAAAGCTATTAAAATGGCCAGCCACTGCAAAGGGTCCGGACGCTCACGGAAGAAGATAACCCCAAGAATCATATTTATCAAAGGGTTAAGAAAGTAGCCCAGACTGGTTTCCACAATATGCCCGCTATTGACCGCCCAGATGAAAATGAACCAGTTGCCAGTGAGCAGGATGCTGCAAACGGTCACGGTAATGGCTGTGCGGCGGTGCTTTAACAGGGCGAAGGTTTGGCGCAGTTTGCCGCTTTTGAGCACAATGGCGAGCAGGAAGACGTAGGACCAGAATATCCGGTAGAGCAGGATGAGCTGCGGCGAAATGAAACTGAGCAGCTTCCAGTAGATAGGGAGTACTCCCCAGATATTGAAAGCGACAAGGGCCGACCATAGGCCGAGCATCCGGCTGCGGGTGCTATTGCGATCTTCGACTAGGGTCTCATTTTGCCGTGCTGCTGCGTCAGATTTCATTTTTGCCTGATTAATTCTTATTCGTGCTGCACCCTGGTTGCGCCGCTTCCGCTAAGCACGCGCACCCGGTCGCCAGTCTGGAAAGGAATATCCTGATCTTGTACCACGGCGATTTCGTTGCCGTTATCCAGCCTGACAGTGATTTGATAGCCATTTTTGTCACGCACGGCCTTTTCCGCAGCCGCACCGCCCAAAGCCCCGGCAGCGGCCCCGCCGATAGTGCCAAGCACCTGGCCCGATCCGCTGCCCAAAAGGCTACCTAAAAAACCTCCGGCCACGCCGCCAACTGTGGGGCCGAGCAGGGAGGAATCCTCACTGATTTGCACCACGCGCACATCGGTAACAACGCCGCGCTGAATTTGCATGGCCCCGCGCTCCTGGCTTCGGGTATAATCCTGTCCGCCCTGAGAGGCGCAGCCGCCCAGCATGGTAATAATAAGCAGCGTGGCCACAAACATTGGCGCGAGAGTTTTTTTGACTGTAAATTTCATAACTGCTACCTCCCGGGTTTACTGGCTCATTACGTCCGGGATTACCAGACAACCAGTTATAATTCTTCGCATTTTCTGATCTTACGATAACAGATTTTCCGGGGAGGTCCATAATAAAAAAGGCCCGCCGGAAAGGGCGGGCACTTTTAACTGGCTGTCTCTTAGAACTGGTGCTGGCGCGGCTGTTTGGGCTGCGCTTCGTTCACACGCAGCGTACGACCACCGAAGCTGGTGCCATCAAGGGCCTGAACGGCATTGGCGGCATCGGCATCATCCATTTCGACAAAACCGAAGCCGCGGGCGCGGCCGGTTTCACGATCGCTGATGAGCTTCACGGACAAAACATTGCCGTGCGGAGCAAACAGGCTCTGGATTTCTTCTTCGTTGGCAGACCAGGGCAGATTGCCCACATAGAGAGACTTGGACATAAAAAAACCTCACAAAAAATTATGTAAAACACCCGCAACGATTATCCAGATTTCCCAAGACGATCTGAACGCGCGGTCCGTTTAAAGCAATTGCCTTAATATGGATGGCGCGTCAACAAATTCTTGCATTTTTACGGCAAGATATTTATTTTTCGATTTTCTTCAGGAAATCGGGATTCTGCGCGGTTTCATTGCTTCGGCTTTGGGCAGGTAAAGGCGCAATACGCCATCTTTTAAATCGGCATCCACATTGTCATGATCCACCAGATCCGACAAACTGAAGGTTCTGCGGTAACGGCGGGGGGTGAATTCGATATGCAGTCTGCGCAGACTGTTGTTTGGTTCAACATATGAATTTTCGCCGCTGATGGTCAGCTCCGATTCTTCAATGTCGATGACAATGTCATCAGCACTGACGCCCGGCATATCCATGATGACATGGAAGCCATCGTCCATTTCCAGAATATCAGTGGCTGGCGGAGTAAGGGTGCCTTCTTTTTTTTCGCTGTGCTTCATGTTGCTGCTCCGTTAGAATGACAGGATCCGCTAATTGCCTGACCTGGAATGAATGTTGATTTTTCGCGGTCTTACCAGCTCGGCTTTCGGAAGGGTCACACGCAGGATGCCGTTTTCGTTTTTGGCGTTGACCCTGTCCAGATCCACCGGAACATTCAGGCTCAAGGCCCGCTGAAAGGACCCGGCCAGTCGTTCCTGCCGGAAGTAGCGGCCCTCGGGCGATTTTCGCTCACCTTTGATAATCAGGTTACGGGCGGTCAGGACCAGTTCGATATCATCAATCGGTATGCCTGGAACGCAGAAATCAACGATGTAGCCATCGTCATTTTCAAACACATTGACCTGCGGGAACAAGCGTCTGGAGCCGAGCGGGCCTTTTTTGAACATATCCTCGAAAATGCGCTCGATTTCATTTGAGCCTTCGTGCATGGAACTGAAATCTATAACCATATCAACCTCCGCGCTGTTGTCGGCACTATGCGGCAACGTATATTGAATTGGAAGTATTTATCCTAACTTAGTCGCAAAAACGACGCTGTCAATATATATCTAATGATCTGTACCAATAAGGTTTATAACCAGCGTGCAGGGCAAACGTCTTGCCAAGATGAAAATAATGCTTTATTGTTTTTATATGGCTAGAACACGGCGTACGCTTTTTTGAGCGTGCGCCTTGCTTTTGTATTATTAGCCTTTAACATCATCTCGCAAGGTTTTACGATATGAGCATCCCTATTTCCCAAAAAGGTTTTGATCGGTTGCGCGAAGAGCTTGAAAATCTCAAGAAGGAACGCCCCGAAATTGCCAGAGTGATTCAGGAAGCCCGCGAGGAGGGCGATTTGAGCGAAAACGCCGGCTATGACGCTGCCCGCGAGCGTCAGGGCATGCTTGAAGCAAAAATCAGCTATATAGAATCCAGAATGCCAAGTTTTAACGTGGTGGATTTTTCCAGGCTCGGCGGTGAAAAAGTTATTTATGGCTGCACGGTTCGCATTGTAGACCAGGATACGGATGAGGAAAAAGAGTACACCATTGTCGGACCGGATGAGGTTGACATGGTGCCGGGCGGTATTTCCGTTCTTTCACCCGTGGCCAGGGCTTTGCTTGGCAAAGGCGTGGGCGATGACGTTGTGGTCGAAGCGCCGCGCGGCAGGCTGAATTATGAGATTGTGGATCTGGAATTTAAAGGCGAAGCGATTTTTGCCAACTCTTAGGAGTTTGGCCTAAAGTTCTGAAAAATTGAGTGCCTGCTTTTGTCATCAAAAGCAGGCACTATTTTAAACTTTTAGAATTTTAGAATTGCAGCCGACCAGGTCAGCCCGCCGCCGAAAGTGGTGAGCAGCACGCGCATGCCCGGTCTGATGAAATTTTGCTCTATGGCTTCGCCCAGAGCCAGCGGGATGGAGGCGCAGGAAGTGTTGCCGTACTTTTGTACGTTGACGAAGACTTTTTCCGCCGGCATGTTAAGGCGTTCGCCAACGGCTTCAATAATACGCAGATTGGCCTGGTGCGGAATGAGCGCATCAATATCGTCAATGGTGTAGCCAAGGCTGTCCATGAGTTCGTTGCACAGAGCTGGCATATTGCGTACGGCATGTTTATAAACTTCGCGGCCGTTCATTTTGATGAAGAACTCGTCACCGACCGTATCACCCAATTTATACGGATGCCCGCTGGTACCGCCAATGGCCGTCAAAAAGTCGCCTTGCGTTCCGTCCGCAGCGGACATGACGCCCTCAAGCCTGGCGTTGTGCGAAAAGATTGTGGGATTGGCCGGGCTGCGTTTTTCACTGCTCAGGATCGCAACCCCAGCCCCATCGCCGAAAAGCACGCAGGTGGTGCGGTCGGTCCAGTTGGTCCGGCTGGTGAGCACTTCTGCGGCCAACAGCAAAATTTTATGTTCAGGATTCGCGGCCAGCAGACCCTGCGCGATTTGCATGCCATAGAGATAGCCGGAGCAGGCGGCGTTGAAATCAAAAGCCATGGCCTTGGTTGCGCCCAATTTTTGCTGTAGGCGCGTGGCCGTGCTGGGTACTATGGAATCCGCTGAAACAGTGGCGCACATGATAACAGTGATTTCATCAGCATTCATGCCGGCGGCTTCCAAAGCCTGCCGGGCCGCGACCAGGCCCATGTCCGAGCAGGTTTCGCCGGGGGCCACAATGTGCCGCTCCTTGATGCCGGTGCGGCTTTGGATCCACTCATCAGTGGTATCCACGATGGTGCACATTTCCGCGTTGTCGATGATGCGCTTTGGAGCGTAATAGCCAAAACCGTTGAAATAAATGCTGTCCGTCATGGCGAATCCCGGAAGCACGCGCTGGTGGCGCGTTTTATAAAGATCTGCTTATTTGGTTGCTTTGCTGTACAGGGTCAATTCTTCGTTGGCTATGATGGAGGCCACCAAATGATCGTTGGTCTTTTTTTCGACATATGTTGAGGCCATTTTCACAGCGCTGCGAATGGCTTTGGCATTTGATTTTCCGTGACAGACCAGAGCCACGCCCTGCAAGCCGAGCAGAGGAGCTCCGCCGTATTCGGCGTAATCGGCAAACTGCGCGAAACGCCGCAGGGCGTTTTTGGCGAGCAGGGCGCCGAGTTTGGCGGACAGGCTGGAAAACAGGGCTTTTTTGAGCAGGTGTCCAAGCGAGGTGCCCAGACCTTCCGCAAGCTTCAGGGCCACATTTCCCACAAAGCCGTCACAGACGATCACGTCCAGTTCGCCGGTAAAAAGGTCGCGTCCTTCCACATTGCCGACGAAATTCAGGTTTTTGGCCATCTTGAGCAATTCGTAGGTATCTTTGACCAGCGAATTGCCTTTGCCTTCCTCTTCGCCGATGGAAAGGATGCCTACCTTGGGCGCGGTGCGGTTGAGCACAGTCTGCGCCAGGCTACTGCCCATGAGTCCGAACTGAAAAAGGTGGTGCGGGCGGCAATCTACGTTGGCACCGACATCAAGCAGTACAGTGGGGTCTTTTTCCGAGGGCATGATGCTGGCCAGTCCGAGCCGTTCCACGCCGGGAATGCGGCCAATGATAAACATGGCGCAAGCGACTGTGGCCCCGGAATGTCCGGGGCTTACCAGACCGTCGGCCAGGCCATCCTTGACCAGACGGCAGGCTACCTGAATGGAGGAGTCTTTTTTGCGGCGCAGGATGTCGGAAGGCTTCTCATGCATTTCCGCAACTTCCGAAGCCTGGATTATCTCCAGGCTGATCCCGCTGGTATCGTGCTTGTCCAGCTCCCGCGTGATGTCTTCGGAGCGGCCAACCAGCATGAGCTTGCAGCCGCAAGCGGCTGCCGCCTGCAAAGCGCCGGGAATGGTGACGCTAGGGCCGAAATCACCGCCCATGGCATCAACTGCTATGACCGGGGCTTTTGTGGCCAGCGGGCCGGAATACGGCTCAAGACTCACAGTATCATTACTCCGCAGCGTCGTTTACCATTTTGCGGTCGCGGTAGGTGCCGCAGGACGGGCAAATGGTATGGGAAAGAGTGCTTTCGCCGCACTTGCAGAGCACCACGTTGGGAATATCCACCCGATGGTGGGAACGGCGCATGCCTTTTCTGGATTTGGATTTTTTGTTTTGTTGAACAGCCATGATCTTCTCCTTGCTATCCGCTTATAGCGATCTGTTTTTTTATTTTTTTATTTTCAGCCCGCGCAATTTTTCCAGGCGGGGATCTGAACTTTCTTGTGCGCATCCGCAAGCGCCCTGATTCAGGTTTGTGCCGCATTTGGCACAAAGTCCGGCGCAATCCGGGCTGCAAAGCAGGTGGATGGGCAAAGCCTGCGCGAATTCTTCCCAGACAAGCGCACCCAGATTTATTTCCAGGCCGGTACCTTGCGGTGAGCGGCGCAAGAAATATTCATCCACGTCCGAATCTGGTTCGGCAGCGTCATCTTCAGGCGGAAACGACTCAAAGCTGTCAAAAACAGTGTCGATGTCGCACTCGGCGTCTTCGGCGCAACGGTTGCAGGGCAGCGTTACCCGCCCGGCAATTTTGCCGCGAACCAAAAGACCGTCTTCCTGCTGAAAAATATCCAGTTCGGCACGCATGGGCGAAACCAGTTTGCAAGCCATTGCAAACTCTTCAATGGGGCCGGTCCAGATGCGCTGGTCGTCCAGAATATAATGTGGCCCTGAATCCAATACGGTTTGCAGGGGTGCCCAGGTGCTGTACATAATGGTTGCTGAACTCGCTAAATTTATGGCCATCGGCCTTTGAACGGAGAGATGTATATGCTTTTTCCTTGTTTTGTCAAGAAAAGCCACAGGTAGCGCCTGATTTTGCCGTGATACTTCGTCAGACATCGTTTTTTGCTCCGGTCGAGTACCAAAAGAGTACACGTCCCTTCGCAAAAAACTCGCCTTCCTCGTCTGACGGCAAACTTAGGCGCTACCGGCTGGTTCAAATTAAATGACTATTTTTTTAGCTAAAAAAGCTTGCTTTTTTTTTCGGCAATGTATAAGAAACCGGATTCCAAAAAAAATTAACGGCATTATTTATAGCGGAGGAGTTCATCATGCCCAAGCAGTGCGAAATGTGCGGCAAAATCACCCAGGTTGGCAACCATGTCAGCCATTCCAACATCAAGACCAAAAAGCGCTTCAAGCCCAATTTGCAGAAAGTGCGCCACCAGCACGCCAACGGTCAGGTTTGCACTCTTTCGGTTTGCACCCGCTGCCTGCGCTCCGGCGCTGTGGTCAAGCCGCTGGTGAATACTGCCGAAAAAGCCTAGCTCGATAAGCAGCTTTCAGGCGTATTAATTTTAAAGCCGTTGCCGGATAAAACTAATCCGGCAACGGCTTTTTAATTGGAGCTTGTCAGATGAAATCAGGAAGGCAGTTGCAATTTTTCGTTTTGAGGCAGACTGGGCAAATCTTGCCTGTTTTCGGCCAGTGGCAGCGCTGGCTGATTTTGTCGATCACCGGTTTGAGCAAGGCCAGGCGGATTTTGTGAATTATCGGTTTGGGTGGCCTGGGGGGCTTCCCCTAGTGGGCCAACCGAATAGTGTCGCACCTGGCGCAAGGGGAAGAATACCGCTTCTCCTTCCGGGGTAAGCACTTTGAGAATGTCCGGATCCGGTGTGGAGTATTCTAGGCAAGGTACAGAAAGAGATCCGCCGCCTGAGAAAAATATGCTCAGCAGTCTGGGCATCCCGGCGGCGCGTTGGGCGTTGCTGCGGTTAAGCTCGCCAATGGCCGCCGTAAGGTAGCCCTGCCAGGCCCGATTTACTTTGCTTCGATTTTCCTGGTTGTTGTGCTCGTTGCACAGTCCGAGCTTCTGGCTATCCGGTGCCGGAGGCAACCCCATCACCCAGTCGGTTTCAGCTGGTTGACCACAGATGAAGCATGGAATCATATGTTTTCAGCGCTTTTTTTGAAATTTGTTCATAAATAAGCGTAGCGTGTGGTGAAGACAAGGAAAAATTATTTTTTGCGGAGGGACGTGTACTCTTATGGTACTCGACCGGAGCAAAAAATGATTTTGACGCAGTATTCGCCCGCGCTACGCTTATTTATTGGCGCAAGTAATTAACACCGTTGGTAAACAGGGCTATGCCCAGCGTCATGGCCTCGCCACGCGTCCAGCCCGGATGGTTGGTCGGATGGTTCAGAGCTTCCGGATGCGGCATAAGCCCGAAAATGCGTCCGCTGGGGTCGCAGATACCGGCAATGCCCAGCGGCGAACCGTTGGGATTGAAAGGATATTCCTGAGTGGGCAATCCATTTTCCGGGTGGGCGTATTGCAGGGCGATCAGATTGTTTTCGCGGATACGCTCCAGCATGGCTTCATCCTTGGGTACGAACAGGCCTTCACCGTGCCGCACCGGGAAATAGAGCAGATCCAGCCCCTTGGTGAACACGCAGGGGCTTTTGGGGTTAACCTTGAGATGGCACCAGCGGTCTTCGTAGCGGGCCGAGGCGTTATGCGTGAGCGAGCTTTGGCGCTCAAAACCGAGGGAGTCGTCGGCTTTGCCGGTAGAATCCGGCAGGCCAGGCAGCAGCCCAAGTTTGACCATGAGCTGAAAGCCGTTGCAGATGCCGATGGCCAGGCCGCCGCGTTGCAGAAAGAGCTTGAGTTGATCCAGCAAGGGCTTGCCTTCCGCGTCTTTGGCGTGCTGCCAGCGCTGGGCCGCTGCCTGGGCCGCGCCCAGATCATCGCCATCCAGAAAGCCGCCGGGAAAGATCAGGAAGTTATGTTCAAGCAGGCAGGCCTGCCCGGTAAGCAGTTCGGAAAAATGAATAATTTTGGTATTGTCAGCGCCGCCTTTTCTGGCCGCATATTCGCATTCCGTTTCGCAGTTGGTGCCGTAGCCGGTGATAATCAGCGCGGAAACCTGGGTTGGCATTTTTGCTCCTTTAAAAAGCTTTAAAAATGGTTCTCATACTAGCCTCAGCCTTGCCAAGCCGTCAACAGGTGAATGGGCGCATTTTGCGGCCGTTGCGGCGGACTTATTTTTTTATAGTGGAATATTTCCTTCAAACTGCTTGATTTTGAAGTTTCATACCCCGGTGATAAAATTTTATTGTTCTTTCGCCTGCTGACGGACGGGCAAAAAGTGTATATGGTATCTGCGCCTATTGTTATGGTCGCAAAAAACCGGCCATTGTTTCAAGTCAGTTACTCAGGAAAGAGAAATGCAAAAGACAAAATTTGTTTTCATTACCGGCGGGGTACTTTCCTCGCTGGGCAAAGGTTTGGCCGCCGCCTCGCTTGGCGCTCTGCTCAAAGCCAGGGGCTTAAGTGTGACCATCCAGAAGCTGGATCCTTACATTAACGTTGACCCCGGCACCATGAATCCCACCCAGCACGGCGAAGTCTTCGTCACTGATGACGGAGCGGAGACGGATCTGGACTTGGGCCACTACGAACGCTTTTTGGGCGTCCCCATGTCCAAGCGCAGCAACTACACCTCGGGCAGCATTTACAATTCTGTCATCCAGAGGGAACGCCGCGGCGACTATCTGGGCGGTACCGTGCAGGTTATTCCGCATATCACCGATGCAATAAAGGAAGCCATTCTCAGCACGGCCAGGCAGAACCCGCCGGACGTGGCCCTGATTGAAATCGGCGGCACCGTGGGCGACATCGAAAGTCTGCCTTTTCTGGAGGCCATCCGTCAGTTGCGCGGCGATCTGGGCAAGGAACGCTGCCTGTATATGCACCTCACCCTGGTGCCGTATTTGCGCGTGGCCGGTGAGCACAAGACCAAGCCTACCCAGCACAGTGTGAAGGAATTGCGCAGCCTGGGCATTCAGCCGGATATTATTCTTTGCCGCTGCGAAGTGGCGGTAAACAACGAACTTAAACGCAAAATAGCTCTTTTCTGCGATGTGGAGCCGGACGCCGTTTTCTCTTCGGTTGATGTCGGCAATATTTATGAAGTGCCGTTGCGCCTGTATGACGAAGGCCTGGATCAAAAAGTGGCCATCATGCTTCGCCTGCCGGCCAAGAACGCCAAACTGGCCCCTTGGCGCACCCTTGTGCAAACTGCGGCCAATCCTGAGCATAATGTCAAAATAGCCATTGTCGGCAAGTACGTGGAACTCACGGAAGCCTACAAGAGCTTGTGCGAGGCTTTGAGTCATGGCGGCATCGCAAACCACAGCAAGGTGGAGCTAACCTTTGTCAATTCTGACGAGGTTACCGCAAAGAATGTGGACAAGCTGCTGGAAGGCCAGGATGGTATTCTGGTTCCTGGCGGTTTTGGCGCTCGTGGTATTGACGGCAAAATTCTGGCCGCGAAATACGCGCGTGAAAAGAAAGTGCCGTTTTTCGGCATCTGCCTTGGCATGCACTGCGCGGTGATCGAATTTGCGCGCAATGTGGCCGGCATCCCCAAAGCCAACTCCGAGGAATTCGCCCCGCAGGGCGAGGACAAAGTAATTTATCTGATGACCGAATGGTTTGACCATCGCGCCGGTTGCCGGGTGCAACGCGATATGGACAGCGACAAGGGCGGCACCATGCGCCTGGGAGCCTATCCCTGCCATCTGGAAGCGGATAGCTTCGCTGGCAAGGCTTACGGCGCGGAGCTGATCGAAGAACGTCACCGCCATCGTTACGAATTCAACAATGAATATAAGGAAAAACTGACTGCCGCCGGTATGAAGTTCAGCGGACTTTCCCCGGACGGCGAACTGGTGGAGATTGTGGAATTGCCTGACCATCCCTGGTACGTGGGCTGTCAGTTCCATCCGGAATTCAAATCCACGCCCATGAAGCCGCATCCGCTTTTCCGTGATTTTGTGAAAGCGGCGCACGAAAATAGTAAGGGTTAAATGAAAGGAGCTGCGTTTGATTTCGCCAAGCAACAATTCTGATACGCTGTACGCGGAACTTTGCGCCGCTCCTTTTATTATTGCCGGCCCTTGTGTGCTGGAAAGCTACAGCCTGGCCGAAGATACCGCCCTGGCCGTGGCCGAGGCCAGCAAAGCGGCTGGCTTGAAGGCGATTTTTAAAAGCTCGTACGACAAGGCCAACCGCAGTTCGCTGGCTTCTTTTCGCGGACCGGGAATGGCGCAAGGTCTGGAGTGGCTGGCCCGTATCCGTGAAAAAACCGGCTTGCCGGTAATAACCGATGTTCACGAGCCGGGCGAAGTCGCGGCTGTGGCCGAAGTTGTGGATATTTTGCAAATTCCGGCTTTTCTTTCCCGCCAGACCAGCCTGCTGCTGGCCGCTGCCGGGAGCGGAGCAATCGTAAACGTAAAGAAAGGGCAGTTTCTTTCCCCCTGGGATATGAAGCCGCTGCTGGAAAAACTGCGGCTGGCCGGTAACGGCAAAATTCTGCTTACCGAGCGCGGCAGTTCCTTTGGTTACAATAATCTGGTGGTGGATATGCGTTCGATACCGGTTATGCGCGCTCTGGGCGTTCCGGTAGTTATGGACGCCACTCACGCCGTGCAGTTGCCGGGCGGGCAGGGGGCCTGCTCCGGCGGTGACCGTCGTTTTGTCCCCACCCTGGCCAGATCTGCCGTGGCTGCCGGGGCTAATGCTGTGTTCATGGAGTGTCATCCCGATCCGGACAAGGCTCTTTGCGATGGCCCGAACAGCCTGAATCTCAAGGATTTGCCGGTCCTGCTCAAAGAACTGGCCGCCCTGTGGAGTATTGCCCGTGATTGGCAAGAGGTTGGCTGCTCGACTGAGATTTTGTAGTGATTGTGAAGAGGTTGACCGCTGTGGAGCGTTTTGCATGATTGTAGCTGATACCGGCAAACTGGCCGCTTTTGAACTGGACCCGGCTTTTCCGGGCGATCTGGCCCGCAAGGTGCGTTTGATTGCTCTGGATGTGGATGGCATTCTGACTGACGGCGGTCTTTATTACGATGCTTCCGGGCTGACCATGAAGCGTTTTGACTGCCAGGACGGCGTGGCTGTTAAGCTGGCCCAGCAGGCCGGACTGGTGGTGGTCATAATCACCGGCATGGAATCCGCCGCTGTGGAGCAACGCGTCCGCGTTTTGGGTATTGAAGAATTTCATTCCGGAATTTTTGACAAGGCAAGCGTCATGCAATCTTTGCTGGATAAATACGGCCTGACCTGGGATGAAGCCGCCTATGCCGGGGATGATTGGCTGGATTTGCCGGTGCTGCGCCGGGTGGGATTATCCATGACGGTTTGCGATGCCCAGCCGGAAGTGCGTGGGCTGGTGCATTATGTCAGCCGCCGGGGCGGCGGGCGTGGGGCCGTGCGCGAGCTTGTACGGCATATTCTGGCCGCTCAGGGAAAACTTGCGGAATTGCTTGACGGGTGGGCAAGTAAATAATTTATGAACAAAGGTAAATTGGCGATTCTCGCCATAATTCTTATAGTCGTTATGGCCGCTTTTTTGATCCGGAATCAAGAGGAGCTTGATGCGCCGTATGATTCCGCTACGCCCGGCATTACAAGCGAATCTGGTGAAGCGGCCAACACTTCCGAACCCGCCGTGGTTGGCGAATCCGCCGAGTCGGGTGACTCCGGACGCCGGAGCATGAATATTGAGGGGCTTGAGCTTTCCCAGGGTGAAGAGGGCAAACTCCAGTGGACTCTGGTGGCCAAACAGGCGGACATGGCCGGACAGGATGGCTTGATTCAGGCTGTGGAGCCTTATTTGACCTATTATTTGACTCCGGCGGATACTTTGCAGGATGCGACGCCTGATATATCCGAAGTTGTGTTGGCGCAGTCCGTTTTGGATCCGGAAAATATCCTGACCGTGCTTTCCCGTTTGGGCGAGGTGGATCAGGAACGCGATATAATGCGTTTTATTGAAAAAGTGCATGTCACCAACGCGGATAAGACTCTGCTCTCGCAATTGCTTGAGTATTCCGGCGGCAAGCGCCAACTGGTCAGCCCGGGCCATGCTGATTTCAGTGCCAGAGGCATGGACGGCGAGGCGAATCGCGTGGTCTGGAATCTGGATGAAAACGTGCTTTATGCTTACGGCGATGTCCGCGTTGACTGGGAAAACGTATCCCGCCCGGAACGGCCTGTTCCCGGTATTGTGCCTCCTGAAGCGGCGGCGCAAAGTGGTATTGAGCCGGCAAACGCTGATTAGGTGCGTCCCCGCATTGATTTTTTAACTTTTTATTGTTTGGCGGTAGCTTGATGTACTCCAGCTTTTCCTGTTTACGCGTAGCGTTCTGTTTGTGCCTGCTGGCGCTGCTTTGCGCACAACCGGAGCCCAATCCAGCCCAAGCCGCGCAGACTGTACCGGCCGGGCGGACCAATGGCTCTTCCGCAAGCAAGGCCGCGATTACCAAAGTGACTTCCGAGTCCATGGTCTACAATTCCGAGGCGCGTAAAGTTACTTTTTCCGGCAAGGTAAAAGTAGTACATCCCGATTTCACACTCACTTCCGCAAGGCTTGAGCTTTATCTGGCCGCGCCGGGTGATAGTTCCGCTGCCGGAGCTTCCGGCGGAGGCAAGGCCGACAATAACGGCCTGCCCATGAATGCGGGCAAAGTGGAAAAAATTATCGCTCATACCGGAGTGCGTATTGCGCTGCCGCAAAATCGTCTGGCCACCTGCGAAAAGGCCACCTATACCGTGCGTGACGAAGTGCTGCGCATGGATGGCAATCCGGTGCTGTTTGAAGATAGCAACAAGCTTAGCGCAGATGTGATTTTCTTCTATCTTACAGACAACCGGAGCGAAGCCCAGGGTAACGTCAAGGTTGACTTTGAATCCAAAGAACGCAAATAAAGTCCATGAATACCATCAGAACTGAAAGTCTTTACAAGCGTTACGGTGACCGCACAGTGGTGCGCGATGTCTCGCTTACGGTGAATACCGGCGAAATTGTCGGACTGCTTGGCCCCAACGGGGCAGGCAAGACCACTACTTTTTATATGATCACGGGCATCCGCAAACCTTCCGCCGGGCATGTCTATCTGAACGACATGGATATTGCCGGTTGGCCTTTGCATGACCGGGCCAGAGTGGGGCTTTCCTATCTGCCGCAGGAAAGTTCCATTTTTCGCACGCTCTCGGTGCTGGACAACCTGATGATTATTCTGGAATACACCGGCCTTGATAAAAGCCAGCGGCAGGATCGGGCCATGGAGCTTTTGCGCGAGTTCCGTATTGATCACCTTTACAAATCCACGGCATCCTTCCTTTCCGGCGGCGAACGGCGCAGGCTTGAACTGGCCAGGGCCCTGATCCGCCATCCCAAGTTCGTACTGCTGGACGAGCCTTTTGCCGGTATCGACCCGCTGGCTGTCGATGATATCCAGTCGCTGATTCGCGGCTTGCGCGATAAGGGCATCGGCATCCTGATTTCCGACCATAACGTGCGCGAAACCCTGAGCATTTGCGATCGCGCCTATCTGGTGCATCAGGGCAGCGTAATCATTGAGGGCGCTCCCGAGCAGATTGTGGCCGACTCCAGAGCCAGAAGCGTTTACCTGGGCGAAGGGTTCTCGCTCTAATTTCTTTTATCATCCTCAGCTAATGTATAGGCAGTGCCTAAGTTTGCCGTCAGACGAGGAAGGCGAGTTTTTTGCGAAGGAAGCGTACTCTTTTGGTACTCGACCGGAGCAAAAAACGATGCCTGACGAAGTATCACGGCAAAATTAGGCGCTGCCCGGCCAGTGCGCGTACTTGCTATATATTCTAAACTGTGGCATGATTTTGGCATAGAACTTTTTTGTTCGCCTATTCCAAATTTTATGCGCGGTTAAAATGGCATTAGAACTCAGACAACAACTTAAACTCAGCCAGCAGCTGGTTATGACCCCGCAGTTGCAGCAGGCCATCAAGCTGTTGCAGCTTTCCCGTATTGAGCTGGTTGATATGGTGCAGCAGGAGCTTCTGGAAAATCCTTTTCTGGAAGAGTCTGTTGAGGAGCGGCAGGAAACTTACGAAGAGCGTCCTGAAACCGCCGAGTTTGATGACGCCTATACCCGCGAAGCGGCCAATAACGCCGACTGGGAAGATTACCTCGGCGATTTTGCCAGCACCTCCCGTCAGGCGGCTTCGCGTGAGGCGGAACTGCCGGAAGACGGCAATCTGTTTGAAACCCGTTACGCTTCCAATCCAACCCTGGCTGGACATTTGCTCTGGCAATTGCGGCTTTCGCCCCTGAATGAAAAAGAGCAGGAAATTGGCGAGGCCATCATTGGCAACCTTAGTTCCAGCGGTTATCTGGAAGCCAGCCTGGAGGATATTTCAGAACTGGCCGCCTGCAAGCCTGAAGAAGCCGAGGCCGTGCTGAAGGTTGTACAGCGTTTTGATCCGGTTGGCGTTGCCGCGCGTACGCCGCAGGAATGCCTGCTGGTACAGATTGAAGTGCTGAAATATGATCGCGATCCGATTCTGCTTTCCCTGATCAAGGATCACCTTGAGGATCTGGAATCGCGCCGCTACAAGCCGATTCTGCGCAAATTCAAGCTTACTTCCGAAGACCTCAAGGAATACCTGGATATAATCCAGTCGCTGGACCCTATGCCCGGAGCCAGCTTCGGTGATGTGGAACCTAACTACATTGCGCCGGACGTTTATGTTTACAAGTACGAAGATGATTTCATCATTGCCCTGAATGATGAAGGGTTGCCGCAATTGCAGCTTTCTTCGCTTTATTCCGATAGTCTGGATTCGCTTTCCGGTGCCAAGGACAAGGATTATTTTCAGGAGCGTATGCGTTCGGCCTCCTGGCTGATCAAAAGTTTGCACCAGCGTCAACGCACTCTTTATAAGGTTGTGGAGAGCATTGTTAAGTACCAGCGGGGCTTTTTTGAAGAAGGCCCAACCCGCCTGCGGCCATTGATTCTCAAAGAAATAGCCGAAGATGTCGCCATGCACGAATCCACGATCAGCCGGGTCACCTCCAACAAATATGTGGCCACTCCTTTTGGCGTTTACGAATTAAAGTATTTCTTTAACAGTTCCCTGGCCCTGGACGATGGCAGTGAAGTAGGATCAGAAAGCGTCAAGGTACAGATCAAAAAATACATTTCCGATGAAGATCCCAAGGCTCCGCTTAGTGATGAGAAGATAGTAGAAATGTTGCAGGATGCCCTTAAATTGAATATCGCCCGCAGAACTGTGGCCAAATATCGCATGGCTTTAGGTATTCCTTCCTCGTCAAAGCGCAAGGAAGTTTTATAATGTGAGGCTGGACAGGCAATTTATAACCCGGGAGATTGTTTATGAATATTTCCTACACCTTCAAGAATTTCGAACCTTCGGAACACCTCAAGAAGTATGCCGCCCGCCGCTTTGAAAAGCTGACCCGTTTCATTCCAAAGGCAGACACTGCCGACATCAGCGTAAACATGAGCGTCGACAAGTTTCGGCACAAGATCGAAGTGTTGTTTACCGGCGACAGCCTGAATGTTTCCGCCATGGAAACATCGCAGGACATGTACGCCAGTGTGGATATGGTGCTGGACAAGCTGGAATCCCAACTCAAGAAGCATTTTGAAAAGATTAAGGAAAAGCGTCGCAGCGGCGGCAAGGCGCCGGTAGCCTCCGAAATTGAGGTTTTCAGCTATCAGGCCGTGGGCGAGGGCAGCAACCGCCAAATCGTGGGTGTGGATTATTTCGAACCCAAGCCCATGCATGTTGACGAGGCCGCCATGCAACTGGATCAGCGTGATGATGATTTTCTGGTTTTTCTTAACGCGGAAACCGACTCTGTGAGCGTGCTGTACAAGCGATCCAACGGTAGCCTGGGGCTAATCGTGCCTCCGGCTAATCGTTAAGTCACGAGCGCCTTTTTGTAACAAAAATTCATCTCGTGATAATACAATATAATATGGTGTTATTATTTAGTTTTTAAGGTTAGAAGTAGAAGATGTCTCAGCTAAATGACAGCGGTGCGGTTAAAGGCGCGGCCTTTCCGGTAATTTTGCTGGCCGGTCTTTCTGGTGCGGGCAAAAGTACTTTCATCAATGTGCTGGAGGACATGCGGTTTTTCGTCATTGATGGCATGCCCATGGACCTCATGCCGCAGATGCTGGATTTGCTGAACCCGGAGGCTCTGGCGCATTATAGTGGTTTGGTTCTGGGACTGGATTTTCGGCAGCAGGATGCGGCCCGGGGTTATCTTGGGCCGCTCCTGAAGCTGCGCGGCCTTGGCGGCAGTATCCGCCTGTTTTTTCTGGAGGCGGATCTGGATGTAATCATGCGCCGCTACGCCACCACCCGGCGGCCGCATCCGCTTGAAGCGGAAGGGCTGGGCCTGGAGCAGGCCGTGCTGGCCGAGCACGAGCGTTTGTCACCGCTGCGCAACAACGCTGATATGGTTATTGATACCACGGCTTTTTCCATTCATGATTTGCGCCGTTTTATCCAAAAACGCCTGCAAACCTGGTTTGACCGCAGCCGTAATTTCAGGGTGCATCTGATTTCTTTTGGCTTCAAATACGGGGTTCCGGCTGAGGCCGATCTGCTTTATGATTTGCGCTTTCTGCCCAACCCGTATTTTGTTGAGGAGTTGCGCCCCCTGAGCGGCAAGGACGCGCCCATTGTCGAATATGTGCTTGGCAAAGCGCCGGGCGCGGAGTTTGTACCGAAGTTGCTGGATTTTTTGGAATATCTGCTGCCGCTTTATGAAAGCGAAGGCCGTTATCGGGTAACCATCGCCCTTGGCTGCACCGGCGGCAGGCACCGCTCGGTGGCTGTTACCGAGGCCGTAGCCAGGGCTCTTAAAGAACACAATTACGCGGTGAGCTCCGAACACCGCCATCTGGAGTTGGGGTAGTTATGCCTGTAGAAGAAAACGGCCACTCGGCCAATGTTGGCGCTGTTGGTGTGACCAATGTTGGCGTGGTCATTGTAACGCATGTTGATTACGGCGCTTCCCTGTTGCGGGCGGCTGAACATATACTCGGCCCGATTCAGGATTGCGTCTGCATTCAGGTTGATATCAACAACGATGTGGGCGAAACCGTGCAGCGGCTTAAAGACGCGGTCCGGCTGCTGGATAACGGGTCCGGCGTACTGGTGCTTACCGATATGTTTGGCGGCACGCCTACCAACCTCAGCCTTTCCTTGTTGGGCGGCAATACCAATCTGGAAGTGCTTACCGGCGTGAACCTGCCCATGCTGCTCAAGGTTTGCGGCAGCCGCAAAAAGCCCTTGCTTGAACTGGCTGATCTGGCTTGCGAAGCCGGGCGGGAAGGCATTGCCATAGCCGGGGAAATTTTGCGCAGTCGCGGTAAACGCGTGGAAAAAACCGAAGCGTAAAAACATGATTTGGTATCGCATTGATAATCGCCTGATTCATGGGCAGGTCATCGAGGCCTGGCTGCCCTATACCAGGGCCGGTAATCTGGTTGTAGCCAACAATGAGATGGCTGATGAGCCTTTGCGCCAGCAGATTCTGCTTTTGGCCGTGCCTTCACGCATCCATACGGAGTTTGCGCGGCTGGATGAATTGCCAAAATTGATTGCCGCTTATGAACGCAAGAACGAGAGCGCTTTAATTCTGTTCGCCAATTGCCGGGACGCCAGAAGTGCCTATGATCTGGGCCTGGCTTTCGATACCTGCAATGTCGGCAATCTCCATTACGGGCCGGATAAAAAACAGATCTGTTCGCATGTGGCCATATCGCCGGATGACGAAGCCTGTTTGCGCTATCTGGAGGAAAATGAGGTGGCTCTGGATTTTCGCAGCATTCCGGCTGATAATCCGCAGGTGAAGCAGTGGTGAGCTTACGTGAATAAAACAATGGTGAGGCCATGCAACTGCTGATGCCGGACCCGGCGCAGGCGGCCACGCTGTTCCTGTTGGCCGGTCTTTTTTTTATCGCGCTTACTCTGGCTCGTACCGGGCTGGGGCTTGGTCTGGCCCGGCATCCGCTGTTTGCCGGGCTGCTTTGGTGGCTGGCGCACGGCGATGTCATGCTGGCCCTGCCAGCGGCGGTTTTTTTTGAGCTGCTCTGGCTGGATTCCTTTTATGTCGGAACCTACGTCCCACCGCAAGGCCTGCTTGCCTATCTGCTTTTTTTGCCGTTGGCCCTGACTTTCAATTTGCTTTACCCGCAGGAGACAGTGCTTTTGCTGGTGCTGTGCTTGCCTGCGGCCATGCTGGGAGCCAGGGCGGAGCTATGGTTGCGCGCCAGGTTCGGCGGGCGGGGTTATGAAAAACTTTTACAGGTTTTAAGCTTGGAGGCTTCGCCGGGCTTGCCCGTACAAGCCGCGCCCCAAACCGGTGATGCCGTTTTGACTGCCCGGATCCGGAGCGCCCAAACCGCTGATACCGTCCAAACCACTCTGGGTGGGATCATCAGTTCGGCAGTGCTGATTCAAATTATGCTTTGTCTTGCGCTTTATGGCGGTTGCGCTTTGTTGCTGTTTTGGGTGGTCTGGGCTTTGGGTGTTACATCCGGGGTCTGGCCGGTGGGCGTGATACTGAATATTCCTGTGGCGCATGTTTCTCCCATGCTGGAAACCTGGGGGGTTTACTGGGTTCTGGCTTCGATTGGCGGGCTGCTGGCCCTGCGCATCCGCTGGGCGTTGGCCTGTTTTGTGGCTGGGGCGTTGGCGATGGCAGTATTTTTATTATTTTAGCTGGACGCTTCGGCCCGGTCTGCGTTATTTTTCGTTTCTGAAATAAATATTACAATATAAATTATAGCATTTTAATTGGAGGTCAGAATGTCGGCTGTAGTTGTTGGTCATAAGAATCCTGATACCGATTCCATCGTTTCCGCCATTGCCGCGGCAGATCTCATGAGCAAGCGCGGCGTTCCGTCCCAGCCTTTCTGCCAGGGCAAAATTCCGCCTGATACCGCTTTTGTGCTGGGCTCTTTCGGCTTTCCGGCTCCGGAACTGCTTGGTCCTTTGGCCGGAAAAAAAGTCATTCTGGTGGACCATTCAGATCGCGGACAAGCCCCGGAAGATCTGGATCAGGCCGAACTGCTCGGCATTTTTGACCATCACAAGCTTGGCGACATCACCACCTCCACACCGCTGTTCTTTTGGGCGCAGCCCGTGGGTTGCTCCTGCACGGTGATCAAGGGTGTTTATGATTATTACGGCGTGGAAATTCCCCGTAATATAGCCGGGCTCATGCTTTGCGCCATTTTATCCGATACCCTGATTTTCAGATCTCCCACCACTACCGACGAAGATCGCAAAGCCGCCAAGGAACTGGCCCGCCTGGCCGGTGTGGCTGATTACGAAGCTTTGGGCATGGAAATGTTCGTGGTCAAGTCGGCGGTAACCGGCGTACCGGCCCGTGAATTGTTGTTCCGCGATTACAAAGATTTTACCATGAACGGCCAGAAGGTTGGCGTGAGCCAGCTTGAAGTGGTGGATATCAAACTGCTGGACGGAGTCCGGGCGGATCTGCGCCAGGCCATGACCGAGGCCAAGGCTGAAGGCCGCCATACCATCATGCTGTTGCTTACGGATATTATGAAGGAAGGTTCGGAACTGCTGGTTCTGTCGGACGACGCGAATTTGGCGGAAAAGGTTTTTGGCGCGGCTGCAACTGATACCACATACAGCAGTGGCAACAAGAACAAAGGCGTCTGGCTGCCCGGCGTGATGAGCCGTAAAAAGGACGTGGTGCCCAAGCTGGAAGCCGTTTTTAAATAGTCACACAAGCGTCTTTTTGCATAAAAATTCATCTTGTAAACACTATTAACTAACTGCTTAGTTTGGAATAAATAACAAAATCCCACCCGGTATATTTAATGCCGGGTGGGATTTTTGAATATTGATAGCAATGAAGGATAAATATATGTTTTTTCAGCGGCGTAGCTACTTGCGCACGGAACAAGCCCTGCGGCTGTTGAACACGCCGCGCTGTTTGGCGCGTACGTCTTCGACAGTATAAAAAGCGTCACTGTCGAAATCATTAATGATTTTTTCTACCGGGCGCACCTGCTTGCGGCTGATGACCACCTCAACAATATCCACCTTGGAAACCGATCCTTCGCCGTGGATCACCGAGGAGCCGAAGCCTCCACCTTTAAGGGCGGCGTTAAGTTCCAGGCCGTTCTTCATGGTGAATACGCGGTAGATCACATAACCCAGGCCGATTTTTTCCTCCACTACCAATCCGATGTAAGTGCCGGTGGCGTAACCGGCGGCGTAGGAAAGATAACTCACCATGTCATTGGCTCTGGCCAGGATTTGGGAGATAATCAGAATCCATATGAATACTTCCAGAAAGCCGATGGCCGGAGCCAGACGGCGTGAGCCTTTGGATACCAGGATTATGCGCAACGTCCCCAGTGAAACATCGCAGATTCTGCCAAAAAAGATGAAAAAGGGCAAAATCCAGGGGTAAATATCCAGAAAATCGAACATTGAATAGTGCCTCGTAATTGTTTTTCTATTTTATAGAGCATAGCTCGTGAAAGTACAAGAAATTACAATTTGGTACTAGTAATGCCTACCAGCCTGAACTGGCTTTCGTCCAGGTACAGCGCTTCATCGATAATCCGCAGCAGTTTTTGTTTGCCCAGGGGCAGAATGGCCTCGAACTGAATGAAGTTGCTCCAGTGCGAGCAGAGGATATGCACGGGAATATCGATGCTCTCGATCAAGAGGCGCAATTCCCGAATTACCGCATGTGGTCCCATGAGCGTAAAATTTCCGTCCAGGCAGTCCTGGCCGAGTTCGGTGCTGTATTGCGGAATAAATGTGGCTATTCTTACTCCGGCCGGGTGAATCAGGTTGATCACCTCGGCTGTTTCCCTGGCGTGTCTTTCGGAAAGCTCCGCGCCGCCGATGCCGAGCATCATCGAAACGTCGTTCTCTATGCCTGCTTCCAGCAGTTTTTTCCCGGCCAGGATCAGGTCGGATCTTGAGCAGCCTTTGTTGTTGGCAAGCAGTATTTCATCAACGCCGGATTCCAGTCCAACATAGACTCGCTGCAACCCGGCCTGGGCCAATTGGTGTAGTTCATCCGGGGTTTTGCGCAGCACCGAGCGGGCCGTGGCATAGCAGGCCAGACGCTGCAAGGCCGGAAAGCGCGACCAGGCATGACGCATGATCGCCAGCAAATGTTCGGCCCCCAAAGCCAGCGGATCACCGCCCTCCAGATAGATGCTGGTTACTTTGTCCAGCAGTTCCGGGCCGAATTCCTCTGCATCGGCGTCCAGTTGTTCCAGAACTTTGCGCAGGGCGATTATGCGGAAAGGAATATCCCGAAAAATGCCGCAAAAACGGCATTTATTGTGCGGGCAACCCTTCATCACCTGCACCAGCAGGCTGTCGGCTTCGGATGGAGGACGAAAATATTGCGGTTCCTGCACTACCTGAGACATATGACCTCCAGACGTTATTTGCTAACATTATCACACTTTTAGCAAAACTGGTAGTACCTCTGTTTGCCGTCAGGCGAGAAAGGCAAATTTTTTTTTGCAGAAAAGGCCGCCTTCCGAAGAAAGCGGCCTTGATAATAGCAAAAGCCTTAATGCAGACTACTTCTTGTAGTGTTCGACCTTTTTGCTCCAGCCTTCGGGGGCGGGGATTTTGCCGGTCTGCATGCCGCTGTACAGTTCGTAGAGCTGGCGGCTGTATTTGCCGACCTTGCCGTCAGCCACGGTGATGGGCGGGGTGCCGTCGTCAAAAATGTAGGTGCCGTTGGGGCTGATAACCGCAGCGGTGCCAAGGGCGCCGGCTTCGATGATGTTGCCGTTCTTGATGTCGGCGATGAAGTCTTTCACGCGGATGCGTTCCTGACGGGCCTTGACCTTGCCCATGGCGGCCAGTTCCATGACCGTTCTGGAGGTGATGGAGTGCAGGATGCTGTCGTTGAAAGCCGGGATGATGAAGGTGCCGTCTTTCAGAACGTGGTAGTGGTTCATGCCGCCGGCTTCTTCGATGTATTCGTTGCTGGCGTCAAGGTAGAGTACCTGGTCGGCGCCCTGTTCGTGGGCGTAGTAGTACGGGCGCAGCGAAGCAGCGTAGTTGCCGCCGGTCTTGGAGTTGCCGGTGCCGCCGTGCACGGCGCGGTGGTACTTGGAGGAGATCAGCAGGGTGGTAGCCTTGTTGAAGCCGTCAGCATAGTAGGGGCCAGCCGGAGAGAGCATGATCACATAGGTGTACTTGTTGGAGCTTTTGATGCCCAGGGAGTCCTGCGTGCCGATCATGAACGGACGGATGTACATGGAGGATTCGGGCTGATTGGGGGTCATGTAGCGATCCACGTCCAGCAGGCGCATGCAGCCTTCAACCTGCAATTCAACCGGGATGTTCTGCATGCAGATAACGTCGGCGGATTTGTTCACACGCTCGGCGTTCATTTCAAAGCGCCAGAGATACAGTTCGCCATCGGGATGGTTGAACGCTTTAGCGCCTTCAAACAAAGTCTGGCCATAGTGCAGGCAGATGGCGCCCGGCATGATCGGCAGCGGGCCGTAAGGCACGATGCGGGCGTCATGCCATTCGCCGTCGTCGAACTCGGCCACAAACATGTGGCTGGTGCGGCCAACGCCGAAGGCGGGCGCCTTTTCATAAGGCTTCATTTGTTTGGACGGGTCAAGCAATTCGTAACGAATGTTCATAAAACTGCTCCATGTGGGTTAAACAGTAATGTAGGATAATACAATAAAACAGGCGCATTGAAGATAGGCTAAAAAAACCTTTAGATCAATACCTAAAAAAAAATGGAATCTTTGTTTTTTTAGTAAACTTGTTCAGTCATTCCATGCCGGCGCACTAAAACACTGTTCACTCAGTTTGCCAAGCCGCTGGCAGCGCAATTCCCGCAGTCGCTGTCCGGATATTTTTCCCTGATTTTTCAGATTGTTTGGTAGTTTTACCTCTTTAATCATTTCGAGTTCGGCACAGGCAGCCCCAAGCAGGGCATTGTTGCCTGAGTCGGCCTGAGCCAGCAGAAACAGGGGGATGATCAGCTTGCGAGCATGGACTTCCATCAATAAGTCCACCCGTGTGCCGGGCCGCAGGTTAAAGTACACCCCGGCCTTCATGTGCAGTTTGGAAGCCAGAACCCCGGCCAGCCGGAAGCGCTCCGGCAGACGCAGGCGCAGGGCCAGGGCCGAAGCCAGCTTCATGCCGCGCAATTCATGCTTGTAATGATGCGGCAAAATTTCAGCGGGTGTACCGGTCTTGCCCAGATCGTGACAAAGCGCCATCCAGGCGCTTAGTTGCCGGATTTCCGCGTACGCGGCTTGTTCTGCTTGCCGGACTTGTTCTATATGTTCGGCTGCTTCCCGTTCATGAAGCACCCCAAAGCCCGCCCGCCAGCTATCAAACCCGGCGGCGGTGCTGTCCATTATTTGGGCTGTGTGCTCAAGCACATCGGTGTTGTGATAGGGCACCGGGCCAGCCGGAATACCGGAAGCTCCGGAAAATTCCTTGAACCAGTGGGTGAGCGTGCCGGTTTCCCCCAGCAGACGCAAAAAATTGCCGGGGCAGGGCCCGCTAAGGGCTTTCAGGCATTCCTGGCCTACCCGCTCGGCGGCGATATTTCGAAAAGCTTCCAGGCTTGCGCTTTCACGTAGCAAATTCCGGCAATGTTCAGAGACGCGCAACTCCGGAAAAACCGCGCTGAAGCGAGCCGCCCGAAAAACCCGCAATGGATCTTCGGTCAGCGCATCTTCGGAGGCCGCCTCCAGACAACCGGCTTTCAGGTCGCGCAGAGCGTCCGGGTGCATGTGCAGGACGCCGTTTTCATCCAGCAACAGGGCGTTGATGGTAAAATCGCGTTTGCGGAGATCTTCGGTCAGATCCTCGCCGCGCAAAGGGGAGTATTCGTTCCGGCCCAGCAAAAGGGCCGGGCCGCCACCGAGCTTGCGTGCCAGCGGGTTCAAGGCTATAAATTCCTGTTCGCTGCCATTGAAGGCAAAGTCCAGATCCGCTGGTTTGATGCCAAGCAGCAGATTGCGTACCGCGCCGCCAGCCAGATAATATTTCATGTACGAGGATTACCATAACATGGGTAAAAAACAAGATGGCTTGCCACGCTCGCAGGGCCTGTTGAATTCGCAGATTTCATCGGGTGCGCGGGGATCCGCTGTGCAAGGGTTGCAGATGCTGAAAGCCGGGAAAGATGCAACGGCGGATGTTTTTGTCTGCGACGAATGTTCTTCCACTTTTGATCTGGCCTGGGATTTGTGCGCAGCGGGTTCGCTGCCGGTTTGGGGGAGTGTGCTGGCCCTGCGTCAGACCGGCGGCAGAGGGCAGCTTAGGCGTCCCTGGTACTCACCGGCCGGCAATCTTTATGTAAGCTTCCGCCTGCCGGATTTTTTTCTTAAGCAGGAGGCCGCCCCGTTGCTCACCGCTTTTTTGCTGATCCGGGCATTTGTCGGTTTGGGGCTGCCCCTGTGCTTGAAATGGCCGAATGATCTGGTTTTGTTTGAAGCGGACCAGCCAGCGTCCGTTCAACCGGAATGGGGGGGGGATCCGGTTGCGCGGGCGGGACGATCCGGCCGGCCCGGAAAATTGGGCGGCCTGCTGCTTGAAGAGCGCAACGGAATTTTGTTGGCCGGATTGGGTTTAAACTGTACGCTGCGGCCAGACACCGATATTTTGCGTGAAGATGCGGCTTTGCAACCGGCTGTTTTGCCTGAAAACTTTTTACCGCGTCAGCCGATCCCCCTTTGGCTTGAGCTTGTGTCCGCTTTGATTCTGTTATATGACCAATTGGTTACAACAACTTCTGTGTGTGAACTGCTGCGCCGAACCGAAGAATTTCTTTTGTGGAAAGGCTCGGAAGTTCAAGTGCGGGACCACTATGAAAACGGTTCGGTTGTTACAGGCGTTTTGGCGGGCCTGACCGAGCTGGGTGGTCTTCGCCTTCTTGTCAGACCTGATGGATCCACGCCCTCGAACGGTCCGGGGGAACTTTCGCTTTATTCCGGAAGTATCAAGCCGATTTACTGATTTATATTTTTACAGGACAGCAATGAGATTTGCCGACCAATTCCCGGCGATCTAAATACAACGCGGTGCGAACGATGAAAACATTTGAACAGGTTTTGAAAGAGCTTAAAGACAAGCCGATTCTGGTAACCAACCGGGGCATTCCGGCCAGGCGCATTTGCCGCTCGGTGCGGGAGAGGATCAACGCGGTGGCGATTATGACCGCCACCGATGTGGATAAAACCGCTCCGGCTGCTTCGGCGGCTCAGGAACTGCTGCTGCTTGGAGCCGATCCCAGAGCTTATCTGGATTTGGAACTGATCATCAACCTGGCCAAGCAGCGCGGTGTGGTGGGTATCCACCCCGGTTGGGGGTTCGCCTCCGAGGATGACAACTACCCGGCCATGTGCAAGGATGCCGGTATCGTATTTATCGGCTCCACGCCCGAAGCCATGCGTTTGTTGGGCAACAAGGTGCAGGTGCGCGTTCTGGCCAAAAAGCTGGGCATCCCTGTGGTGCCGGGTTCTGACGGTGCTGTGGAAGTTGAGGCCGCCCGCGTGGTAGCCCGTGAAATCGGCTACCCGATCATGCTCAAGGCCGAGGGTGGCGGCGGCGGGCGCGGCATTTTTCAGGTAACTTGCGACGAGGAACTGGAAAACGCTTTCTTCAAAGCCTCCACCATGGCCCAGGCCTCTTTCGGCAACCCCAGAGTTTATGTGGAGCGCTTTCTAACCAATGTGCGTCACATTGAAATTCAGGTTATCGCCGACATGTACGGCAATGTTTTCGCTTTTGACGAGCGTGACTGCTCGGTACAGCGCAACAACCAGAAGCTTATTGAAATCACGCCTTCGCCCTGGCCCGGCGTTACGCCGCAACTGCGCGAACGCCTTAAGGATTATGCCCGCACCCTGGTGCGTAACGTGGGCTACTATTCGGTTTGTACCGTGGAATTTTTGGTCACCGATGATGGCAGCCCCTACCTGATTGAAGTGAACACCCGCTTGCAGGTGGAGCACGGCATCACCGAAGCCCGTTACGGCATCGACCTGGTGGAAGAGCAGATTGCCATTGCCTTCGGCTCGCAGTTGCGCTTTACCGAAACCAACACCAGGGCTACGCACACCGCCATGCAGGTGCGCATCAACTGCGAAGATCCGCAAAAGAATTTCGATCCGAACGCCGGAACCATCCTGCGCTACGTTTCACCCGGCGGCCCCGGCGTGCGTCTTGATTCCAACATGAGCGCCGGTTACGAGTTTCCTTCCAACTACGATTCGGCTGGCTCCCTGCTGATTGCCTACGGCGATGGCTGGGAAAAGGTCGTGAGCATCATGAAGCGTGCCCTCAAGGAATACATGGTGGGCGGCGTCAAAACTACCATTCCTTTCTTCCGCCAGGTGCTTCGGGATCAGGATTTCATTCGGGGCCAATTTGACACTTCGTTCATTCCCAAGCACCCTGAATTGCTTAATTATACCGATCTGGCCCCGGAAGCCGAGCGCCTTTCGCGCCTGGTGGCGGAAATTTCGGCCAAGGGCTACAACCCCTATGTGCAGCTTGGCGAATACCGCACGGTTGATACTCCGCGCCTGCCCGCCTATAACCCGGTGCTGCCTTCCATCGATAAAGAAATCGAGCAGCGGCGTTCGCCTTACCCCAAAGACGACCGCCGCGCGTTGCTGGATTACGTTCGCGATTCCGGGACCATTCATTTTACCGACACCACTTGCCGCGACAACACCCAGTCCAACAGCGGCAACCGTTTCCGCCTGGCTGAAGATGCCTTGATCGGGCCTTATCTGGACAACTGCAACTTCTTCTCGCTGGAGAACGGCGGCGGCGCGCATTTCCACGTTGATATGCTGGCCAACATGACCGATCCCTTTGCCGAGGCCAGAGCCTGGAACGTTTTCGCGCCCAAGACCCTGAAGCAGATTTTGATCCGCTCCACCAACGTCCTGGGCTACAAGCCGCAGCCGCGCAACCTGATGCGCCGCACCGCCGAGTCGGTCTGCGAGGATTATCACATTATCCGCTGTTTCGACTTCCTTAACCATGTCGAAAATATGCGACCCTTTGCCGAAGTGGTGCTGAACACGCCCACCCGCGTCTTCGAACCGGCCATCTCGCTGAGCTATACTCCGGTCTTCACGGTCCAGCATTATCTGGAAGTGGCCGGAGCCATACTCGACATGTGCGCCGATTTGAGCGGTTTGAGTCAGGAAAAGGCCAGCGAAAGCATCATTCTCGGCCTCAAGGATATGGCGGGCGTTTGCCCGGCCTCCTTTATGACCGAACTGGTCACGGCCCTGCGCACGCGCTGGCCCAGGCTGGTGCTGCACTATCACCGCCACTACACCGATGGGCATTTTGTGCCTGCCTGCGCGGCGGCGGCCAAGGCCGGAGCGCATATTGTGGATACTTCCATCGCCGCCGCCACCCGCTGGTACGGTCAGGGGGAGGTGCTTTCCACCGCCGCCTACATGGAAGAACAGGGGCTCAAGACCAGTCTGGACAAGGAGATGATCCGCAAGTGCAATTTTGTGCTCAAGCAGGTTGTCCCGCATTATGATCGCTATACGGCTCCCTACTTTCAGGGCGTGGATTTTGAAGCGCGTGAACACGGCATGCCGGGCGGCGCAACCTCATCTTCGCAGGAAGGGGCGCTCAAGCAGGGCTATATCAAGCTTTTGCCTTACATGCTGCGTTTTCTTGCCGGTACGCGCCAGATTGTTTTCTATCACGACGTGACTCCCGGATCGCAAATCACCTGGAATACCGCCTTTTTGGGCGTGACCAGCGCTTACAAGCGCGGCGGCGAGGAAGAAGTACGCCGTCTTTTGCGGGTACTGGAAGCCGTGGCCGGGCAGAGCGAGGCCGATCTTTCCGAAGAACTCAAGCAGGATCGCCTGATGATTTACCGCGACTGCAACGACGCTTTCCGGGATTTGCTGCTTGGCAAGTTCGGCAAGCTTCCGCTGGGTTTTCCGCCGGATTGGGTTTATCGCAGCGCCTTCCAGAGCGAGTGGAAAAACGCTCTGGCCAGAAGGACTGAAACCTCGCCGCTGGATAAACTGCCGGAAACGGATTTCGATGCCGAACTGCAAGCTTTGAAGGGCCTGATTAACCGTGAGCCGACTGATGACGAATTCCTCATGTATCTGAACCATCCGGGCGACGCCGTGAAGACCATCGAATTCAAGCAGAAATTCGGGGATCCCAACTGTCTGCCTCTGGATGTGTGGTTTGAGGGCGTTGAGGACGGGTGCGACATAAGTTTCAACGACAGCCGTGGCAAGCCGCATACCTTCCATCTGCTGCGCATCCAGCCGCCGGACGAACGCGGCGTTTCCGTGGTGCGTTATGTGCTGGACTCCGAATTCATGAGCTGTGAAGTCAAGGTGAGACAGGCCGCAGGCAACGTTGAAAGCAACATCACCCTGGCCGATCCGCGTAACGAATACCATATCCCTTCGCCCAGCAACGGTGATCTCTGGGTCATGTATATCAAGACCGGCGACATTGTTAAAAAAGGCCAGGAGATTTTCAACATCTCGATTATGAAGCAGGAAAAGGCCGTGTTTTCGCCGGTTGACGGGCAGGTGGTCCGTATTCTTAAAACAGCTGATTACAAGGCCAACAAAAAAATGATCCCGGTGCGTGAAGGTGAATTGCTGGTGGAACTCGGCCCGGTGCCGTTCCGTTGCCCCAATGGGGATTGCGGCAAGCCGCTGGCTTCCGATTCGTTCAGCTTCTGTCCGTTCTGTGGTCGCGAGATTTAGGCCTGTTTTACTCGACCTTGATTGGCGTTAATGATAATAATGAATTAAAGATTCATTTTCCAAACTAAACTATGATCAAACTTAATTTTGAGCGCGAGGAGTACCCGATGGCCAAAGCAAAACTCGACAAACCTCAAACGGCGACATCCAACGGTATGGCCGAGTCTGCGGAATTGACCGGGAAATTGATTCTTAACGGCGCGGAGATTGTTGCTATCGGCGAGGATGCCGAGCTGCTGGTGGGCGGCAAAAACTACAACACCGCGATTATCAGTCAGGTGCCGGGCATCCGCGCACCGCAATTCCGGGCCGTATCGTCCATAGCTTTCCACAAAGTTCTTGACGAATGCCAGCTTAACGCTGCCCTGGTGCGGGCGGCTGTGGACCGGGAATACAAACGCATCGACTGGACAGACCCGGAAATCAGCGGCGACCCGGAATTTTTGCAAAAATTTGTGCGTACTCTGGGCAAGACTATTCGTGACGAAGCCTCTACCAAAGCGGCTGACGGGCAGGGCAAAATCAAATTGCGCTCTTTCGTCAACAACGTGGTTGACGGATTTGCCACTTCGCCGGAAGGCATCGACCAGCTGCGTAAGCGCTCGGTGCTGGTGCAGGCGGCTATTCTTTCGGTTGAACTGCCGAAAGAAGTCGATGAAGCGGTGCGCTTCGGCTATGCCGAAATCTGCCGCGAGGCAGGCGAAGACGAAGTGCCGGTGGCCGTGCGTTCTTCCGCTGCCGGTGAAGACTCCCGTAAAAAGGCTTTCGCCGGGTTGCAGGATACCTATCTGAACATGAACGGCCCGGATCAGGTGGTTACCGCCTATCATTGGGACTGCGCCTCGGCCTATAACCTGCGCTCCATGACCTATCGCCGCGAAGCCATTCTCGACGCTATCGCCAAGGGCGAGGAAGTTGGCGATGAATCCATCGTGGCCAAGGCCAAGCAGGAATGGGCCATTGAAAATACCTCGCTTTCCGTTTGTCTGATGCGGATGATCAACCCGATGATTTCCGGCACGGCTTTCTCGGCTGATACCGCCACTGGCTGCCGCGGCACCACCCGTAACGATCTGGTCTCCATCGACGTCAGCTACGGCTTGGGCGAAGCAGTGGTTGGCGGCATGGTTACGCCGGACAAATATTATGTCTTCCAGCGTGATGACGGGCAGGAAGTGGTAATCCGCCAGATGGGCTGCAAGGACATCAAAATTGTGTACGAGCAGGGCGGCGGCACCAAAAAAGTGGAAGTGCCGGATCAGGAAATTTACCGTTGGGCTCTTTCGCTCAGCCAGGCCGAAAAAGTGGCCCGTGGCGTGCGCGGTATCAGCAAGGCTTACGGCGGCATGATCATGGACTCCGAGTTCTGCATTGATGCCAATGATGAACTCTGGTTCGTGCAGGCCCGGCCGGAAACGCGCTGGAACGAAGAGTTCGAGCTGCATCCGCACACTATTTTCATGCGCCGCAAGGAAGTTGACGAAAAATACCTGCAAAACGCGGAAGTGATGCTGACCGGTAACGGAGCATCGCGTGGCGCGGGTCAGGGTACAGTGCGCTTTTTGCGCTCGGCCCTGGAACTGAACAAAATCAATAAGGGCGACATCTTGGCTGCCGAGCGCACAGACCCGGACATGGTTCCGGGCATGCGTCTGGCTTCGGCCATTCTGGCTGACGTGGGCGGTGATACCTCACACGCGGCCATCACTTCGCGTGAACTTGGCATTCCGGCGGTTATCGGCATTCAGCGCCTGGAAGCCCTGCGTGCCCTGGACGGCGCGGAGATCACCGTGGACGGCACCAGTGGCCGGGCCTACAAGGGGCTTTTGCCGCTCAAGGACGTGGGCGGCGAAATGGATCTTTCCAAGCTCAGTGAGAACAAGACCAAGGTTGGCCTGATTCTGGCCGACGTGAACCAGGCCATGTTCCTCTCCCGCCTGCGCAATCACAAGGACTTTGAAGTAGGCCTGCTGCGTGCCGAATTTATGCTCGGCAACATCAGCGTGCATCCTTCGGCCCTGGCTGCCTATGACAGCGGCGAACTGGAACGCGACGTCAACGCGCATTTGCAGGTGCTGGAAGAAGAACTCAGCAAAACCCTGCGCGCCCAGTTCAATGCCGGTTTGATCAGCGGCAAGCTGCGCCTGCGTGAGTATATCGGTTACATTACCGGGCTGGTTGCTGAAATTGAGGAGCTTTCCGGTCAGGAAATGCGCGGTGCCGAACAGGCCTGGCAGACCCAGCGCAAATTGCGTGAACTGGAATTCCGTCTGGACGAGTATGTAAGCCGGGCGGCCCTGAATCTTGATGTGCTGAGCACCTGCGCGGATTTGAACGAGCATGTACGGATCATTTACGGCTATGACGAAGAGTTGGCCGGACTGCCTGGCAATTCGCCGGAAAATGTCAGCCGCCGCAGCGAAATCGAAGCCGAAGTAAAGGCTGTGGTCGAGCGCGTTTCCAAGCTGCCCTTCGTGCAGGAAACTCTTAATGAAATAAGAACCCTGCGCTCGGATGTGGCCATGCGTAACGGCATGGACAAAGAAATTGAGGGAGTGCAGTGCATTCCGGAGCGCATCCGCGCTCTGATTCGTTCGCGTGGCTACCGTTCAGGCAAAGAGCATTACGTGCAAACCCTGGCTCAGGGTCTGGCCCTGTTCTGCATGGCCTTCTACGGACGCGATATCATTTACCGCACCACCGACTTCAAATCCAACGAGTACCGCAACCTGCTTGGCGGCAAGCTGTACGAACAGTATGAAGATAACCCCATGCTGGGCTGGCGCGGCGTTTCGCGCAATCTCAGCGATTGGGAACTGGAAGCCTTCAAGCTGGCCCGCGACGTTTACGGCGGCAGGAACCTGCATATCATGCTGCCCTTTGTGCGTACGCTTGAAGAAGCACGCAGCATGCGCCGCTACCTTGAGCAGGTGCACAAGCTCAAGAGCGGTCAGGATGGCCTCAAGATTATCCAGATGTCGGAAATTCCCAGCAACGCCATTCTGGCCAAGGAATTCATTGAGGAGTTTGACGGCTTCTCCATTGGTTCCAACGACATGACCCAGATGGTGCTGGCCACGGACCGCGACAACGCCAGCCTTCAGCATATTTATGATGAAGAAGATCCGGCGGTGGTCTGGGCTATTCTCTCGACCATCTTTACCGGCCTGCGCCTGGGTAAAAAGGTCGGCTTCTGCGGTCAGGGCGTTTCCAACAGCCTGATTATTCGCGGTCTGGTTACCATTGCCGGTATCAGTTCGGCTTCGGTGGTTCCCGATACTTACTACCAGACCAAACTGGACGTGCGCGCGCTGGAAGACCAGAACATTCCCACTTCCCAGCTTGGTGCCTGGCTTAAGGAACAACACCTGGCCAAATTGAAGAGGATTATGGAGCGCGAAGGCTACGGCCATATTCTCAAAAAGTACACCAAGCCGGAAGAACTGATGGAATGGTACGAAGGCGAACTGTGGCGCTTGCAGGAAAGCCTGCGCGAAAACCTGGAAAACACCAAGGAAAGCTTCTACCGTCAGGAAATGGAACGCTTCCGCTCCATCTTCCACAAACCGGCCATCTACAGCGCCTGGAACTGGGAACAGACCGTGCTTGACGCCCTGCATCAGGCTGGCTTTGCCAACTTTGACGAGCAGGCGGTCGCGCTTGCGAAGTACCAGGGCAAGTTGTAGAAGTTGTTTAAGTACGCTTAGAGCTACATAGTAAAATCAGAAAGGCCGGAATCCTGAATAACAATCAGGGTTCCGGCCTTTTAATGTGTTTGAAGTATGGGAAGGATAGACTTGAACGGGGTTAAAATTGTTTTCGTTTTAAAATATATGCCCTGGCTAATGGCGGGTTGATATTTAAGAAAACACCAAGTAAGAGAAAGCACTATGCCTTGGCTGATATTTTGAATTCCCTCACACCTTCTGCAGCACATGCATAAGTCGATTTTTACTGGCGATTTTGGCAAGCATATCGCTCTGCATTTAAAAATTACTGCTGTTGCCAGCTTACATATTGCTCCAACACTCGGTTGATACGCGTTTGATAGCCAGGGCCGTCCTTTCTGAAAAATGCCAACACATCCGGTGTCACGCGGATATGAATGGGCACTTTGCGGTTGTCCGATTCCTGCATATCGACATTGGCCCAAAACATGGCATCCGTGGGTGCGTTATCCGGATCGGACAAAGCATTAGCTTCTGCCTGTTCGTCAGACATGGTATGCACTTTATTCCACATGCTTTTGTCGTGTGTATTCATAAATCCTCCGTTCCTGGGCGGTCGCTCAACAACAAGGACAATTACTCAAGACCGTCCACTGATTTATTTTTTTACTTCCGCAAAGAATTCACAAACAGTTCCAGATTTTCCAGGGCGGCGGCAAAAGCTTCTTTGGAAAATTCGGCGTTTTGTAGGGAAAGTTGCGTATAGCTGCTTAAGGGGCGGAAAATCGGCTGAAAGTTCTGCCAGAATTGCGGATTGAGCAGGGCCGCGTGGCGATTGCCCCGCGTTATTTCGCTGGTTTGTTTGTTGCGCAGTTCCCGGTTAAGGCTCAGCAGCAAGGCTTGCCCCTGGGTCAACATGGCTTGACCGAGCGGCCCATGCATGGGTGCGGCCAATTCAGCCAGTTTATCCAGAGCTGGGCCGCTTTTTTCCTGCCTTCCCAGAGCCAGTAAAAAGAATTGCTTCCAGAAGCGCGAGCGGTCCAGCCGATTGCCGCGCTGGTCGGTCAGCGGATGCAGATTGAACAGGCCGTTCTCGTCGCGTTCAGTCAGCCAAAGCGAAGCGCCCGGCAGGTTCAGTCTTTTGAAGCGCTCCAACCTTTCGGGATGATTGATTTCGTTGCCGCTGCCTTGCAGGATGGCCTCGGCCACGCGGGCCACCTTGTCCGGCGTGAAAGTGCGTTTACAGGGTATGCCGGGCAGACGGCATTGCCAACAGCCCGTACAGCTCATGCTGGAGCGCATGATTAGATGACCGGGCGCGGTGGGTCCGGTTTCCCAGGCATTTACCGGCCCCATGGAAAGATTCAGCACTGGCACACCCAGCCAGGCGGCCAGATGCATCGGCCCGGTATCCGGCACAATCAAAAGATCCAGTTTTTGCATGAACAGGCAAAGTTCCTTGATGCTGAACTTGCCGCAAAGGTTGCTCCGCTGCGACCCCAACAGGGTTGCCGCCTCGGTTGCAAGCTGCTTGTCAGCTTGCCCGCCAAGCAGTACCGGCTTGGCTCCCAGCCGGATCAGGCGGCTGGCCAGCCCGGCCCAAAAAGGCGGGTCCGGCCTTTTATCCGGCTCGCTGGCTCCAACAAACAAGCCCACCCGGCCTTCCTGTCCGTTTAGTCCGGAAAGTCCGGGAAGCGGCCAATCGGTGCGCAGCATGACCTTTTGGGAAATAAGATCCAGAGCGTTGAGATCCGCCCAATGGAACAGATTGTGCCGGTTGTTGCTGGTGATTGACGAGCGGTAAAGTTGCCATGCCCCGCCAATGTGCAGGATGCCGCCGGGACAGTTTGATGACTGGTTGCCGGATTCGGCCAGCCCCCCCGCATCGGGACGGATATACGGCCCGATGACCCGCTGGCTGTTCAGGCGTCCGGCCAGGATAGCGGCTTCGCGGCGGTGGCTCAGGTTGATAATCAGCCCGAAGTCGCACTTCAGCAGCAGTTTGGAATCCGCGTAATCAAAATAGGTAACTGACGGAGAGATTTCAAGCAGACCTTCGAAGAAGATCTTTTCGCCCACCATCCAGATTGGAGCGCCGGGAAAAACCGAAGCCAGCCAGGCGCACAGCGGATAGCTGAGCACCAAATCCCCCATACGCTGCATTTGCAGAATCAGAATGGGTTTTTGCTGGTTGGTTTCCTGGCTCATATTTGGCATTTTATCTTGGTTAAACAAACCCGGTAACGTCTATGCCTGACGCAGTATAACGGCAAACAGAGGCGCTACCCAAAAGTTTTACGCATATGCGAGATCACAGTCTCCAAGCGGTGCTCATAACAATGTTGGTCCAGAATGCGTTTTCTGGCCGCCTGGGTAATTTTTTGTCTTTCAGCCGGATGCCGCAGATAATGTTTCAGCAGGTCCGGCACTTCTTCCGGCGCATGAAAGCAGATTACTTCTTTGCCGGGTTCAAAGAGGTTTTCGATTTGTTCGCGCCAGTCGGTAAGCACAAAGGCCCCGGCTGCCGGTACGTCGAAAATGCGCTGGTTGACCGCGCCTTTCATTTGCTTGCTGGTACAGTTGAAATTTATGTCCGAAAGCGGGTAAAATTCCGGCAAATCAGTGTAATAGGTAAGCTCACTGTGATAACGCCAGGGGCGCGTTTCATCCGCAAAGAGTTCAAACCAGCCGTCATCGCCCACGATTAGCGGGTGCTGATCAAGAGTGCCTTGTACGCAGTCCAGGCGGTATTGCAGGGTTGCTTCCCAGGTCAGCATGGCTTCATAGCCCAGCCTGCGCTCCAGCGGCTCCATTGCCTGAAAGGCGCGGAATTGTTCCGGGTGTCGCGTTTCCAGATAGGCGCTGACAGATCGGGCGTCGCTGTCGGCAAAACCGGCGGCTGTTTCGTGGTAGCAGTCCAGCAGGATCGGTGGCAGATTGATTTGCTTAAGCCGCGCACGAACTTTATGGAGCATGGAATTGCCGACAAAAGACACCCCGGCCCGCCAGTCCGGGTGTTTTTTTAACAAGGCATCTGGATCCTGCGGCGGCGCGAAACGCAGGTGATCCGTACCCAGCGGCAGATAAAAGACATGTTCGAAACCCATCTGGCGGAGCGGAGCCTGATTGTCCGCGTCCCAGGTGAACACAGCCGTCCAGGGGCTGACCAGATTGTCGTAACTGTAGAGAATGAGATTGGGGTTGTCCACGAACCAGGAGGCCAGCGGAAGCTTGACCTTGCTCAGGAAGCTTTGCAGCACGCCTTCGCGGTCCACGCCCAGATGGTTGATGGTCAGGGCGAAATCCGGCTTGAAATTGACCAGAGCCGTAAGCAGTTGCTCCATAAAGTAGGTCAGGGCTATTTCCTTGTCCGGCAGGCGCAGCAGGTGATATTCTATTCCCTGGCGCTTGCAGGCGGCTTCTATCTCGCCAATGAGGAAGTATTTGCTGGTAATGAGCAAAAGGCGCGGCGGGCCGCTGAATTTGGCGTAAGCGGCCTTGTTCCAAAAATCGGCGCTGGCGCTGGCCTTAAGAGCCTCGCGCAGTTGGGAATAGTATCCGTTGTCCGCACGATCCGTTTTGTCCGGGTTGTTCGCACGATCCAGGCGCAAGTAAGCCGGATTGACTATGGGGCAAAAAGGCAACCCTTTATGCTGTATTTGCCACTTGCTGAGTTGTTTAATGGCATCTTCGGCGTCCGCCGTGTCTATCCAGAGGATATTTTCCCGCTCGGCGTATTTCTCTCTGAGGCGGGTAAGTTCAAGAACGTCAAGTTCTTTGTCCACCACGGCCAGGGGGAAATCCGGCCCGCATTGTTCTTCCAGATGAAGAATCAGGGCTGCCAGGGCGTGTCCCAGGCCGCTGCCCAACAGAACCGGCAGTTCTTTGCCTGCCTTGAACGGAGTTGTTTGATCGGCTGTGGGGCAAAGCGGCGCAGGCAGGATGGCAAGTTCACGCGCCGCTCCGGCGGGGCCCAACAGGGGAATTTGCCTACCACAGATGTTTATGCGGATATCGACGGGATCAGCGCTGCCCGCCGCGAAAACGGTTTCTATTTTACGCATGAAAATGATGCCTGCCAGTCAAAATCAAATGATTAGCTGCCATGATTAATTACCAGAACTCGGTGCCTGGCAGATAGAACACGAATTCGGTACGGTTGTTGTAATATTCACTTTTAGGATCGGATTTCGGCACACGCAAGTCGGTATCGCCGGTTCCCATGGCTTTAAGGCGGCTGGGTTTGATGTCGCCGTAGGTGATCAGCGCTTGCAGCGCGGCACCGGAGCGGGCGGCGGAAAGTTCCCAGACATTCGGGTAGGCTTGTACTCTTTGATCGCCCTGGGCCTCAGGCCCGTTTTGCGCTGCGGTTCCGCCAGCTTGGCCCGGCAGTACCAAAGCCTGTTCGGTTACGTTGGTGCGTACAAGCACATTGAACTGGTGGCGGTTTATGGCCGCCACTACCGGGCTAAAGAGCTTTTCCGCGCCGGGCTTGAGTTTGGCCGTGCCAGGCTCAAAGAGATCCGGGCTGTAAATACGCAGCACCACGCCCCTGTTTTCGGTATCCACGACCATGGATTGCTGCAAGCCATCCGATGCGCCGGAGGCCGCAATGGCTTCCTGCACAGTATTCTGCAGTTCGCGGGCGGCAAAGCCCAGCGAGGCGGTTCCCTGGTTATCCGGCGAATATGAAAGTGAATTGTAAGGCGAAGACGGGTCGGCCGTATTGACCCCAAAAGCCTTCTGGATGGAGCCGACTACCGACATGTATTTTTCTTCTTCATCCTTTGAGAGAATAAAGAGCATGATGAAAAAACAAAGCAGCAGGCTCATCATATCGCCATAAGTGACAATCCAGGCCGGAATGCCCATTGGCGGCGGCGCTTTTACTTCCGGACGGGATTCTTCGTCACTCATTTGCGAACCTCATGGCAAAAGTTTACTGGCGCTTAAAACAGCTTAACGCTTTTCACGCATGGAGGCCGGCAGGAAAGATTGCAGCTTTTCGCGCATCAAATACGGGTGTTCGCCTTTCTGAATGGCCAGGATGCCTTCGCGGATCAGTTCCAGGCATTTGTATTCATCGTTGGAACGTTCTTCGAGCTTTTTTGCCAGAGGCAGAAAAACAATGTTGGACAGCAACGATCCGTAAAGGGTGGTCAGCAGGGCCACGGCCATAGCCGGGCCGATGGAACTGGGGTCGTCCATATTGCGCAACATTTGCACCAGGCCGATCAGAGTGCCGATCATCCCGAAAGCCGGGGCATAGGTACCCATGGTTTTGAAAATATCCTGGCAACGCCAGTGGCGTTGCTGCATCAGGCTCATGTCAATGTCCAGAATGGTGCGTAAAAGTCCCTGCTCGGTACCGTCAGATACCAGTTGCAGGCCGCGGTTCAGGAACGGGTAGGGGGTGCTGACTTTTTCCAGGGATACGATACTTTCCTTGCGCGCTTTTTCGCCCAAAGTGACCAATTGGTTGACGATTTCCTTGTAGTTGAGCGGCTTATAAAAAAAGCATTTCATGGTTACTTTGAAGGCGCTTTTGAGGAAATTCAGCGGAAACATGAGAATGATAGTGGCAAAAGTTCCACCAAACACGATCAGCACCGAGGGCAGATCAACAAAGGTATCTACCATGGTGCCGAAAGTGGATCCGGTCAGACAGGCGGCTACAATCAGCGTAATTGCCGACACAAGACCTAAAATTGTTCCGATATCCATAATGTTTTATTAAGGTTTTTTTATTAAGGGTTGAATGCGTTAACGCAGGTTGCGCATAACGATTTCCTCATCCAGCAATATAAATTCCATATTTGAGTAAAAATCATCAACAACATGTTTGATGCCGCCGATACTCACTTCCACTCCCGGATGAATATTCCCCGGACAGATGATTTTGCAACCAGAGGCGTTTTGTGCTTCAACACTGAGTTCATTGCGCAGTTTGCGGATTTGCTTGTGCCGGATGTTGATTTTACGGTTCAGCATACGCATGAGCAGGCTGAGTTCCGGCAGGCGTTCCGGCTTTTTGTTCAGGGCCAGTTCCAATTGCAGTAGTCTGGGTTGCAGATTGTCCAGATCTTTTTGCGCTTCATCCAGCAGTTGTAATTTTTCCGGGCTGTAACCAAGCGTAACCCTGGTTAAGGTATCTTGCCCGCCGCCTAACTGATTTTGTACGAAGACAATTTGTTTGGCATAAATTTCTCCACCCTGCAAGCGGCCTTTGACCATAAGGCTGCCGCCCGTGTAGATGGAACTGTGCATGCAGGTACCGTCGATTTCAATATTTCCGCCAGCCTGCAGGAAGATGCTTTCGCAGAAGGGCAGTTTGATATTGCCCCGGCTTTCCAGCCGCCCGCTGCCGCCGCCCTTGATACCGGCTTCGCATACCAGGCTGCCGTCGGCGCGGACAATAGCGCCCTCCACCGTTCCTTTGACCAGCATGTCGTAGCCGTGCAGGATGAAACCGCTGCGTACCGCTTCATGCGCGATTACATTGCCGACAAACATGATGTTTCCGGTGTGAAAATCCACATCGCGGCGCACGTTGAGCAGTTTTTTGACCGTAATCAGGCCGTCCAGGTAAAAGCAGTAACCATTGGCCGTGGCGATCATGCGTGAAGGCTTGCCGGGATGCGGCGTGCAGTTAGGCCCACAGGGGAAATACGGCTCGGAAGTAATGAAGCGCGGGTCGTAGGCGGTGGCGTCCGGGTGGCGATCCAGGTCAATAAGCTCGGCAACAACTTGTCCGGCCACCACATTTTGCACATAACCCAGATAGAAATAGGTAACCGCCCCATCCTTGGTTATTTGGGGGATAAGCTGTTCATGCTTGAAATCCGGATCGAAATAATGCCGCAAATAGTAGGCCATGCCATTTTCTCGCGCTGTTATGCCATTTTTAACTGCAAATAATTACTCGGTCGGCAAAACACAGATTAACTCGTCTTCAGAGTGCAGTATTTTGAAAAAACCGGCCACATTCAAATCTTGCAGCCGTTGCTCTATATGTTGGGTGGGCTTGTACAGATAAAGCTGTTTGCTCCGGCCCAGCACTCCGGCCGCAAAGTCCACCAGGATGCCCACGGCTGAATGGCTGAGTTTGGTGACGTTTTCCAACGCCAGGATGATTATCTCCACATTGCCGGTAATCATCTCCTGCAGGGCCGGACTGAAGTTATCAGCGTTAGCCACAGAGATTGTTCCATGAAAAACCCCCATCACCACCTTGCGGCCATTTGTCTCATAAATGAGCGGACGTCCGGGCGCGGTTGCGCGTTCGGGCGTTACGTCACCTTCCGGCTTGGGTGCAGGGGTGAATATTTCCTCAAGAGTAAGTTCCGGCAGTTCGTATTCCATATCTTTCTCTGTTTAATGGCCCAACAGCATTGTTATCAGGTCAAAAACCGGCTTTGTCTGAAGCCGTTTTTTTAAAAATAACAGGGCTTGAGCCGGGATACTTGTTTACTTATACATTATAACACCCCGACATGACCATGTTTTTTTTTACAATTTATTGCCAGCGGGGTTATAAATGAATGGAATTTTGAAATGTTTGACGGAGTACGGAGAAGATGGGTTTTTGTTTTTATAAGTAATATTATACTGTTATCAGCTAACAGAATGAAAAAGGCCGGTCACCACAGCCATAGCTTTAATGCCTTGTCCGGCCCCGGTGAAGCCCAAACCTTCCTCGGTGGTGGCCTTGAGATTGACGCGTTTTTCGTCAAGCTGCATCAGGTGGGCGATATTTTTGGCTATTTCCTTGCGGAAGGGCGCGATTTTCGGCGTCTGGGCCACTACGGTCAAATCGGCGTGCGCAAGTTCAAAACCGGCCTGGCGGACGATTTCCAGGGTTTCAGAAAGTAAAATTGAACTGCTGATATTTTCGTATTTTGGATCATTGTCGGGAAACAGTCCGCCGATATCGCCGCCGCCAACGCAGCCGAGCAGGGCATCGATCAGGGCGTGAATGAGCACATCGCCGTCCGAGTGGGCGCGCAGCATGATCTCCGTGGAGGTGATGCGCACGCCGCCCAGAACAAAGGGCCGATTGCCGCCGTAGCTGTGCACGTCATAGCCGAAGCCGGTGCAGGGCGAGGGTTGTTTTGCCGCCATAAGCAATTCAAGATCCTCCGGAGTGGTTATTTTGCGGTTGGAGGCTTCGCCCGGCACCACCAGCACCGGCATCTGGCAGCGCTCCAACAGAGCTGCGTCGTCTGTAACTTGCCAGCCGTTCCTCAGGGCCGCTTCATGCGCGGTTTGCAGCGCGGAACGCTCAAAGCCCTGCGGAGTTTGGATCAAACGTAGACTGGCGCGATCCGGGGTGGAAAGCACTTCGCTTTCGACGCTTACAATTTTAGCGGTATCGCTTAGTTCCAGACCGGGAATGACAGCGTGGCTGCCATGGCTTCCACTGCTTTTCTGGCGCAAGGCATCCAGAACACGCCGGATTAAAGCTGCTGAAACAAAGGGACGGGCTGAGTCATGCACCAGCACATGCGTACAGCCGGGGCTGGCTACATGAGCGGCTGGCGAATTTGGTTGATCGGCAATATTGTGTTTGGCTGGCTGACCGGGCAGGGCGGCCAGGGCCTTGCGCACGGAATCCTGACGCAGCGTACCGCCAGCTACGATCCGGTATTCAATGCCCAGAGGCTTTTTGCGGGAGCAGGCGCGGCAAAGCTCCTCGGCTTCGGCCAGGCCGTCTTCGGGCAGGGCGATAATAATACCTTCGATTTGCGGTACAGCGGCCAAAGCCAGCGCGGAATGCCAGAACAAAGGCAAGCCCTGCCATTCAAGAAACTGCTTGCTGGTTTCGTTCAGGGCGGCTTTTAACCGATTGCCTTGTCCGGCGGCGAGGAGGATGGCCCAGGGTCGAAACTGTTGTTGCGTCATAGTGACTTTAGCGCCTGATTTTTTTAATTAATAAACAGTGTTGCCAAGAGATGGATTTTTGTTCTCTGGCAAGGAAGATGAGCCTTTTATGGAGGAAGTGTACTCTTTTGGTACTCGACCGGAATAAAAGGTGAAATCTGACGCAGCCAGAGGCAAAAAGGCGCTCTTGGCAACACTGTTTAAATGGGAGTCGGACTATAAGCCGGGTTCTGTCACCCCGCAAAGCGGGGGAGATCAGCATTCCTCTAGGGATGCGATTACTCGCACCCTCAAGCAACCTACCCGAGAGCAGTCCGGGCCGGACTATCGCTCTCCTATTTGGTTTTGCTCCGAACGGGGCATGCCTGGCTTGCCGCGTCGCCGCGACAACCGGTGGGCTCTTACCCCACCGTTTCACCCTTACCGCAAACCGGGAAATATCCTCAGGCGCGGCGGTCTGCTTTCTGTTGCGCTTGCCGGGGATCGCTCCCCCTGGGAGTTACCCAGCGTTCTGCCCTGTGGAGCCCGGACTTTCCTCTCCGAATTTGCATTCGCAGCGCTGATCCGTCCGACTCCCAAATTTACTCGATCTATTCTTCTTCGTTTTCAGCTTCTTCCGGCTTGCTGACGGCCCTGGTGTCGGTGAAGTGCTCGTTCCAGTAGATCAGGCGCTGGCAGTTGGGGCAGGAGAGAATCTGCTTGCCTTTTTGCAGTTCGATAAAGCCCTGCGGCGGAATGGCGATGTTGCAGCCGCTGCAAATACCGGCGTTAACCGGAACAATGACCGGGTAGGCCAGGCGTTCGCGGATGAATTCGTAACGGGAAAGAACCGGCAGCGGAACCAGTTTGACGGTATCGCGGCGTTTTTCGTCCAGTTGCTTGAGTTCGTTCCGGGATTTTTCCGTGCGTTCGGCCAGGCTGGCTTCTTTGGCTTCAATTTCCACTTTAAGTTTTTCAAAGCGGCTGTCAGCTTCGTCATAAGCCGTGGTTTGCCGGGTAAGTTCTTCGGTCATAACCGTTCTTTCATCTTCCCGGTCGCGGTTCATTTTTTCCAGCGAGTCCATTTCGCGCATCATGGCCTGATATTCTTTGCTGTTGCCAACCATCATCAGCTTGCTTTTGCTTTTTTTGATTTTGGTGGCATCGTCTTCGATATCCAGATTCAGGCGTTTTTCCTGTTCGCGCAGGTGTTCAAGCTTGTCCAGTATTCTGGCCCGCTCTTCTTCGGCGGTATTGAACAGAACTCTCAGATCTTCTATTTCTTTTGGTGCGCTAGTAAGATCCTTGCGGATAAGGTGGATTTGATCATCCACTTTCTGTAGCTCAACCAACTGTTCGATTTGTTTCAAGTAAAGGCTCAAGGTTAAATCCTCCTGGTTTATGCGCGCCGGTATGCTTCAAAAGCCAGCGGGTCGCTACCGGCGACAAAGGAAACTTCAAGCTGCGGCAGGGCCGCAGCCAATTGTCTGGCAAAATTACGCATCATTATTTCTTCAATCTGAAAATGCCCCACATCCAAAACGCGTATTTCCGCGTCCAGAGCCGCGTGGTACTTAAGATCTCCGGTAATATACACATCAGCCCCGCCGTTTTGGGCTACGGAAATAAGATCCGAGCCGGACCCAGGACAGCAGGCCACACGGGTTACCTGATCCGGCCTAGGGCCGCAGGCGCGCCAGTCGTCACGCTCCAGAGCTTCGGCCAGTTTGCGGCAAAATTCGTCATAGGGCAAAGGAGCGGGCAGATCCCCGATAAAGCCAAAACCGGCGATTTCGCTTTCAACCGGGCCCAAGGCGGTTCCGGTTTGTCTGGAACTTGCGGCTATTTGTCCGGTCGGTTCCAGAATGGCGTAGTCCTTCAGATCCAGTTTGTCCGCCAGCCAGCAGGCCGGGCCAAGAGGACTGGCATCCAGCGAGGTATGTGCGCTATACAGGCAGACATCGTTGCGAAAGAGCAGAGAAAGAATGCTGTGATATTGTCCGGGCGTATCCGGAAATCGCGGCTTCATGGAAAGCGGATGGTGCGCCAGCAAAAAATCGGCTCCAAGCGCCAGCCCCTTGTTTATAGATTCCAGGCTGGGGTCGAGCATCACGGCCAAGTGTCCGGCCTCGCTGCGCGTTGCGGCCACCTGCAAACCGGATTTATCCCAGGGGGCGGCCAGACAAAGTGGAGCGATTTTTTCTATAGTCTTTATAATTTCAGATACTTGCATAACACCTCTGCTAAAGAAAAATGCTTATGCTCTTTGGTTGAGCATAAGCATTTTGTTTGGCAAAACAAGTTGCAAGGCTGGCAATGGCGAATATCCGCACTTGGGTTTCCTGATTTCTGACTAATATCTGGTTAACAGATTGTTTAATATACTGTAACCAAATTTTCTTATTCACTTTCATCCTTGGGGTCAAGTGTTTTTTCAAACCCGCTTGTGTAAGCGTCTTCTACGGCAGCCGGTTATACACCGTCGGTTCGATCATAATGCCGCCGCCCCGCATTGTCTCGCCCAGCAGAGCCCGCATTTCGCCGTTAATGGGCAGGCTGACACTGGACATGGCATAAACTTCGGTACCGCCGGTCTGCATCAGGCGCACGTTGAAGATGACGCTTTTGGAAGTCACGGTGTAGGTTCCGACCAGAATCATGACGCTGTTCACGCTTTTCAGGGCGGCCAGTTCTTTATCCCGGGTAAGCAGCAATTCGCCGGTATCCTGACGGAAGAGCAAGTTGCGTCCTTTGCGTATTTCCTGCACGCTGTAGCCTGCGCCAACCAGCCAATGGGCCAGTGATTCCTGCATTTGGCGGGCTACCGGGCTGGACTCTTCAAAGTTGTTGATGTCAACCGGCGTGGTCACGATAATGCTGATGCCGTTCACGCCGTCTGTATGTCCGAAGCGCTGGGCCAGCTGCGCGTCCATTTCCTGCCCCATGCCGGAGGCGGCTTCACCCATGGTCAGGCCGGGGACGGTCAGGGCCAGGGCGTTGCAGGGCAGCAGCAACAGGGCGAATAAAAACATCAAAATACGCATGGCGTTTACCTCAGGCTTTTGATCATTAAATCGACACTGTGCAGCTCGGCCACCAGGGCGTCCTGCAAATCTTTGTCGTTGGCAGCGGCCAGAGCCAGCAGATAATGCTCCCTGGCCAGCTCAAAGCGCCCGGCGGCGGCGTATTCCCGGCCAAGTTTGTAATTGCTGATACTTGCGGGGGTATAGCTGCTTACGCTGACCGCTTCCGCTGTAAGACGCGGGGCGGCAAGCGCCGCTTCGTTTTGCGCGTCCGTTGAACCGGAAAACAACCCGCAGCCGGAAAGCGCCAGCAGGCTGGTTCCCAATAAAGTCAATTTTAATAACTGGTTTGTTTTCATAATAGTTGCCTTGCTTTTGAGGGCTGTTGGCACAAAGAGAAATTTTGTTTGCTGGCAAGGAAAAAAGTTTTTTTATGAAGGGAGTGTACTCTTATCGTACTTGACCGGAATAAAAAAACTTTTTGACGCAGCCAGCGGGCAAAATGGCCTTTGTGCCAATAGTCCTCCTAGTGAATATCCATGCCTTGATCAATCGGCGTACTCGCTTCCGGAACGCGGGCTTCTTCATAAAAATCCCGAATTTCCAGACCGGCCACACCGCCGCTGATGCGCTTGCCGGAATTGGCGGCCATGCGCCGGGTCATGGGGCTGGCCCCCAGAACCAGTTGACCGGCGCGAACCACGCGGCCATCGGCCTTGATCAGCCGGGCGTTTACAAAAACGGTGTTTTGATCGTTGTAGTAGGTTCCCACCAGATAAAGCGCCTTGGGGTCCAGAGCGCTTTGCCCCGGCTCACGGCGCAGTATGAATTCGCCATCCTCGCGCATTGTGAGCTTGCCGTTCATGCGGTACTCGCGGGTAGGCACGCCGCGCAGATTGAACTCGTAAAACATCTGCTCCACAATGAAGCGGCCAAGCGAGGAACTGCGCTCGAAATCATCCTGATTGACAAAGGCGGTGGGCAGAGCCACCTGACCGGCAAAGGATTTATCCAGCCCGCCGACCAGTTGCGCGGCCAATTCGCGCATTTTCAGCTTGAGTTCACGCGCGTTGACCAAGTCGGCATCAGGAGCCGGAGCGGTTTCGGTGGGCAGAATGACCACACCGCCCTTGCTGTTTTTCAGAACCAGCCCGGCGTTATTTTCAACCACCACTTGATCGGCAGGTTCCTGATCAGATGCGATCTGGCCATGATAGTTGGCCGGAACCGACGCATTGACGTATAGCGGGGAGCCGCGCTCAAACGCGTTGCCCTCGATTGCGCCATCAGCCGGGCCATAAGTGGCGGAGGCTTCGCGCAAATTCGCGCCGTTTGTAGCCGGATCGCCGCCAGACATCGCGCAGCCGGATAAAAGCGGCAGGGCAAGCAGCACAATCGCGGAATTTTTTAACTTTAACATATGGTTATCGCCTTGATATTATGTTTGCGGCAATTTTACTTATGCTTCTCTCTGACACCCTTATCGTCAGTTCCTAAAAAATCTTGAGTGTGGGATCTGCAAAAATACAACCGGGATATTGCGAAATTTATTTTTTCAATATACAGCATCGAAATGTTTGATTTCAGAAAAATCGAGGCGTTTTGCCGCGTTTATGAACAGCGCAGTTTTTCCAAGGCCGGGGAAGTGCTTTTTCTTTCCCAGCCCACGGTCAGCGCGCATGTGCAGGCTTTGGAAAACGAAGTTGGGGTCAGGCTGCTGGACCGTTTGGGCCGCACCGTTCTGCCAACCCCGGCAGGAGCGGCGCTTTACCGGCACAGCATCAAAGCCTTTGAAGAGCTGGAAGCGGCCAAAAACGAAATAAGCCGTCTGATGGGCGAGGTGGCTGGCGAAGTGCTGCTTGGTTGCAGTACCATTCCGGCTGGCTTTCTTTTGCCGGATATCGTCACCGGTTTTATCAGGAAACACCCCAAAGCTTCCATGAACCTGACCGTCAAGGATTCACACTCGATTATCAAGGCGGTGCTGGACTGCGAGGTCATGCTCGGCGTGGTCGGCGCGGTAGAGGCGCACCCGGATCTGGAATATATCCATCTGGTTGATGACGAACTGGTTCTGGTTTGTTCGCCGCAATTGGCGCTTAAGCATGGCCGCGAGGAAGTTTCCGGGGCCAAAGCCGCCGAATGCCTGTTCAGTCTGGAAGATGCCCTGGCCTGGCCCTGGATTTTGCGTAACGAGGGTTCCGGCACCCGGCGCGGTTTTGAGGAAGGCATGTTGCAAGCTGGCTGCAATGCCAGGGATTTGCGTGCCGAACTCAAGGTTGACGGCACTCAGGCCGCTGTGCAGTATGCGCGGGCCGGACTGGGCGTGACTGTAACTTCCGGTTTGGTGGTGGCTGAACAGCTTGCAAAAGGCGAGTTAATCGAAGTTAGAATCGACAAACTGCGCCTGCCCAGAAAATTTTACGCGGTGCAAAACCTGCGCCGCTGCCTGCTCTTCCCGGCTCAGGCTGCTTTTATCTCATACATGGCGGAACAGACCGTCAATCTTCGTCATCCGGAATAGGTCGAATAAGGTTAATTATGTCGGAAAAATCATGTTCAACAGGGGCTTGTAGCCCTTCCCGTCCTTTTCGTCTGGTTGATCAGGCCAAAGCTGCCGGTTGAGCGGCCAAGATGGCTCCGGGGGACCTGGAGCAAGTGCTTAAAAGCCTGCCGTCCGACAAATGGGCCGCCGGGCGTCTGCTTACCGGCAGCAGCGATAACGAAGACGCGGCGGTGCTGGTTGTGCCTTCCGGCAAGGCCATTGTGCAGACCGTGGATTTTTTTACCCCCATCGTAAACGATCCTTATAAATTTGGGCAGATTGCAGCCGCCAACTCGCTATCCGATGTTTATGCCATGGGCGGCGAACCCTGGTGCGCCATGAATATTGTCTGTTTTCCTGGCAAGAGCGGGCGGCTGGATGTTCTGGAAGGCATTTTGCGCGGCGGGGCGGATAAAACCGCTGAAGCGGGCGCGGCTTTGGCCGGTGGGCATAGTGTGGAGGATAGCGAGGTCAAGTTCGGGCTTTCCGTAACCGGCCTGGTGGACCCGCACAGCTTTGCCCGCAATCGGGGGCTTACGCCCGGCCTTTGCCTTATCGCCACCAAGGCGCTGGGTACCGGCATTCTGGCCACAGCCATAAAAGGGGAGTGGGAGGGGGCCGACGAGCTTGAGGAAATTCTTTTCCAGAGCGCCGGTCGCCTGAACAAATATCCGGGGCAACTTATTGCCCGTTTGAAACTTAAAGCGGCCACGGATATCACCGGCTTCGGCCTTGGCGGCCATCTGCTGGAAATGCTGGAAGCTTCCGGTGTGGCAGCCCTGCTGCACGCGGGCGCGGTGAACATCCTGCCGCAGGCGCTGGATTTGGCTGATCAGGGGCTGGTTCCAGCCGGTAGTGTGGCTAACCGCCAGCACCGTCAGGCGGATTTTGCGGCCGACCCGCAAGTTGATCCGCTGCTGGTGGATTTGATTTTTGATGCCCAAACCTCCGGCGGCATGATCCTGGCTGTGCCGCCTGCCCTGGTTGCCGAAGCCATGAGCTTTTTGCTGGATAAAGGCGAAATTGCCGCCGTTATTGGCGAAACCCTGCCTTATGCTGCTGACGCTCCGCGTTTACGTATTATGCCTTAATTCCTTTTACCACTTCATTACCATCAATTTTGGCCTGTTCATTAAAAGTGGACCAAGGCGATAATATTATTTGCTCATCTTATTCGATTTATGTTATAAGATATATAAAATCAGATAGTTAGCGATAGTTGCTATTTGCTTGTTTTGCATAAAAATTGGATGTATGAGCACTCCTTCAATTATAAGACAGACAGCAAATCAAACATAACAAATATTGATCGCGCTTGTTCGGGGGAATGAGTGGAAAAATTATTTTTCATACGTATGGAAGCGCTATTTCCAATGCTGATTTGGGGGAATGCAATGGCGCTTTTATTTTTATATATATATCGCCATAAAAATACCATTGAAAGAGAACATAACTTAATTAATCTGCTGATTTTTTCTAAAATATGTCTCATTTTTTCTTATTTTTTTACATTATATCGTGATATTTTTTCTGATTTTATTTCTGTAAATATCGGCATAACAATGCTGTTTGTTGGTTTTTAATATGAAGCACAAGCGATTTTATATCTTATAAATGAAAAAAAATTATTTACAGACAAATTATTACACATTATTTTGATTGTTTCTGTAATATTATTAAATATTATTGAGTATTTATTGCCGTTAGGAAACATTCGCATAGTGACATCATCACTTGGTATTTTTGTGATTATGATTTTTCCGACTATCAAAATGCTCATAAATAAAAATACAAAAACCCTGATCAAATCAGTAGGGGTGCTTTACGGGATATTTTTATTGTTGCTGTTGATACGGGCTGGATATGGCATGTATAATCCGCATATCAGCGTTTTATCAACAAATTTGATATCATCCATGGTTTTTCTTGTTCTGTTTTTGCAGTTTTTGATTGCAATACCTTCGTATGCAGTTATTCTTAAAGATTATGCCAATGAAGCTTTATTGTTGATGGCAACAACTGATAATTTGACAGGCGCTACCAACAGGCATGCCTTTATGGGCGCGTCATCTGCAATTTACAATAACTTAAAGTTTTTTCGCACGTCTGTATCAATTATATTCATTGATATAGATCATTTTAAACAAGTCAACGATACCTATGGTCATGCTTTTGGCGATATTGTGCTGACGCGTATGGCAGCCATCATTGATAGTTGCCGCCGCAATAGTGATTTAAGCTGCCGCTACGGCGGAGAAGAATTTTTGGTAATGCTGCCGCGAACGGGTTGCGAAGCTGCGGAGCTGGTTGCCCGGCGCATATTGAATGAGGCGCGGGCCGCTCGTTTTGCAGAGCATCCTGAGTTCTCGTTTACCGTCAGCATTGGTGTTTTTTGTGGTGTGCCCTCAAGTGAACAGAGCTTTGCTGCACTCATTCGCGCGGCGGACGATGCCATGTATCAGGCCAAACATTTGGGGCGCGACCAGATTGTTGTGCGTAGTGTTGTGTGTGATAATGACATGGCAAAATCGGCTTGATTTTTCGCTTAACCAAGAGTAGGAATTAGCGCTTGTCACCCTGTTTTAGGGCCAATGCGAGAGTGGCGGAATTGGCAGACGCACCAGACTTAGGATCTGGCGCTTTACGGCGTAGGAGTTCAAATCTCCTCTCTCGCACCAAAATTTTACAGCTTGATTGAAGGGTTATCCGACAGGGCATGTTTTAGGGCGTGCCCTGTTTTTTGTTCAAAGGGGTAGATCGGGCCTGAACACATATGGGCAAACCTTAATTTCACATAAGGAGATAAACTATGCGCTTCGTCATCGACCCTGATATTTTTTCCCATTTTCCGGATATGAAACTGGTTACCACAGCCGCGTTCGCGGTTCAGCCTCCAAGCCCTGAAGCAAAAAATGAAATCGCCGCTTATGCCGGTGCGGCATGGCAACATGCCGGACAAGAGGTGGCCGCGCACGAGAACCCGCAATCACATCCGAACATAAAGCCTTGGGGGGAACGAATGCGCGAAGTAGGGGCGCCACGAAAACACTTTCCCAGTTCTGTTGAAGCGTTGGCCCGCCGTGCGGCAAAAGGCGGCTCTCCGGTCAGCATCAATCCGCTGGTGGATTTTTATAATGCCGTCTCCCTGAGCCATCTTGTGCCGGCTGGCGGATTCGATATGGATGTATTGCGAAACGATCTTTGTTTGCGGTTTTCAAGGGAAGGAGACAGATTTACCGCGCTGGACAGTGACGAAGCCGTTGCTATTCCTGCCGGAGAAGTGTGTTATGCGGACGGGCCGGAAATTATTACCCGACATTTCGTATGGAAACAGTCCCGCCATGCCATCCTGACGCCTGAAAGCCGAAACATTTTTTTTGTGTCGGAAATACTGGGGGAATTACCTTCAAGTCTTGTCGTGGAAGTCTGCCAGGCCTTTCAGGAAGGGATGGCGCGATATTTCGGACTTAATGTGCAAACGGCTGTGCTGGATGAACAGCACCAGAGTGTTGAACTGGGAAGCTGACAATATAACCCCGTTTTTTGTTAAGAAGGTGACGGCAAGTGTTCCACCGGATTTAAATCTTGAAATTATGTAATACATGCATTATGTGTATTGCAAAAGGAGGATGCACTTATGCTTACCGTCCGATTACCTGAAGCAATGGAAACCCGGCTCAACGTGCTGGCCGATGTCACCAAGCGCCCTAAAAGCTTTTATGTTCGTGAGGCGTTGGAGCGCAGCCTTGAGGATATCGAAGATGTTTATCTTGCGGAAGCAGCTCTGGAGCGATTCCGGGCTAGCGGAGAAAAAACCATTCCCTTAGAAGAAGTGGAGCGCCGCCTTGGCCTGGCAGATTGAGTTTTCTCCGGAAGCCGATAAAGCCTTAGCGCATCTCGGAGCTAACGCTGAAAAGCAGATTGTGAAATTCATGCGAAAAAGAGTTTCCAACCTGGAAAATCCGCGCAGCATCGTGGAATCAATGAAAGGTTCCCGTTTTGCGGGCCTGTGGCGCTACCGTTCTGGCGACTACAGAATTTTGTGTGAAATTCAGGACGAGAAAATTATTATTTTGGTCGTGCTGATAGGACATCGCCGGGAAGTTTATAAGGCAACTTAAAAATATTTCGACGCGACATTTGAACCGTTTAACTATCCAAGCTACTGCGACGCCAGCCACAACAACTAAATCTTGACCGCGCAAGGGTTATCTTGTATTTTGCTCAATCGTTTGTTAAGCAGTCGGATGGTCTGCCGCGCTTTGCGCAGGGCAGGCTGATTTTTTGGCTTTCACGCTCGGCCTGAGCTTGGCAAGCGTCCTGGTATGCGAAATAATTTTAATTAAAATACGCCGTTGAATTCACAAGGAGCTTTTTAATGCAATACAAAGTTGAAGACCTGGCCCCCCTTAAAAAGAAGTTTGAAGTGACCGTGCCTGCCGCCGACATCGACAAGCATATCGACCTGATGGCGGCCAAATACCGCGCTTCGGTTTCCGTGCCGGGCTTCCGCAAGGGCAAGGCTCCTTTGAAGATGATTGAAGCGCAGTATCATAAGGATATTTATTCCGAAGCCACCAGCGAAATGATTGACGGCAACGTGCGCCGCATTATCGACGAGCTGGAGCTGGACCCCGCCTCCAAGGTGGAATACGACGCCGAAGTTGTGGCGCGTGGCAAGGATTTTACCTATTCTTTCAGCTTTGAAGTCATGCCGGTGTTCGACCTGCCGGATTATCAAGGCTTCCCGGTGGAAGAAGAGGAGGTGGTTGTTGGCGACGATGAAATCGACAACATGCTGCAAATGGCCCGCCGCGATCTGGCCGATATGGCTCCGGTTAGCGAAAAACGCGCCCCGCGCGATGGCGATGTGGCTACTGTTGATATGACCGCCTTTGACGAAGAGGGCAAGGAAATCCCCAGCCTCACCGTTTCCGGCCTGGATTTGGCCCTGGGCGAAAAGCTTACCTTTGAAGCTTTTGAGGATTTTGTTAAGTCCGTCACGGTTGGCGAGGAAGCCGAAAAGCAGATCACTTTCCCGGCTGATTTCATGAACAGCGAATTCGCGGGCAAAGAAGTGCGCATGAAGGTTAAGGTAAGCGCCCTTAACGAACGCCAGCTCCCCGAGCTTAACGACGAATTTGCGGCCAAGCTCGGACCTTTTGCCACCATGGACGCGGTGCGCGACGCCATCCGCACTTCCTTTACCCAAAGCCGTGCCAATGTTACCCGCAGCGTAGCCCAGAACAAGCTTCTGGAAGGCCTGCTGGGCAAAATTGATTTCCCGCTGCCGGAAACCCTGGTGCAGCGCTTCACTGCCGTGGCTCAGGCCAATCATTTTGACCGTCTGCGCCAGCAGGCCGGTAAAGGCGACAAACCGCAGGATATCGGCAAACTTGAAGACTTCCGGGATCAGGCTGTGGAAGAAGCCAAAAAGCACGTCAAGGAATATGTGTTCCTTTACCGCGTGGCCAAGGCCGAGAAAATCGAAGTCTCCGAGCAGGAAATACTCCAGTTCATCGCCCAGTCTGCCGCCAGCGCCAGACGCAGCTTTGAGGAAGTGCGCGACGAATATGTGAACAACAACATGATCGGCGTGGTGCATGAACGCATTATGTCCGACAAGGCGCTGAAACATCTGTACAGCAAGGCCGAAGTGACCATGGTCAAACCGGCTGCCAAGCCCGAAGAAAAATAAATAAAGGCAAGCCGGCTCTGGCTTTGCCGATATTATCAACAAAATGCGCCTAGTGCGCATTTTGTTTTTGGGCGGGCTTTACCCGTTGTGCAGCATATAGCAAGTTCACGTTTAAATGCTTTCTGACTCCACTTTCTTTTATAAAGGCGCGCCTTGTCTTTTGGTGGCCAACAACTATAGTAGAAGAGAACGAGAGCGGCAGGGAGCGATTGTCAAAAAAAGCACCGGATTTTGGGCAGTCTAAAAAAAGTCTGGACTTTTTTGGCAAGGTGTAGCTAGATTATTTGGCTATGTTTAAAAAATCTCAATAGATATAATTTGCGGAATATTTTTTGCATATACATTAAGCAAGCTTGCCAACGCCCTGGTTGGGCGTCAGGCAAGAAAGATGAATTTTAAGGAGTGAACATGCCCATACCCATGGTTGTTGAAAATACCGGCCGATCCGAACGGGCTTATGATATCTATTCACGGCTGCTCAAGGATCGCATTGTTCTGCTCGGTGAGGAAGTGGACGACCACAGCGCCTCGCTGATTTGCGCCCAGCTTCTGTTTCTGGAATCCGAAGACCCGGACAAGGAAATCTATCTCTACATCAACTCGCCCGGCGGGGTGGTTACGGCCGGGCTGGCCATCTATGACACCATGCAGTACATCAACTGCCCGGTGGCTACCCTGTGCATGGGGCAGGCGGCCAGCATGGGCGCTCTTTTGCTTGCCGCTGGCACCAAAGGCATGCGCTACGCTCTGCCCAACAGCCGGATCATGATTCACCAGCCTTCGGGCGGTTTTCGCGGTCAGGCCACGGATATCGACATTCACGCCAAGGAAGTGTTGCGCCTCAAGGCCTCGCTTAACGGAATTCTGGCCTCGCACACCGGACGGACCAAAAAAGAAATTGAAGCCCATACCGAAAGAGATAATTTCATGGGCGCCGAAGAAGCGGTAAAGTTCGGACTTATCGACAGAGTACTGCGCTCGCGCGGCGATTTGGCCGCCGAAACAAAGTAACACGAGAAAAATATGAGCAAGCCTACCGAAAACAAGCAGAGCCTTGTTTGTTCCTTTTGCGGAAAAAACGAGGAGCAGGTTAACCGGTTGATCGCCGGTATGGATTCCATCGCTATTTGCGATGATTGCGTGCATCTGTGCAGCGAGATTCTTACAGATCAGACCATGGACGAGATCAAAGAGGACGGGCGTCTGCTTTCGCCTTCGCAGATCAAGGCCAAGCTGGATGAATACGTCATCGGGCAGGATCGGGCCAAAAAAATCCTTTCCGTGGCCGTACACAACCATTACAAGCGCGTATTTTTTGCCGAGCATCTGAGCGGCGATATTGAGCTGGAAAAAAGCAATATTCTGCTCATGGGGCCTTCCGGCAGCGGCAAAACCCTGCTGGCCAAAACCCTGGCCCGTATTTTGCGAGTGCCTTTTGCCATTGCCGATGCCACCACGCTTACCGAGGCCGGTTATGTGGGCGAGGATGTGGAAAATATTCTGGTGCAATTGCTGCAAAACGCTGAATACGATTTGGAATCCGCCAGCAAGGGCATCATTTATATTGATGAAATAGACAAAATTTCGCGCAAGGGCGACAGCCCCTCGATTACCCGCGACGTTTCCGGCGAAGGCGTGCAGCAGGCCCTGCTCAAGATTATCGAAGGCACCGAGGCCAACATTCCGCCCAAGGGCGGGCGCAAGCATCCGCAGCAGGAATACATCCGCATGGATACCTCCAACATCCTGTTCATTCTGGGCGGGGCTTTCATCGGGCTGGACAAAATTGTCGAGCAGCGGGTGCGCGGTCGTTCCATGGGCTTTGGAGCCAAAATCCAGGCCGAAGGCAAAGAAGTTGATGTGCTTGCTGAAGTGCATCCGAACGATCTGGTCAAGTTCGGCCTTATTCCCGAATTTGTGGGCCGTATCCCGGTGGTCACCCAGGTTGACGAGCTTGGCGAGGATGATTTGATCCGTGTGCTGACCGAGCCGAAAAACGCTTTGATCAAGCAGTATCAGGCCCTGTTCAATCTGGATCACGTCAAGCTCAGTTTTACGCAGGACGCCTTGCAGGCCGTGGCCCGTCTGGCCATTGAAAGAAAGACCGGCGCGAGAGGCCTGCGCAACGTCCTGGAAAGCTCCATGCTGGAAATCATGTATTCGTTGCCGGATCATCAGGGTGCCAAAGAGTGCGTGATCAATGCCGCTGTTATTGAAAAGGGCAAGCCGCCCCTGTATCTTTATGAAACGGACGGGCAGAGCGCGGTAGGAGCCTAAATTATGGTCAATATCACTGCCGGACTTGCCCAGCCGACGTTTCGCAATGAGCGTCGGCTGCCGCTCATGCCTTTGCGGGAAATAGTCATTTTTCCGCATTCAATCATGCCACTGTTCGTGGGCCGGCTTTCTTCCATTAAAGCCGTGGATATTTCTTTTGAGGAATACGGCAAAAAGATTCTGCTGGTGGCCCAGCGTTCGCCGGATCAGGAAAAACCTGAACCCAAGGATCTTTTCGAGCTTGGCACTGTAGCCAGAATTTTGCAGGTGTTGCGCTTGCCGGACGGTACGGTAAAGGTTCTGTTTGAAGGACTTTACCGCGCCCGCTGGCAGGCTGACGCCATGTATGGCGAAACTGCCGGCGAAAACGCCCTCCCGCCCGTTGCGGCCGGGGCGTCGGATGATCCCAGATTCCACATGGCTGTAATCATGCCCGCGCATGAGCAGGAGCAAGTCTCCAGTGAAAGCGCCGCTGCCGTCAATTCCGTGCGGGAAGCGCTTGAAGAATATAACCGGATCAACAAAAGAATTCCCCCGGAAAGCCTTGGGGCCATGATGGGCGTTAACCTGCCCGGACGTTTGTCCGATATGGTCATGGCGCATCTGAAGCTTGATTACCGGCGCAAACAGGAAGTGCTGGAAATTTTTGATCCGGTACGCCGCCTGTTGACGGTCTATGATATTTTGCAGGGCGAAATTGCCGTGGCCTCGGTGGAGCGGAGCATCAAGAACCGCGTCAAGGGGCAGATGGAGCGCAATCAGCGCGAATATTATCTGAACGAGCAAATCAAGGCCATCCATAAGGAAATGGGCCGCGAGGACGACCCGCAGGCCGAAGTGCAGGAACTGGAAAAACGCCTTGCGGAAAAAGAATTGCCGGACGAGGCGCGTGAGCGTGCTTTGAACGAACTTAAAAAGCTGCGCTACATGTCGCCTTCGGCTGCCGAATACAACATAGTGCGCAATTACCTGGACTGGATTCTGGATTTGCCCTGGATGAGCCTTAAGGAAACAAATATTGATATCCACGAGGCTAAAAATATTCTGGACGCGGATCACTTCGGGCTGGAAAAGCCCAAAGAGCGTATTCTGGAATATCTGGCCGTGCAAAAGCTTTCCAACAAGCTCAAGGGGCCGATACTCTGTCTGGTGGGGCCACCCGGCGTGGGCAAAACCTCGCTGGCCCGTTCGGTGGCCAGGGCTACCCAACGCGAATTCGTGCGCCTTTCTTTGGGCGGCGTGCGTGATGAAGCGGAAATTCGCGGGCATAGGCGTACTTATGTGGGCGCTTTGCCCGGTAAAATAGTTCAGTCGCTGGGACGCGTAAAATCAAGCAATCCATTGTTCTGCCTGGATGAAGTGGATAAAATGAGCTCGGATTTTCGCGGTGATCCGGCCTCGGCCCTGCTTGAGGTGCTGGACCCGGAACAGAACGCCACTTTCAGAGATCACTATCTGGACCTGGATTACGATCTTTCCAAGGTCTTTTTCATTACCACGGCCAACAGTCTGCACTCCATTCCGGTTCCTTTGCAGGATCGTATGGAGATTATCCGCCTGCCCGGCTATCTGGAGACAGAAAAGCAACATATCGCACGGGATTTTCTTATTCCCAAGCAGCTCGAAGCCAACGGGCTTAAAGTGGAAAATCTGCGTATTTCCGACAAGGCTGTGGCGGAAATTATCAACGCCTACACCCGGGAAGCCGGGGTGCGCAGCCTGGAACGCGAAATAGCCACTGTTTGCCGTAAAAGCGCCATGCAACTGGTGGAGTCGGGCGATCTTGAAAGCCGGATCAATGTCGGAGCGCAAAGCCTGCCCAAACTTCTGGGCATAAAAAAATTCCGGCATGGCGAAAAAGAGGAAAGTCAGCAGATCGGAGCTTGTATGGGCCTGGCCTATACCGACTTTGGCGGTGACTTGCTGGTGGTGGAAACCGCCATCATGCCCGGTTCCGGCAAGCTGAACATTACCGGCAAGCTTGGCGAAGTGATGACCGAATCGGCCAAGGCCGCGCTTGCTTATGTGCGTTCGCGTTCCGCCATTCTGGGCCTGCGTTCGGATTTTTACAAGGATATCGACATCCATATCCATGTGCCGGACGGAGCCACGCCCAAGGATGGCCCTTCGGCCGGCATCACGCTGGCAACCTCCATGGTTTCGGCTCTGCTTGGCCTGGAAGTGCGCAACGAAGTGGCCATGACCGGTGAAATAACCCTGCGTGGCCGGGTGCTGCCCATTGGCGGCCTGCGTGAAAAACTGCTGGCCGCCCATCGGGGACAGATCAAAACCGTGCTGGTTCCCAAAGAGAATGCCAAGGATCTTAAGGAAGTGCCGGAAGCCATTCTCAAGGGGCTGGATATTCGCCTGGTTGATAATATGGATGAAGTGCTGCCTCTGGCCTTGAACGATGTGAGTGGACTTTTGCCGCGGCATCTGAATGATCCGCTTGATCTGGCGGTCACATTGCGGGTTGCGGAAGCCGGATCCATACATGATCCGCATAGCCCGACCCAGGCACAGTAAAAGAATAAAAACAGACGCTACCGGAAGTGGGAAAAGATGAATAGCGCAGGCGTCAAATCAAGTTTCAAGGCTTACGATATTCGCGGTCGGGTTCCGGATGAACTTGATGCCGAACTCTGTCGCGATTTGGGACGGGCTTTGGCGGCGGAGTTTGCTCCCGCCTCGGCTTGCGTTTCGGCGTCCATTCCTGACTCCACATCTGCCTGTGCCTCCGCTTCTGTTCCGAAAAAATTCAGAGCGGTAATCGGACGCGATGTGCGCCCCTCCGGCCTGGAATTGGGCCGGGCGATCAGCCGCAGCCTTGCGGAAGCCGGGATTGAGGTAGTGGATATCGGCGTTTGCGGCACAGAGGAAATTTATTTCGCAACCGGGCGCCATGGCTTCGATTTGGGCATTATGCTTACGGCCAGCCACAATCCGGCGGAGTATAACGGCATTAAGCTGGTGCGGGCCGGGGCCGTGCCGATTAGCGGCGATTCCGGGCTGTTTGCCCTGCGCGATCGCATTCTGCTACAGAATTTTACTCCGGCAGTCCCGGTTATTGCGGCCTCTTCAACGGCTTCGACGCCTCCAACTCCTTCAACTGCTTCGCTTTTTACCGCCTCTTCAAAAGAAGGTTTCGCGGCCAGCCGCGCCGAATATGTATCCTTTCTGCTGGCCCGTTTAAGCGCCAAAGCCCGCAAAAGCAAGCTCAAACTGGTAATGAACCCCGGAAACGGTTGCGCCTCCTATGTTTTGCGCGAAATAGCGCCGCATCTGGCCGCAGAATGCCTTTGGCTGCATGACGAGCCTGACGGCAGCTTTCCCAACGGTGTGCCCAATCCGCTGCTGCCGGAGCGCCGGGCCGATACGGCGCGGGCGGTGCTGGAGAGCGGGGCGGATCTTGGCCTGGCCTGGGACGGCGATTTTGACCGCTGTTTCTTTTATGACGGGCAGGGCGTTTTTGTCGAAAGCTACTATCTGATTGGCCTGCTGGCAGAATACGCGCTGCGGGAGCACCCCGGCGGGGCGGTGCTGCACGATACCCGTCTGTACTGGAATACTGTGGAGCGGGTGCGCCGGGCCGGGGGGCGTCCGGTTATGAGCAAGACCGGACACGCCTTCATGAAGGAAAGCATGCGGCGCGAAAACGCGGTGTATGGCGGCGAAATGAGCGCCCATCATTATTTCCGCGATTTTTATTTTTGCGACAGCGGCATGTTGCCCTGGATTCTGCTTTTAAATATTCTGGCCGACAGCGGCAAGACGCTGGCCGAACTGGTGGCGGAAAGCATTAAGGCTTTTCCGTGCAGCGGTGAAATCAACTTCCGGGTGGCGGATGCCCCTGCCGCCGTACGTATGATTCAGGAGCGTTTTGCCGCAGAAATCAAGACTATTGACCACATGGACGGCCTTTCCGCCGATTGCGGAAACTGGCGTTTCAATTTACGCTCTTCAAACACCGAACCTCTTTTGCGCCTGAACGTAGAATCAAGAGGCGATACCGGATTGATGCAGGACAGGACAGCGAACATATCGGAAGTACTCAAAACTGAATGCGGAGCGAACTAGATGCCTGAATATTCTTTGGATATTTGTCCGGTCATTTTGAGCGGCGGCAGCGGTACCCGGCTTTGGCCCCTTTCGCGCGGGCTTTATCCCAAGCAGTTTATGGAATTTGACGGCAGCACCCTGTTTGCCGATACCGTGCGCCGGGTGCTGGATTTGCCGCGCTGTTTGCCCCCTCTGGTTATCTGCAATCAGGAGCATCGTTTTCTGGCTGCCGGTATTTTGCAGCAATTTGGCCTGTTGGGTGATGCGCCGGACAAGGCCGTACAAAGCGGACGGGCCGGAATAATTCTGGAGCCAGCCGGGCGCAATACCGCCCCGGCTGTGGCATTGGCCGCTTTTGCCGCTCAAGTGCTTGGCGTCATGCAGCCGCATGTAGCTCAAACACCTGGATCCGGTCAGGAAAAATCTTCAAACTTTGATCCGCTTCTGCTGGTACTGCCATCTGATCATCGAATCAACCCGCAGGCGGAGTTTGCCAAGGCAGTCGAGCAGGCGGCCAAAGCGGCTGAAAGCGGATTGTTGGTCACTTTTGGCGTGCGGCCTGACAAGCCGGAAACCGGTTACGGCTATATTATTCAGGGCCGGGAAATTTTGCCGGGCCTAAGCTCCATTGAACGCTTTGTGGAAAAACCCGCTTTGGAGCAGGCGCAAGCATTGCTGCAACACGGCAATTGCCTTTGGAACAGCGGCATGTTCATGTTTCGCGCTTCGGTTATTTTGGCTGAACTGCAAAAATTCGCGCCGGAAATTTACGCGGCTGCTCAGGCCGCCTGGCAGAACAGCCGTGCGGATTTGGATTTCATCCGTCCGGATGAGGCTGCTTTTTTGAGCAGTCCCGCCATCTCCCTTGATTACGCGGTAATGGAGCGCACCACCGAAGCCTGTGTGGTTCCGCTGGCGGCGGACTGGCAGGATCTAGGTTCCTGGGAAGCTTTTGACTCGCTCTGTGCGCACGACGCGGATGGAAACAGCCGGGTTGGCGATGTGCTTTTGCTGGAAAGCAGCGATTGCTATATGCATTCCACTTCGCGGCTTCTGGCCGGTATCGGCTTGCATGGCCTGGTGGCTGTGGAAACACCGGATGCTGTGTTGCTGATGCCCAAGGGACGCGGTCAGGATGTAAAACTGCTGCTGGAGGAACTGAAAAAAAATGACCGCTCCGAGGCCAGTACGCATCTGAAGGTACACCGCCCCTGGGGTTCATACGAAACTCTGGCGCTGGGGCCGCGTTTTCAGGTCAAGCGTATTATTGTAAAGCCCAAGGCGGCGCTTTCGCTGCAAATGCATCATCACCGGGCCGAGCATTGGGTGGTGGTGCGCGGCACGGCCAAAGTGCAGCTTGATGATCGTGAAGAGATGATCACCGAAAACACCTCTATTTTCGTCCCGCTTGGCACCAGGCACCGTCTGGAAAACCCGGGACGTATCGAGCTGGAAATGATTGAAATTCAGAGCGGATCCTATTTGGGCGAAGATGATATTGTACGCTTTGAGGATAATTACGGGCGCGGGTAACCTGGATAATATTTTTTCTTCTGTGAAAAATATCACAATAAAGATTCAAATGTGATATTGACAGTTTTTGCTGTTTTAGGTAGAAGTGCATCCAGAATTTCTGTAAAGGCTACGCATAGTTAGTGGATAGCCTAAAAATGGTGTTCGGCACCATTTTTTTACTCGGTAGATTGTGCAAAATTTCACATTTGGTTTTTCTATTTATTTTTTTGTCAAAGGTTGTGCAAATCTCACACTCATTCTCTTTTACTCATCCTGTTTCGCGGCCAAAAAAGGAGTATTGCGATCATGGATACATTGATGAATTCACCTTTCTTTGAACAGCTTTACAGTCTGGTTGTGGCAATCAACGGGTTTCTTTGGGGGCCTGCCTGCCTGATTTCCCTGCTTTGCCTAACCGGCCTCTGGTTTACCTGCATTCTTAAAGGCGTGCAGATTGCCAAGTTTGGCGCTGGCTTCAAGCGTCTGTTCGGCGGATTTTCCCTGTTCGGCAAGGCGGCTGACAAAGGCGGCATGAGTTCATTTCAGGCCGTGGCTACCGCCATTGCCGCCCAGGTGGGCACCGGCAACCTGGTAGGGGCTATGACCGCCCTGATCGCTGGCGGCCCCGGCGCTATTTTCTGGATGTGGATGGCGGCCTTCTTCGGCATGGCCACCATTTTTGCGGAAGCCTGTCTGGCCCAGATTTACAAAACTACTGACGACAAAGGTCAGGTGGTGGGCGGACCGGCCTATTATATTTCCCGCGGCCTTGGTAACACCTGGTTTGCCAGAGCCCTGGCGGCCTTCTTTTCGGTGGCTATTATTCTGGCCCTTGGCTTCATGGGCAACATGGTGCAGGCCAACTCCATCAGCGACGCTTTTTCCGGCGCGTTCGGCGTGCCGCCGGTTGCGGTGGGCATTGCGCTGGCTCTGCTGGCTGGCCTGATTTTCATGGGCGGTATCAAGCGCATTGCTTCTGTGACTGAAAAAGTCGTTCCGGTAATGGCCATCCTTTACATTGCGGTAGGCGTTACGGTTATCCTGATGAACATTGGTAACGTTCCCGCTGTGTTCGGCATGATTATAGAATGCGCTTTCAACCCGGATGCAGCCTGGGGCGGCGTGCTCGGCATTTCCATTGCCAAGGCGGCCCGTTACGGCATCGCACGCGGCCTGTTCTCCAACGAAGCCGGTATGGGCTCCACCCCGCACGCCCACGCGGTCGCCAAGGTCAAGCACCCGGTTGAGCAGGGTATGGTCGCCATTGTCTCCGTTTTCATCGATACCTTCATTATCCTGAACATCACCGTGTTCACGGTGCTGTCTGCCAATGTTGTCGCCTTTGTGGATGGCGAAGTTACCCTTAAAGGCATTTCCCTGGTGCAGGCCGCCTTCTCCAGCGCCCTTCTGGGCAGCTTCGGGCATACCTTTATCGCTATCTGCCTGCTGTTTTTCGCCTTCTCCACCATTATCGGCTGGTACTACTTTGCTGAAACCAACGTTCGTTACCTTTTTGGCACAAAAATGCTGCGCCCCTTCCAGTTTGTAGTCATGTTCTTCATCTTCCTCGGCAGCGTGCTGAAAATTGATCTGGTCTGGGAAATGGCGGATATGTTCAACGGCATTATGGTTCTGCCCAACCTGATAGCCTTGCTCTTCCTCAGCAAGAAAGTCATTCAGGTTCTGGATGAATACAACAAGGGTATTCCTTACGACGTAAAGAACTACCTGAAATAAATTCCTCTCTCCTGCAATAGAGTTGGATACGGCCTGTTGAGGCCACACAGTAACAAAAGCGCCGCCTTAGCATGAAGGGCGGCGCTTTTGCATAATACCCATTTGGATATTCAAGTTTAAAGATGCACCGTGCAAAGTCCGGCGTAAGCGCAGTATTTGCAATGGCTGCCTCGCCGTGCTTTGAAATCAGCGCTTTTCAGCAGCCGGGTAAGGATGAAGCCAAGCAGGAGAGGAATTTTGCGCTCGATAATTTCCGTCCGCTCCGTTGCGGAATATTCATCGGAAAAGAGCGGCTGTTCCTTGCCCTGAAAGCCCAAATCAATCCAGGCCGCGTTCAGCCCGCCGGTATATTTTTCCAACTCACCGGGGTTTGCCGCGAGTTGCCCGCTTGTTTCACCGTGCAGTCTGCCGAAATGCAGCAAATACAGGTAAAATGGCAGTTGAATATTGTTATTGAGCCCATCGGCCAGTTTGCTGAGCAAAGCCTCTTTTTCCGTTTCCGAAAGCGCTTCCGGTATTTGCACTGCGCGTTCAAGATCCGCCCACAAAGCGGCGTCCGACCAGAAACCCTGAACCGGCGGCGTGGTTTTGCCGGTTTTGTAATCCAGCAGAATCAAGGTGTGTTTTTCTGGTGTTTCATCTATCTCGGCAATTTCATCTATTCCGTCTTCTTCATCCCTTTCGCCTCTTTCGACCCTTTCATCAAGGCGATCAATGCGTCCGGCCAGGAAAAAACGGCCAAGCGGCGTATCCAGCACACCCTCGGCGCTAACTTCCAGAGCCAGTATTTTGGTGCTGGCAGGTTGGTTGCGCAAATAATCATCCAGCCGCAAAGGAGTGATTGCGCGTAGTCCGGCCAGGGCATCCTGCGGAAAGGCGGCTGGTATTTCGCTATGTTCCAGATTGCGGCGGAAGGTGTTGATCAGCTCGGTACGGCTTTGTGCTTCCTGCCGCAGTTCACGATCCAGTTTATCGGAATAGTGATCGGCAAAAACCTGATGCAGTAATTGGCCGGTTTCGCCGGGGTCTTCATCTTCGGCAACTTCGCCCAGCGGACGCAACCCGACCAAATCGCCAAAGTAAAAGGCTTGCGGGCAGGTGATAAATGTATTCAACAGGCTGGCTGAAACCGGTTTTTCACGGTTTTGCAGGCGTTTTTCCAAAAGTTCAGCCAGGCCGCTATCGGTTTTAATTTCACGGTCCGCCTGTCTGACAGCACCAGGAGCGCAAGCCAGCTGGCGTAAGGGGCCGTCAGATAAAACGTCATCGGGAAAAATATCATCGGACAAAACGCCGGGTTGCGCTGTTGTCTGTTTGGCCTGCGGCCGTTCTGGTTTCAGGCGGCGGCCCAGTGTTTGTTCTTCCTGCCAGATCAGTTCCTCAACAAAGCGGCTGCGCGATTTTTTGGCGTCTTGCAGGCCTTGTGGCTCGGTGCTTTCCTGCCAGAACAGATGCACTTCTTCCGCACCGTGCAGCAGACGGAAAAAATAATAAGCTGTCATCTGCTGCTTGCGGAAGCTATCCGGCAGGCCAAGCTCCAGGCGCAGGCTGTCCGGCAGCAGCGGATCGCTTGACGCGCCGCCCGGCAAGGCATTGTCGGTGGCTTCCAGAATGCAGACCTTGCGAAAATGCAGCAGGCGGGATTCCAGCAGACCCAGCACCTGCATGGCGGTAAGCGGGTAAGCATCAAAGGGAACGCGCTCCTGCGCGATTAATTGGCGCAGGATGGCAAAAAGCGTTTCCTGGGGCAATTCTTCCCGGCTCATGGCACTCAGGCGCAGTTGCGGCAGCACGTTCCGCATAAGCCGGTACAGACATTCCGCATCAATGGGAAAGCGCGGCCAGAGCGCTTCGCCTTTTTCCAGCAACAAGGCGCAAAGCCCGTCAAGCGCGGCGGCCAGTCCGTTCAGGCTGCTCCGGCTGCCTTTGCCATCTTTACCGTCCAAGCCGTCTTTACCGCTATCGTTTTTGCTGCCGCGAGCAAAGCCACTCCAGCCGTCAAAACTGAGCCGACGGCTGGTATCGTCTTGATTATCAAGACTGCTTTTATTGTTTTTGCTGCCGCGAGCAAAGCCACTCCAGCCGTCAAGCATGGCTTTTTGCAGCTTGTCAGCCAGTTCTGTTACCGCTTCCTGCTCATCTCTGGCTTCAAAACTCAGGGCGGTTTCACGCAGCAGGGCGCTTGCATCCGTAAAACGCCGCCCCTGACGCAGCCGTCCTTCAAGGCGGTGCAAAAAATCCCGCCAGAGGGCGCTGTGCTTTTCGGCAGCGGTGTCACCAATTGTATAGCTGGCCAGCATTTTAACATAGGGGTGGCGAAACAGACTGAGCAAATCCTTCCAGTAATAGCCACCCTGACGGCGGTTTTCCTGCAAGGCCAGCAAATTTTCCAGCAAGCGGCTGAGCGGGGCTTTATCCAGCGGATACCCTAAAGATATGTTCAGATCATGATCGCGCAAATGATGCAGCGTTGGCGGCAGCAGATCCGCTTCCGGCAGTATTATGGCCAAGTCGCCGGATTTACCGAAAGCGGCATCCATATTTTCATGATCAGCAAGCGAGTCGCTGCCGGGCGTTGTATGCAGATGATCAGCCAGCGCTCCGTCTGCGTATGTCCGGTGCTCATTGTAGGCAGGTGCCTTGCTTTCGGCTTCCACAATTGTTTGCAGCGCGGCAAGCTGGGAATGCAAATCATAGCCGCTGTAGTAGGTGATGCGCGGTTTTGCGGCGGCCTGGCCGGTTTCTGGATAAATTTGCCAGCGAGCCTTCCAGCGGGAACGCCATTTTTCCAGTTCGGCGCAACTCCAGTGCGCGGCTGAACGCGGCAGTTGCGGAGCAGCGGACAAACCCGTCATGCCCAGAGCGGCGGGTAGCCCCGCCAGGCCAGGATCAGCGTGCAGCACAACACGCGCGCCAGCGCTCCAGAGTTTGTGGAATACTTTATTCTCGCAACCGTTCAGACTGTGGAACCCGGCCAGATAAATCCGTTTTCCGGCTGTCAGGCGGCTTTTTCCATCACTTTTCATGAACGCTTCGGTAGCCTGCAAGGCGGTGAAGCCGCTGGTGGTCAGGTTGCGTTCCGTAAGGGCGTTTACATAGCGGTCATACAGGTTGCCCAGATTTTCCAGCAGGGCCACGGCGTATTCGGCCAGTTCACCTTCCAGATAAGGGAAATTGCCCGGCCGTATTCCATGAATGAAGCAATCTTCAAACAGATTGGCCAGCCGGATGCCCCAGGGGAAGAACACTTTTGCGTCGCCAAAAGGCATGAGCGGCATTTGTTCGGCGCGTACGCATTCCAGCAGCAGGCCAACTTGATCCAGCAAGCCGATGCTGATAGCCGGACTGAGTTTTTCCGCCCGAATTTTTTCAAACAGGCTGTGGACGGGCAGCATTTCCGGCAACAGACAAGGCTTGGCAATGGCTGGCGTAAGGCGGATTAGCCGCTCCAGATAGCGCGTTGGCCGGGCGTGCGGAAAAACGAACAGCACATCGTCCAGGTTGCCGCCTCCGCAAGGCAGATTGTCATCTTTATCTGACCACTTAGCGCTTCCGTCTGACAAGTTAACGCCTTCGGGCAGACTAGCGCCTCCGTCTTGCAGGGCCAGACGGAGCAGGGCGGGCAAAAAATCCTCCTGCCAGGGAATCAGTACAAAATTTTGCGCTTCGATGCGCTGTCCGTTCATATCTTGCCCTCAATCATTTCGATGCGGCGCTGGTCAAGATAGATCAAGGCTCCACGCACAGTTTTTTCCTGTCCCCGGCTGCTTGCGGCCACCAGATCAATATAATGCCGGATTTGCTCGTAATGTTCCGGCTGCGGCTGGCCGCTTTTATATTCCACCAACAATAGTCCGTTTGCTTCCTCTACCAGCAAATCCACGCGGCGCAATTCGGCTTGCCCGCCCGCCTTGCCCGCCTCTGCATCGCGCTGATAACCCAGCAGGGATTGCTCACGCCTACCCTGTTGCAGCCAGCGGCGTGGCCCCTCCTGAGCGCAGAGCCAGAGCAGGTTTTGTATGGCCTCATCCTTGGCCTTGTCCAAATCCAAAAACGGCAGCGAAAAGCCATGCAGGGTGTAATCCACAGCATTGCGTACGCAACGATCCACAAGGATATTGTCTGTCTCGTGATTGTTATTTGTGCCGGCGTTTTCCGGCAAATAGAGGTTTTCCAGGCAGGCGTGCAAAAAAAGGCCACGCGTGCGCTCGTCATAAACTGTTTCCGGTACCGGATTGCGGAAAATTTTCAAACGGGGCAGCCAGCGCATGGGGCGCCAGTCTTCGTCAAGCTCACCGTATCCAAAGCCATGTGTGCCTGAAACGTTAATTGCTTCAGCCGCGGTGTCAGGGCTTGCTTTTGTATCAGCCCTCGATTCGGCATCAATCCCTGTTACGGCGCCAGTACTTGCTTCTGGGGCTGTAGCTATCCCGGCGCTTACTTCAAGCGGTACTTGAGCAAGCAATTCCAGTCCGGGCCGGATGCCGCTTTGGTAACAGCCGTTTTCGTCAAAATCAAAAGCTTCGAACAGATAATCCAGAGCGCGTGGCAGACCGGAGGTAGTGCGATCATAATCGCTGCCGCCAATAAAAAGGTGCAGTTCCTCAGCCGCTCTGGTCCAGCCTACATAGAGCAGGTGCATTTTTTCCAAAGCGTCTATGCGCTTTTGCGCGTAATAATGACTGCCCAGAGCCGGGCCGTCTTTCACCAGCCAGGTTTGCCCCTCAAAATCGAAAAAGTTGATTTCCGCCTGGCCGTAATCGCTGAAACGGTGAAAAGGCATGACAACCACTGGAAACTCCAGCCCCTTGGCTTTATGCAGAGTCATGATCCGCACCGCGTCCGGCGTTTCCGGCATGGGGATTTTTTCTTCGGAACCGGCGTCGGCCCAAAATTCCAGAAAAGCGGCGGGGGATGAGTGCCCCTGCTTGCCAGCGCTGTGCAAAAGCTCCAGGAAACGCCGCAACCAGACGGTACGCCCGTTTTGCGCCTGCGGCTCATTTTGCCCGCAAGATGCGTTTTGCTTGTACTGCTCGTTTTCTCTGCCCGGTTCGCTTTGCCCGCCGCGCTCATTTGGCAGATCCAAAAGTCCGTACCGGTCATAAAGTTCGCTTATGGCGTCATAGGCACTTAACAGTCCGGCCTGATTGTGGAAGGGTTCCAGCAAAAAACTCCAGGCAGCCGGGAAGTCACGGCGGAAAAAGGCGTAAAGCGGCTTGCCGCGCAAGGCTTCATCGCGCTTGCGCTCCTGGCTGACGCCCGCCAGCCAGGTGTCAAGAGCGGCAGCATCCAGACCGGCTGCCCGGGCAAAGCATTCTGGCCCGCTGACGAAATTCCAGAAGTTGAGATCATCACCCGGATAGTCCATAAAGTGCAAAAAAGCGACCAGACGGCGGATCAACGGGTTTTGCCCAAGCTTGAAACTGTGTTCGGTAACAACGCCTACCCCAAGGGCCAGCAGTTGTTCGGCCACGAATTCGGCTTCCTTGCCGGACCTTGTCAGTACGGCGATTTCTCCCGGTTTGCGGCGCGGCAGCAAATCTTCAAGGAATAATTGGCGCAAGGCCTCGCCCGCGCGGAGGCGTAATGTTTCGGTGTCTAGTTTTGAGCTGACGCCAGAGAAACTGGCGTCTAGTTTTGAGCTGACGCCAGAGAAACTGGCGTCTGGTTTGTTTTTGGGAGCGCCGGATTCCTCGGCATCCGTATTTTCTTCGCTGGCCGGGCCAGCCGCGTCATCACTTTTTGCAATGTCCAGGCGGCGTATGGAAACAAAGCCTTCCGGCTTTTTGAGGTCCGGTTTTTCCTGTAACGGTATTTTTTGCGCTGTTCCGGCAAAAGCCTGGCGCATGGATGCAGCGGCCCGCTCCAGTTCTTCTGGCGGGTAACTGGCGGGCAGCAGCGCTTTCGCCACAGCCAGGGAGCATTCCTCTTCCGCCAGGCGGGAAAAGAAGGAGTTGTTGTGTTTCACAACTTGCGGTGCGCTACGCCAGTTGTGTTCCAGTGTTGTGAACACCGGCTCCGGCTCCATGCCGCGCAGTTCGGGCTGCCGGGCCACTTCGTCAAACAGGCTGGAATCGCCGCCGCGCCAACTGTAGATAGCCTGTTTAACGTCCCCCACGTAACGCAGCGAACCGCCACGCGCGAGACTCTCTTCAGCCAGCGGCAGAATGGCCTGCCATTGCCGCCTGCTGGTATCCTGAAATTCGTCAATGAGCAGGTGGGAGAGGCGCGAACCCATGCGGCAGCAAGCTTCGGAAACACCGTATTCGCAAGCCAGCGCTTCAGTGGCCAGCCCCGGCAGCATGGCTCCGGCCAGTTTGCCGGAAGAAGCGCGCAGGGCACGCAGGCGCGGGTCTAAAATTTTGCAGGCTTTGGCAAAAGGCAGAAGATCCAGAGCGGAACGATAAACTCCGCTGCGCCCAGCCTGCTCGGTCAGGGTGGCGGACAAAGCGGCATAAGCGGCTTCCAGTTTTTCATCCACCAGCTCTTTGGATTTTTTAAGTACGCAATCGCAAAAACTCGGCTTGCAGGCATATTTGGAAGCTGGAAGATCCGTTCCCGGCGTATGTTGCAGGCATTTTTCCAAAAAAGAATTAAAGTGCTGGTTTAAGTTTATTGGACTGTTGATCAGCAGTTTTTCCAACTGCGCGGCAGCCAGGACTACCCGTTTTGAGATTTCGTCCAGCCTTGCCCGGACAAGTTGTTCGTTCGCGCAGGGCGGGCGGCCTTTTTCCTGTGCTTTGAACAGGGCGGTAAGGACATATTCACGCAGGCCGCCACGCGGAGTAAACCCGCGAAAGCGCGTCTGATACGCCTGCCGCGCGTAATAGGCGGCGCAGTCCTCAAACAAAGCCAGGGCCTCGGCCTCACCGGCTGCCGCCTGATCCAGAAGTTCGTCGTATAGTGGTTCGACATAGGCGGAATCGTCGAAGACCACCTCAAAATCCGGCGCTAAATTAAGACGGGCGGCTGAAAGACGCACCAGCAGGGTGAGCAGGCTGTCGATGGTGCGGATGTTCAGGGAATCGTAGCGTTTAAGAATGAGATCCAGCCAGGCAGCGGCCTGCTCAGGCGAAAAATCGTCAGGTTTATATGGTGCGAGATCATCAGCTTTGCCGGACGCGATAGTGTCGGGCTTTGGCTCGGCAGGGCGCAGCACAAGATCTTTCAGGGCTTCCACCACGCGGGATTTCATTTCGGCGGCGGCCTTGTTGGTGAAGGTCATGGCCAGAATTTCGGAAAATACGCCGCGCCTGATGGGGGTGCTGGTGGGAGTGCTGGCGGATGGTGTGGTATTTTGCGGAAATGCCCGGTAATCCGGCTGCCCGTTATCATTTGAACTGGCATGGGGGGTGCTGTTTTGCGGACGTTCAGGCAGACGGCAGGCTCCGGTGCAACCGGAATCCTGTTCCTGAAAATCCAGACCAGCCAGAAGCTGCAAAAAGCGTCTGGTCAGAGTGTAGGTTTTACCGGAACCGGCCGAAGCCTTGATTTGTTCAAGCATACGGCATCATGCCGTACAAGCCGCTCTGCCCGGTGGATTCCAGCACGCTGTTCCAGTAGGCGGAGCGGATGTCCAGTTTGCGCCGCTTTCTGGTAACCAGTTCCAGCGGGAGATGCACATAGCGATCCATGAACTTGGCCACCACCATGTCGGTTTTTCCGGCCATGGCCGCGTGCACGGCGTTTTGTCCCAGCAGGCCGCAATAAACCTTGTCGTTGGCATTGGAGGGAATGGAGCGGATGATATAGCTGGGGTCGATATACTTGATGGTGTGTTCCATCTTTTGGTTATCGAGATATTTTTTGATTTCTCCGCGCAACAGGCTGGTAATGTCGCCCAGAATCGGATTGCCGGAAACATCGGTTTTGTTGGTGGAGGGCAGCAGATGCTGGCCCGCGCCTTCGGCCACCACCAGCACTGCGTGGCTGCGCTCCTGCAAGCGCTGGTGCAGGGCGGGCAAAAGTCCGCCTTCGCCTTCCAGGCGGAATTCCACTTCCGGCACCAGCACAAAGTTGACCTCTTTGGAGGCCATGCTGGCATGAGCGGCGATAAAGCCGGATTCACGGCCCATCAGCTTGACGATGCCGATGCCGTTTTTGGCTCCCAAGGCTTCGGTATGGGCGCACTGGATGGCCTCGGTGGCCTTGAACACGGCGGTTTCAAAGCCAAAGCTCTGGCTGATGAAGTTGATGTCGTTATCAATGGTTTTGGGAATGCCGATCAGGGAAATTTTATCGCCACGCGCGGAAACTTCTTCAACTATTTTGGATGTGGCCTTCATGGTGCCGTCTCCGCCAATCATGAACAAAACGCTGACGTTGAGGCGCTCCAGAGCGTCCACGATTTCCTCGGCGCTTTGCGGCCCGCGCGAGGTGCCAAGTTCGGTACCGCCAAACATATGAATATCCGCCACATTGCCGGGGTGAAGCTCTTTGACGTCGTGGTTGTATTTGGGAATAAAGCCTTCCAGGCCGTATTTGATGCCCAGAATGGCGGGTACTTTATAGTTGTGGGTGGCCTCCATGACAATGGCGCGAATGACATCGTTGATGCCGGGGCAAAGCCCGCCGCAGGTCACAATGGCGCATTTGGTCTTGGAGGAGTCGAAGTAAAGGTTTTCGCGCGGTCCGGCCAATTCAAAGGTAACCGGCACAGCGTCTTTGTCGTGCAATTCTTCCACGCTTTCGCTGTCCAGAAAAAAGGAGACAGAAGCCTCATCCGGCAAAGTATAATAGGGCAGTTTGGAAGCTATCTTGGCCGGGCCGAGAGTAGTAATCTTGGTGCTGAATAGGTTTTTTTTGCTGCTCATGACTGCTCCTCTCTGGTAGTGCCTGATTTTACCGTGATACTGCGTCAGGCTATGACGGCAAACCTGGGTACTGCCTGTTGATCGATCAGGACAATAGCTGTAGCGCCTGCAATTCGTGCGTAAGCCTGATTACCAGGTAGATGGCGGCGGCAAACGCGGGCAAACTTAAAACAAGCCAGAGTTTATGCCGCAGGGGCGCGGCGCTTAAACCCGTGACCACAAGGATAACACAGCATAACCCCTGCAAGGCTGCTGCGGCAAGCGGCAAGTAAAGCAAGGCGCTTCCGGAATTTATAAAGTCCTGCCAGAGCAGGCCGGACAAAAGGCCCTGACCGATCAGCGAGGCCAGACTAAAAAGAAAAGCCGGCCAGGAACAGCGTTTGAGAATAAAATTATAATAGTCCCGTCCAAAATCATCCATGGCGCGGCGGGCCAGTATCCAGGACAGGCAGATGAGCAGGGAGCAGCAAATGAAGGCGGCCATCAGCGAAAGAGCCAGGGAGCAGGCCAGCGGATTGGATAATTGCTCCAGCAAAACCGAAATGTTGGCTGTAAAAAGCGTCAGGCCGGAAATTTCTTTCAGGCCTCCAGTTTGCAGCAATTCCGGATTCGCGCCATTTTTAAGCAGATAAAGCGAGGCCATGACCGCAAAGCTGGCGGCAAGCGCGGTGATCAGCAGCAGCAAGGCATGGGCGGAGCGATTTTTACGCAGGGGCTTGCGCCCCATGACGCAGATCGTTTGCAAAATGATCGTGCCGATCAGAACGCAAATCGTTAAAAGCGGGGTAAAAAACTTTTGAATGCTGGCCTGGGGCGTGGCTTGTGCAAACAGGGTTGCCGTATTTAGATCAAGCCCATGACCGAACAGGAAAGCCAGAAACAGAGCGACAGGCAAACCAAGCAACAGGCCGGTTTGCGATACTTGCGCGGACAGGTTGCCGTAAAAAGCTTTGCCGCCGGACGCTTCCGCGACTTTAAAAGCAAAGGAGAACCAGGCGCAGACGCCCAGACCGGAAAGAAAAATCAAAAGCAGGCTTTCAAATAAAACCTGAACGAAAAGATTGCTGAAATCCACGTGCTGCTCGCTATAATTGTAAGGTATTTAATAAGCGGTTTCTTTGGCTACAAGGGTGTTTATGCCCGAAAGTCCGGATACAGGCAAGGCTGGCCGCATGTCATCCCGGTTAAATTATGAATAGCCCCCATCGATATGATAATTCTTGAAAACGACTCATTATTGACCTATGATATGACAATTATTATCATTGTAAAGCATTGCTGTTCGGCTGGCAGTCGGCTCTTCCGGAAAATGAATGTGAAGCAGGGAATCAGAATGGTTAAGTTCAAGCAGTTCTTTCTGATGTCGAAATACGGTTCTTTTTTGCTTCTTTTTGCGGCGTTGACCGCCTGCTCCTCCAATGAGGCCGAATACCGGGCGGCGGTGGAACAGCTCCAGATTGATCAGGAAATTCAGGATATCCGTTTCAGGCTGGCCGAGGAAAAGCTGACCGATCACGAAATGCGTCTGGATGGTCAGCAAAGAACGCTTGAAGCTCTGCTGGATCGTCTGCCCGCGCCGCTTCGCGCACAGGCTTCGTCTTCCGCAAGCCCGGCGGCTAAAGCGGTGGCGCAAACTCCTGCGGTCAAAACTGGGCAGGCCACAGCGCAAAGCACGGAACAGGCAGCTCAACCAAAATCTTCTGCGGCCTCCACTGGACAGACCGCAAGCCAATCCACCGCGCAGACGGCCCGTCCAAAATCCGCCGAGCGTACCGCTTATGACCGCGCTCTGGCCACTTTTGACAGCGGCCAGGCGCAGGGTGCCGAAGCGTTGTTTACCGATTTCATGCGCCTTTATCCGCAAAGCGATCTCGCTCCCAATGCCGAATACTGGCTGGGTGAGTGTTTTTATACACAAAAACGCTACGGTGAGGCTATTCTGGCTTTTCAGAATGTGGCCGCGCAATATCCCGAACATAACAAAGCAGCGGCTGCGCTGCTGAAAACCGGCTATTCCTATGAACATCTGTCCGATCCGCAAAATGCCCGTTTTTATTTGCAGCAGTTGCTTGAATACTACCCAAAGTCGGAACCGGCTCCTTTGGCCAGGAAGGCTCTGGAGAGACTGCGCTGAAGGACGGAGTAAATTTTTTATGGAAAGTTCCGCTTGTTTTCCTGCTTAACTACCGAACAAAAAAATGAACTCTGGGCCAGCCTTGTTCTTTTGCATGTAGCCGGTTTGGGCGCTGCAAAACGCAAGAAGCTGGTTGATTTTTTTGGCTCGGCCCAGGCAGCGGTTCAGCAGGCGCAGCGTTGGGGGGCGGCGCGGGCTGGCGTTAAGGAAGCCTCTTTTGAGCATTTCACACGCGGCACATGGCGTACCGAGGCCGAGGCTGCCTGGAAAAACATTCAGAGCGTATCCTTTGGCCGCTCCGCTCAATCAGGCCGGGCAGGGCTGGCTAATCCAGGTGATCCGGCCGGGCAGGCTGGCGTCCTGCTATATACGGATCCCGCTTATCCGCAAATTTTGAAAGAAATTCCCGATGCGCCCCTGTTGCTTTTTTACCTTGGCGATCCCGGCCTGCTGCACAATACGGCAGTGGGGATTGTCGGGGCCAGAAAATGCTCCAAAGAGGGAGCGCTGGTGGCTGAAAATATCGCGCGTGGTCTTACGCAGGCAGGTATTACCTGTGTTTCCGGGTTGGCCAGGGGGATTGACCGTACCGTGCATCTGGCCGGACTATCCGGTGTGGGAAGTTCCATCGCTGTGCTTGGTTGCGGGGTGGATGTGCTTTATCCGACTGATAACCGCGATCTTTACGAACGTATGTGCATGCATGGCCTGATTCTTTCCGAGTTTTTTCCTGGCACTCCCCCTCTGGCGCACAACTTTCCCGTGCGTAACCGCATCATCAGCGGATTGTCCAAAGCCGTGCTGGTAGTGGAAGCAGCGGCGCGCAGCGGCACGTTGATTACCGCCAGGCATGCGCTGGAACAAAATCGAGACGTATATGCCGTGCCGGGCAGCACATTGGCCTCTACTTCCGAAGGTTGCCGCGAACTGATCCGCCGGGGTGCCAAGCCGGTTTTTTCTGCCGAGGATGTGTTGTTGGATCTGACGCCGATACTTGGAGCGGAACTGCAAGAAAAATTGGATTATATAAATAACTCAACGTTAGTGCCGGAACCAGGTATTCTGCCTTGGACGAATCAAAGCAAACATGGTATGGATTCTAAACCTGAACAAGGTCTTATTTCAACGGAGACACCGATTTCGGTGGATTCAACGCCGTCTGAAGCCGTAGTGGCGCTGACGTCTGATGAAACGATGGTGGCAACTTTTATTCGTGGCAAAGAGCGTTGCCACGTGGATGAACTGGCCGCCGGACTTGCCATACAGGTTTCCAGGCTTAGCGCGACTCTTTCGATGCTGGAAATAAAGGGCGTGCTTAGGCGTTTGCCCGGCATGTACTACAGCTTGCAAAATTAAAGGACTGTAATCTTGCAACGTATTCCTCTTAAATGCGCAGAAGTTGGCATGGTTCTGGCCAAACCCATCACCCGCGAGGACGGCATGGTTGTGGCAGGGGAAAATCTTGAACTTACCGCCCAGGTAATCACCAGCCTTAAAAATGCCGGTGTCAAGGGAATCACGGTAAAAGGCAAGCCTTTGGCCGGTATTGATTCCAGCGAGGTGGACCTTGCCAAAATACGGCTTCGGCTGGGATATCTCTTTCGTAAGTATCAGCAGGATCCTTTGATGTGGACTTTACGCAACATGCTGGATCAATATCTGGAACGAACCATGGCCGCCAGGGAAGAACTTGCGCGACTGGAAAAACTTGAGCGGATTCAACCGGACGGCGCGAATCAGAGCGGAATATGAGAAAAGTACAGGAACTGGCAACCAGCTATCGCGGGCGCATTCTCGAAGCCAAGAATTTACCGGCTTTGCCCGACGCGGTTAACGAGATCACCCGCCTGATGGCGACGAGCAGCTGCTCCACGAATCAGATGGCGGAGATCATTGAGCGTGATCAGGCTTTGGCCCTCAAGGTTCTGAAAATGGTCAACTCGCCTATATACGGTTTTCCCGGCAGAATCACCAGCGTCAAGAATGCTCTGGTGCTTTTGGGAATCAACGTAATCAGGGGATTGATCATTTCCAGCGCCGTTTTTGATGCCTTCAACAAATACATGATCGGCCTGTGGACGCACAGCGTGGCCTGCTCGCTGGCCGCTGTGGAAGTGGCCCGTGCGGCTGATCTGCCGCGCCCCGAAGAATACTCGATTGTCGGGCTGTTGCATGATATGGGCAAAGTGGTCTTTGCCATGCAGATTCCGGCCGCCCGCGCGGAAGTGGACGCCCTGGTGAGCAAGGACGATATCATGTTCCGCGATGGGGAAAAAATTGTTCTTGGCTTTACGCATGACAAAATCAACGCCTGGATGTGTGAGCACTGGAACCTGCCTCTGATGTTGAAAGAAGCGCTGGTCTATCACCATGATCCCATGAACGCCCAGTTCCATCCGGAAGCGGCGGCAGTGGTGCATGTGTCCGACTTCATGGCCAGGCTTTTTGAGTGCGGCTTTGGCGGCGATGACAATGTGCCGCCGCTTGATGCCAGGGCGCTGCGCCTGCTCAAGATAAATCATCAAAAAATAGAATATATTATGGGTGAGTTGGTAGATATATATTCCGACAAAACCAATTTGAGCATAATTTGATGGAAGATATGGAATTTAAAGGGGTGCTCCTTACGCCGGATGCTGGCCTGAGAGACAGGATTCTTTCCTTCTGGCCGGATCCGCCGGTTTCCTGGAGGGTTTTTGACAAAGCTTCGGAGACAGCCCCCAGTTTTCTTGGAAGCTTGACCGATATTCTGGTATGCAGCATGAGCTTGCAGGGGATGACCGGTATCCAGTTGGCCCGCATGGTCAAAAGCGAGAATATTTACCGGCAGACTCCGGTTTTTATCTGTCTTACCGAGGAAGAATATCATAACAGCCTGGCCCTGGATGAAGCGGAAATAGATGACTTTTTCATTCTACCCGGCGATGACGAAGAATTCAAATCGCGTCTGGAACTGGCGGTAAGACGCTCGCGCCGCAGTCAAGATAGCAACCCGCTGACCCGGTTGCCGGGCAACACCAGCATCATCCATTATCTTCAAACCTGCATTGAGCGTGGGGATAATTTCTCCATGGGCTATTGCGATCTGGATTATTTCAAATCCTTCAATGATCGCTACGGCTTTGCCAGAGGCGATGAAGTGCTGATGATGACGGCCCGTATCGTTCTCAATACTTTGCGCCTGATTTCGCCCAACGATTATTTTGTTGGTCATATTGGCGGGGACGATTTTATTTTCGCCCTGCCCACCGATATGGCCGAAGATGCCTGCAAACGGATTATTGCCGCCTTTGACAGCATTGTGCCGCAGTTCTATGACCTTGAGGATCAGCAAAAAGGCGGCATTATCTCGGTGGACAGGCAGGGTGTGCTCCGTTCCTTCCCCATCATGACCATGTCCATTGCCGTGGTCAGTAACCACGGCAGCAAGCTCAGGCACGTTGGCGAAGCGTCGCAGATAGCCATGAACCTTAAGAAAAAAGCCAAGGAAGACCCCAAAAGCAGTTATGTGCTGGATCGCCGTGGAGGCAGTGCGGACGAAAGAATATGAGCACCGGAAAGAAAAATTTGCCCAGCTCCGCATCATTGCCGAACACAGTTGAAATGTTTCTGGCCCATCTGGAATTTGAAAAAGGTTATTCAACGGCCACTGTTTCCGCCTATGCCGCTGATTTGGCTCTGTTTGAGGATACGCTGGCTGCTTTGGGGTTGAGCCTTGAGCAACCGGCCACTATCGGCAAGCCGCAGATTAAAAAATTTCTGGCCGAGCAGCACCGCCTGCATAGCGGCAAAAGCAGTATCGCCCGCAGACTTTCCGCCTTGCGGGCTTTTTTTCGTTTTTGCGCCAGAATCCGGCTTGTTGAAACGCTGCCCACGGAGGGGATTGCTAACCCCAAGCAGGAAAAAAAGCACCCCAAGGTACTGAATGTGGATCAGGCCTTTGCTTTGCTGGATGAGGCGGAGGAAAAAACCGCAACTTCCAGGGACAATGAAACGTTTGAAGAAACTTCCGAACACAAAGCCGCCCTGGCTTTGCGCGATCTGGCTCTGGCCGAGTTGCTCTATGGTTCCGGACTGCGCGTTTCCGAGGCTCTGGGACTGAATATCGGTCATATTGATACGGAAGGATGGACGGCGCGGGTTCTTGGCAAGGGTGGCAAACAGCGGCTGGCTCCACTATCCGATACTTCAATTGCAGCGTTGCGCCGCTGGCTTGCTGCGCGTCATTTACTGGCGGCTGAAACAGCCAGCAATGCTCACGAAAACAATGCTGGTGATCTTGCCGGGAAAAACACCGGTAAAAAAACCGGAGCCGCCACCGCGAGAAGTAGCAGAAACCCTGATGAAGACGCCTTGTTTTTAGGAGCCAGGGGAGGGCGTTTAAACCGTAGGCAGGCCCAGCGGATTATCGAAGAATTATGCCACCGGGCCGGACTGCCGCAGGCGGTTTCGCCGCACGCGTTGCGCCATTCTTTTGCCACTCACCTGCTGGAAGCCGGAGCCGATTTGCGCAGTGTGCAGGAACTTCTTGGACATTCCCGGCTTTCCACTACCCAGCGGTACACGCACCTGAATTTGGCCCATCTCATGGAAGTATACGACAAGGCCCACCCGAAATCCAGGTAGGCCTCGTTCGATTACTGTTTGGTAGTGCCTGCTTTTGACGTCAGGCAAGGAACATGAGGCACTATTTCGCGATCTGCGCCCGGCGAAACTGTGTATAAGCGTCACGCACCGAAGTATAAGGCTCTACCGACATGCCTCGCATTTCATCGTAAGCATCCAGAATTCCATCAAGCGAGTTGAATGTATCAAGCGCCCAGATGCCGAGGCTGATGTCAAAGGAATCCACCATATAATTGACCGGGTTGGTAAGGTAAGAAACGCCATAACCCAAAGTATCGCGCACATTGCTTGGTCCGAGCAAGGGCCAGACTACATACATGCCTTCGCCCATGCCCCAGACGCCAAGCGTCTGCCCGCCATCCTCGTTACCAGTGGGCTCAACCCTTTTTTTCAGATTTTTTGCCGGGTTGAAAATACCGCCCAGGCCAGCCGTGCTGTTGAAGACGAAACAGCTGAACTCAACGCCAGCCTCCATGCCCTTGCCTTGAAGCAGGCAATTGATGATGCGGGCAGGCGCTTTAAGGTTGTGAAAAAAGTTGCCGATGCCCGTGCGTACCGGCTGCGGCGTGATAAACATATAACCAGTGTTCAGGGGGCGCAGTACATAATCGTAAGCCCCTTCGTTGAAGCTGAACCAGAAGCGGTTCCATGGCTCAATGGGGTCGGCGATAATCTGATGCGCACCAGTGGCTTCCAGATATTCATCATCTTCGTCCAGCGAGGGGATGCTGCCATCGGCATAACCGGAATCGGAAAAAGCGCTGCCAACACCGTTTCCGGCAGCCGCGTTGCTGCCCGATCCGGATGCACAGCCGCTCAGGGCAAGCCCGCCGCAAAGCAGCAGGGCGCAAAGCAGCCAGATTCTCAGCGTCGGAGCGCCAATAAGATTATTATTGTGCGGCATTGTTCTTTTCCCTGGTTTCTTTGGCTTTGTCCCTGATGCTGGCGATCAGATCTTCGGGCGTCTTCGTGCTTAGAATATCCTGGAACTGGTTGCGATAGTTCTGCACCATGCCGATGTTTTCAATAATCATGTCGTAAATTTTCCAGCCGGAATCTTTTTGGATCATGCGGTAATTTACCGCCGCTTCCTTGCCATCGTAAGGAATGGTGGTGCGGATTTCCACCTTGTCGCCCTTGCTGCTGACCGTTTCACCCAGAAAATTGAATTGCTGGCCGTCATAGGCGAGCAGTTTGCTGTTGTAGGTCTCAAAAAGCAGTTCGGCAAAAGCCTCGGTAAAAGCCTGTTGTTGTTCGGGCGTGAAGGCACGCCAACGACCGCCGATGGTGCGGGCGGAAAATTCCTGAAAATCGCAGATGCCATAAATTTTATCTTTTACGGCCTGCATGAGCGGAGCGTTTTTGGCCGGATTTTTAAAATCCGGGCTTTCAAGAATCGCTATAACTTCATCCAGGCTTTTTTCCAAAGTCAGCCGGGCAGCGGATTTTTCCGTGGCGGCGTCAGCCATTGCGGTATTTGAGAATACAGCCGCCGAGGCGAAAAACAGGCCCAAAAGCAGCAGAACTGGAAGTAATTTTCTCATTTTTCTACCTCTCCAAAAGCGAATTTACTGATCAGTGACTCCAGATCAATGGTGGAGTTTGTTTCTTCAATCTCGTCGCCATTAACCAGCAGCGTGTCGGAAGCGCCGCCGGGTGTCAGCTCAACGTATTTGTCGCCGATGATGCCGCTGGTTTTGATGGCCACCGAGGCGTCATCATAGACAGTCAGGCCTTCCTGCAAGCGCAGATGTACATTGGCGCGGTAAATATGATCCTGATAGTCCAGCTCGATTTTGCTCACCTTGCCTACGCTTACACCGGACACATCCACTTCGGCTCCCAGGCGCAGGCCGGAAACATTATTGAACTTGGCCGTAAGTGTGTAGCCTTTGTCGTCAAACAACTCGATGTTGCCGAGCTTCAGGGTCAGATAAGCCACGCAGAGCAGACCGAGAAAGACGAATACGCCAACCGAGAGTTCATTGCTGTATTTTTTCATATAAATCTCTCTTTAACCTTTATCTAGCCAGGCATCCAAAGCGTTTTGCACCTTGTTTCTGGTTTCCGGCCGCATGGCGAAACGCAGATCCTCTCTGGTTTCCTCATAAATCGTGTTGCGATCCAGAAAACGCCGCAAAAAAGGATCCTTGGTCTGTTTCAAATCTTCCATGGAGCCGTTGTAGGCGATGCCGCCGTTATTCAGCACCATTACATGATCCGCTATGGTATACAGACTTTCAATGTCGTGGCTTACCACCACGATGGTCATATCCGGATTCTGCTTTTTCAGGCTTACCAAAAGAGCGTCCATCTGGGCCGCGTTGATTGGGTCCAGCCCGGAAGTAGGCTCGTCGCAAAGCAGAATGGGCGGCGAAGTGATCATGGCCCGGGCCAGCCCGGCCCTTTTACGCATACCGCCGGAAAGTTCGTTGGGGTAATAGTCGCCATAATCGGCCAGGCCCACCAAATCCAGATTGTACTGCACCACTTCGGCAATGGTTTTTTCCGAAAGCCCGGTGTGTTCTTTTAGGGGCAGGCCGACGTTATCCGCCAGACTAAGCGAGCCAAGCAGAGCGCCATCCTGAAAAAGCATGCCCATACGGCGGCGCAAGGCGCGAAAAGATTTATCCGAAAGCTCGAACAGGTCGTACTTGTCCAGCATGATTTTGCCGGAGAGCGGCTTGCGCAAGCCTACCAGATGGCGCAGCAGAGTGGATTTGCCGCCGCCGGATCCGCCCAGGATGACGGTAATTTTGCCGCCCGGCATGGAAGCGTTGATCCGGTCAAGGATAACTTTATCCTCGTAGCCGAGAGTCAAATCCACCAGCCGGATGTTCCAGGATTTTGTCGGTTCCATATCCATAGCCGCGTTATTCATAGCCACGCCTACACCGTGAAAAACGTGGTAGCCACGTAGTCAAAAATCAAAATGAGTATGCAGGAAAGCACCACCGCCGAAGTGGTAGCATTGCTTACCGCTTCCGGCCCCACGCTGTCCTGGCGCATATGGGCGTAAAACCCCTTGTAGCAGCACACTGCCGAAACAATTACCGCGAAAATAAGGCATTTTACATAGCAGCTGAAAATATCGTCAAACTGCACGCTGCTTTGTACGCGGTGCAGATAGATGCCGCCATTCAGGCCAAGCAGATAAACGCCGGTGAAATAACCGCCCAAAATGCCGACCACGTTGAAGACCGAGGTCAGCAGCGGAAAAACGACAATTGAAGCCAACATGCGCGGCGAAACCAGGAAGCCGTAAGGGTTGATATCCATGACTTCCAAGGCGTCCAACTGCTCGGAGATGCGCATGACGCCAATTTCAGCGGTCATGGCCGATCCGGCCCGGCCAGTAATCATAATGGCCGTCAGCACCGGGCCTAATTCACGCACCAGAGAAAGCGCCACCAGGGTGCCGAGTACACCTTCTGATCCGAAGGTGGCCAGAGCGTAATAACCTTGCAGGCCAAGCACCATGCCGGTGAAAAAGCCAATCAGGGCGATCAGAAAAAGAGAATTGGATCCGATGAAATGAATCTGGCGCAGCACCTTGGGAAATTGCTTGCCGGTGAAAATATTCCGCATTCCGATAGCCGTGAATATCGACATGGCACCGATTTCCCGAATCAGCATATGCAAATGATCCGCAAAAAAGCGGGGCAGAATAAGGATATTTTTTGCGAGTGCGCTCATGTGGAATACTATAACCTGAAATTGGTAATTCAGCAAATTGAACAGATTATCTTTGGGTAATATCTTTGTTTGTCCTCAGACAAGGAAGGCACGTTTTTTGCTCTTTTCGTATTCGACAGAAATAAAAACGATGCCTGACGAGGTATCACGGCAAATTCAGGCACTACCTACCCGGAGATGGCCTTCTTTTTACGCAGCATGGGCGTACCCAAGTTGAACTGCTTCAACCGGGCATTAAAAGCTTCAAGTTCGGAGTTTTGGCCTCGGAAGCTGACCAGAACCCGATACCATGCACCGGTTTCCAGCCGGTGCAGCTCTATTTGCGCGTTGATGCCCACATCCTGTAACTTTTGCACCAGCAACTGGGCCTGATGCAACTGGCTAAAGG
>JAITWK010000017.1 GCA_031285295.1 Deltaproteobacteria bacterium | reverse complement strand
CAGTGCGATTGTCAAATCTTTTTTCTAACTTCTTTAAACTTTCTTTCAACTTACGCTTCGGAGTGAGTTGGCGTTTTGCCGGTCCAGTTCGTCAGCGCGAAGTGGGAAACTAAACTTTTTGCGAAAAATGTCAAACACTTTTTAATCTTTTTTTTCAAACTGCGCTTCCGTAATTGCGTTGGCGTTTTGCCGGTCCAGTTCGTAAGCGCGAAGGGGGAAACTAAACTTTTCGGAAAAAAAGTCAAACCTTTTTTATAAAAACTTTTTAATGCAGGCTGACGCTATGATTGGCCTGGCGCTCAATGTTGGCAATTGCCCCGGCCAACTGGCGGCCGGAAGAGCTCTGGCGGCTGATTTCCAGCTCCACCGAGGTAATGCCCTTGATCACCGTAGAGTGTGTCCGGTTGAAGCGCTTGCCGATTTCCTGCAGGGAAAGATCGGTGTGCTTGCGGGCCAGATAAAACACGGCATTACGCGCCTGCACATATTCCTGCTTGCGGCTTTTGGAGTTCAACTGCTCCGAAGTAAGCCCGAAGCCTTCGCAAACCATGCGGACAATGCCGGAAAAACTGAGAGCGCGGTCGGAACCAAGATAATTACCGACTACCTCGCGGGCCATGTCCAGGCTAACGCCCCGATTGAGCAAGGCGGTCTTGAGCGCCAGATTGCGCAGGCAGCTTTCAAGCTGGCGCACATCGGCATTGATATTTTCCGCCAGATACTCGGTGACATCACCGGAAATGGACATGTGCTGCGCATCCGCCTTGCGCGTGATGATACGGCGGCGGGTTTCCAGATCCGGACGTTCAATGCCCGCGATCAGACCAGAGGAAAGGCGCGAAAAAAGCTGTGAATCCATCTTGCGAAGTTCGGGCAAGGCAAATGAACTGGAAAGCACCACCCGGCTGCCGCGATCAAGCAAAGCCGTAAGCGTACCCAACACTTCATCCTGGGTTTTTTCCTTGTTCTGCAAAAAATGCACGTCTTCCAGCAGCAGCACGTCCGCCTCGCGGTAGCGGGCCTTAAAACGGTCAATATCGCCGCATCTCAGGGCCATGCGCATCTGGGTGGCAAAATCCTCGGCGGAAAGATATTCCACACGCGGATTATGTAAATTGCTGGCCTGCACCAGACCAGCCCCCACCGATTGCATCAGATGGGTCTTGCCCAGGCCGGGAGAGGAACAAAGAAAGAGCAGATCTGCCGCGCCACGGCTGACGCTGGCGTTATTGCAGATGCCGCGCGCGGCAGCATGGGCCAATTCGTTGCAAGGCCCGACTACAAAGTCGTCAAAACTGAAACGCCAGTTGCGCAGCAACCGCGCGGCCTGAACAGCCGGCTGGCTGTTCCAGCGCATGGGCAGTACGCCCTGACCGGATTCACTGATGCCGGAATGCCCGGAAGCAGCATAATCATCCGGCCTGGAAGACGGACCAGCAGCGGCAAAAACGTAGGAAGAAGGCAACTGTTCGGTACTCGGCCTGGAGGCAGGAGCTGCAACGGCTTTAACCGGCTCCGGTATCTCGCCGGCGCTGGTCCGGCCAGCCGGGTCAACGCTGCCAGCAGATTCGCCTGCTTTAATCATGCCAGCCGCTTCTGCGGTTTCCGACAGATCTTCAGGACCGGCGGCCTGTATTTCAAGGCGAAGCTCCGGCCCCAATTCCTCAGCCGCGACGTGCAGGATCGATTCCTGAAAACGATTACGAAGGAACCTGGCCACAAAATCATTTATGGCGATGATACGCAGCGTATCACCCTCAAAACTGGCCCGTAGCGGCGCAATCCATACTTTGTATTGCGCTTCCGGCATGTTTATTGCCAGTTTTTGGCAAATCTTTCCCCAAGTCGTTTCCATGGGCGCAACATAAGTCTACTTTGGTCTAACAGACAAGTGTGAATAAAAGCTGGTGAGAGTTTGGTGGGGAGCCTTTTTTAACATGAAAATAACAACAATAACTATATGATTTTATATGGGTTATCATTAAACCCAACAACCGCAAGGCTAAAGCTAAAGTCTTGTCCGGCAAGGCAAAATACTGGTCTAGAAAATCTCCAAAAAATCAGCCTGAAAGTTTTTCAACATTAACAAAACCAAAAAGCTTTAAATACATGAAAAATGCTTCATCTTTCGTCACAATTCAGTAAAATAAAGCTTAGATTGCTGTTAGAAATTAAAATATGAACCTTATAAATTTAGGGCAAAGGATAGCGCCCGCAAGTGAACTTTTTCCCTTCAGGGCAATAGCCAAGCCGTTCGCAGCGGGCTCCGGCCCGGCTAAACACCGCAGGCAAAACCGCCCGGCAAAGCTCCAAACACTGCTCGGCCACAGCGCGAATTTCCCACTGAGCGCGTGCGCAGCAGCGATGCTCAAAAAAATTCAACAGCGCCCGGCAGTTCATGGTCATCACGATACGGGTTTCCGCCGCCTGGGGCAGCACAAAACGGGCGTCCTCCGCCGCTTTGTCACCGCGCCCATCCGCTTCCAGCAACCCTTTTAATCCACTGTAAGCTTCCCGCAGGTCAGACATGCACTTTTCAAAAAGACGCCTGGCTTCCGGGTTGTTCGCCACTGTAGGCGGCATGACATAGCTGAAATCGCTGCCATCAACATAGCGCTGGCTCTGCTGCGAATATGAGGCCAGACGATGCCGCACCAACTGATGCGTCAGGGCGCGCGAAATACCTTCTAGCGCGAAGGTAAAGGAAACATGCTCAATGGGGCTGTCGTGGCCGGATTCCATCACCTTGGCTACGAAATCGGCCTGTTTTTCGGCACTGATCTCGCCGGAAAGCAGCCTGGGCCACATATCACCAACAAAACCGGCGTGGTAGCATTGCCGAAAAGCCGCGTAAATAAGGGAAAGCGCGTCCGGGGTATGGGCCAGAAGTTCGACTCGGGGGGTAACCTGATGCATCAAAAAACTCCCATTCTATCCTAACAAATTCAAATGGTTATAAGCCTTGGCCGTAGCCATGCGCCCCCGGTGTGTGCGTTTGAGAAAGCCCATCTGGATCAGATAAGGCTCGTAAATATCCTCAATGGTACGCACATCCTCGGAACAGGCCACAGCCAGTGTTTTAAGCCCAACCGGACCGCCGCCGTAATGTTCGATGATTACGCTGAGCAAGCGGCGGTCCATCTGATCCAGTCCGCTCTCGTCAACATCCAGGCGGGCCAGAGCGTGCGCCGCTTCTTCCTCGCCGATGCGCTTCTTGCCGCGCACGGAGCTGAAATCGCGCACCCGGCGCAACAGGCGGTTGGCGATGCGCGGCGTGCCGCGCGAACGGCGGCCAATTTCCAGCGCACCCTCGGGCGAAAGATCCAGCTTCATAATCTTGGCCGAACGGCTGACGATACGCGACAAATCATCCGGCGAGTAAAATTCCAGACGCAGAATCACGCCGAAGCGATCGCGCAGCGGCGAAGAAAGCAAGCCGATGCGGGTGGTGGCTCCCACCAGAGTGAACGGTTCAAGATCGATTTTGACCGTACGCGCCCCCGGCCCCTGCCCTACCACCAGATCCAGCTTGAAATCCTCCATGGCCGGGTAAAGCACTTCCTCAACGGCGATAGGCATACGGTGAATTTCGTCAACAAAAAGGATGTCGTGCCGTGAAAGACTGGTAAGGATGGCGGCGAGATCGCCGCTGCGCTCCAGCACCGGGCCGGAGGTGGAAACGATGTTCACCCCAAGTTCGGAAGCCATGATCTGGGCCAGAGTAGTCTTGCCCAGGCCGGGGTTGCCGTAAAACAGGGTGTGATCCATGGCCTGACGGCGCTCACGCGCGGCCTGGAGAAAAACCTTAAGGTTGGCCCGCAAATCATCGTGCCCGATAAATTCATCCAGGCGGCTGGGCCGAATTCCGTCGTCGGAGGGCATCACCTGTACGGGGCCGCCATCTGGTGACAGATCGTCGGAAAAGTCTGATGACAAATTTGGTAGTTGTTCATCCTGCATGTTTTAAACTCTTTTTGCCAGACGTTTGAGCGCCGAGCGTAAAATGCCGCCCAAATCCAGGTCCGGCTCGGCGGCCAGCACCTCTTTGACCACAAAAGCGGCCTCGTCCTCGGCATAACCGAGGTTGGCCAAACCGGCCACCGCGTCACGCGCAAGCCTGCCCGGCCCTCCGGCGGAAACACCGGGCGTGCCGCCTGCCGCAGCGGAGGAGCCAGGCACGCCATCAAGCTTGAGCTTGAATTTCAATTCCAAAAAAATCTGTTGCGCTGTCTTTTTACCGATGCCCGGCACCAGGGTCAGGCCGTTTACGTCCTCGTCCAGAACCAGGCGGCGTAATCCATCCGGACGATACACGCCCAGAACAGCCATAGCCGTGCGCGCCCCCACCCGGTTGATGCTGATCAGGGTCTGAAAAGTCTCGCGCTCGTCCCAGGTTTCAAAACCGAACAATTCCAGCGCGTCTTCGCGCACCTGGGTATGCACATACAGACGGACCAAACCGCCCTGCTCCGCTTGACCCGCTTGACCCGCTTGACCCGCCAAACTTGCGCCTTGGTTTGCCTGACCTGCCGCGTTTGCGCCCTGCCCGTCCGGTTGGGGGCGCTGGATCCGTTGGGGCAACCCGGCCAGGGTGTGCGCAGATAAAAAAATCTCATAGCCAACTCCGCCCGCTGTGAGCAGCAGGCAGGAATTATCTGTCTTTTCCAGCAAAATACCCTGGATATAAGCTATCATATTTGCCTCATCCTTTTAGATAGTGCCTGCACGAGATGAATTTTTGTTCTCTGGCAAGGAAGATGAGCCTTTTATGAAGGAAGTGTACTCTTTTGGTACTCGACCGAAATAAAAGGCGATATCTGACGCAGCCAGAGGCAAAAAGGCGCTCGTGTAACACGCCTACATGCTGGCCCAAAGCTCATACAACGCTTCCAGTTCGGCAGCGTCATAGGTCGGCTCGTCGTAAAGCCCGGCGGCCCGGCGCTGCCGCGCGGCTTCATACAGGATGACCGCCGCCGCCACCGATACGTTAAAACTTTGAATCATGCCGAACATGGGAATATAAACTTCAGCATCGGCCAAACCGGCCAGTTCCGGCGCAACCCCGCTGTGCTCGTTGCCCAGGATGATCGCGCTCGGTTTTGTAAAATCGAAATCACCCAAGGGTCGGGCCTGCGGCGAACAGCTGGTGGCATAAACGCGCATGCCCCGCTCTTGCAAAGCGGCTTTAAGATCGGCAGCCGAATTGTGCCGGAAGCTTTGCACCCACTTGCGGGCCGAGGCCGAGCTTTTTTCCGCCAGATGCGGAAAGGCTACATCCGTATAATAAAGATGCACCCCGGCCACGCCAAAGGCGTCGCAACTGCGATAGATGGCTGAAACGTTGTGCGGATCGTGTATATTTGCCAGCACCAGAGTGAGATCCTTCTGGCGGTTTTCAAGTACGCGGCGGATTTTTTCCAGCCGCACGTCAGTACGGTTCTGGCTGTTTCTGGCGTTTTTGTGTGTAACCATATTAGATCGTTAGCTCCATTCAATCATAACTTTAGATAATCTCTAGTAAATCATGTTTCAAAGCCCATAACAACAAAAAATCCCGGTCCGTGCCGCCAACCCCGGCAAAGCGTTCGGCCAGTTCTGATAGAGCTATCGGACGACGGGCGGCGAAAAGCAGGCGCTTAAGTTCAGGCAGCGGGAGGCTGTCTTCAATAAGACTGTAAATAACCGGAAAGTCCTGCTCCCGGTACACGGCCTCGCCACTGGTCGACCAGCGCAACATCCGGCAATCCTCCAGATTAAGGTCGTGCCCGCTTTTGTCGCCTGACGATAAGGCCAAGGAAGAAGAGGTGTTAGCACTACCCGGCAACCGCCTGCTGTAATAGCCGCCAAATATATCCATATAGGATGGGCAGGAAGGATGCCGGGCGGCACGCAGGCGAGCCTCCTCTTCCGGCGGCAAAGAAGTATTTGCCAGTTCTTCCCACAGGGCCAGATGCAAGTCCACTACCCTATCCCAGGAATAATCGCGCAAGGCACGTTCGCGGGCCTTGTTCCCCATGCTCTGGCGCAAAGCCGGATTTTCGCCCAGTTCCGCCATGGCGCGGGCCAGAGCAGGCACATCCACCACGCACTGCTCGGCCAGGCGCAGATGATATTCGGCGGCTGGAATCACAGCGGATCTGGCATCGGTATCCACAGTCGCATGCGGGCCAAGCGTTGGAATCAGCAAGCCGGTTTCGCCGGGCAGCACCAAATCGCGGTAGCCGTCAAAATCACTGGCGATCACCGGCAGCGAAGCCGCTGCCGCCTCCAGCATGGTCAACCCGAAAGTTTCCTGCAAATTGTCCGAAGGCGACAGAAACACATCTGCGGCGGCATATAAAGCTTTGCGCTCGGCGTCATCCGGGCGCAGCACCAGCCTGGCCCGGATGCCCAGCTTTTTGGCCAGGCGGACAAACTCCTCGCCAAAAGTATCGCCCTCATCCTGCCAACCGGCCAGGAGCAGGCTGTAAGGGCCGAGGCCAAGCTCTTCCGCCCGCTTGCAGGCACGCAGCAGCGGCAGCAGATCCATTTTGGAAAGATAGGAAATACGCGCGAAAATCAGGAACACCGTTTCGCCGGTAAAGTCCTTGTTGTCCTCATTCAACCCAAAGCCCAGTTCCCGGCGCTTTTGCCGCCGCAGAAGCGTCCTTTCCTCCGGGTCCGGCAAATCCGAGGCTTCCACTCCCAGCGGGAGCACACGAATTTGCGGATTAGGAAAAGCCTGTGCCTCAAGTTCGTAGCCTTGGCGCAGTTGCTCATACATGGAGAGCACCACGGAACGTCCAGCGCTGGAAGTGGCAAGCACTGCGTCGCGCGTGCTTGTTCCGCCCCAGAGGTGCTGCAAAAATTTCCGCCCGTATTCGGCATAACTCAACGAGTGCGTGGTGCCGGTAATGGGAAAAATATTTACTGCGCAGGCATTGCGCAGGCGTTGCAGCTCGCTGAACTGCGTGAAGCAATCGGAAAGATGGAAGCAGTGATATTCGGTGTTGGCCAGAGCAGCGGGCAGCTCGCGTTGCAAGCGTATTTGCAGGCGTCCGGAACACAACAGGCCGGAATATTCGCGGGCCAGTTCAACGCGCAGCTTTTCACAATCCGCCGGAGTGGGCAGAAAAAAATGATAACCGTCAAATGAGCCGTTCGAACCGCGCGATTCGCGGCGCAACAGGGCCTGAATGAAACGCCGGTTGGCCACCCGCCTGCCCAGCACGGCTCCGCCCTCATAAAAAGGATGCAGACTGCCCCAGATTTTTTCGCGTGTCATAATGATGCTCCTGATAAGTTTTGCATCAAACACAACCGCCCGTCCTTGTCAAATTCACAACCGGCAAAAAATTACCGCGCATTGCCTATGCAAAACACAACACATTGTAATAATTAATATTATACTAAGAGGTATATTTATTGCTTAAAAACTGGCGCACGCATCCGTCAAGTATCTAGCAAGCGTCCAGCCCACACGCAGCTGAAATAATCCGGGCTCATCGGGATTCGTGAAGGAGAAATGACAATGAACCGTATAGCTGAACCGTGCAACATCTGGTCTTTCGGGCTTTCCGGGATGGCCGAGGCCGAACTGCGCAAGCTGATTGATGGCAAGTTCGTCCTGCGGGCCTGGCCGGCAGAGGCTTTGCCCGGCATACGCGAATTAGAGCTGGATCAACCCTGCCTGAATATTTTTTCCGTTGCGGGACACAAAGCCTATAAAAAGCACCCCGTGAACAAGTCCGGGCATCTGGACTTCATACAACATGCGCTGATGCTCGATTTCGCCCCTTCGGCCACAGATGTTGAATACGCCTGTGATACGGATTGTTGCGCGATCATCCGGGCCGGTATCGACCAAAAAACCTTCCTGCGCAAGATTGACAACGCGCTGGAAATTGAAGCGGCGCAACACGAGGCATTGCGCATGTCCAGGGAGATTTACCTGGAGCGTGAAATACTTGAGCGCAAAAATGAGGTTTTGCAGTTCCTGGTCAGCTTTTTGACAAAAACGGCAGCCGGATTGGACCCGGAAGAAATTATCCGCACGGCCTTTTCCAGCCTGAAGCTGCTCTTTCCGGTGCGCAGCATGCACGCCGCGCTCTGGCGGCCCGGCGAAAATGAACATAGCGCGGAAATGTACATTACGGCAGACGCGGGAGGCAAAAGCGCTGAAAAATGGCGTCGCCTGATGCTTGAACACCTGGAACAGGCTTTGCCGGAAGCGCGTTTTCATTTGCGCAGCTACAACATGCCGCTGCATGATCAGGAAAAAAAGTGGCGTAACGCCTCGCCGGAAAGCGGGCATGTGTTCAGTCTGCCGATTGCCATTGCCGGTGCGCAGATTGGCGTAATCTGCATCCTGACCGACATGGACAGAAGCCTCTCCCGCGATCAGGCCCAGGCTCTCAACTCCGCTCTGCAATTTCTGGCCTTGAGCCTGAATAACGCGCAGCATTTCCAAAATGTGAAGCAGCAGGCCGATTATGACGCGCTCACCAGTCTGTTCAGCCGCCGTCATTTTGAAGAACGGCTGGTTATCGAAGCGGACCGGGCCAACCACCAGCAGCACGCTTTATCGATGATTTTCTGCGACCTCGATCACTTCAAGAACGTTAACGACACTCAGGGGCATCAGGCCGGAGACGAAGTGCTGCGCAGTGTGGCCGGGGTTATCCGCTCAATCATCCGCGAACGGGATTATGCCGCGCGTTACGGCGGCGAGGAATTTGTGGTGCTGTTGCCGTATACCGAACCGAAGCAGGCAGCGGCGCTGGCCGAACGCCTGCGCCTGGCGGTAGAAAGCGAAACCTTTGCCACCGGGCAGGGTCCGGTACGCCTGACCATCAGCCTCGGTGTCTCCGGCAGTCAGGCCGACGAAGAGAAAGATGGCTCGAAACTGTTGCAGGAGGCCGATCAGGCTCTGTATCAGGCCAAGCGCGACAATCGCAACTGTGTACGGGAATTTGCCGCCTTGCCGCAAATGAAAAAAGTAGTCGGTTAGTATGAAATAAAACAGCCTCCAAACTGGCATGCTGCCGGTTTGGAGGCTGTTTTATTTCATGTAAATCAGTGCCGCCTGCCGCCCCACCTTGTCGCCTGTCTGCAAACCGGCCTGTTCGGCCCGGTAGGAAAAAAACAACTGCTGCATCGTAAACGTGCACATATCCAGCCCGTAAATATGCTCCCGCTTGATACCGGCGTTTTGCAACTGCTGCCTGGTCAGGCTCCATAAATCCATGCGCCTGGTTCCAAAATTGAACCAGGGAGAAAATTCCGGCGGCCATTCCCTGGTAAAGTTTACAAACTCCGCCGCGCCCGGTCCCAAACTGGGGCCGCGCACCGCCATCACGTCTTCCGGGGCCAGATCATAAGCCACGCAAAAATCCCGTACCCCCTGACCCGGAAAGTTCAGCACATTGCCACGCCAGCCGACATGCAGGGCGGCAATGTATTTGCCGCTTTTATGCGCCAGCAAAATTGGCTGGCAATCGGCCGATTTGACCAGCATGGCCTGACCGCGCCTGTCCGTACAGCAGCCGTCCGCTTCCAGCGGCGAGGACAGTTCGGGCGCGGTGGCCTCCGGATTTACCAGCAGGGTATTACCATGCACCTGCGACATTTCCGTCCAGTTACTAAAACCAAGCAAAAACGGCAAATCCTGCCGCCGCGCGAGCGCTGCCTCGTCATCCAGCCTGATATTACCATAAAGTCCGGTTGTGAAATAGCAGCGGATATTATCCAGGCCGGGAAAACGAAAGGGAAGGAGCGCGGGCAGCTTGATGGCCAACTCCGGCTTCA
>JAITWK010000008.1 GCA_031285295.1 Deltaproteobacteria bacterium | reverse complement strand
CTGCCTCCCCAAACCCCTCCGGCCGGGGATTGAATCCCCTGCACCCCCATTAAACTCCAATCAGGAGTGGCCATGATGAACCGACGCGCCTTTCTAAAATGGCAACTGCACGGGGCGGTATGGCTGGCAGCCGGGCCCCCGCTCTTTTCCCTGACCGGACGGGCTTTGGCTGAACAGGTGGCCGCTCCTGTGCCGGACGTGGTCATTGCCAAAGGTGCGCCCGCCGCTGCCGCGCGTGCCGCTGTCGCGGGTTTGGGCGGCATGGGGCGCTTCGTCAAACCCGGCCAGAAAGTGCTGATCAAGCCGAACATGAGCTTTGCCAGCCCGCCGGAGATGGCCGCCAACACCCACCCGGAAGTTGTGCGCGAAGTGCTGATCATGTGCAAGGAGGCCGGGGCGGGCAGCGTACGCGTGCTGGATCACTCGCTGCAAAATCCCACCCTGGCTCTGGAGCGCTCCGGCATTCTCGATGCCTGCAACAGCGTGCAAAGCGGCATTTGCCATCACCTTATGAACTCCTCATTTTATAGCGAGGCCGCCATTCCACAGGCGGTGGAAATGCGCACCAACGCCTTCATGCACGACGTTCTGGATGCCGATGTGATCATCGCGGTTCCGGTGGCCAAAAGCCACGGGGGAGCAGGGGTTTCCATGTCGCTCAAAGGACAGATGGGCCTGATTTATGATCGCAGGGTCATGCATTCGCGTTACGATCTGAGTACTTCCATTGTAGACTTGAATACTCTGATTAAACCGCATCTGGCCGTCATTGACGCTACCCGCGTGCTAAGTACCGGTGGGCCGGGGGGGCCGGGTACTGTGCTCACACCCGGTGAGGTTATTGCCTCGGCGGACCCGGTGGCGGCGGATTCCACAGCCGTGGCCGCCTACGAGTGGTATGGCCGCAAAATAGCGCCCCGGCAGGTTTCCTATCTGCGTCTGGCCCATGAACGGGGACTGGGGCGCATGGATATTGAAAACCTGACCACACAGCGCATCACTCTCTAGCGGATAATTGCCATAATGTTTACACGAGATGAATTTTTGTTCTCCGGCAAGGAAGATGAGCCTTTTATGCAGGGAGTGTACTCTTTTGGTACTTGACCGAAATAAAAGGCGAAATCTGACGCAGCCCGAGACAAAAAGTCGCTCGTGGAGGAAGCTGATCCAGACCGCCAGCCTGGCCATCTTCATCTGGCTGCTCGGTCAGGCCGCTTTTCCGCTGGCCGAGGGGTTGCTGCCGCCAAACTTTTTCCTGAGTCTGGACCCGCTACTGGCCGCCCTGTTGCCGCTGGCCGCAAGAGAATGGCTGTCCACGCTGCTCCCCCTGTTATTGCCCGGCCTGCTGCTGCTTGCGCTCACCCTGATTTTTGGCCGTGTCTTTTGCGGTTACATTTGCCCCTTTGGCATCACTCTGGATTTGGCCCGCCGGGTTTTGCGCTTCTTTTCCGGAACTGCAGGCAAGGCAATTGGCGCTGCTAATGGCCGCGTAATCAGCATCAGCAACAATTCTCCGAAGTTACAAAATTTTCCGGTCATGGCAAACCGGCCACACCGGATCAAATACCTGTTGCTGGCTCTGCTGCTGGCCGCCGCCCTATGCGGCGTGAACCTGCTGTTCTGGGCCGCGCCCATTCCCCTGATTACCCGCTTTTACGCCCTGCTGCTCCACCCCCTTCTGCTGTTTGGCGCCAACGAAGCGCAAAATCTGGCCCTGCCTCTTTGGCAAGTTCTGGAAGCGGAAAGCCTGCAATATCTGCAAGTCGCGCTCCGCCGCTACAACAGCCTTTACTTTTTGCTGTTCTTTTTTGGCCTGATCTTCGCGCTGGAAAAACTACGTCCGCGCTTTTGGTGTACCTGCCTTTGCCCGGCTGGAGCGCTGCTCGGGCTGTTATCAATACGTCCTCTCTGGCGGCGCAGGGTCAGCGGCTGCGTCCATTGCGGCCAATGTGCGCGTCACTGCCCGGCAGGAGCCATTTCAACGCTAAAGGCAAGCACTTTGCCCGGTGAAAAAACCAGCGGTTCCATTCCCCCAGAAGCAAGCACCATGCACAGCGAATGTTTGGCCTGCCTTGAATGTGCCCACATTTGCCCTACCAGCGCCGTAAGTTTTGGGTTTACCGACTCCGTGCCAATACACGAGTCTGAGCAAATCTCCAGCCCCCTGCCCGGACGCCGCACCTTTCTGGCCTCCTTTGGCGGTGGCCTGCTGCTGGCCGGGGCAAGTTACAGCAGCCTGCATTCTCCCCTAATCGGCGGCGGACGCGGCAGTTTATGGTCTGCCGATTGCCTGCGCCCGCCCGGCTCCTTGCCCGAAGCGGATTTCCTGAGGCTTTGCGCCCGCTGCGGCGCATGCATGAAGGCTTGCCCCAGCAACGGACTGCAACCGGCCTGGTTAGCCTCAGGCGTGGAAGGGATGTTCAGCCCACTGCTGATTCCCCGGCGCGGGCCTTGTGAGCCGGACTGCAATGTCTGCGGCCAGGTTTGCCCAAGCGCGGCCATACACCCTCTGCCGCTTGAAGAAAAACGCTGGGCCAAGCTGGGCAGCGCGGTGGTGTTGCCGGAACGCTGTCTGGCTTTTGCCGAAGGCAAACGCTGCGTGGTCTGTCAGGAAGTTTGCCCCTACGGTTCCATCAAACTGGTGCAGCGAGACACGCTACCGGGCGCAAATACCGGACAAAGGGATTCTGTGGAAACAGTCCCGGTGCCGGTGGTCGATCCCTCCCGCTGCTTCGGTTGCGGCTATTGCGAAAACCACTGCCCGGTACGTTTGCCCGCCATCGTAGTGCAACCTCTAGGCGCTCTGCGCCTTGGACAAGAATGGGGCCTGAAACAGGGCAAAATCTCATACCATCAGGCCGGACTGGATGCCGGATTGAAACTGGAGCCGCGTGACGCGGCTTATCCGGGCAATGTGGGATATCCCCCCGGTGAGGCTTATCCGGGTGAGGCAGGCAATTCCGGCGATCCATTTGGCCCGGATTCAAGCGCGTCCCCCGGCTTTCCGGATCAGATGGACGGCGGCCTGCCCCCAGGTTTTACCGATTAATCTGAAGATTGTATATTTGCTGTCCGATTAATTCAAACTGGCTGCAATACCTCAAACAGCGGAGGACGAACATGAAACGCAGAACCTTTATCGCGCTTGGCGCCGGGGCGGCCATGGCCGCTGCGCTCTCCCTGCCGGAATTTGGCGGTGGGCAAACAAAATTCGCTTGGGCTGCCGAAGCCACTGAGCCAGCCGGTTCCGCCGCCCCCGCCGTTATCGGCACGCGCAAGCCGCTGCCCGCGCCGGACAAAAGCGGCGGTGTGCCGCTGATGCAAGCGCTGGCCGAGCGCCAAAGCAACCGCTCTTTCAATGACGCCAAACTTATTGATGATCAGACGCTGAGCAACCTGTTGTGGGCCACCTGGGGCGTGAACCGCCCGAACGGCAAACACACCGCGCCCACCGGGCGCGATCGGCAAAAACTGGCGGTGTACGCGGCCCTGCCGGACGGCATTTGGTTTTATAACGCCAAAGAGCATAGTCTGGAACTGGTTGTTGCCGGAGACCGGCGCGAAGATCTCGGCGATGCGCCGCTGGTACTGCTGTACAGCGCAGGCGACAGCGAATGGGGACCGATGGAAATTGGTGCGCTCTACCAGAACGCCGGGCTGTTCTGTGCTTCGGCAGGGCTGTCCAACGTGGTCAAGGCCCAGCACCTTTCCGACGCGCGGGAAATCCTGCCCCTGCCCAAGGGGTATAGCATTATCATTACCCAATCGGTCGGCTGGCCGGGGTAGACTATACCATCTCTCGTCTATCTATGGGACACCTTTTATAAAAATGCTTTAACAATGAACAAACTCCCCGCCTCTTTTGGAAGCGGGGAGTTTGTTCATTGTTATTTATATATATTACATCCTATTCAGCGGCGGTGCCTTCATCTATTTACTTTTTAACTCACATAATGGGAGTCAAAAACATCTTGGATGAATTCTTTGATCCCTCCAAGAATTTTATCATTAGTTGGGATAGCCCCCCTCTTGAACCCCATACCAACGCCTCGGCATAGATGCGGCTTGGTGGCTAAGTATATCTGTAAGAATCGTTTCTTTTTATCACTATTTGGAATATCTAACTCACAACATTTTAAATAACTTTCAGCTAATTCTTGTTCACCTTTTATCAATTCTATGCAAATATCTTCTAAAGCTCCAGAAGATTTATTATCTGGGAGCATATAAATACCAAATCTTCCACCATTAAAACTCTCACATATTTTACCTTTAATGATTTTCATGTTCTCAAAATTATTTGTAAAACATTTTGAGATAGCACTAAATGATGCATCAATATCATCATCGGCATCAAAAAATATAGCAATATTTTTTATTGATCCGCCATTAATAAATGCACGTCCTTTTAACACACCACGGCACAAATTCAGAAGTTTATCTTTCCCATCTGACATAATTATAATCGCATTAGTCTCATCATAACCCATATCGTATAATATTTTCTCAAAAAATAATGCATCGTCGCGACCTTCAACAATTATACAATTACATTGTGAGTCAAATTCATTTGATTTAGGTTCTTGCTGTTTATTATATCGTATAATCGTTTTGCTTGACAATTTAACGAACCTCTGCATCAAAATAATTTGCATTCAATAAATCATCTCGCGTATAAACAACAGGCACAATATCACCCAGGCTATTTTTATCTAGACGTATATATTGCATACTAATATCATCACATACACCTTCAGCTGCACTATTAATGCACTCTCTAGAATGTGTTGCAACAAATAATTGGCATGTTTTTTCCTTAGCCACCCTAGATATAATACCCCATATATTTTCTAATAATTTATAGTGTATTGAACTTTCAAACTCATCAATAAAAACACACCCATCCTCTACGCCATAGATTGCAAGTAGTATACTAAGCAGAGTTTGCACACCATCCCCAAGAAGCGGCGCTGGGAGTGTTTTACCATTTACCATTTTACAATGTATTACAGGCTGATCTCCTAAGACAAATATTTCCAAACCAAGAACATCATCATTTATTAATTTCAAATTTTCAACAAGAGAGATATAGTTGCTATCTCCATTTTTCTTTATTTCTGATAATCTACTAGTATCCTCTAGAGGGGAAAATTTTGTAACTTGGTTTATCATCATACCTTTTTTAAAAATATACGGCTGTGTCCCAAAAGAGACTCCATTATTATATGTATATTTAAACTCATTACCATAAAATGAACCTTCCACGGTATACATATTTGGAATAATCTTACTTGAAACAGACTCACCGTTAAAAACATTACTCTTGCAATGTATTTCAATATTTAAATCACCTGATGTAGTATTTCCGAATAATTTAATGTTACTATTTGTATCATTAAATAAATATGTCGAATCTGAAGGTAACCTCCTAAAACCAAATGGGCGCAAAATAGAATTTACAGAACCAATATCAATCATGGTAAAAAGCGCTTCCAAGAATGTTGTTTTCCCTACACCGTTTAGACCACCAATAATGTTAATCTGGGACAATTCAGAGATTTTTAGGCGCTTAAAAATCCGATAGTTTTTTAACTCAACAGATCTCATAAAGTATGACATTTATTCCTCTTATTACTTATTTGGCTTGCTCATTGATGTTACTGGCGATGCCAAATTTAACCTAAGCGACCTATATTTAGCATTAGTATGCCGCACTGAAATATGGAAAACAAGTCTTAACTTAGCATTCTCAACAATTGCTTAAGAGCATTTCAGCGCTTTCTTTTATTTTTGTGACGATTCCGGTAAATATCCGTGAGTTATACTGTAATAAATACCAAAACTCCCCGCCTCTTTTGGAAGCGGGGAGTTTGTTAAATAGCGATTATAATCTTGATTGCGCTCTATTCAGCAGCAGCGCCTTCGCCGAGTTGCAGGCGCACAAAGCCGAGCACCTTAACTTCGTCGTTAATGGCTTTGCCACAGGCGGCAACCACATCCTTGATCGCCATCTTGTCGTCACGGATATAAACCTGATCGAGCAGGCAGACTTCCTGATAGAACTTGTGGATACGGCCATCAACGATTTTTTCGACGATATTGGCCGGTTTGCCTTCTTCCAGGGTCTTCTGGCGATAAACTTCGCGTTCGCGTTCCACCAGAGCCTGGTCAAGTTCACCGGAGTTCAGGGCAGCCGGGTTGGCGGCGGCAACCTGCATGGCCACGTTCTTGGCCAGTTCCAGCAGTTCCGGCTTGGCAGCGGTTTCAGCCTTGCCACAGGCCAGGTTAACCAGCACGCCGATTTTGCCGTTGGAGTGAACATAGCAGCCGATGACGCCGTTGCCTTCAACAGACATAACGGCATGGCGGCCAACCAGAATGTTTTCACCCAGAGTGGCGATCTGTTCGTTCACCTTGTCGCCCAGCAGTTCGAGCAGCGCCGCGTTGTCGGCGGGCTTTTTATCGTACACCAGATCAATCACGGAAGTCGCGAAAGCCTGGAATTTATCGCCACGCGAAACAAAGTCGGTTTCGCACATAACTTCCACCAGAGCGGCGCTCTGGTTTCCGGCGGCAACCTTGCTGGCTACCACGCCTTCGGAAGTGGCGCGGCCAGCCTTTTTGGCGGCCTTGGAAAGGCCCTTCTGGCGCAGCCAGTCAACAGCGACTTCCAGTTCGCCCGAGCATTCCTGCAGGGCTTTTTTGCAATCCATCATGCCCGCCTGAGTGCGGTCACGCAGTTCTTTAACCAGTTTAGCAGAAATTTCCATATATCATCTCCTAAAAGTTATTAGGACTCCTGAAAATCCTCAATTTGAGTAAGCTGAGTAGTGCCTGCTTTTGTCGTCAGGCAAGGAAGATAAGTTTTTGCCGACGGGAGTGTACTCTTTTCGTACTCGACAGGAGGCAAAAACGACATCTGACGCAGCATCACGGCAAAATGAGGCACTACCAAGCTACTAGGCGTCGTCGCCCTTGTCAGCCACAGCTACTTCCAGCTTTTCAGCTTCGGCAAACACGGCTTCGGGTTCGGCCTTGCCGCCGTCCTTGCGCATGGCGTCGCCTTCAAGGCAGGCATCGGACATGGAGCCGACAAACAGCTTGATGGCGCGGATGGCGTCATCGTTGCCCGGAATGATGTAATCGATCACGTCCGGATCACAGTTGGTGTCGGTAACAGCCACAATCGGAATACCGAGCTTGCGGCATTCCTTAACGGCAATGGCTTCGCGCTGCGGGTCGATGATAAAGGCCAGCTGCGGGAGCTTGTCCATATCCTTGATACCGCCGAGCACCAGGGTGAGCTTGTCCAGTTCGCGCCGCAGAGTGAGGATTTCCTTCTTCTGGTAGCGGCTAACGCTGCCGTCGGCGAACATGGCTTCCAGCTTCTTCATACGGTCAATGCTTTTCTGGATGGTGGCGAAGTTGGTCAAAGTGCCGCCCATCCAGCGGTTGGTCACATGGTACTGACCGGCGCGCAGGGCTTCGGCGGCCACGGCTTCCTGAGCCTGACGCTTGGTGCCGATAAAAATGACCGAACCGCCATTGGCCACGGTATCCACCACTTTGTCATGGGCGGCGCGGTAAAGCTTTACGGTCTTCTGCAGGTCGATAATATGAATGCCGTTGCGGGCGCCGAAGATGTACGGTTTCATCTTGGGATTCCAGCGGCGGGTCTGGTGACCGAAATGCACGCCGGTTTCCAGCATTTGCTTCATGCTGACATAAGCCATAACTAAACTCCTTTGGGTTAGCTCTGCGCCCTTTATCCTGCCCACTACCGGAACCTACCGGCACCCTGGGCAAGACCGCGCGCTGGAACAATCCGCGCGCCGTCCGTTTCGGCAACCATACCGAAACAAGGGCGTGTTGTTATTTCGAACACGTTTATATACGCACTAATTTTTGCTTAGGCAAGTAATAAATGGCCGGTTTGTTCGCGCATGTGCGAACAAACCGGCCAAAAAAGAGGTACGGAATAGTCAGATTAACGACAGTCCCTAGCCCTTGCTGCGCTTCAATACCTTATACATGACAAAAACAAAGGCGCACCAGACCGGCAGGGCGATAACCGCGTTGGACATGCCAAGCTTGAAGGCCATGCCGCCAAGCACAAAGACCACAAAAGCCAGACAGAGATAGTTGGCAAAAGGATACCAGATAGCCGGAAACACGGTCTTGTACCCTTGCCCGTCCAGGCGTCTCCTGAAAAACAGGTGAGCCAGGCTGATCATGGCCCAGTTAAGAACCAGACCGGCCACCGCGAAAGACATGGCCACATGGAAAGCGTCAATCCAGCTGGGCAGGAAGTAGTTCAGCGGCACTACCAAAAAGGTAAGCACTCCAGCCAGCAACATCGCGTTCATGGGCACGCCGCGCTTGTCCGCCTTGCCAAAAAACGCCGGGGCATTGCCCTGCTGCGCCAGACCGTAAAGCATGCGGCTGGTGCAATAAACCGCGCTGTTAAACACGGAAAGCGCCGCTGTAAGCACTACAAAGTTCAGGGCATTGGCCACACCGGTAAAACCGATGCGGTCAAAAATCATCACAAAGGGGCTGTCGGTGGGGTGCAGGTTGCTCCAGTGATAGAGCGAAAGCAGCACGGCAAGCGTACCGATATAGAAAATAAGGATGCGGTAAATTACCTGATTCACGGCTTTGGGGATAATCCGCTTGGGATCATCGGCCTCGGCGGCGGTCATGCCCACCAGTTCCAGACCGCCGAAAGCGAACATAATGATCGGCAGGGCGGTAATCAATCCATCCAGACCATGTGGCAGGAATCCTCCATAAGCCGGATCGCCCAAGTGTTCGCCCACAGTGGGAGCGGAGAACAGGTTGCTTACGCTTGCGCCGGGCACCAGTTCAGGATTGACGAACAGAATGTAGCCGCCGATGAGAATCATGGCGCAGATGGCCGCCACCTTGATGATGGCAAACCAGAACTCCATTTCGCCAAAGGCCTTGACCGTGGCCATGTTAACCACAGTGATGACCGCAAAGAACAGCAGGGTGATTTTCCAGGTTTCCACCCCCGGCCACCAGAACTGCATATAAGCCGCCGCTGCCGTCAATTCGGCAATGCCGACCATGACGTAAAGAACCCAGTAGTTCCAACCGGCGAGAAAACCGGGGAAATCGCCCCAGTATTTATAGGCGAAATAACTGAAGGAACCGGCCACCGGCTCTTCGGCCACCATGTCGCCCAATTGGCGCATGATCAAAAAGGCCAACAGACCTGCAATGGCGTAACCCAGAATAACCGAAGGCCCGGCCACAAAAATGGCCCCGCCGGCACCCAGAAACAAACCGGTACCGATAGAGCCGCCCAGAACGATCAACTGGATGTGACGATTTTTAAGGCCGCGTTTTAATTCTCCACTTCCACCGGATGCGGGATTGCTCATAATATCCTCCTGACAATTATGCAGTTAGAGCTTTCTCGCCTTGAGCAAATATTCATTCTTGATGTCAACTTACCCTAGCTGGAATTCTTATACTCCTCAACATTTCGAATGCCAATCAGGATTTAGGGCTTTTTAAGCGAAAACTTAGCGAAAACTTAACTTGAGGCTTCGCCATGCGTCGTTTTTTGCCCGGAATAATTCATTACCCCGGCCAGAAGGATGGCTTTGACCGTGGCGTAGTATTCCGCGTCGGAAAAATCCATTTCCGAGTGCAGAACGTCGCTCATGGTTCTGGCTACGGTCTGACCGTTGAAAATCATGCTCATGATGCGTGAAAGATAGACCGGGTTGATTTCGGGGTTGAGCGTGCCTTGTGTCTGGCCGCGCCGGATCAGATTGAGCAGATGCCCGCCGCCGTACTTGGCCTCATGCTCATACAGGGCCTTGCACCATTCCGGGCTGGGGTTGCAGCTTTCCCGGCAGGCGATCACCGCCAGGTGCGGGCAGCGTATATGGATCTGCTGGATGCAGTCGCACAGAGCCAGAAATTCTTCTTTAGGATCGGGGTTGCGGGTGATGTTTTCATTCAGCGAGTCTTCGTAAGCTTCAAACTGCGCCTTGAGAACGCTCATGTAGAGTTTGCTCTTGCCGCCGAAATAATAGGAAATGGTGGAACAGTTCACTTGCAGTTCCGAGCAGATATCCCGCACGGAAACCCCGTGAAAACCCCGGCGCGCGAAGAGCTCGGTGGCCACTTCCAGTAAATCTTTGGCTCGATCTTTTGTTTCCGCTGACATGCTGACCGCCCGTTTTATGCGTTAGAGTATCGTTTAATAACGGCAGCGAAGCCGCTTGCCGCCCAGATTGGAGTTATCGCGCAAGCGACATGAGCAAACGTTTGTTTATGATCTGGCAAATAAAAAACGCAAAAACATATTTTGCGTTTTATCTAAGCGGACCGGACGGGTCAAGGGTAAAAACAACCTCGGTAGTGCCTCATTTTGCCGTGATACTGCGTCGGGCATCGTTTTTTGTCTGACGTCAAAATTGCAGTAGCAGCAATAACCCGGCGGAGTCCGCTTTAGCGAACTCCGCCGGATTACCGGATCAGGACATCAAATCCAGTTTGTTGCCCAGCCCCATCATGTTCGACACTTCTGTGCGGAACTGGGAAGCGGCAGCTTCCATCGCGCTTCCGCCCGAAGCTGTCCCGCCGTTCAGGCGGGCCAGGGTCTGGTTGATGAGATCCGCCCCCAGGCTATCCTTGAGGACCTGCCCGGCGGTGGCTACCGAAGCCGACACGGCTTCGGCGCTTAGTGGAGTATCTATGCGCATAGCGCCCTCCTTGGTTTGCAGATCATTTCAAGCCGGAAATGACCTAAACGGGAAAACATATTCCCGTTTTTCTTATCGGCAGAGGGGCCGGAAACTTAAGCGGCAGTTAGAAACAGGCTATACAGCTATTATGGGGGATGATCATATTTTTAATTGTTCAGGAAGCAAAAAGCAATTTCTTCAGCTTCTCCATGGAAACAGCCTGATCAAAATTTTCCAGGCAGAAGGCACGGCCAGCCTGGCCGTATTGCTCCAATTGCCGTGGATTTTTCGCCATTATTTCTACCTGATCGGCCAGTCTGGCCCCTATGGCGGCGTCACTCTCGCCGGGGCCGGGCGGCGCGATCAAAGCACCGTTAAGCCCATCGCGCACCAGTTCCGGCATGCTGTTGCAGTTGAAGGCCAAAAGCGGCCTTTGGGCCAGCATGGCCTCGGCCAGCACATAGCCAAACCCTTCCCAGATTGAACTGAGGGCGAAAAGATGGATGGAGCGCCAGAACGGAGCCAGATCGGCCTGAAAACCGGGCAGGCATATATTTGCGGCTTCCGCTACGCCATTACCCGCAAGTCCGGCTTGCCAACCAGCCCAATCCCCTGTCCAGGCCAAGCCCAGACCGGCGGCCAGTTCTTCCAGTTCCTGCCGCAGCTCACCCTCGCCGCAGATAACCAGACGATACGGAAAGTCGCGCGCTTGCAGGATGGCACTCATATGCAGCAAATATTTCTGCCCTTTCTGGAAGCTCAAGCGCCCGGCATTGCCGATAACCAGCGGGTTATGCGCGTCAAACCGCTCAGGAAAACTCTTAACCCGGCAACTGGCAGATGGCGCATCTTCTGAAGCAGCGCCGCAAAGAGCGCTGTCAAAGGCCTCTACATTCAAGCCATTATAAATAACATGAACCCGATCCGCCGCGATAACTTTACTGCTACGCACACAACGCGCGGTTTCCTCGGAATTGGCGATCACGCCGGTCAGGACGGAATAAAGCCTTTGATTCAGAAGGCTCGGCTTAACCGGAATGGCGCTGCCCCGGCGGTAGTAAATTTTGATATCGCTTCCGGCCCGGCGGGCTATGCGGACGGCAGGCACGGCCAGCTTCAAATCCGCCGGAAGGTTTAAAATCAGATGGCTTACCCTCTTACGGCGCAAAAAGGAGGCAAAGGTGGCGGCTTTATAAGGATTAAGAAAGGAAAGATTACCCGGACGCCAGTCAAACAACTCCAGATAAGCCTTACTAGCCACCTGCCATAACGGGCTGGCCCCATTGGCGGCCAGAATAACCCGATACCCGGACGCCGCGAAATACCGGGCGGTTTCCAGATGCCATTTTTCGCCGCCGCCCCAGGCCCGGTTGCTGTTGCAAAAACAAATAGTTGTCATTTTTTTCCATTAATGCCGGTCGCTGTATGCATCCAATTCTTTATGCCAAAGTTCTGTATCATACACCTGCGGGTCGGTCGGCTCATCAAAAAGCAAATCCACAATATAACGCGGCTTTTTGCCGCCAATATGCATGGATTTTATGCAGGAGCCGCAATATACGCACACGTCATCATAGGGCATGGAGGAAGCCCGGCGGCACATGGCTTCGTGAACCTTCTCCAGCGGAACGCCCTGTTCGTCATCATAAACACTGTCACCGCAACAGACCGAATGTTTACCGTGCGCCGCGCATTCACGGATTTCGATATTCATTCTGCGCAGCAGAGTCCGAATGGCCTGATGCACCTGGGGCTTATCGCGCACCGGGCAGGCGTCATGCACGGACACGCAAAGTCCGCTATGATCCGGAAAGGGAAAGTCCACGTCATCCGCCAGTACTTCCCAGAGCGATATGGTGGAAACCCCTTCGTAAAGAGAACCAAAGCGCCGATCACAGCCCGGACAGGTGTTGATGATACGCGCCCCCCTGGGAACCTTGGGATCATGGCCGCAGCAAAGCAGATGAAATTCCACCGGCTGCTGCCTGCCATTCAGATATTGCAACACTTTCTTCGCCAGATGTGGCTTATACAGCATCAGAGCGCAGCCAGGATTGTAATAGACGTTGTCCATACATTTCCCCCCAGAAATGTTTAATAAACCACTGACTAACCATTTTAAATCGTTCTTAAAAAAAATCTTTTCTCAGTGAATTCTAACTCAGGCAGACGCGCCTGTAAACCTGTCCAGAGATCTGTCAACGCAATTACCCTAACGCCTGCCGGCCCGCACCACCGCCCGGTACCGCAGCACCGCCGCGTTATGTTCACTCAAAGTTCGGCTGAAAATGTGCCGCCCGTCGGCTTTGCCGGTAGCAACAAAATAGAGATATTTGTTCACTTCCGGCTCCGCTGCCGCCTGAATGGCCCCAAGGCCGGGCGAACAGATCGGCCCCGGCGGCAATCCGTAAAACTTATAGGTATTATAGGGGTTGGAGGCGTCGGTCAGATGTGAACGCAAAATCTTGCCCTTGTAGCGGTCGCCCAGGCCGTAAATGATGGTCGGGTCGCATTGCAGGGGCATATTGATGCGCAGGCGGTTGCTATAAACCCCGGCGATACGCGGCCGCTCATCCGCCACCGCGCTTTCCTTTTCCACCAGCGAAGCCAGAATTACCAGCCGCTTTACTTCGTTGGGATTTTCTCTGGCAAAGGCCGGGACAAAAGAGGCCACCACCTGACCGTAGGAGGCAACCGGTTCCTCAACCGGCGTCAGTTGCGCGGCAAAGGCGGCCTCGGCCCAGATTGGAGCGGTCTTGCTCCAAAAAGTCCGCACCATGGTTTCCATGGCGCTTTGCGCGTAAGCTTTGGTGGGTGTCCGGCCCTTGTTCAGCAGATAAGTTTCCGGAAAAAGAAAGCCTTCGGCAGTAGCAAAAGGAATACCATAACGGCGCAGCAAATCCGCGTCCTTTACACAGGCGGCAAAATCTTCGGCAGTGGCGAAGCCGCCGCGCTCAAGCAGTTCACCAACTTCCCACCAGGGCAGCCCCTCGGGGATGGTAATGCGGTGCAGCAGCGTCCGGCCGGAAACCAGTTGTTCCAGCACCTCGGCCGGAGTCCAGGCGGTGCTGAACTCAAATTCACCGGCCTTGATGTTTGCAACCTCGCCTTTCAGGCGGCCCAGCAGCTTGAACCGGTCCACACTGCCAAGACCGCCCTGCGCAAAAAGATCCTCGGCCACGCGGTCGAAGCTGGCCCCCTTTTCCACCAGAAGATAGTAATAACGGGCCTCCTCCCCCAAGGCCTCGTTGGCTGGCGTGGAGGCAAAACGGTACATATCCCACAAGCCAACCCCGGCCAGAAGCAGCAACAGTGCAGTAAGCCCGATCAGAATCTTTTTTTTACGCAAACCGATTCCCCCTGGTCACGAGCATTTTAGGCGGTGTCGTCACGAGATGGATTTTTGCTCTCTGACAAAAAAGATAACAAATCCCTATCGTCTGTGCCCTGCCCCAGAAATGATTCCAAAATCCGCGCGGCGGCAAGGCTGTCGATACGCCCATCCCGGTTATGCGCCTTTTGCCCGGATTCGCGCAACATGGATTCGGCCTCGGCTGAACTCAAGCGTTCATCCATCAGATAAAGCGGCAAATCAAAGCGACGCTTAAGGCTGGCGGCAAAATTACGCACCTGCCGGGTGGTCAGGCTGTCCGATCCGTCAAGATGCCTGGGCAGACCCAGCACCAGCGCACCCGGACGCTCGTTATCCAACAGCGCGGACAGGGTGTTGAACAGTTCCTGCCGCGTGCTTCGGAATATAGCCGAGCGCGGGAAGGCCATTTCGCCCCCCTCGTCGCTCACGGCCACGCCAACGCGCTTTTCACCGTAATCAAAGCAAAGGTACTTCACACAACTACCCCATCAAAACGTTCAAAACTGTCGTCAGGCAAGGAAGATGAGTTTTTGCCGACAGGAGTGTACTCTTCTCATACATGACAGGAGGCAAAAACGAAATCTGACACAGCATCACGGCAGTTTTCAACGTTTTAATCTTCGGCTTCTTGTTCCTCTTGTTGGCTAAGTTTAAGCCCCGCAAAACTTTCCACATCCACCAATCTGATGCCACCCTCAACTTCCGCGTTGCGGGCCAGTTTGCGGCACAGGGCCTTCCATTTCAGCCCAAATACGCGTCCACCCAGATATTCCAGGGTATGCAGCACCGGGCGCTTGTCACGCAGGGTCATCAGCGAGCGGATTATGCCCATCTTGCACGAAGGGCAGCCTACCAGAATGGGGGCCATGGCCTCTGCATCCTTCAGCTTGGCGGTCAAATCGGCAAGTTTGCGCTTACGCAACTGATTGTAGATAGCTGGCGAAGTCATTGCCCCCATGCCGGATTCGCCACAGCAACCGGGGCTAAGCCGCATTTTAATGCCCGCGAAACGGTTGATTGCTCCCAAGTAAGCGGCCCCGGCCTTTTTCTTGTTCACGCCGCTCCATTCCGAATGACAGGGCGAATGATAAAGCGCGGGCGGCAGCCACTTGCCGTTGTTTTCCAGAGCCTCGCTTTCCGTCAGGTGCAGATCCGCCAGCTCGGGCAACTCTTCCAACAGCAGTTGTACCACGTCCATATGCTTGATTTCGTCGCCTGACGCGGCATCACGGCCAAGTGAGGCACTACCGGACTCTTTATTGGCCCGGCTGATGATAGCCGCCAATCCGTGCCGATCCAGCCCTTCGCGGCAGGAGCCGCAGGAGGTCAGAAAACGGCTGATCGGGTAGCCACACGCGGCAGCCTCGCTGGCAAGCTGAGCCAGCTTTTGCGCGTTGCGCTTCTGGTTGGCGGCAAAAGAATCCTGCAAACCCGCCGCAAGCAGCGGGTAGCCGCAGCACATGGTTTCCGGCGGCAGAACCACGGCCCAACCGGCCTTGAGGCTGAGCATCAGTCCGGCCAGACCAATGGAGCGGTAAAACAGGCTGCTGCCGCAACCGGGGAAGTAAAGCAGCGTACCCTTTACCTTGCCCTTGGGCACAAAAATTTCGCCCTTCTTGAGTTTAACCGCCTCGGCCAGATTGCGGTAGCCCACTTTTGGGCCGGGGCCGGAAAAGAGCGGGTTATCAAAAGAAGACCGGATGCCGGAAGGCACCAACGGCAAAAACCTGTTCTGCGCTTGCTGGCCCAGCGAGGCCAGCTTGGCCACCTTGGGAATGCGCCCGGATGGGTCCTTGACCAGCCAGTTAAGCACCATGTTCTTGAGGCCGTGGCCACCCGCGCCCTCCTGCACCAGAGTGTTGCGCAGCCCAAGCGCCACCTCGGCGGAATCGATCTTCACCGGGCAGACCGAGGCGCACTTGCCGCAGCCGGTGCAATGCTCGATCATGTCCGAAAGCTCTTTGAGCAGCGCGGCATCCGGGCGGCCTTCGTTGATCTGCGAATAATAGACAGCCTCCACCAGCGCACCCAGAGAGATATTGCGGTTGCGCGGAAAAAAGCGCATGCCCGCTTCCGGGTAATGCATGGGGCAGACCTCCTTGCACTTGCCGCAGCGTGTGCAGATCTGCACCTTGGTCAAAAGCTCGATCAGCCGCTCCTTGCCGGGCAAACCGCTCTGGTTCAAATCCTGAATCAGCCGGTTGAAGGAGAAGGTGAACGGGCTTACCGGCAAATCACGCCGGGTCAGCTTGGCCGGGTTGAGGATGTTACGCGGGTCTACCTCTTCCTTGAACTCGCGCATGGCCTTGATTTTATCGTCATCCTGAAAGGCGATCTTGGTAATGCCCACGCCGTGCTCGCCGCTGATTTCGCCGCCCAGTTCCTTGGCTTTGGCCATGACCTTTTCGGCCGCCAGCTCGGCTTCGGCCAACATTTCCACATCGCCGGAGTTAACCGGAATGTTGACGTGGCAGTTGCCGTCACCGGCATGCATGTGGCTGGCCGCAACAATTTGCGTAGCCAGCATCTTTTCCTCAATTTTGGTAATCCGGGCAGCCAGCGGCGGATATTTTTCCTTTAGGTTACCCAGAAAAAGCACGGCGCGCAGTTGCAGTTCCTGATCAGAAAGCGGACGCTCGGAATCAATCCCTATGCCGGATTCTCCCTTAGCTTCCCCCTTGGCCTCACCTTTGATGATGCGCGAGACAAAAGTAAATTCGCGGTTGAATTCCTTGTCGTCATCGGCCATGCCTTTCAGGCGGCCAACTTCCTGCATGGCCCGGCGAAAGGCCCTGGCCATGCATTCAAGGTTGAGCTGTTCCAGAAAAAGCGCGAAATCCGGCAGGGCTGCCAGGGGAATTACCACGTCCTCGTTAATTTTAAAGCCGGAGGTACGCTTGGCTATGGCCGAAAGCTTGTGCCGATCTTCCCAGTACAGCTCAGCCTGTTTGGCATCCTTGGCCACAAAAACATCCACGCCCTCAAAAGGCTCCACGCTTTCCACAATGCTTTTCACCGCGTAACCGATGGTGGTTTCGTCATCGCTGTCCACCTGGATGATCAGCACGGAGATGGGATCGCCCTCGTAGAAGGTGGATTTTTTGCTGTACTCAATGGCCTGCACATATTTGCTGTTGAATTCTTCCAGCATGGAAAGCTTGACCAGACCGCCCTGACGGCGGAATTCGCCGCGCAGTTCCATAATTTTGTTGATGGCCAGGGTGGCGTTGTGCATGGAGCGCCCGTAAAATTCCAGAACGATCACGCGCTCGTGCTTCAATTTGGGATGCAGCACAAAAGTGGCATCCACAATGATGCCGTCCGTGCCTTCCTTTTGCACGCCGGGCAGGCCTTTGAGCGTCTTATCAGTAACGTCCTTGCCCAGGCCGGGCTTGCGCAACTCCGATCCCCTAAGCTGTATCTGCTTGCGCAGTTCACCGGAGGTATCGCGCACCTCAAACACGGCTTCGTCATCAAGCTCGATTTTACGTCTGGGGTGATCTTTGCGGGTCACCTCGACAACCTCGCCGGAGGGCAGCACCATGCGATAGGAAAGCAGGTTGTCGATGGTGGTGCCGTATTCCACGGCCAGCGGGCCGCCGGAGTTTTCGGAGATATTGCCCCCAATGCTGGAGGCGGTTTTGGAAGCCGGATCCACGGAAAAAAGCAGCCCTTTTTCAGCGGCGGCATTAATGGCGTCCATGGTCAGCACACCGGCTTCGGCAGTGAGAGTGCGGGCGGCGGTATCGATCGGCCTGATTTTAGTGAGCTTGGTCATGGAGAGAATTACCGAACGCTTGCGGGCCGGGATAGCGCCGCCGGTAAGACCGGACCCGCCGCCCCTTGGAATCAGGGCGAATTGCATCTCATTGGCCAGGCGCACCACCGCGCTCACTTCTTTGGCCGAAGCCGGAGTTATCACCAGAAGCGGCAATTCCAGACGCAAATCGGTGGCATCGGTAGCGTTTTCCACTCTGGAGGCCGGGTGCAAATCAACATTTTCCCGTGGCAGAATTTCCGCCAGACGGTTGATTATTTCCCGGCGAAAAGCCTGGTCCGCCTCGTGGGCGCTCCAGAACATGGTGATGCCCTCATTGACGGTATTGGCGTAATGCACGTCCAGGCCGCGACGGGAATTTTCAAAATTTTTCTGGACGCTGGCCTTGACCATCTCCGGCTTTACGAAAGGATTGTAGCGAACCAAAAAAAGCTCTTCGGCAATGCTGATGGCCAGGCTGCGCACGCCCTCCGGCCATTCCTCGAATTCATCGTCGTTGATATGCAGAACCCTGTTTACCAGAGATTCGGAACGCATGGATATATGGGGACCTTTGTGCGGCATGGTTGTTTCCTTTTACTAAAAAACTGGTCGAACGAAATAATATAAGTTCACAACATGATAATGACAAGTTCACAATAACGCGAAAACCCGGATTTCGTCCGGGTTTTCTGCTTTTATATTAACAAGATAGTTATTTGCTTTCTTTCTTTTTCTGCATGGCTTCGGCCAGGGCAGAGCCGAGAATGGAGAAGCCGCCAGCCCCGCCCGCTCCGGCGGACGAACTTTGAGCATGCTTTTTCCAATCGCTGTCTTCATCACGGCCCGGGCGGCCATCACGGCGCGGACGGCCTCTGTCGCCTTTGCCAGCTCCGGCACGATCGCCGCGATCCGGCCTGGCGCTACGGTCAGCTCTGTCGCCCTGCCCGCCTTCAGTCTGGCCGCTACGGGCTTCACGCTGCGGGGCAACTACTTCGGCATCTTCGCCCACTGCTCCGAGAGTAAGCTTGCGATTGGCCAGATCCATCTCATTGATGCGCACGGTTACTTCTTCGCCGGGGGCGAGTTTGGCAAACTTGCTGCGCCCACGCACGGAATTGATCAGCGAATTGGGCATGAGGCCGGTGATGCCGGGAGCCAGATTGATGAACAACCCGAAAGCGGCGCGTTTTTCCAGGCGCCCGGTGTGTTCGCTTTCCAGCGGAAAATCTTCAGGCACGCGCGACCAGGGATCGCCAGCCACGTCACGCACGCTTAAGGAAACGCGGCGCTTTTCGGAATCGACTTCCTTAACCTTGACGCTGACTTCTTCGCCAACGGTCAGAACCTCATCAGCCTTGTTCACGCGCTTTTCCCAGGAGAGTTCGGAAAGATGGGCCAAACCTTCGATACCGGGCAGCACTTCAATGAAAGCGCCAAATGAAGTAAGGCGCAGCACCTTGCCGGTAAGCGTATCACCGGCGTGCAGCCTTTCGGCCACACTCTGCCAGGGATCTTCGGTAATCTGCCGGATGGAAAGGGAAATACGCGCACCACGGTTGCCTTTGTGGCCCCTGGCGCCCTTTTCGGGCTTGTCGGCTTTATCAGCATTGTCGCTGTTATCGGCTTCAGCCTTGTCGGCCTTGTCAGCCTGATCAATGCCAAGCAGCTTAACGCGCACCTTGTCGCCCACGGCCAGCACTTCGTCCGGCTGAGTCACGCGCGACCAGGAAAGTTCGGAAACATGCACCATGCCGTCCACGCCGGGAGCCAGTTCCACAAAAGCGCCAAAGGGAGTAAGGCGCTGCACCGCACCCTCCAGCACATCGCCAACCTGCACTTTGGCCAGAAAAGCCTCGCGTCCCTCGGCCTGTTCGGCTTCCAGAAGGCTGCGACGGGAAAGAACGATATTGCGGCCGCTCTGTTCCAGCTTGGTGATCACAAAATTCAAAGTTTTGCCGAGATAGGCCTCGGGATTGTCCACCGGACGCACATCGAACTGGCTCAAGGGGCAGAAGGCGCGGCGGCGCATGATCTCAACCGAGAAACCGCCCTTGACCTGCGCCGTAACTTTGCCTTCAACAGGCAGACGGCCCTTGTAGGCATCCTCCAGAATATTCAGGCTGCCTGCGCCGCGCACAACCTTGGAAAGACGGACTTCCTGCGGTGAAACATGCACAACGTAAAGATCCAGCACATCGCCGACCGCGCAAGTGCTTACGCCATCCTGCTCCAGTTCGGATTTTTCCACCAGCCCGTCAACCTTGCTGCCGGTGCTGACAAAAACCGTGTCACTGGTGATGGCGACCACCGTGGCCTTAACTTTCTGGCCGACTTCCAGCCTGGCGGCGGATTGCTCTTCTTCATGTGCGGCCAGCATATCGGCAAAGCTGGCGCTTTCCTGTTCCAGAGTGTTTTCCTCAGTCATCTCGTTCTCCGTATAATCTCGTTCTGCGTAGCGCTATTGCGCGTGAATTGCTCTAATCTTTTGCTTGCCAGGCGTCAAGATCTTCCCTTTATTTCAATCTTTCGGCGCGTATCCTTTCCCGCTCTTCCTTAAAAACATAGCGTACAATCTGTTCACGGTCGCTGTCGCGCATGTTCAGGAAGCACACGGCCAGGGTTGGAACGCCAAATCTTACCGGCCCCTGCCGGATAACCTGGCCGATGCCGGAAGCGATACAGGGCGGGGATTCTCCCAGAGACATGACCAGCTCGATAAAATCGCCCGCTTTCAGGGCATCGCTTTGGACCAGCACCCCGGCGGCGCTAAGCTCCGTAACCATCAGGCGCTCGGGAAAAAATTCGTTCAGGCTGTCTTTTTGCAACAGGCCGAGCACACTGTCCAGTTTGGCATCCAGATTGGCAAGAAAACGCGCCAGTTCCGCTGAAAGCCCCGGACCGGACAAAATGGATGGCCGCCCATCGTCCATACCCCGCTGGCGCGGGCAAATCTGCGGTTCATCCGGAGAGTTCAATCGGCGGTAAGAAGCCCTAAAATATACCGGCACTCTGGAATAGGCGCGTTTGTCCGCACCAGAGGAACCATCGGCCAGTTCATGATCCGCCCCGGAATTCGGGGCTGCCTCGCGTCCCGCTTCCCTGGTCTGGGACAAATAGCCCGGCTTGCCGTACTGCGTCATATAACAATCCGTCCGCTTTAGGAGTTTTCGGCCAGGAACTGCTTGGCCCGTCCGGCTTCCTGGCTCTTTGGATATTTGCCGATAAGCTCGTTCAGGCGGATTTTGCCGGCATCACGCTGACCGCGCTGATACATGGAAACGCCCTGCTTGAACATGGCCGACTGCAACTTGTCGCTGCCGGGAAAATTATCAATAACCTGCTGATAGGCCAGAATCGCGCTGCTATAGTTCTTGAGCTGATAGTGCGATTCGCCTTCCCAGAAATGCGCGTTGCTGGTCAGGCGGTGGGTGGGATAGGTTTTTACGAAATCCTGAAAAATCTTCACCGCGTCCTTGTAGCGCCGCTCACTGAAAGCCTTGGTGCCGGAATTATACAGACCGGCGGCAAGTTCGGCGTTATCCTGGTTCATGGGCTGGGCCGCCACCGGGGCCGCGCCGTCGCCTGTACTGACCGTTGCCCCCGCTCCGGAAGCCGCGCCGGACATAGCGCTACCCGCGCTGACAGCCACGCCGCCTTCCGCCGGGGTTGCAGATCCGGCAGGTTCAGTCGTACCGGCAGCCGCAGCTGATCCAGCCATCGCAACCACTCCGGGGGTTCCCGCAGCCTCGGTAGCGCCAGCACCTGTTCCGGATGCAAAGACCGCTCCGCCAGCTCCGTTAGTCCCGATGAACCCGGCGGTTCCGCCTGCGCCCATAGTCCCGGCAGTTACATCGCTTCCGGCGGGGGCTTCAAGTTCCGGCAATTCAATGGCCAGCACCGAACCCATCTTGCGCACAGCCGCCTCAATGCGGTCCACGCGGGCGCGCAGTTGCGTAAAATTCTCGCCTTCGGCGTTCTGCATGTTCCAATCGGCCATCTGACCCAGAACCTGGTTCAAATCCTGCCGCATGGACTGCATCTGCGCCCACATTTCAGCCTGTCCAGGCACCACGCCGTCAGACGAGAGGTTCAACTGGCTGCTGATATCGCGAATCTGCTTTTCGTTATTGTTGATACGGCTGTAAATGGCGCTGATATCCTGCTGCGAGGTCATGCAACCCGAAAGCAGGAAAGAGGCGGCCAGAGGAACAAGTAAAAATTTTCTGGAAAACATATGCACTCCGCGATGGTTTATTCCGTGGAACAGAAATTTTAAAGCATTTCACTCTTGCTTTGAAGTGTTGATTTCTCTAACTACGCGTCGCTGGCCCACGGCCAGAAAGATCAGCCCGCCGATAACCGGAAAAAACATGCCCAGGCCGAGCCAGAGCATTTTTTCCGTGGAATAGGGAAAAGTTTTACGCGCAGCCTGCCAGATGCACCATAAATTGGGCAACAGCGGGATCAGCAGCACAGGCACTTTGATCCACATGGGCACCGAGGGCAGAATCAGCGAAAGATTTTGCAGAACCAACGAATTATCCTTGGAAGAAGTATCCTCAACTAATAATTTGATCGGGCACAAACATCAAACAATATTTGCTTGGGGGCCTTCTTACAATAAATAATCTTGCGCCATAATTAGCCTGTGGGCTGTTGCTCCACTTTCTTTCCCCCAAACAAAATCAAATACATCAGCAGGATCACCCCGCAGGTGATGCCTATATCGGCCACATTGAAGGCGGGCCAATGCCAGTTGCCGATATAAAAATCAAGAAAGTCGATTACATAACGGAAGCGGCAGCGATCGATAAAGTTACCGACAGCGCCGCCCAGAACCAAGCCGATGGCCGTAAACAACAATCGGCTTTTGGCAGGCGCGGTTTTAGCCAGATAAAGCAGCACCACCACGGCCAGCACGGTGGCTGCGGCAAAAAACCAGAATTGCCAGTCGGTATCGTGGTTGTTTAAAAAGCCGAAGGCCGCGCCCCGGTTGCGAACATGCACCAAGTTGAAGAAGCCGTCGATTACCGGCCTGAACTGCCCAAAGGGCAGCACCTCACAGGCCATCTGCTTGGTTACTTGATCAACCAGCGCGACCAGGGCCGCGATTACGCCTATAAGACCGTAGCGTTTCATAAAAGCACCCTTCACTCAAACACCTAAAATTTCAGCGCTGACAAGCAAAAAATATTGCCGACTCAACTTTTGCGCTCAATACAGCTACGCCCTACCTCAATTGCTCTTTTACCAACTGCGCCACGCGGTTTTGATCCACTGCCGTCAAATCGTGGTAACTGGGCAAATTGATTGCGTGCAAGGAAAGGTCATAGCTGATTTCATTATGAGCCGGTGTAAACCCCGCCTGCAACGAGAGAGGAGAAAAAAACGCACGTCCTTCAATGTTGGCGTTCTTAAAATTGGCCAGCACTGTTTCTTTTTTTATGCCGGATTCTTTGGAAAAAATCACGGTCGGCATCCAGTAGCCGAAGCTTTGCCCTGTCTCGTCAAACTTCGCAGATCCCCTCAATTTGCCAGATTCCGCTATTCCGTCAGCCGTCACCGCCTGCTCCAGATTGGCCACCGGGTTCATGCTCAGACCGGGACAATCGGCCAGCAGTTCCTTATACAAAAAGAAAATCTCCCGCCGCCGCGCCACCAGTTCTTCCACCCGCTCCATCTGAGCGCAGCCAAGAGCAGCCTGAAGATTGCTCATCTTGTATTTGTAGCCAATCACGCTGCCCCAGAACTGACGTGCCTCGCCCCTGACCCGGCCATGATTGTTCAGAGTAAGCACCTTTTCATACAACTCGTCATCACTGGTGACGAGCGCACCGCCTTCGCCGGTGGTCACCGTTTTGGCGCTATGAAAAGAGAAAAATCCAAAAACACCCCGGCTGCCCGCATGGCGATTGCCCCAACGCGCCCCCACAGCCTCGGCAGCGTCTTCAATCAAAAAAAGCTTGTGCTTCGCGGCAATGGCTTCCAATTTGTCCATATCGCAAAGGTTGCCGTAAAGATGCACCGCGATAATGGCTTTGGTTCTTGACGTAATGGCCGCTTCCACCCTGGCTGGGTCCAGACACCAGGTATCGGGAAGAATATCGACAAAAACCGGAGTCGCGCCCAAATGCACCACTGGCGCGACCGAGGCAATCCAGTTGGTATCGGCCAGAATCACTTCATCGCCCGGCCCGATGCCGAGGGCAGCAAGGCCCAGATGCAACGCGCCGGTAGCGCTGGAAGTTGCAACGGCATGGCGCGTGCCAACGTACTCGCTCAGAGATTTTTCAAAACGATTAATATAATCGGAACCATGTTCGCCCCAGCCGTTGGCGGCGGCGTCCGCTGCGTAACGCACTTCAAGTTCGGTGATCGAGGGCTTGGCGTAATATATTTTACTGACTTTCGGATCAGGCGCTATCATCAATATCCTCAAGAGGTAATATTTCGGGGTGATAAAAAAATACATCGTTAGCTATGAGTCGTCAAAAACTGCGCCGAATAAACAGGATTATGCATCTTATGCCCAACTGCCTGAATAGGTCATCAGCATCCTTGGCCTGGTGCAACTCGTCACCCTTATCCACCATCTCAATGGTTCTGCAGGTTACGCATGAGCAACATCAGGATTATGGCGGATACGGGACATGATGGCCTCAAATTCCCCGGTGCGTTCCGCCTTTTCGATATCAAAATCGTTCTGCAAGTTCAGCCAAAAGTTGATTGTAGTATCAAAATACATGGAAAGGCGCATGGCGGTATCAACAGTGATGCCGCGCCGCCCTTTGATTATATCCGCAATCCTGCTTTGGGGTATATCCAGATCTCCGGCCAGCTTTGTTTGTGAAATCCCACTTGGCTCCATAAATTCCGTCAGGAGGATTTCGCCTGGGGTGATAAGTTCTATACGATTCATATCCATTGCACCCTCGCTCTAGTGGTAGTCCACTATTTCAACTTCATAAGCATTGTTGCCTTCCCAGATAAAGCATACGCGCCATTGTTTGTTGATCCTGATGCTCCACTGCCCTTCCCGGTCTCGCTTCAAAGCTTCCAGGCAGTTTGACGGCGGAGACTTCAAATCTCGCAAGTCACAAGCAGCGTTCAGCATTTGCAATTTCTTTTTTGCGGCCTTTAAAATTTCCGGGGAGTACCTGGGATGCTGATAACCCTTGAAAACCGCTTCCGTTTCCTTGTCCCTGAATGTTTTAATCATAAACAGCCGTGTTCCTGAGCTTGTGAGATATACATAATCTGTTTTTCGGAATCCGTAAAGCGGATTTATTTACAACATCAAGCAAAAAGCAGCCCCGGCATAAAGCTGCCGGGACTGCTCTCATAACAGTAACTATGTATAATTCAAACCACTAAAACTCAATCTCTTCCAGTACCGCCGCGCAGCGCGGGCAGACATCCGGGTGCTTGGCATCCTTGCCGATTTCCTCGCTGTAGATCCAGCAACGGGCGCACTTTTCGCCTCTGGCCTTGGCCGCTTCAAGCTTGAGGCCTTCCAGCTCGTCCGCTGTCATGGCCCCGGCCGGAGCTTCGGCCAGCGGCTTGAGATCAAGCTGCGAAACGATGAACAGGCTGTTCAGTTCGGTTCCCAAAGCTTTGAGCGCGGCGGTGATTTTCTCGTCCGCGTAGAGGGTAACAACGGTATCCAGCGAATGACCCACCGCGCCGCTTTTGCGCAACGGCTCGATAACCCTGGTTACTTCCGAGCGCACTTGCAGGAGAATACCCCAGTTCTGGCGATCTTCGTCGCTATAGCGAAAAGCGGACAAATCCGGTTCGTTCATGGCAAAAACGGTATCGGGAGCAGGTTTCAGCCCCGCAGGCAGGTTTTGGTAAACTTCTTCTGCGGTGAAGCTGAGAATCGGGCTCATATGGCGCATCATCAGCGTGAGGATGATGTGCAGAGCGGTCTGGGCCGAGCGCCGCTCCTTGCTGTCAGGGGCCGAGGAATAGAGGCGATCTTTCAGCACATCAAGATAGAAGGCCGAAAGGTCGGTCACGCAAAGGTTGTGCAGAGTATGATAGAATTTGTGGAACTCATAGCTGCGGAAAGCCTCGCAAATCTGCTTGTGCGCGGAAATCACCAGATCCAGGGCGTAGCGGTCCAGCGGCTCCAACTCATAGAAAGGCACGGCCTTTTCTTTGGAGAAATCATACAGGTTGCCGAGTATGAAGCGGCAGGTATTGCGGATGCGGCGGTAGGCATCGACATGGCGGCTCATGATCTCCGCCGAGTAGCGGATATCCTCGCGGTAATCCACCGAGGAGATCCACAGGCGCAGCAGTTCCGCCCCGTATTTATCCACGATGTCATCCGGGCTGACCACGTTGCCCACCGACTTGGACATTTTCTTGCCCTCGCCGTCAACCACATAACCGTGGGTGAGCACTTCCTTGTAAGGGGGAATTTCGCGGCAGCCCATGGAGGCCAGCATGGAAGAGTGGAACCAGCCGCGATGCTGATCCGAGCCTTCCAGATACATGGAGGCCGGATAGAGGCAGTCGGGGCGCTTGTCCAGCACAGCGGCCCAACTGGTGCCGGAATCGAACCAGACATCGAGAATGTCAAATTCCTTTTTCCAGTGCGCCTTGCCGCATTTCGGGCAAGTCAGCCCGGCGGGAACAACATCTTCCAGCGACGCTTCAAACCAGTAATCGCAACCACGCGGATGCGTGGCAAAGCGGTCGCTTATTTCATGCATCCAGTCCGAATCCTGCCAGGCTTCGCCGCAGTTTTCGCAAAGCAGGGCCAGAATTGGCACGCCCCAGTTGCGCTGGCGCGAGATGCACCAGTCGGGGCGGGTTTCAATCATGTTGTAAATGCGCTCTTCACCCCAGCCGGGAATCCACTTCACCTGTTCGCGGATGGCCTTGAGGGTCTTTTCGCGCAGTTTGAAATCATCGTCCATCATAATGAACCACTGGGTAGTGGCCCGGAAGATGATCGGCTTTTTACAGCGCCAGCAATGCGGGTAAGAGTGTTTGATGTTGGCCTTGTAAAGCAGGTGGCCCACTTCTTCCAGCTTGGCGATAATTTTCGGGTTGGCTTCCCAAACGGTAAGTCCGCCGAAGAATTCGACTTCGTCATAGAAGCGTCCGGCATCGTCCATGGGAGACAAAACTTCCAGGCCGTAGCGCATGCCGGTTTCATAGTCTTCCAGACCATGACCGGGCGCGGTGTGTACCAGGCCGGTACCGGCGTCCAGGGTAACATAGTTGTCCAGCACGAACACGGAATCGCGACTATAGAACGGGTGCCGGGCCTTAAGGCCTTCCAGTATGCTGCCTTTGAATTCCGCCAGCGTTTTGGGTTCTTCCCAACCGAACTTTTTGGCGCAAGCTTCGAGCAGTTCTTTGGCTACAATATACTGCTCCGTTCCATTGGGACCGGCAACTTCCGCCAGCACATAATCAATTTCCGGATGCACGGTAATGGCCACGTTATCCGGCAGCGTCCAGGGGGTAGTGGTCCAGATTACCGCATAAGCATGGGCCGGATCCGCCTGAGGCAGCTTCTTTTTCAAATCCGGGTCGGTAAAGGGAAAGCGCACATGCAGAGCCGGACTGGCGTGATCTTCATATTCCACCTCGGCTTCGGCCAGGGCGGTATGGCAGTTTACGCACCAGTGAATGGCCTTTTTGCTGCGCTGCACCAGGCCTTTTTTGACGAACTCGGCCAAAGCGTGCGCGGTATCGGCCTCATATTGCGGGTCCATGGAAATATACGGGCGGTCCCAGGTGCCGAAAGCACCCAGGCGCTTGAATTCTTCACGCTGAATGTCAATCCAGCCATTGGCGTATTCGCGGCAAATTCGACGGATGGTCAGGGGGTCCAGATCCTTCTTTTCCTCGGTGAGATCCTGCTCGACCTTGTGCTCAATAGGCAGGCCGTGGCAGTCCCAGCCGGGGGTATAGCGCGCGGCATAGCCCAGCATGTTCTGACTTTTGGTAATGGCGTCCTTGATGACCTTGTTAAGCGCGTGGCCCAAATGGATGTGGCCGTTAGCGTAAGGCGGGCCGTCATGCAGACAGTACTGCCCATTGTGACCGTTGGCGGCCACCATGGCTTCGTAGGCCTTCACCTTTTCCCAAAAAGCGATAATTTCCGGCTCACGCTGGACAAGGTTGGCTCGCATGGGAAAAGAGGTTTCCGGCAGGTTTAGAGATGTTTTGTAATCGCTCATACAATTCCCCTGATCTTTAAAAGTGATCGCAAATCCGCTAATTGCGCGATTTGTTGTGACAAATTCGCATGGACTGGCGGCGACCAATTCCGGCCGCCAGAGACGAATCTGTCTGTGGCGTCAAGTTTTGATATTGATTTAAGATAAAAACGAAGTCAAGAAACTACCTGCTGTTTAGACTGGGCGGGATGAAAAAAAGTGAAATTGGGCAGATGGAAAAAGGCCGCTCGAATGAACGGCCTTGAAAGGGACAATTTACTGTTGATATATCACTTCACCAGTTGCCAATATTTCATCAACAAATCCGCTTTTCGTTCAGGCGTGTAGTACAGACTCCTTAAGCTCTTGAACTAGCCAGGCATCAAAGTTGCCCGCTCCGGCCTCTTGAGATTTACGAAAAAGCTCTGCATGAATTTCAGGCGCAATATCAAAAGCGATACGCCCGGAAAAAGGCATTTCCGGGCATGGCTCTGTTTTCAGATAAAAATCCACGGCCCGCTTAAAATCTTCAATGGCAGCTTCGTAGGTATCACCTTCAAAAGTCTCAATGGTCTGGATGCCAGCAATTTTTCCGTTCCAACCGCCGTTTTCAGGAGCCATCAAAGGAGTATACCCTTTGTAGATCAAAGATGTTGCGCTCATTACCATACCACAATCCATCCCCCCTACCTGTTCTCCGCCGCGTAAAAATTGATTAAACAGCCTTCCAGCAGAATGCGGCGCTCCTCGGCGCTCAGGGGCGCGAGTTGCAGGCGGATATTTTCCGTCTGGCCGTTGCGGATCAAACAGGCCGGAAGCTCCGCCAACCCGTGACTTACCGCCTGTCGAATGTTGGGCAGCAGGATGCGATCGCCAATTTGCGGTTTAAAACTTTCCCAATCCTTGAACAGCAAGGGCAGCATGCCCCAGTTGATCAGGTTGCTGCGGTAACGCTTGGTGGCGTATTCCAAAGCGGTATTGGCCCAGCCGCCCAGCACTTTCTGGCAGGAAGCGGCCTGTTCGCGGGCCGAGCCATCACCGGGGCGCAGAGCAAAGACCACACTGCCGATGCCAAGCGAAGCCGCCAGGTCGGCAGGTGAAATCTGGCTGGTCTGCCCGGCGGCGGAAAAGGCCTGACCTACAATTTTAAGTTCTTCCTGTAATTCTGCGGACAACTCGCCCTTCGTGACGCTACGCTCCTGCTCAAGCTTTTGCGTAAGCTTGGCCCGCTCCACATAACCAGGATCCTTGCGCGAAAGCGTAAATTCGGCCAGCCGCATGGGGTTGGAGCGATAGGACGAAGTTTCGCCGGAAGGAATCAACTCATCGGTGGTGGTCACCGGATCGTAAATAGCCGAGGCAACCTTGAGCAGCAGATGTTCCGGTAGGGGCGACATGGCGGGCCAATCCGCGATATTCGGCCCGAATACCAAATCTTCCTGCGATTGCGGCTTGCCCCAGCCATGATAGACGCGCCGGGCATAAACTTCGGCGTCAAAGCGGTAACCGCTTTCCAGGGCCGGATCTTCCGCCGGGAAGTCTTCCAGCGTATCGGCGGCAGTAAGAACGCCGCCGTTCAGGGCCGTGGCCGCGATGGAGCGCGCATCCATCAGAGCCACAAAGGACATCTGCCCGCCGCCCGGCTGCGAGCCCTCGCGGTTGGGAAAGTTGCGCGTGGTGTGGCGGATGGAGAAGGCGTTGTTTTGCGGCACATCGCCCGCGCCAAAGCAGGGGCCGCAAAAAGCGCTGCGCAGCACCGCGCCGCCAGCCAGTAAATCCGCTGCCGCGCCGTTGCGCGTCAGTTCCAGAAAAATCGGCTGACTGGCCGGATAAATCGAAAGATTGTAGCCGGGGTTGCCAATGGCTTTGCCAGCCAGCAGCCGGGCGGCCAGCATGATATTTTCAAAACCGCCGCCCGCGCAACCGGCAATAACCGCCTGATCCGTAAAAAATTTGCCGTTACGGAACTTTTCACGCAGAACCGATCCCGTCGCTCCGCCCTTCCTGACCAGGCCAGCGCCCTCTTTTTCCACCAGGGCCAGCAAATCGTCCGCGTTAGCAAGAAAATCACGAATGCTGTGCACATTGCTGGGATGGAAGGGCAAGGCGATCATCGGCTCGATGCGGCTCAAATCCACCTGAATCACGGTTTCATAATAAGCACCCTCTTCCGGCGCAAGCGCCTGATAGTCGCCTTCGCGCCCGTGCCGGGCCAGGTAAGCGCGAGTGCGCTCGTCGGTACTCCAAATCGAACTCAGGCAGGTGGTCTCGGTGGTCATTACGTCAATACCCATGCGGTATTCGACGGAAAGACCGGCCACGCCCGGCCCGAAAAATTCCATGACCTTGTTCTTGACCAGGCCATCCTTGAACACCGCGCCGATAATGGCCAGGGCCACGTCCTGCGGGCCAACTCCGGGCCGGGGCTTGCCGGTAAGATAAACGGCGGCTACTTCCGGGGTGTCCAGCTCGTAATAGCGGCCAAGCAATTGCTTGACCAGTTCCGGCCCGCCCTCGCCAATGCTGATCGCCCCAAGAGCGCCATAGCGGGTGTGGCTGTCAGAGCCGAGAATCATTTTACCGCAACCGGCCATGACTTCGCGCATATATTGGTGAATGACGGCCAGATGCGCCGGAACATAATCGCCGCCGTACTTCCTGGCTGCCGAAAGGCCGAAAACGTGGTCATCCTCGTTGATGGTGCCGCCAACGGCGCAAAGGCTGTTATGGCAATTGGTCAGCACATAAGGCAGCGGAAATTCCTTAAGGCCGCTGGCTCTGGCCGTCTGTACGATGCCTACATAAGTAATGTCGTGCGAAGTAAGGGCGTCGAAGCGGATGTTCAGTTTGCCGGATCCGGCCTGTTCCGGGCCGGACGGATTCAGGGCGGACTGGTTCGAGCCGCCATCCCGATCGTGAGCAGCCAGAATCTTCCAGGCCATGCTCCTGCGGCGGGCCGCAGACGGCGCTTCAATTTGCCTGCCGCCAGCGGCAAGCTCGTTTTTAGCGGACAATTTACCGTCAAAATAGTAAGCGCCTTGCGTATTAATGCTGATCATCCCCGTCTCCTTCAAATATGGCAAAAAATACCGCACACAAAATCGCCGTGCGTAATTTATTAACATAGCCGATCAGACGAAACTTGTAAATTTGTTCAGGCCCCGGCAAAATCCGTATGATTAACTCTGAATCTAATTGCCGGGCGGCAAAAAAAGACATTTCAATATAGTTGAAAGAATGCTATTTGCAGCCCATCGATCCTGCTTCATTGCGTTTTATTCCATTAACTATTCGCCAGGGTATTCAGATGTCAGCAACACATATACAGCCAAGCTTCCGCCCGTCATCGGCAAAAAAAAACAGCATCGGCCTGATGCTGGCGGCGGGCCTGATTTCTTACACTTTGTTTCTGGGCGGCTGCTCCGGTGACGACCAGGCAGGCCGTCAGGCTCCCCCGCCGCCGCAAGTCGGCGTAATGGCTCTGGAACCTGCGGATGTGCCGCTGCTAGTGGAACTGCCGGGCCGGGCCACGGCTTATAATGTGTCGGAAGTACGGCCGCAGGTAAGCGGCATCATTTTGCGGCGCATGTTCGAGGAAGGCTCGGAAGTAAAAAAAGGCCAGCAGCTCTATCAGATAGATCCGGGCCTTTACGAGGCCAACTACGAAACGGCAAGAGCCACCCAGAAGAAGGCCGAAGCCGCCCTGACCAACGCGAAACTACTGGCCGACCGTTATTCCAAAATCGTTGAATCCAACGCGGTGAGCCGCCAGGAATACGACACGGCAATGGCCAATTACCGCCAGGCCGAAGCCGAACTGGCCTCGGCCCGCGCTGCGGTTAAAACCGCCAAAATCAGCCTGGATTACACCAGGGTATTTTCGCCGGTGGCCGGACGTATCGGCATCTCCTCGGTGACCGAGGGGGCTTTGGTCACCGCCGGTCAGGGCTCGCCGCTAGCCTATGTGCAGCAGATGAACCCGATTTATATCGATGTGGTGCAGTCCAGTACCGATTATCTCAAACTCCAGCGCAATATCAAGGCAGGTGTGGTCGAGCAGGGCGATATGGGACATATCCCGGTCAGGCTCATTCTGGAAGACGGCAAGGAGTATGACTCCGAAGCCGCGCTCAAGCTTTATGACGTCACTATCGATCAAAGCACCGGGGCCATTACCCTGCGTGCCGAAATCAAAAACGACGACCGCCTGATTCTGCCCGGCATGTTCGTGCGCGGCATAGTAAACCAGGGCACGATCAAGGGGGCGCTTCTGGTGCCGCAACAGGCGGTACAGCGCAACCAGAAGGGCCAACCCTACGCGCTGGTGGTAAACGAAAGCAACAGCGTGGAAATGCGGGTCTTCGACACTTCCTATGGCGTGTATGAAAATTCCTGGGTGGTCACCCCCGGCCTGTACGATGAAAAAGGCCAGGCAATCAGCAAGGAAGATGCCGTGATCAGGCGCAAGGAAGCAAAACCGGTGCTGGGCCTGCTGACCGGTGAAAAAATTATTATGGAAGGAAGCCTCCGGCTGCGCGGCGGCTCCAGCGTCACTCCGGTGACTTATGTCCCGCCCGCGTCGCGTAACGCGCAATAGTTCAAGGTAAACGACAATGTCGCATTTTTTCATAGACCGGCCCATTTTCGCCTGGGTTATCGCCATTCTGCTCATGCTGGGCGGGGCTTTGGTAATCCCGAGTTCCCCGGTGGCACAATACCCGGATATCGCGCCGCCGGAAGTTTCCATTACCGCCTCATTCCCCGGCGCTTCGGCCACCACGGTCGAAAACTCGGTAACCCAGATTATTGAACAGCAACTGAAGGGGCTGGACCACTTCAACTACATGTATTCGACCAGCAACAGCTCCGGTCGCGCCAACATCGTGGTTTCCTTCAGTCAGGAAGCCGACCAGGATATCGCCCAGGTGCAGGTGCAGAACAAGCTGCAACTGGCTACCTCCATGCTGCCGGAAGAAGTGCAGCGCAACGGCGTTACCGTCAACAAATCCTCTTCCAGCTTTTTTCTGGTCATCGCTTTCATTTCAGAAGACGGCAGCATGGTGGAGCAGGATCTGGGCGACTACATGAACAGCTACATTCTCGACCCGCTGAGCCGCGTGCCCGGCGTGGGCGATACCCAGCTGTTCGGATCGCAGTACGCCATGCGCTTCTGGCTGGACCCGGACTTGTTGCGTAAATACAAGCTGAACGTCACCGATATCATGACGGCGGTGCAGGCCCAGAACATTGACTCGCCCGCCGGTCAGATTGGCGGCGGCCCGTCCCTGGACGGCCAGCGCATCAACTTCACGGTTGTAGCTCAAAGCAAGCTGCAAACCCCGGAGCAGTTTGAAAACATCATCCTGCGCACCAACCAGGACGGTTCTACCGTACGAGTCAAGGACATCGCCAGGGTGGAGCTTACCGGCGAAAGTTACTACGTGCACTCCCGCTATAACGGCAAACCGGCTTCCGGCATCGGCATCAAGCTGGCTTCGGGTGCCAACGCCCTGGACGTGGCCGAACAGGTAAAAGCCAAGGTGGAAGAGCTTTCCGCGTTTTTCCCGGCCGGGATGACTTATGTTTTTGCCTACGACACCACGCCCTTTGTAAGCGTTTCGTTGCAGGAAGTGGTTAAAACGCTCATTGAAGCGGTCATTTTGGTCTTTTTCTTGATGTTCCTGTTCATGCAAAACCTCAGGGCCACAATTATTCCCACCATCGCCATCCCGGTGGTGCTGCTCGGCACCTTTGCGATCATGGGCATTGCCGGATTCTCGATCAACACCCTGACCATGTTCGGCATGGTGCTGGCTATCGGCCTGCTGGTGGACGATGCCATCGTGGTGGTGGAAAACGTTGAGCGCGTAATGGACGAGGATCGCCTCGCGCCGCGCGACGCGGCCCGCAAATCCATGACCCAGATTACCGCCGCCCTGGTGGGCATCGGGCTGGTGCTTTCAGCCGTGTTCATACCCATGGCCTTCTTTGGCGGCTCCACTGGCGTTATTTATCGTCAGTTCTCCATCACCATTGTTTCGGCCATGGCGCTTTCGGTGCTTATCGCTTTGGTGCTCACGCCCGCGCTTTGCGCCACCATGATGAAAGACCCGCGCGGCCCTGGTGCGCACGCGAAAAAGGATTCCGGTTTTTTCGGCTGGTTCAACCGTATCTTCAACAAATTTGTAAATCACTACACCAATAGTGTCGCCTCCATGCTCAGGCGTCCCTCGCTCATGCTGGCCGGTTATGCCGCATTGGTGGCTATTCTGGCTTTCTTGCTGCTGCGTCTGCCCACCTCCTTTCTGCCTGAGGAAGACCAGGGCATCCTGCTCTTCCAGGTGCAGTTGCCGGAAGGGGCCAGTTTTGAGCGTACTGCGGAAGTACTGGAAGTTATTGAAACTTATTTTGCGCAAAACGAAAAAGATACCGTGCTTTCCGTAATGAGCGTTTCCGGCTTCAGCTTCGGCGGCATGGGCCAGAACGTTGGCGTGGGCTTTGTGCGCCTGAAGGACTGGGAAGAGCGGCCCCGCAAGGAGCAACGCGCCGCAGCAGTGGCTGATCGGGCCATGCGGGCCTTGATTTTCACCGGCGATGGCATGGTCTTTACACTGATCCCGCCAGCTATTGTGGAATTGGGCATTTCCTCCGGTTTCGACATGGAAATCATGGATAACGCCGGTATGGGGCATGACGCGCTCAGCGAAGCCAGAGATAAATTGTTGGCCGCCACCCAGCGCCCGGAAATCGCCTCCAAAATAGCCAACGTGCGCCAGAACGGCATGCCCGACAACACGCAGTACCGCCTGGCCGTTGACATGGAAAAAGCCACGGCCCTGGGGCTGGACATCAGCACGATCAACACTACCATTTCCGCGCTCTGGGGCGGCCGCTACATCAACAACTTCATTGACAAGGGCCGCGCCAAGAAAGTGTATATTCAGGTTGACGCGCCCTTCCGCATGCAGCCTGATGATTTTTCGCGCATTCACATCCGCAACAACCAGGGCAACATGGTGCCGCTTTCCAGCGTCACTTACGGCGAGTGGATCAAGGCCTCACCCCAGCTTGAGCGCTTCAACGGCGTCTCGTCCATGGAATTCATGGGTCAGGCCGTGACCGGGCGCAGTTCCGGCGAAGCCATGCAGATTATTGAGGATTTGGCGCATGAAGTGCTGCCGCCGGAAATCGGCACCGCCTGGCGCGGCCTGTCCTTTCAGGAAAAAATGTCCGGCGATCAGGCTCCCATGCTTTACGCGATCTCAATGATCGTGGTTTTCCTCTGTCTGGCTGCCCTCTACGAAAGCTGGTCCATCCCCTTCTCGGTCATGCTGGTTATTCCTCTGGGCGTGATCGGGGCCGTGGCAGGCGCTTACCTACGCGGCCTGACCAACGACGTTTACTTCCAGGTCGGTCTTTTGACGATTATCGGCCTCTCGGCCAAAAACGCCATTCTGATTGTCGAGTTCGCCAAAGATCTGGAGGAACAGGGCAAGGATCTGGTCGAAGCCACGGTAGAAGCCTGCCGCCTGCGTATCCGCCCGATCATCATGACCTCTATGGCCTTCATGCTGGGCGTGCTGCCGCTGGCCATAAGCACCGGCGCAGGTTCCGGCGCGCAAAACGCGATCGGTACCGGCGTGCTCAGCGGCATGCTTTCGGCCACGCTGCTTGGCATTTACTTCATCCCGATCTTCTTTGTGCTGGTTTCGCGCCTGTTCAAAGTAAAGATCCAGGGCAAATAAAATGTATTTTTCAAAGCTATATAAAATCCTGACCCTTGGGCTGGCCCTTCTGACCGCATCCTGCACCATGGCCCCCGACTACGAACGCCCGGAAGCCCCGGTTCCGATGGGATTTCCGGCTTACCCGGAATATCAGGGCGTGGGCGCTGATCCCGCCGCTGAAGCTGAAAAAGCCCAGCCAGCCAACCAGACCGCCCATCTTTACGTCCAGCCAAGTGAACAGACAGAAGAACAACCTGACGGACAGCCTGTGGAAGCCACCCGGTCTGCACCGGAAGCAAGCGCAGCCAGCCAGAGCAGGCCGGAGCAGTCCACCAGCGAATTGACCGGAACCGAGCCCACTACGGCCCGTCAGGACACTGAGTTGACCAAAACTTCCGGCAGCCTGACTGAGTTGACCAAAACTTCCGGCAGCCTGGAAGTGGAGTTTGACGAAGTTCCGGCATCCGGCAACCTGACCTGGCGTGAATTTTTTACCGATCCCGGCTTGCAGCGGGTAATCGCCCTCGCGCTGGAAAACAACCGCGACCTTCGCGCCGCCCTGCTCAATGTTGAAAAAGCCAGAGCCATGTACCAGATTCAGCGGGCGGATCTGCTCCCTTCCATCCGGGCAACCGGCAGCAACAGCAACCAGCTTATGCCCGCCGACATGACCATAGTGAACGAAGCCGCCATATCGCGCCAGTCCTCGGCCACGGTGGGCTTCACCTCCTTTGAGCTGGATTTGTTCGGGCGCGTTCGCAGCCTGAAAGACTCGGCCCTGGAAAACTATTTTGCGATCACGCAAAACGCGCACAGCGCCCAGATCAGCCTGGTGGCGGAAACCGCCTCGGCCTATCTCACCCTGGTTTCCTATAAAGAGCTTTACGCCCTGACCGACGAAACCTACCAGAGCCGTAAAAAATCCTATGACATGACGGTAGAGATGTTCAATCAGGGTTTGGCCTCACAACTGGTGCTGAACCAGGCCAAGGTCACTCTGGAAGAAGCCCGCGTGGCTGCCGTCCAGTACCGCACCACCATGCTGCGTTACGAAAACGCCCTGGCTTTGCTCATTGGCGGCCCCCTGCCCGGCGATCTGGTCATCCCGGCCCGCCTGGCCGAGGTTGAACGCCTTAAAGATGTACCGGAAGGATTGCCCTCCTATCTGCTGGAGCGCCGCCCGGACATTCTGGCCGCCGAACATCAGCTTAGGAGCGCCAACGCCAATATTGGCGCGGCGCGGGCCAGCTTTTTTCCGCGCATCAGTTTAACCGGCAACCTGGGCTACCTGAGCACGGAGATGGACAACCTGTTTGACAATCCGGCTCGAACCTGGATGTTCGCGCCTTCCGTTTCCCTGCCAATTTTCGAGGGGGGGCGTCTGTTTGCCAATTTGCGGGTTTCCGAAGCGGAAAAGGCCATTGCCGTAACCAATTACGAAAAGGCCATCCAGAACGGCTTCCGCGAAGTGGCCGACGCGCTGGCCTTCCGCTCTACCGCCGCCGAGCAGGTGGCCGCAGCGGCCTCGCTTATGGATGTCGCAGGGCAATCCTACGAGCTTTCCAACATTCGCTATGACGTGGGGGTGGACAGCTTCCTGAACGTGCTGGACGCGCAGCGTTCCTACTTCTCCGCGCAGCAGGCTTTCATCAACACCATACTCAGCCGCGAGATTAATACACTCAACCTTTACAAGGCTCTGGGCGGCGGCTGGGAATAATGTCACGGGTGGATTTTGTAGCGAAAAATCCACCTGGTTATGCACTGTCCACAAACCCGCTGCGGTGTCCTTATGAATTATGATAACATTGTCATAGTTGATCCGGGTATGCTCACCACCTTCGGGCATCATCATACCTATAACCGGACTTTTGGGGATTTTTTCAAAGCCGGAGGGCTACAGCCGTTTTTTCTTTTCAACAAAGCCATGCCGCCGGAAATAAGCGATGAATTCCACCCGGCGGCCGCTACTCTTGATTGCACTTTCTACAGCCACCCGAATCAAAACTATGCGGATCGGCAAGTTTTTATAACCGAAGCAGTCAAATTTTCGTTATCCCTGGAAAAAGCACTAAGCCGCCAAACTGCGCCGGTTATCCCAATTACAAAATATACCCTGCTTTTCGCGCATACGTTCGACCCGCTGCATATGGCTGGTTGCGCTCTTTGGCACAAAAATCAATCGCCGGACAAGCGTCCTTTTCTGGCCATGAACGCCATGCTGGGAATCGAAAAAGATGGCGATGGCGCAAAGCTGTTTGCACCACTTTGCTATTTGGCGAAAAAAGAGCCCAAAATCAGACTGTTCGGCGCTACCCGGAGCCTTTCCGCCACACTCGCGCAACTATGCGGCAAACCTTGCCCCATGCTGCCTACCCCCTTGCCGGACAACCTGCCCACAGCCAAAGATATCCGAAGCGCAAGCAACATGACCGTGAACGCAGCGAACACACACTCGCTGCCGCGTCCGCTTTTCGGGGTAATGGGCGATGCCAGGCCGGGCAAGAACCTTCACTTGCTGCCTGCGGCCTGCGCCCTCTATCTGCAAAGAGGCAACGGCAGCATACTGGTACAACTGACTCCCACTGATATAAAAGCGGTGGGCGTTGTTGAAGCGCTTTATGATTTGCAGGTCAAATATCCGGAGCGTATGAGCCTGAACATTCACAAACAGAACAGCACGGACTTTTACGCGGAAATGGCCAAACTGGACGCCATGCTGATGCCGTATGATCCGATGGCCTATCACGCCAGTCGGGCTTCCGGCCCGGCCATTGAAGCTGCTTCTCTGGGGGTCCCATTAATCGCGCTGGCTGGTGGTTTTTTGGAGGATGAACTGAAGCCGCTGGACAACGGCAGTTTTTTTATGCCACAGGCCGATGCAGGCGCTCTGGCTAAAGTCATGCTGCTTTTCGACAAGGAATATCCGGAACGCACCGGCAAGGCGCAAGCCGCCGCAGTGGATTACCGAAAAGTGCACTGTCTGGATAATATCTGGCGCTTGCTGAACTTCAACGACAATTTATCTTAGAGCAATTTCACTGTGCAGATACAACTTTTCAAAGTTGATCTGCTCTAGCCCCGCCCGAACATTTCCCGCTCAACATCCCGGCGCTCGGCAGCGGCTTTCAAATCCTGACGCTGATCGTGCATTTTTTTGCCGCGTCCAAGGGCCAGTTCTACCTTAATCTTGCCGTGGCTGAAATGCAGGTTCACCGGAACCAGCGAAAGTCCCTTCTGCTCCACCTTGGAGGCCAGGTTGGCGATTTCCCCTGCGTGCAGCAGGAGTTTGCGATCGCGATCCGGCTCATGCTGGGCATACCCGGCGTTGGCGTAAGGCGCGATATGCAGGCCGATCAAAAAAGCTTCGCTCTGACGGAAAACAACGTAAGCATCGTTGAAACTCACCGAACCCTGACGCAGGCTTTTTACTTCGGATCCGGTAAGCATTACGCCCGCTTCCACAAAATCCAGCAATTCAAAATAATGCCGGGCTTTTTTGTTCTGGGCGATAGTGGCGGATGATATTTTTTTAGCCATATTACTTGTTCTTATTTAAATTTAAATTTCGGAGCCGGTCATGGCTGCGAAAAAGCTCAATTCGCCGGAAAAGCGACCATAAATGTTCTGACGGATCAGGCGCAGGACGCTTTCGGCGCTGTTCTGGCGGTAAACCTGCCGGGCCAGATCCCTGAACTCGGCCACATCGGAGCGCCGAATCAGGTTTTTCACAAAGGGGATCAGCCGGGGCGTTACGGAAAATTCGTCAATGCCCATGCCCAACAGCACCGCCAGGCTATAGGGATCCGCCGCCATTTCACCGCAGACGCAAACGCTGATACCAGCCTGACGCGCCATATCCACCACATGCTTGATGGCCAGAATAATGGCCGGGTGCAGCGGCTGGTACAGATAGGAAACGTATTTGTTGCCCCGATCAATGCCCAGCGAGTATTGAATCAAATCGTTGGTGCCGATGCTGAAAAAATCCACTTCCCTGGCCAGGGCTTCGGCCACGAACACCGCTGCCGGCAGTTCGATCATCGATCCCAGCGGCAAATGTCGGTTATACTCCGTACCCTCGTTGTCCAGTTCCTGTTTTACTTCGCTGAGAATGGACTTGGCAAGGCGCAGTTCGCTCAGGCCGGAAATCATCGGAAACATGATTGCGGCATTGCCGTATACGCTGGCCCGCAGCATGGCCCGCAACTGGCGGCGAAAAATATCCTGATGTCGCATGCAATAGCGGATGGCCCGCAGCCCCAGAGCCGGGTTTTCCTCTTCCACCCGCTGGCGCTGACCGATCATCTTGTCGGCCCCGGCGTCCAGGGTGCGCAGCACCACGCTGTGCGGGGCCATCTCCTCGACAATACGCCGGTAATCTTCAAAAAGCTCGTTTTCCGTGGGCAGATTATGGCGCGACAAAAAGCCGAATTCGGTACGGTAAAGGCCAACGCCTTCCCCGCCAAATTCTTTCAGCAAAACGCTTTCCCTGCTGGTTTCAAGGTTGCCGTAAACCGACACCCGCACCCCGTCCACGGATTCAGCCGGCAAGGCGGCCTGCTTGCGGATATCGCTCTCGTACAGGCTGAAACGGCTTTGCTGTTCCCGGTATTCGGCCAGTTCCGCTTCACGCGGGTTGATGATCACAAAACCGTTGATGCCATCAACTATTACCAGCGCCTCATCAATAACCGCCTCTTCCAGGCCGGGGCAACCAACCACGCAGGGAATGCGCAGGCTGCGGGCCAGAATGCCGGTATGCGAGGTTTTGCCGCCCATTTCGGTAACCAGGGCGATAATGTTTTCCGGGGCCAGGGCCAGGGTATCGGCCGGAGTCAAATCGTGGGCAAAGAAAATTTTGGGGGCCGTATGGGCGGAGAGCCGCAGCCGGTTGCCGCGCAGACAGGCCGTAACCCGACTGGAAACCGCCTGCAAGTCGGCTGCGCGTTCGCGCAGATAGGGAGAATCGATATTGGCAAAAGCGGCCAGCATTTCCTGCACGGCTTTTTCCCAACCCCACTCGGCGCTGATTTCCCGCTCGCTGATGTTTGAACGGGCCAGCCCAAGCAGCTTGGGATCGCGGCAGATCATGATGTGCGCTTCGATAATATCGGCCTGTTCCCTGGATTCTCTGGATCCCTTGGCCGCCTGATCGCGCAGTTGCGCCTGGGCCTCGCTGAATTCCCGCACCAGAGTTTCCACCGCCGCATCCAGGCGGGCTGTCTCAGCCGCAACTTCCTCCGGGCGAATGCGCTGCCGCACGATGATGGCGTTGTCGCGCCGATTGATGAACTGCGCAGGACCAATGGCTATACCGGAAGAAACGGCCACCCCGGTAATCAGATGCCGCCGCCCGGCGGTAGTCATTTTTTGATCTGGTCTCATAAATTGAATTTATCCTGAAACAGCTTCAGCAAGGTTTCCCCTGCCTCCGGAGCATCCTCGCCGTTACATTCAAGGGTCAGCTCCGTGTTGCGGCCCGCCGCAAGCGAGAGAAGATCCAGAATACTTTTGGCGTCAGCCGTCTGATCGCCGGAAATCAAACGGATTTCCGACTTGAAGGCCTGGGCGGTCCGGGCCAGATTGGCAGCCGGGCGGGCGTGCAAGCCGTAATTATCCATAATGGTTACTGTGGCGCTGAAGCTTTCGGAGGCCGAATTTTCCCGCATCTGGCTCACTGGCTTTATCCTGCTCCCTGAGTAACAGGGTAATAAATTACTAAAACGTCTTTCGCGGCAGAGCTATACCACAACATTAAGTATTTTCAATGAAAAAAGGTTTTCTTGACAGAACTGCTAGGAAATGCCTGACCGGGGCTCTAGGCGCCAATGCTTAATATCAACAACGCCAGCGGCATCATAATCAGGCGAGGATAATGCCAGCGCGCGTCCAGGGTACCCAGCGCCAGCAGTGCGCATACGGGCAAAACCCAGCCCAATGCGACATCCTTGAACGTCAACGAAACCAGAGCCTCGCCATCCTGCAAATGCAGGGCAATGGTCAAAAGGGCCACCAGCGTCAATGCGCCGAAAATTTTGAGATAATCGCCGATATTGACCAGATTGAACGAGCGCAGCAGCCCCACTGCCGCGAGTCCCCTGCTCAGTCCGATATAAAAGGTGAACAGCCGGGCCAGAAGGTGCGCCAGCAGCCAGATTACCAGGCCAATGCAGGCCGCCGTCAGATATTCTTTGACCACCATGCAGGCAAGGAGCAAAAAAAACACGGTCTCCAGACTGCCGCTGAAAAATGAATCGCCAATGGCGGAGAGCGAGTTGAGCGTAGCGTCTTTTAGCGGCTTCAACTGTTCGGCATCCAGCTGACCGGAGGCAATCCGGGTTTCGGTGTGCAAAAAGGCCCCAACGAGAAAAGAGGACCAGACCGGATTACAATTATGATATTCGGCGTAACGCAGGCAACTTTGGCGAAAAGCCTCGCCATCGTGATGAATATCGCGCAGCCCCGGTATAATCGCGTAAGTAAAACCGATGTTTTGCAGGCCGCGCAGGTTGTAAGCCAGATTAACCATACCGCTGCGCACGAAACAGAGCAGAGCGGACCGGCCGGACAATTTGCCGGGCCGGACTTTTTCACCTGTCTGTATGTTCCGCGCAATCATTCTTTAAAATCCATACCTTGCAATAAAACGTAAATATCGTCCACTCGCCAGCCTTCGGTCAAGTCACGCACCTGCCGGGCCAGGCGGCGCGGCTTAAAGCCTTCCGCCGAATTCTTTTGCAATACGGCGGCCAGGCGCAATACTTCGGACTGGTCAGTAACACCTGGCACAGCACCGGGCCGGGCAACCAGAGGAAGGTCAGGCAATATTTCCGCCTGAGTATCCGATACCGCACCCGCCGAAGCATCCGGCAACGCAGCCGACATCCCGGAAGGCGACACAGTCGTTTTGCCGGACGGCGGCCCAAGCAGCACGGTGATCTCGCCGAGCAGTTCCGGCAATTCCCCGAACTTCGCAAGTTCTGTAAGAATAAACTCCTCGTGCGTCTTGGTCAATTCCCGCGCTATGCAGATCTCGCGGTCGCCGCAAAGCTCGTACAGCAGCTCCAGAGTATTCTTTAATCTATCCTTGCGCTCGAAAAAAGCTATCGTTGCGGGCAAAGCCAGGTAAGGCCGAAAAAATTTCCGTACCTCGCCCGCTTTGCGTGGCGGAAAGCCTAAAAAAACATAGGGCTGCGGCGGCAGGCCAGCGGCGCTTAACGCGGCCAGCGGGGCCGACGGCCCGGGCAGAGGCGAAACCAAAATCCCCTGTTCACGGCAGGCCCGTACCAGACGGTAACCCGGATCGGACAGCAACGGGGTTCCGGCATCGGAAACCAAAGCGAAATTACGGCCCTGCTGCAATTCCGCGAGAATGGTCTTAAGCCTGCTCTGCTCGTTATGCTCGTGCAGGCTCATAAAACCTGCGGCCTTCACGCCGCAGGCGGCCAGCAGCAAACCGCTGCGCCGGGTATCCTCGGCCAGCACACAGTCAACCGCAGCCAGCACCTCTCTGGCCCTGGGCGAAAGATCGCCGGGGTTGCCCAGGGGGGTGGCTACCACCCACAAACGCCCTGATAGTGCCTCATTTTGCCGTGATGCTGCGTCAGATTTCATTTTTGCCTCCTGTCGAGTACCAAAAGAGTACACTCCTGTCGGCAAAAATTCATCTTCCTTGCCTGACGGCAAAATGAGGCACTACCAACTTTGCTTAAATAGCTGCTAAAGAACATTTTCAAAATGCTCCAAATTCATTGCTCCATCAGGATCAAGCTCCACGCAAACCAGATCAAAACGGCAGGGGCTATCCCAGGCCTGTTTTTCGCTCAGGTAAAACGAAGCGGCCCGGCGCAGCTTGACCCGCTTGGCCGCAGTAAAATTATCAGCCGGAAGCGCCTCCAGTCCCTTGTGCGTCTGCCGGGTTTTTACTTCCACAAACACCAGTTCACCGCCCTGCACGGCCACGATATCCAGTTCCAGGCCCCGTCCGCCGGAACCAGCGCTGCGACCAGGACGCCAGTTGCGATCCAGAATACGCAATCCTTGCTTGTGCAAATAAGCCGCCGCCGCTTCCTCGCCAGCCGCCCCCACGGCCAGATGAACGGGCAGTTCGCGCTTTTCGCGCTCACGCCCTTTATGTTCACCTGCGCATTCGCGCCCTCCGGTCCGGACTTTGCTCATGCCCATACAGCCATGTTTTTACGCATCATACGCATCAGTACAAATCCAGCCAACAAAAAAGTAAGTAGTGCCTGACGAAGTATCGCGGCAAAATGCGGCACTACTTTTTCAGGCGCAGCATATCCAATACCTGCGCCAGCACTATGGCTATAAAAATCAGCAGGCAGCCCGATATTTCCCGCACAGTAAGCGTTTCGCCCAGCACCAGCCACCCGGCCAGGGCCGCGAACACGGATTCCAGACTGAAAATTAACGCGGCCAGCATGGGGGCAATGGCACGCTGCCCGAAAATCTGCATGGAATAAGCCACCGAGCCGGAAATGACCGCCGTATAAAACAGTGGCAGCCAGGCCGCCCGCACGGCGTAAAGATCAGGGTTTTCCCACAGTAAGGCGCAAATGGCGCTGAAAATCGCGCAGGTTAAAAACTGCAAAAAAGTAAGCTTGAGCGGGTTGAACAAGGGTGCGTAATAAGCCACGAACAAAAGCTGAAAGGCCATGGCCAGCGCGCAAAAGATCATCAGCACATCGCCGGGGTTGAGGCTGAGCGCTTCGGTCATGCACAGAAGATACATGCCGAAAATAGCCAGAGCGCAACACAGCCAGATATGCAGCCCCACGCGCCCGCCCCCGATCCTGTTCAACGGCGAGTTGGGCGCGGCTTTGCGGATCAAAAAACCAAGCAGCGGCACAATGATGATATACAGACTGGTCAGAAAGCCCGCCTTGCCAACACTGGTATAAGCGATACCGATTTGTTGCAGGGAAATGGCCGCGAACAGTGAGCCGCCGCACAAAAGCGCACCCCAAAAAGCCAGCCGCCGCCCGGAGGCCTGTGCCATAAAAGCGGCCACCGGCGTGGAGGTGCCAAGCAACAGCCGCTGCAAAGGCAAAAGCGGCAACACGCTTAAAGAGCCGAAAAAAAATCGCACCGCGTTGAAGCTGAACGGCTCAAGATGGGAAAGCCCCAGACGCTGAGCCACCAAAGCGGAACCCCAGAAAAAAGAAGCCCCGGCAAGCAGGGCAATGGAAATATTTTTGTTATTCATCAGTTGCCCAGCAACGAATATTGCCCGTCAGCGCGGGTAGCGGCGGGTTTACCGCCTCTTGCGCCTTGCGGGCAAGACTTTTGCCCGGTCGGAACATCCGGCGCGCATCTTGCCGGATCAAGCGCGGCGCAGGGGCCGAAGCTTTTGCGGTGCTGCCGGCAAAGCCCCTGCCGCTCAAGAGCTTCGAGATGCTCTTTGGTGCCGTATCCTTTATGCGTGGCAAAACCGTAACCGGGATAACGCCGATCCAGAGCGACCATAAGCCGGTCACGCTGGGTCTTGGCCAGAATCGAAGCGGCGGAAATGGAAGGAATCAGGCTATCGCCCTGCACCACGGTCTTTTGCGGCGGCAAATCAAAAAAATTCGGCCCGGCCAAGCTGGAGCACCCGGCAGTTCCGGCCCCATCAAAGAGTTTGCCAGGCCAAATTTGGGCGGCCTGCCACTGAGGCTTGAGGATTGGCTGTGACCCATCGATATATAAGGAAAAATGCGGCGCGGCCAGCACGCCCTTTTCAATTTCCGGCGACATGCGGCGCAAACGCATAAATAGCGAACACACTGCCCGGCTCATGGCTCGAAAAGTGGCATTGAGGATATTGATTTCGTCGATTTCATCCGGCCAGGAAAAACCCAATCCCCAGGCCGAGGCTTCCGGGTTATTGAAAAATTCCGCCGGACTTTCGGCAAAATTGCTGGCTGCGGAAAAAATGGAAACGCGCAGCAGTTCCCGCCTGCTCTCGCTGATGGCCTTGGAATCGGTCAGACCGGGCAAAACGGACGCGAAATCCAGGTTTGGCCCGGCCAAAAAAGCCCCAGCCACAACCGGACCAGCCAGACAGCCCCGTCCGGCCTCGTCCACGCCGATATGCCAGCCGCGCGGGAGTTTTGTCAGATCGATCAGTTGCACGGTATAGCCATATATTATGTTTTCTGGAGGGGTTCCACCCCTCCACAATTCCGCAGGATGACAGAATTGGACGCTGAAGCGTAGCGACAGCGCCCGTAGGGTGAGGCACAGGATGTGCCGAATCAAACCACCCCGCATAGGGACAAGTCCCTATGTACCCATTATAAAACGGCAAAGCCGTTTTGCTATTCTTTTACCAGTTAAATGTACCCTTGAAAGCATGCGCCAAATCTTCAACCGATTCGCGCACAAAAACCTTGCTATTCAGGCCCAGATCCAGACGGGCCGAATCCGTTACCAGACCCAGGCGGGCGCAGGGCTGACCCTGGAACAGGGCTTCAAAAGCCGCGCTATTGGCCGCCGGAACCCCCACCAGCAAACGGCTGGCCGATTCGCTGTACAGCAGTTCAGCCAGCGTGAGCCGGTTCGGATCAAACAGCCCAGCCGAGCCAGCCAGATCCACTTCCGCGCCCAGTCTGCCGCCAATGGACATTTCGGCCAGAGCCACAGCCAGACCGCCGTCGGAAAGGTCGTGGCAGGCGTTGATCAGTCCGGCCTTGATGGCCTGATGCAGGGTACGGTAACGCAACAGGGCGCTGATGGCGTCAACCTGCGGTACCAGACCGCCCTTGCGGCCAAGCTGCTGGGCCAGTTCGCTACCGGCCAGTTCACGCTCGGTCTGCCCAAGCAGGTAAATTACATCGCCCGGACGCTTGAAATCGGAAGTCACGGCCAAGTTTACATCATCCATGAAGCCGAGCACCGAGAAAAGCACGGTGGGCGGAATGGAAATTTTCCGGCCGCCGCCGCTGTAGTCGTTCTTCATGGAGTCCTTGCCGGAAATGCAGGGAACTCCGAAAGCCTGACAATAAGCGGCCAAAGCTTCGTTGGCGCGTACCAGCTGGGCCAGTTTGTAATGGCCGTCGGGCGTTTTTTCCGATTGCACCGGGTCGCACCAGCAGAAGTTGTCCACACCGGCCATGCGGGCCGGGTCCGCGCCCACCGCCACGGCGTTGCGCACCGCCTCGTCAATGGCGTTGGCCATCATCCAGTAGGTATCGTAATCGCTGAACTTGGGGCAGATGCCGTGCGAGAGCACCAGACCGCCCATACTGTCCAGACGCGGGCGCATGACCGCGGCATCCGCCGGGCCATCGCGCTTTACACCCACCAGCGGTTTGACCACGCTGGCCCCTTTAACTTCATGATCGTACTGGCGAATCAGATATTCCTTGCTGCAAATATTCAGGCGGCCCAGCATGGTCTTGAGCAGTTCGCCCTGTTCCTTGTCCGAGTATTCGATACGCTCGTCGCGGTCATAAACCGGCGGGACCCAGCGGGCCTCAAGCCGCATCTGGGGCAGGCCGTCGTGCAGAAATTCCATGGATAGCCAGGTTACGGTCTTTTCACCGTAAGTGGTGTGGAAATAGCCGGAATCAGTGAACTCGCCCAGCGCCGTGGCTTCCACGTCCATCACTTTGGCCAGTTCCAAAAATTCTTTGAGGTTCTGCGGCGGCACAGCCAGGGTCATGCGCTCCTGAGCTTCGGAAAGCAAAATTTCCCAGGGACGCAGTCCATCGTACTTAAGCGGAGCGAGGCTGAGATCCAGGCGGCAACCGCCGGTATCCTGAGCCATTTCACCCACAGAGGAAGAAAGCCCGCCCGCGCCGTTATCGGTAATGGCGCTGTACAGGCCACGCGCCCGCGCCGCCATGATGAAATCATAAAGCTTGCGCTGGGTAATCGGGTCTCCAATTTGCACGGCGGTGGCCGGTGATCCTTCGTGCAGCTCTTCGGAAGAGAAGGTCGCGCCGTGGATGCCGTCCTTGCCGATACGTCCGCCAGCCATGACGATGATGTCGCCCACCCCGGCCTTTTTCTCATAGCCGGGCTTGCCGCCAACGGTTTTGGGGATCATGCCCACCGTGCCGCAAAACACCAGCGGCTTGCCCAAAAAGCGCTCGTCAAAGACCAGCGAACCGTTAACCGTGGGAATGCCGGATTTGTTGCCGCCATGCTCCACGCCTTCGCGCACGCCTTCCATCACCCGGCGCGGGTGCAGCAGACGCGGCGGGAGCGAACCCTCATGGAAAGGCGAGGCAAAGCAGAAGACGTCGGTATTGCAAAGCATGTTGGCACCCATGCCGGTACCCATGGGGTCGCGGTTAACGCCGACAATGCCGGTAAGCGCCCCGCCGTAGGGGTCCAGGGCCGAGGGGCTGTTGTGCGTCTCAACTTTGATGCAAAGGTAATAGTCATCGGCAAACTGCACCACCCCGGCGTTATCCTTGAACACCGAGCGGCAAAAATCTTTTTCGCCCATGTTCTTGCGCAGCAGTTTGGTACTGCTTTGGATGCAGGTTTTATACAGGCTGTCGATAGCACGCTTGCGCCCGGTTACGGTATCTTCGTAATCGATATGCGCGGCAAAAATTTTGTGCTTGCAGTGCTCGGACCAGGTCTGGGCCAGCACTTCAATTTCCGCGTCCGTCGGCTCATGGCTCAAACCGGCCTGAAGCCGGGCCGCCTTAACTTCCGGGCGGGCATAATAATCGCGGATGACGTGCATTTCTTCCAGCGACAGAGCCAGCGTGTTGGCGCGGCTGAAATCCATAAGCTCGGCGTTATTCATGCCGCTTATGGAAACAAGAGCCACTTCGCTGTTGACAGCGCCCAGCACTTTGGCCTCTTTGGCCGCAAAACCGGGGGAAGCGGCCCATTCTTCGCCGCTTTTCAGCTCAAAACGCTGAATCAGTTCGTTGGCCAGAATGTCGCGGGCAATGCTTTCAGCCTGCTCACGGGAAATTTTTCCGCTCAGGTGATACTGATTGGAAGTGTAAACCTGCACCTGATCGGCAAGCGAAGGGAAAAGCAGCAGCACGGTTTCACGCGCGGTACGGCCTTCGTTATCGGTAACGCCGGGACGGAAGCCTACTTCCAGCACCCAATCCGCCCCCAGGCTGAATGGCGCGTAAGAAGCTTCCTGCAAAACCGGATCGTGCAGCACGGCCTCGTTCAGCACCCGTCCGGCACAGGCTTCGTCCAGCCCGGACACGGTAAAAACCTTAACAACCCTAATTTCGTCAAGCGTTATGCCGAGCGATTCGCCAATCTTTACGGCAAGCCCGCGTCCCTGCGAATCAAGTTCCGGCCTGGTGCGCACTTCCAACCTACGGAGCATGGTTCCTCCAAAACTGAATTAAATAAATATTTAAAAATTTACAGACAAATACTGATAGGCATTTCGAAGGCGAAATGCCCTATAATTTCCGTGTTCTGACGTATGCGGCCACCTTGGCCAGCAAATCGCGCTCCGTTCCGGCTGGCAGACGCTCAAGCGCCGCTTCGGCCAGGGTCAGGTGCCTGTCGGCCAGGGCTCTGGTCCTGGCATCGCAGCCCAGTCTGCGCATATCGGCCAGGGCGGCGGCAAGCTCTGCCTCATCAAGTGTGCCAGCCGCGAATTTGGCAGCAAAATTTGTGGCTTCGCGGGCTTGCAGCGCTTGCAGATAAAAATGCAGCAACGGCGTAAATTTGCCTTCGCGCAAATCGCCACCGCTGGGTTTGCCGATTTCGCTTTCCGGCGCGATATCCAGGGCATCGTCAACCAGTTGAAAAACTATGCCTATTTGCAGGCCGAACTCCGCCGCAGCAGCGCAGTGCTCCACCGAAGCCCCGGCCAGGATGGCACCGCTTTCGCAGGCGCAGCTGATCAAATACGCTGTCTTGCCGGTAATGATATGCAGATAATCCTCAAAGGGCAGGTACGGATTGCGCAGGTTCTGCGTCTCTTCAAGCTGTCCGGCGGCTGTCCGGGCAACCGCTGTGGCACAACACTCCATAACCTTGTAATTATTCAGGCGAAGTGCCAGCAGCATGGCGGCGGAGAGCAGCACGTCACCAGCCAGCAAGGCCTGCGGAGCACCGAAAACAAGATGCGCCGCCGGGCTGCCCCGCCGGGTGTCAGCCGCGTCAATGATGTCGTCATGAATCAGAGTGGCGCTGTGGATGAACTCAACCGCGCTGGCCAGAGAATAGACAGCCGGATCGGTATAGCCGAAAAGCTTGCCGAAAAGCACAGTCAAAAAGGGCCGGATCCTTTTGCCGCCAGCGCTTAGAGTATGCTCCACCATTGGCTGGACAACAGGATCAAGGGTCAGGATTTCCTTTTTCAGATGGTCGGAAATCCGTTGTTCTTCGTCTTTAAGGTAATTTTTTAGTTTGAGCATTCGTTTGCCTTGGTCAGAGGCTATATACCCGAACGCCTAATGTAAAACAAGGATAAACCCGCAAGCGTCAGGCGGTGTCGCCACGAGATGATTTTTGGTAAAAAGCCGCTCGCGCCGATACCGCCTACAGGCGCCAGTAGATATAACCGGCCACCCTCGCCTCGTCCGGGTTCCAAAGGCCCTTGACGTCTATGCATACCGGCGCTTGCCCGGCGCGGAAACTTTTTTTCATACCCTCCGGCGTCAGGCGCTTGAAATCGTCATGCGCCACCGCGATAATCAGGGCGTTCAAATCGTTAAAACCATCAAGGCCGCAAAGCTTGAGACCATAAACGCGCTCGGCCTCTTCCGGGTCCGCCTCAGGGTCATATACCAGGGTCTCAACGCCGTAATCGGCCAGTTCGGCGATAATATCCAGCACCTTGGTATTGCGCAGATCCGGCACGTTCTCCTTGAAAGTCAGTCCCAGAATACCCACTCTGGCCCCTTTCACCAGGCAACCGGCGCGGATCAGCTCCTTGACCAGGCTTTCGGCCACATATTTGCCCATGCCATCGTTCACCCGCCGACCAGCCAGAATAATTTGCGGATTGTAGCCCAGTTCCTGCGCCTTGTAGGTAAGATAATAAGGGTCCACTCCGATGCAGTGACCACCCACCAGGCCGGGATAAAATTTAAGGAAGTTCCACTTGGTCCCGGCTGCCGCCAGAACTTCGTGTGTATCAAGGCCCATACGGCCAAAAACGATGGAAAGCTCGTTCATCAGGGCGATATTGAGGTCGCGCTGGGTATTTTCGATAACCTTGGCCGCCTCGGCCACCTTGATGCTCGAAGCCCGGTGGATACCGGCCTTAACTACCGCGCCGTACAACTCGGCCAGAAGATCCGCCGTGGCCGCGTCGCTGCCGGAGACAATCTTGACGATGCCGGACAGGGTATGCACTTTGTCGCCGGGATTGATACGCTCGGGCGAATAGCCAAGGGTAAAATCCCGCCCGCAAACCAGGCCGGATTCGGCCTCCAGCACGGGCTGGCAAATCTCTTCGGTCACACCGGGATAAACCGTGGATTCATAAACCACCACGCTGCCTTTGGCGAGATTGCGGCCTACTGCCGCCGAAGCCAGACGCACTGGCGCAAGATCCGGATTATTGTGCGCGTCAATTGGCGTGGGCACAGCCACGATGATCACTCCGGCCTCACGCAGCCGGGCGGCATCAGAAGTGAATTCCAGGTTCGGTGATTGCAGGGCCGCCGGGTCCGCTTCCCTGGTGTGATCCCGCCCCGCTTGCAGTTCGCTTACACGCCTGGAAGATATATCGTAACCGATTACCTTGAATTTTTGCGCGAAAGCCACGGCCAGCGGCAGGCCAACATAACCAAGCCCAATAACGGCCAGCGGTTTGCGCCCGCTGGCCAGATCCTGAAATGTAAGCATTTATTTGTTCACCTTAAGTAACATCTATTGATAGCGCACAAGTTTACCGCCCTCCGCAAAGGGGAGGGCGGATGATTTTTTTGAGTGCTACAACGTGGAAGCCAATGCGGCAAGCTCTTCTCTAATCACCTTGGCCGCGGCCTGGGCTGCTGATTTTTCCAGATTGGCCTGCAACGACTCAAAGCCCGCCCGCAAGGAAGCAAGTTCAGTTTGCAACTCACCCACCTGAGTGCGCAAAGCCTCCAGTTCCACCTCAAAATCGGATGAAGCGGACTCGTCCGCCTTCACGCCTGGCGCGTCTGGTTGGGCATCCATATGCGTGGCAAGCGCCTCATCCGGTTCAGGAGCAATCTGTGCTACGACCGGCTGAACGGGCGCTGTAGCCTGGACAGGTGCTGCGGGCGGAACCGGCGCTGCTGCCTGGGCCGCTTCAAATGGATCTGCTGGTTGGGCTGGCGCTGTCGGCTGAATGGCAGCTGCCGAGGCCGCCGCTTCAAATTCATCGATTACCGGTGCGGCTGGAGCTGGCGCGTCTGGTGTTGGCGCGGCCACAGGAGGCTGAGGCAGAGAACCCGGCTCGACAGCGGAAAGTTCCAACTCCAAAATATCATCGTCTTCATCCGGCGCTGCGGGCGCGACTGACGGAATCGGCGCTGCGGGGGCGGCGGGCGAAACCGGAGCGGCAGGCTGTGCAGCCTGGTTCACGGGGGTATCGCCTGCGGAGTCGTCGGCGGTTTTGGCCGCAGAATCTCTTGCGGGGCGTCTGGGAGCGGCCAGCAGTACCTTGTCCAGCATGGCGTCAAGCTCGCCCAGATCTATGCCGCCGGTAGGCGACGCAGCGGGAGCAGCGGCTGCCGGGGCAATCGGAGTCTGAGCGGAAGCGGCCTGAGCCTGAACTGGAGGCACTGGGGCCGGTTTGGGAGCCACTGGCGCTTGGGCCGGAGCAGCTTGGGCCTGAATCGGCGCGGCTGGTGCCGGACCGGCAGGTGCTGGTTGCGCAGGCTGTGGCGCGGCGGCTTCTTCGCCGCTTCGGTAACTGGCGGCGTCCAGATCGTCAAAATCCGGCTCAGGACTGACCGGCTTGGCAGTAGCCTTGGGCGTATTTTCAACGCCCAACTCGGCCAGCAGAGCGTCCAGATCCGATAAAGCCGGCAGTTCGATATCCTCGTTCGGGTTCACCACATGCCCATCCGAGGGCTTGGTGCCAAAACTGGCGAGATCCGGTCCGTTTTGCGGCGCAACCTTGCCGGTTGCGCCATTGTCCAGGCCTTGCAACAGGGCATCGAGGTCAGACCCGAAATCAGGCGTGGCCGCCGCTTCCGTTTTCTGACCAGGCTTCACAACTTCGGTAAGATCCATAATATCGTCATCAGGCATAGCGGTTTGCTCCGAAAACTGTTGTGATGATACGCATGACGCGCAATATCTAATTCCCACAGCTTGGCCTATAAATCAAGCGTTGTATGAAGCTGACAGATCTCAGTTTGGGCAATTTGGTAGTGCCTGCTTTTGGCGTCAGGCAAGGAAGATGAGTTTTTGCCGACGGATGTGTACTCTTTTGGTACTCGACGGAGGCAAAAATGAAATCTGACGCAGCATCACGCCAAAATGAGGCACTACCAGGAAAGAAAAAAATAACGGGAGGCATGCTCCCGTTATTTTTTCAATTTTCAGCGAAGTTCGGAATAAAATTCCTAACCATGGCAGGCGGACTTGGCGCAGCCAGCCAGCTGTTTCTTCTTGTCCTTGTCGTCACCGGCAGCGGCAACGTGGCAGGACACGCAAGTATCATACTTGGTACCCTTGGCCTTGTGCGTGACCTGGTAGTAGGAATTGATGGATTTGTCCTTGGTGCCGAGAATGTCGTGACATCCGGCAGTGGCGCAAGCGCCATAGTTTTCCACACCGTCAACCGGGTGGTGACAGGCGGCACACCCAGCCGTGGTGTGGGTCGAGTGGTTGAAAACCACCGGCTTCTTGGTTCTTTCCATCTTGATGCCGTCGGCCGGTACTGGCGGCTGAGCGGCAATGGCGGTCAGGGCAAAAGCCGAAACCAGCAGCATCATTCCCAAAATAAAAATCTTCTTCATGAGCAATGAACCTCCTTCCTCAGTTTCAAAAGATAAAGAAGAGCAATCAAACATAACGGTGGCATCAAGGTTGTGTCAATATATTTGACAACCCATTAGTCAAGAATATCCGGTAGCGCCCGAATTTGCGGCCAGACCGGGAAGGCGAATTCTTTTGCGCCTGTTGCGATTCTGAATAAAAAAACCTAGCTGTGGCAGGCAGACTTGGCGCAACCAGCCAGTTGCTTCTGTAATTCCTTGTCATCACGGGCATTGGCAATGTGACAGGATATACAAGTATAATATTTGGCTCCCTTGGCCTTGTGCGCGATCTGGTAGTAGGAGTTGATGGATTTGTCCTTGATGCCGAGAACATCGTGACAACCGGCAGTGGCGCAGGCAACATAGTTTTCCTGGCCGTCAATCGGGTGGTGACAGACAGCGCATCCAGCCCAGACGTGTTTTGAATGGTTGAAAACCAGCGGTTTTTTGGTTCTTTCCATCTTGATGCCATCAGCCGGTGCAGTCGGCTGCGCGGCAATGGCGGTCATGGCAAAAGCTGAAATCAACAACATCAGTCCAATAACAAAAATCTTCTTCATGAGTATGAATCTCCTTCATCAGTTACAAGATAGTAATAAGCATGATAAAAATATAACGCTGCCACCTGCAACGCGTCAATCAACTTGCCTGGTATTTCTTAAGATAACCGCGCGGCGTAACCATCCTGGCTCCCAGACGCCAGTTACTGCCCCCATTGACATCAGGCAGCAGCCGGGTTTGGGAGTTACCGATAAAAATGATGGAAAGCATGTCGGCCCGCGCCGGATCAAAATCGGCCAGGCGGCAAAGTTCCACCACCTGTTCCATCCGCTCGGCATTGCGAACCAGCCCGATAACGCCCTGCTGGCCGCGCTCGGCCAGGGCCATTTCCAGCACCCGTTCCAGTTGCCGGGTGCGTTTTCCGGAACGCGGGTTATAGATGACCAGCACAAAATCACCGGCCAGGGCGCATTCGGCCCTTTTCTCGATCAACTCCCAGGGCGTGAGCAAGTCCGAAAGACTCAGGCTTGCGAAATCGTGCATCAGGGGTGCGCCCAGCAGGGCCGCGGCAGCGCAAAGCGCCGGAATTCCCGGCACTACCCGGATATCGATCGCCTTCTCAATGCCGGAAACTGCGGCTGAATCGCAAAGCGCATTATACCCGGCGGCTGGCCCGCAAACCAGGCCGCGTTCAGCAGCCAGCTCATAAACCAGACCGGCCATGGCGTAGACGCCGGGATCGCCGGAACAAACCAGACTGACGGTTTCGCCGGTCAAAACAGCATCCAGAGCCTGATTGCAGCGGCTGATTTCATCGGTCATGCCGCTGCGCACCAGCCTACGGGTACACAAAAGATCCGGGGGCAAAAGATCCAGATAGCGCTGGTAGCCGATCAATACCTGGCTGGCCTCCAGAGCGTGCAAGGCCCGGGGCGGCAGCAAATCCGGGCTGCCCGGCCCTAGGCCTACAACATATAAAGGAGCGGAAGACATTAAATGCTAGTTAGCCTGACGGCGAATAAAGGCCGGGGCCTCCATCTCATCCTCGTCAAAGATGAAATCATCTTCGCCGGGGGCATGCGCAATGGCCTGGGCCGGCTTGATGCCAAGACCGCCAAGACCGAGGCCGGAGTTATCGGTGCGCATATAAGTCGGCACGTTGACATCACCGCCGGGAAGATTGATCTGACTGCGCAAGGGGCCGGGAGCAGCGGTTCTCAAAGTTTCAATGGGGGCGTATTGCGGCTGGCGGATTCCGCCGCCGGGGCCAGTTGAACCGCCAAAAGCGCCGGGGTTGCCCTGCCTGCCCTGCTGCATGGGCATAATCTTGTCGCCTGCCTGCATGTGCATGGCGTTGTCGATGCCGGTAGCAATGACGGTAATATGCATATTGTCGCCGACCGATTCATCAAAAACCGCGCCGAAGAAGATGTTGGCATCCTCATGGGCGGCTTCCTGAATAATACCGGCGGCTTCGCTGACTTCTTCCAGAGTGATGTCCGGGCCGCTGGTGATATTGATCAGCACGCCGCGCGCGCCATCAATGGAAACATCTTCCAGCAGCGGGCTGGTAATGGCGTGCATGGCCGCTTCACGCGCCCGGGATTCGCCGCTGGCCACGCCCGCGCCCATGAGGGCCAGACCGGATTCGCCCATGACGGCTTTCACGTCGGCGAAATCCAGGTTGATCAGGCCGGGTACCATCAACAAATCGGAAATGCCCTTTACCGCGTGGAAAAGCACATCATCGGCCCTTTTCAGCATATCCTTGAACGTGGCGTTTTTCGGGGCCAGTTGCACCAGGCGGCTGTTGGGGATGGTAATCAGGCTGTCAACATATTTGCGCAACTCGGCAATACCGGCCTCGGCCGACTGCAAGCGGCGCTTGCCTTCAAAGGAAAAAGGCTTGGTGACAACGCCTACGGTCAAAGCGCCCATTTCCCTGGCAACCTGGGCGATAACCGGAGCGGCTCCGGTGCCGGTGCCGCCGCCCATGCCAGCGGTTACAAAAACCATATCCGCCTCGCCAATGGCGTCCTGAATCTGGGAGAGGCTTTCTTTGGCGGCCTCACAGCCGACCATGGGATTGGCACCTGCGCCAAGCCCTTTGGTGAGCTTTTCGCCGAGCTGAAGCTTGACGCTGGCCAGAGAATTGTTCAGGGCCTGCATATCGGTGTTGGCCGCGATAAAGGTCACGCTGCTGAGCGCAGATCTGACCATGTTGTTTACGGCGTTTCCGCCGCCGCCGCCAACGCCGATGACTTTAATTTTGGCCATCGAATCCTGGCAAAGTTCCGCAAATTCCATATCTTCCTCTCCTTAAGTAGAAAATGCCCCAGCGCTTATATTTTGATCAAAAAAATTAACTTTTCAGTATGTTAACTCACGTCCATAAACCACTTTTTCATGCATGAGCGCACCTTGCTGAACATGGAGGAGCCATCACGCGCGTTGAAACGCTGTTCGCCCTGAATCCCCGTCCTTTCCGCGCCGTAGCACAAAAGCCCGACCGCAGTGGCGTATTTAGGGCTGTTCACCACGTCTTTGAGTCCGCCCACGTTACGGGGAAAACCGATGCGTGTGGGCAGATTGAAAATCTGCTCGGCCAGTTCCTGACAGCCGTCAATAAGCGAAGTCCCGCCGGTGAGCACCACGCCAGCCCCGGCCAGATGCTTGTAGCCGGAACGCACCAGCTCCTGATCCACCAGCGAAAGAATCTCTTCCATGCGCGGCTGGCAGATTTCGGCCAACATGCGCCGCGAAAGCTTGCGCGGTTCGCGCCCGCCCACGCCGGGCACCTCGATGTATTCGTCGTTATGCACCAAATCCACCATGGCGCTGGCGTACTTGAGTTTGATCGCTTCGGCCCCGGCCAGCGGGGTGCGCAACCCATAGGCAATATCGTTGGTCAGGTTTTGACCGCCCAAAGCCAGCACCGCCGTATGCTTGATCGAATCGTTGGCGAACACCGCTATATCCGAAGTGCCGCCGCCCAAATCCACCAGAACCACGCCAAGTTCGCGCTCCTCATCGGTCAGCACGGATCTTGCCGAAGCCAGCGATTCCAGCACGATGTCCGCCACGTCCAGGCCGCTGCTGTGGCAGCAACGCACGATATTTTGTGCGCTGGCCACTGCGCCGGTAACGATATGCACCTTTACTTCCAGGCGCACACCAGCCATGCCCAGCGGGTCGGCTATGCCGCGCTGATCGTCAATAATGAACTCCTGCGGCAGGGTGTGGATAACTTCGCGATCCAGCGGAATGGCCACGGCCTTGGCCGCGTCCATGGCCCGCTCCACATCCTTGGCCGTGACAATGTCGCTTTTGATGGCGATCACGCCGTGGCTGTTGAAGCCCTTGATGTGACTGCCCGCGATACCGGCGTAAACCGAACGGATTTCGCAACCGGCCATAAGCTCGGCTTCCTGCAAAGCCTTCTGGATGGAGCTTACCGTATTGTCGATGCTGACGACCACGCCCTTGCGCAGGCCCGTCGAAGGACAGGAACCTATGCCGACGATGTCCACACCATCGTTGCCGACTTCGCCCACCACGGCACAAATTTTTGTGGTGCCTATGTCCAGGCCGACAACCAGCTCTGATCTAGCCATGCGCTTCCTCCATCCCGTTTATCACTATCAAGCCCGCACGATTCAATGCCCGGCAGGCTGTTTTTTATTTATGATCCGCTTCTGCGGGTTACCCAGACATTACCGCCGTGAACCTTTATTTCCGCAACCGAGCGCAATTCGCCCCGGCGCGATAAATCCTGCAAAACCTTGTCCAAATGCTCCAGATGCCGCGCCCAATCGGCAATGCCCAGACTAACCAGTAACTTGTCATTGGGCCTTAATTCCAGTGCCCCGCCAGCCGAAAGCCGCAACCAGGCCGAAGAGGCTATATCCAGAGGCAAATCCGCCTCGGCCAGGCTGCTCACCAATTCGGGCAACCGCCGGGCCTGCGCTTCCGCTCCCGGTTCAATTTCCAGGGCGGGCAGCGAAGAAAAGCCGTGCGTGGAAACCGGCATAATCGGAGCACCAGCCGCGTCGGCATAATAAAGAATACCGCCGCGATTCACCCAATATTTAGGCTCACGCTCCGTAACCGTAATCGCAAAACGGTCAGGCAGCGTACGTTTTATCGAAAGGCCGCCAACCCAGGGGTTTCTGGCCAAGGCGGCTTCCATGGCATCAATGGACACGGCCAGCGTATTGCTCACGCCAGGCGTCAATTCAACAATATCTAAAACTTCTCTAGACTTTAACCTGGAATTGCCACTGATTTCAATAGTTTTAAGCCGGAAATATTCGCTGTTAACAAAGAAATTATAACAATGTGCCAGTCCGATGCCGATGAAAAAAAATACGCCCAGGATTAAGCCGGCAAAAATGCAGCCTTTAAACAAGCGCCCAAGCCCGCCCAGCTTGCGCAAACGCGCCGGTTTTTCGTCGGATTTCGGCTTCTGGTAACGGTTTGGGGCTTCCTTGCCGTTACTGCGGCCCTTGGCTTCCCTGCCATCCCGCTCCCGCCCGGCTTTCTTGCCGCCCAAAAAAGGGATCAGGCCCATAAGCGCACCTCCGGCTCAAGAGCCGCCCCGCATTTTTCCAGCACTGCCCGCCGGGCCAGTTCAATCAGCTCAAAGGCTTCCGCCGGAGTTCCCCGGCCAGTGTTGATCAAAAAGTTGGCGTGCAAATCGGAAAACATCATGCCGCCCAGGGCTTTGCCTTTAAAACCGGCTTCTTCCAGCAGACGCCCGGCCGGACCGGCAGCGTGGTTTTTAAACACACAGCCAGCGCTACGCGCCCCAACCGGCTGGCTGGAGCTTTTGCGGGCGTAAAATTCTTCCATTTCATGCCGCAGCAGATCCGCCTCCGCCTTGCGGCACAAAAACTCGGCCCGCACCACCAAAAACCAGTTGCCAGCTACAGAGCCTTTACCGTCAGATGCAGAGCTACTGGTGTCAGCTACAGAGCCACTGTCGTTGAGTCTACCTTCAACCAACCCGGACACGGCAAAATGACGATAGCTGATATCCAGTTCTTCCGCTTCGCGGGTAAAAAGTCCCAATCGCGGCGAAAAAAGCAGTACCCGGCGTAAACAACCCTTGATATCCATGCCAAAGGAACCGGCATTCATGGCCACGGCCCCGCCAAGAGAACCGGGCACGCCAACCAGACCGCTGAAACCGGCAAAGCCACCCCTGCTCAGTTGGTTGACCAGCAGCGGCAAAGGCATGCCGCCCCAGGCTCCAAACAGGGCTTCGTTTTCATAATCGCGTAGCGTTTCGGCCTTATCTGAATGCAGTTCACCGCCCCGCTCACTGCCCAGACGCAGCAGCACCAGCGGCAGTTCGCCGCCAGCCGCGATAATGTTGCTGCCCCGGCCAAGCGCTACCGGCTGCCCGCCCAGACGCGCAAGCGCCTCCGGCAGGGCATCGAAACCATGCAGGTCTTCCAGCGTAATTTCGGCAATAGCTGTCCCGCCCAGCCTGATGCTGGTAAGTTCGGCCAGAGACGGCGCTTTTTTAATCTTCAAACCGCGCATGTTTCGCCCTCAGATATTAATAACTCTTTCAACCAGCACATGTAGCAGTGCTTCAGTTTGTCGTCAGACAAGGAAGGCGAGCTTTACTGCTCCAGCCATTTTGGCCCGACAGTCCATATATTTCCCGCCCCCATGGTGATGAACAGATCGCCGGGCTGCAAAATTTCCGGCAGTGCGGCGTTAAGATCATCCAGGGTTTGAAAATACCTGGGCGTTACCTTGGAAACCTGCCTGATGCCCTGGGCCAAACTCTGGCCGCTTACGCCGGGTATAGGCTCTTCCGAGGCTGCGTAAATTTCGGTAAGCAAAAGCTCGTCAACCTGGCCGAAAGCTTTGCAAAAATCGCCAAACAGGGCCTGCGTGCGCGAAAAACGATGCGGCTGGAAGGCTACCACCAATCTGCGCTGCGGGAAGCTTTGTTTGGCCGTGGCGATAGTGGCCTTGATTTCCGCCGGGTGATGCCCGTAATCATCCACCACCAGCACGTCATTGCGGCTGCCCTTGCGCTCGAAGCGGCGTCCCACGCCCTTGAACTTTTTCAGGCCCTCAATGCAGACATGAGCCGGAATCTGCGCCTGCATGGCCACCCCGATGGCAGCCAGCGCGTTAAGGACGTTGTGCCTGCCCGGATGCGCAAGCTCTACCCGGCCCAGGTTGCAGCCCTTGAGCAGAACATCAAAAATACTGACTTCACCAAGTTCGATAATTTCGGCGGTCAAATCGTTGCCCGCGCCAAAACCGTAGGTAAGCACCGGGCGTTTGATCCGGTCCAGTACCCGGCGCACACCAGGGTCGTCGCCGCAAACAACGTTGATGCCGTAAAAAGGAACCTTGTTCATGAAGGAGACAAAAGAATCGTCAATGCTGGCCTGATCGCCGTAAAAATCGACGTGATCCATATCAATATTGGTGACCACGTTCATAATCGACATCAGACAGAGAAAAGATCCGTCCGATTCATCGGCTTCGGCCAGCAGATAGTCGCCAGTGCCAAGGCGGGCGTTAGTGCCGTAGGCGTTCAGCCTGCCGCCGATGATCACCGTGGGGTCAAAACCGGCTTCTTCAAAAATGGTAGCCGTAAGCGAAGTGGTGGTGGTTTTGCCATGCGTTCCGGCAATGGCAATGCTTTTACGCAGGCGCATAAGTTCGGCCAGCATTTCCGCCCTGGGAATAATCGGAATGCCGCGCTCTCTGGCCGCCACGACTTCTTCGTTATCATCGCGGATAGCCGTGGATTTTACCAGCACATGCACATCCCGCAGGTTGGCAGCACTATGGCCGATGGCAACATCAACTCCCAGGCGCTGCAAATGACGCACGGCAGCGTTTTCGGACATATCCGAGCCACTGACAATATAACCGAGGTTGTGCAGCACCTCGGCGATGCCGTTCATGCCCGTACCGCCTATGCCTACCATGTGGATCTTGCTTATTCTCTGCACATTATGCTCCTTTTTCTGTAGCGCCTGATTTTGCCGTGATACGTCGTCAGATTTCGTTTTTTGCTCCGGTCGAGTACCAGAAGAGCTGATTCGCCACATCCTGTGGCTCACCCCTTCGGGCGCCTTCGGCGTCCAATTTCGCTTTCCTGCGAAATTGTCACTTCCTTCACAAAAAACTCGCCTTCCTAATCTGATGGCAAACTTAGACGCTACCCAATTTTTTACGCACTACCTAAAATTTTGCGCGCTTCGCCGATAACCTTCTCCGCTGCATCCGGGTTGGCCAGCAGCAAGGCCGCTTCCGACATGGAGGCTAGCCGGGCCGGTTCGGCAAACAGGCCAGCCGTAAGATCGGCCAGGCGTCCGGGGGCAAAGTCCTTCTGCTCCAGCAGCAGAGCCGCTCCCAGCTTGCGAACCTGTTCGGCGTTATGCAACTGGTGGTTATGCGTGGCAAAAGGGAACGGTACAAAAATAGCTGGCAATCCGGCCACAGCCAATTCGGCCACGGTGGTGGCTCCGGCCCGGCACAGGGCCAGATCCGCCCAGGCGTAGGCCTCACGCATATCCTCAATAAAAGCGCTTACGCTTACCCGCGCGGCAAAACTCTCCGTTGTCCGCCCTGTCCCGGTGGCTTCGTCAGCAAGCTGTTTTAGCGCAGCCGCCACCCGCTCATAATCAGCCGCACCCGCCTGAATACGTACGGTCAATCCGGCGTCCAGAAGCCGGGGCAAATCTTCCAGCACCGCGCTGTTAAGCGCTTTTGCGCCCTGACTGCCGCCCAGCACCAACAGATTGCGGCGGTCTGATGCGGTTGCCGATGCCGTTGCCGCATTTTGATCCTTTTGCGCCGGGCAGGCCGCATCTTGCGTTTTTTGCAGCTTGTCGCGGTAAAGCTCACGGATGCCGCGCCGCACCGGATTGCCGGTAAGCGCGGTTTTACCCGGTTTGAACCATTTTTCCGCTTCCGGCAGTGAAATGCAGACCTTATCCACGTAGCGGCCAAGCAGCCGGTTAGCGATGCCGGGCACGCTGTTCTGCTCGTGAATCATGGTCGGCACCCCGCAAAGGAGTCCGGCAGCCACAGCCGCAGCCGCAGCATAACCGCCGAAGCCGATTACCAAATCCGGCTTAAATTTCCGAATCTTCCGGCGAGCCAGGGCAATGCCGCGCAGCAGCCTGAACCCCGCGCCCACGGCCCGCACCCCGCGCCCGAAGAAACCGCGCACCGGCAGGCTCATAAACTCCAAACCGGCCTGTTTGGCCAGGCGCTCTTCCGGCCCGCTTTCACCGCCCATGAACAGAATGGCAATATCCGGAAAAGTACGCCGTAACTCGGCGGCCACAGCCAAAGCCGGGAAAATATGCCCGCCGGTTCCACCGGTAGTGAGAATAACCCTACGCATTCGCCGCCTCCTGAGCAGACCGTCTGGAGTGACCGATCAAACCTGACTGCCTTGGCTTGGCGGACAGGCCGGGTAAATCTGAGCGCCGGGACTGGCTGAATTGCACAGACTGAACACTCTGACTGGCCTGATTGGCTTGCCGGGACGGGCGCGAATAATTAAGCAAAAAACCCGCGCAAATGAGCGAACTGAGCAACGAAGTGCCGCCGTAACTGAAAAATGGCATGGGCACGCCTTTGGATGGCACAGTGCCGCTTACCACCGCCATGTTCAGCACCATGGGAATGGCCAATACCAGCGTAAGCCCGAAAGCGGTAAGCCGGGCGCGTAAATCCTGCTGCCGCATGGCAATGCGCATACCGCGCCAGAACAGCAGCCCCAGCAAGATAAAGACCACGCTTACGCCCACCAGTCCCAATTCTTCGCCAAGCACAGCCATGATAAAGTCTGTATGCGCCTCGGGCAGATAAAAAAGCTTCTGCCTGCCCGCGCCCAGTCCGGCCCCGAAAACGCCGCCGGAACCCATGGCGTAAAACGACTGCACCAGTTGATAGCCGCTGCCCTGGGCATTGGCAAAGGGGTCCATAAAACTGGTCAAACGCTGAAAGCGATAAGGCTCCATGATAATCAGCAAGCTGGCCGCGCCCATGGCGAGTCCGGCTGAAAAAACCAGATAAAGCAGGCGGGTGCCGCCCACCAGGCACATAAAAAACAGCAGCATGGTCATAACCGTGGCCCCGCCGAAGTCGGGCTGGGCCAGCAAAAGCAGGCAGAACAGGCCGGTAATAAGAAATGGCGGAATGATACCCCGGCTGAAAGTTTTAATGATGTGCTGCTTGGTGCTGAGAAAAAAGGCCAGGTAAAATACCAGAGCGATCTTGGCAAACTCCATGGGCTGCAAGCGGATGAAGCCCAGATTGATCCAGCGCCGCGCCCCGTTGACCGAGACACCGAGCGGCGAAAGCGCGAGCAGCAGCAGAGCCAGACAGCCGAAAAGCATCAGATATTGCAGCTTTTCCAGTTTCAGGCGGGGAATTTTATAGGCCACGTACATGCAGATCAGACCCAGTGCCGCAAAAATCATCTGACGGCGAAAAAAGTAATAAGGATCATCGTGCAGGCGTATTGAGGCCACACCACTGGCTGAAAAAACCATGGTCAGCCCCAAGCCCAGCAGCACCAGCACCAGACCAAGAAAAAACCAGTCCGGGCGTTCGATTTCGTGAAAACTGCCGGGCGAAAAAACACGCGGGGCAAGAGACTTGCCAGCGACACCGGGAGCGGCTGGAGCGCTGAAAAGGCCGCGCAAAAAATTGCCGATCCTGCTGCTAGCGCGCCCGCCCTTGTCAGTTGGGCGAGCCGGGTGAGTCTGACGATCCGGACGAGCCGGGCGTGCCTGGTTGCCCCGATCTGCATGACGAGCTTCACGGGCTTCCCGGTTCGGGCGTGCCTGAGCAGACCGCTCTACAGGACGCGCCTGCCCACCCAGAAGAACCTGACGGGCATCCCTGTCCTGGCGTCCCGAACGATCAGAACGGCCAGACCCGCTGGTTCTTGCGGATCTGCCACTGCTGCCGGAGCGGGCGGATCGGGGCGGATTGTAATCCTTCAGGCTCATTGCAGATCTTCCACCAATTTTTTAAAGTCCTTACCGCGTTCCTTATAATTGGCGTACTGGTCAAAACTTGAAGTGCCGGGTGCCAAAAGCACTACATCGCCGGAAGTGGACATGGCCCGCAGTGCATTCAGGGCGTCGGACATAGTCTCGTGCCAGTCCAGGGGGGTCGCTCCCTGCCAGGCCTCTGTGAAAATTTCCCGACTGGCTCCGTAAAGACCAACCGCCTTGACCTTGTCTTGCAAAAGCGGGCGCAGGGATTGTAAATCGCCGCCTTTGAAGACGCCGCCAGCCATAAGCAGCACCGGGCGGTCAAAACTTTCCAGAGCCACACGCATGGCTTCTACGGTGGTACATTTGGAATCATTGACGTAAAGCACACCGTCAAATTCCCGCACGCTTTCCAGACGATGCGGCATGGGCGCGAAGGTTTCCGCCGCCTGACGAGCCTGCTCCAGAGTGACGCCGTATTCGCGAACGGCCAAAAACGCGGCTTCCATATTCAGCCGGTTATGTCCGCCAAGCAGCCTGGACTTGCTGAAAGCGCCGCTATCCGTAAAAGTCGCCAGACGGGCCGCAAGGCCGCGCCTTTGCGCCTCGGGCAACAAGGCCTGACCGAAAATGGCCAGATCCCCCGGCGTCTGTTTGCTGAACAGGGCAAACTTGGCCTCGCGGTACTCGTCCATGTCCTTGTGCTGATCCAGATGATTTTCGGAAAGATTGAGCAACACGGCGACATGCGGATGAAACTCGCGACAACCCTGCAACTGGAAACTGCTGACCTCAAGCACCAGTACATCGGCAGCTCCGCCCGGAAAACGGCCGTCTTCCCGTTGCAGCACATATTCGGACAAAGGCGTGCCAATATTCCCGCCCAGAAAAACTTTTTTTCCCGCCGCTTCCAGCATGGCCGCCATCAGGCTGACCGTGGTGGTTTTGCCGCTGGTTCCGGTAACCGCTATGCAGCTTTCCGGGCAAAAACGGGCGGCCAGTTCCAACTCGCTAAGGCAGAACGGATTTCCCGCCGTGCTCAGCAACGGTTCCAGTACCTTCATGGGTACGCCCGGACTGGGAATAACCAGGGCCGCGCCCTCAAACTGCGTGGGCGTATGCGGCCCGCCAATCAGTTCCCAGCCATTTTCAGCGGCTTCACGGCGAAAATCCGGGCCAAAGCCGTCTTCCTTCCGGTCCAGCACACGAACCCACGCGCCCAGACGGCTCAACAGCCGGGCGGCGGCCAGCCCCGAAGATCCGCTGCCTACAACCACAGTCAAAGCGCCCCGCTCAATTATATCATTTCGCAACAATGTCATGTTGATGCCCTGTTAATTGTTTTCCTAACGCAGTTTCAACACAGAAAGCGCTGCCAGACCCAAAATAATGGCGGTTATCCAGAAGCGGATAATAATTTTGGATTCCGGCACGCCCTTAAGTTCAAAGTGGTGATGCAGCGGGGCCATACGGAAAATCCTGCGGCCGCCGGTCATGCGGAAAAAACCCACCTGAAGAATCACCGATAGCGTTTCCACCACAAACAGGCCGCCCACCACCAGGAGTATGAGCTCCTGCTTGCAGAGCACGGCCAGAAAACCCAGAGTGCCGCCAAGGGAAAGCGAACCCACGTCGCCCATGAAAACTTGGGCCGGGTAAGCGTTGAACCATAAAAAGCCCATGCCCGCCCCAATCAGGGCCCCGCAAAATACCGTAACTTCGCCCACGCCCGGCACAAAACCCACTTGCAGATATTGGGAAAGAGTGGCGCTGCCCGCCACATAGATGAATATGGCAAAGACCACGCCAGCCACAATGGTCGGGCCAATGGCCAGCCCGTCCAGGCCGTCGGTAAGGTTGACCCCGTTGGAGCAACTGACCATGATCAGCACCGCAAAAGGAATATATAACCAGCCGAGATCCAGTACCGGAGAATCCACAAAAGGCAGGATGCGCGGATCTTTGATGAACGGCAGAATCAATTCGGTGGAATAGGCGGGCAGCTGAATGAGCAGGATCATGGCCAGCCCGGCCACCAGCACCTGTCCGGTCAGCTTTTGCTTGCCGTTAATGCCCTTGTTGTTCTTGCGGCGAATTTTGAGCCAGTCGTCCATAAAACCCACTAAACCGAACCCGAAAAACACCAGCAAACACAACCAGATATACGGATTGGCCAGATTACCCCAAAGCAGGACGCTGACAAGCAGGCTAAAGGCGATCAATATGCCGCCCATGGTTGGCGTGCCTGCCTTCTGCTTGTGCGCGGCCACATCCTCGTGGATGAACTGCCCGAATTTAAGGCGTTGCAGCCAGCGGATGAAATGCGGCCCTACAATAATGGAAAGGATCAACGCCGTAAGCAAGGCCCAGACCGAACGGAAAGTTATGTACCTGAATACATTGAAGAGGACGAAATCCGAACTGAACGGCAGCAGCAGATGATAAAACATAATTTTCCTTAAAGATTCTTGCCAAGCTCATTCTGAAAACCGGCCACGAAACGTTCCAGCCGGTTGCCGCGTGAACCCTTGAACAGCACCACACCGCAGGCTCCGGCCTGCTTGTGGGCGGAACAAATAGCGTCCAGGAACTCGTTCAGCTCCTGCGTCACTTTGAATTCACCCGTAAAATCGCCCTGCTTTAACCCTTCGCGCACCGAATCGGCCTGACCGCCTTTCCAGAGCACCAGTTTGGCTCCGGTTTTGGCCATGTTCCGTCCGAGCTGCAAGTGTATTTCTTCCGCTTCCTCGCCCAGTTCGAGCATTTCGCCCATAACCAGGAAAAGCGGCAATTTTTTTTCCGCAGCCATTTCCACCGCCGCCTCCAGCATGCGCGAAGCGGAAAGCGGGTTGGAGTTGTAGCTGTCGTCAATGACCATGGTATTCTTGTAAGTCCGGCAACTGAAGCGCTGACGCGGCATGGCGGCCTGGGCCAGACCGGCGGTGATTTCTTCCGGCGAAAGCCCCAGAATATGCGCGGCTCCGGCTATGGCTGCCACGTTTTCCGAGCCGAAGCTGCCGCGAAAAGGCGCGGCGACATCAAAAGTCCGCAGGCTGCCATCCGCCTCGCGTAGCTGCACCTGATATTTGCCGGTAGCGGTCGAGACCGGGCCGACATAAGAAGCGCGGTAATCCGCATCCGCCCGTTTGGTGGAAAACAGGCTTTGCGGCAGGGCATAGGAGCGGCTTTCGCGCAGCAAATCCGGGTAGTCGGCGTTAATCAACGCCCGCCCACAGGGACCGGCCTGATTCACATAAGCCAGCAGACGGCTTTTGTAATAAGGCACCCCCCGGCTGTTTGGGCCACCCAGGCCGCTCAAATGGCCGGGGCCGACATTGAGAATTACCGCCAAATCCGGACGGAGCAACGCGCCAAGCTCGTCCATGTCATGCGCTTCGTTGATGCCCGCTTCCATTACCCAGAACACGGCATCGGCCGGAGCATTGAGCATGTTTACCGGCAGACCGAGCTGGTTGTTCATGTTCATAAAATTTTTAGCCGTCTTGCCGTGCCGCTCAAGTACTGCGGCCAAAGCTTCCTTGACTGAAGTCTTGCCAGCGGTGCCGGTTACACCCACCACCACAGTACCGGCACTGGCGGCCCGTTCGCGCCAGGCCGAAGCCAGAGCGGTTATGGCCGCCAAACTGCTTTCAACGCGCAGCACGGCCAAAGGCGGCGTTTCACCGTCAAAAATATCCTGAGGATCTTTTTCGGCGATCAAGGCCAAAGCTCCCCGCTCCGCCGCCTGACGGGCAAAATCATGACCATCCACATTTTCGCCGTGCAGGCAGATAAAGACATCGTCCGGCCCTACTTCGCGGCTATCCAGGCAAAAACGGGCGGGAGCGCGATCCAGCGCGCTTTCCGGCAGCCAATGAGTATGCTTTGTACCAGAGGATTCAAGAGCCCCAAGACATTGGGCCATTTCACGCAAGGTCATCATTTCAGTAACTCCCGCAGCACTTCCTGATCGCTGTAATGGATCTTTTCCGTGCCGATAATCTGATAATCTTCATGCCCCTTGCCAGCCAGCAGCAGGGCATCGCCGGGCCGCATCAAGCCAAGGGCCAGAGCCGTAGCCTTGCGGCGGTCGGCCTCACGGTATACTTCACTGCCCATTCCGGCCTGGAGTCCGGGCATGACATCGTCCATAATCGCTTCCGGATCTTCCGTGCGCGGGTTGTCCGAAGTAAGCACGGCCACATCGGCATAGCGGCTGACCGCCTCGCCCATGAGCGGGCGCTTGCCGCGATCTCGGTCGCCACCGCAGCCAAAAACAGTGACAACGCGGCCAAAACCGGCTGCGCGCAGTGCCTTGATGGCCTTGATCAGGGCATCCGGCGTGTGGGCGTAATCCACAAAACAATCCAGGGCCGGGCGGCTGCCGTCTTCGCGCAGCACTCTTTCCAAACGGCCGGGAACGCCGCTGAATTTTTCCAGCACGCGCAAATCTTCCGTTTTGAGGCCAAGGCTCAGGGCCAGGGTCTGTACGCCCAAAAGGTTCATGGCGTTGAATTCGCCCACCAGCGGCGAATCCAAATCCCACTGCGCTCCGGCGTAACGCATACGCAGATGCAGCCCGTCCGGGCTGGTCCGCAAAAGTTCGCCCGACAATTTACTAAGCAGCGATACATCGCTTGGGTCACTGAGCAGCGATACACCGCTTGGGCTATTAATTTCTTCCAACTCTTCGGCCCCGCGCAGGGCGTAAGGCACGGTCAGGCCGGGCAGATCGCGACATTTTTTGTAAAGGCGCTTTCCAAAGGAATCATTCAAGTTGATGGCGCGGCTTTTATTGAGCAGCGGCACGCCGCTTTGGCCAAGCGACGGGATATCATCGCCGAACAACCGGGCCTTGGCCTGAAAGTACTCTTCCATATCCTTGTGGTAATCGAGATGATCCTGGGTCAGGTTGGTAAACAGGGCAGCGGAAAAGGCCAGCCCGGCCACACGGTTTTGATCCAGGGCATGCGAGGAAACTTCCATGATCACCGTATCCACAGCGGCCTGCCGCATCCGGGCGAAAAGCCCGTGCAGTTCAAGGCAACCAGGCGTGGTAAGCGGCGCAACCTGACTGAAGCCGGGCCAGCGGTAGCAGATGGTGCCAAGCATACCCACCCGGCGACCGGCAGCGGTGAACAGCCCCTCCAGCAAAAAGGCGCTGGTGGTCTTGCCATTGGTGCCGGTAATGCCGATCAGGGTTGGGCGATAATCTTCCGTGCCGTAATAGGCCGCAGCCAGAACGCCAAGCGCCTGCCGCGCGTCCGGCACCGGGCATAGCGCCGGATAACAATCCGGGGCCGCAGCCTCCAAAAGCGAACGAACTTCCGCTTCCTGTTTCTCTTCATAAACCAGCACCCCGGCGATTCCATCCGACAAAATCTGCGGCAGGTAATCCAGGCCGCTCTTTACAGCGTGGTTGGGCTGGGCAGTTCGATTGGCAGGGAGAACCACAAAAAGATCGCCGGAACGGACTTTGCCGGAATGCGTTTGCGGAGCCGGTCCCCTTCCCGCAGCAAAACCGCCGCGTACCAGAGAAGCCGCCTCAGTCAGCGATAAAATTTTAAACTGCTTTGCTTTGGCGATCATAAAATACTCTCCTCCAGCCAGAGCACATACTCGGTCGCGTCACCGGCGGGGCGTCCTTCCCCCGGCCAGGCCGAACCCGGAGCCGGGCTCTGACGCACCACAGTGCCGCCCTGACCCTTGAGCACCGGCATGATGCCGCGATGGGCGAACAATTCCACCGCGCTGCGTACGCTCATGCCGCGCACGTCCGGTACCATGGCTGCGGGGTCCTGACGCAGCTTAATGTCGCCGCCCACCTGCACGCGCAAACTGGCCAAATCCCCGTCCCCGTCGTCCGCGCCGCCAACGCCAGCCGCGTTTCCATCCACGCCCAACCGGGAACTGGCCTTGTTTTCAGCGTCCTGTCTGGCCCGGTTTTGCGCGTAAGCGGCCAGATCCGTAAGCGGATCAAAAACATCGCCGGAAAGATCACTGACCGGAGCGCCCCCGGCAAACATGGAAGCGGATTCTTCGGGCGTCAGCCCATTGTAGGCCAGAGTATGCGTCAAAATTTCGCGGAAGGCCGGAGCAGCCACCGAGGAGCCGTAAACGCTTTTCTTGGGCTCATCCACTATAACCATGACCAGATAGCGCGGCTTTTCCGCAGGCACCATGCCCACAAAGGAGGCCACGCGCTTGGCGCCGTAAACGCCTTGCTCCGCTTTCTGCGCCGTACCGGTTTTGCCGCTGATTTCCAGACCGGCAATCCTGGCCTGCCTGCCGCCGCCATCATCCGACTGCACTACAGATTTGAGCATGGTCAGCGTCTCGGCCACGGTCTCCTCGGAAAAAACTCTTGTCCCAGTCAGTCCGCTCTGCCCTGTTTGCCCCGGCAGGCTTGCCTGCGCTGCTTGCCCTGCTTGCCCTGCTTGTCCTGATTGTTCAGAGCGGCCCGCGTATCTGGCCCGCAAATCCGGCTCCATAACAAGCTGCATGGGCTTTTTAAGGCCGCCGCTGGCCAGACAGAAATAAGCCTGCATGATTTGCAGACTGCTGGCGGAAAAACTCTGCCCAAAGGAGGAGGCAACCAGATCGCTTTCCGGCCACTTGGCCGGGTTGCGCATGATGCCCGGACTTTCGCCAATCAGCGGCAGCCCGGTACGTTGCCCGAAACCGAGGCTTTGCAGATAACCGCCGTAACTTGCGGCCCCGAGTTCCAGACCAATCTTGCCTGACCCGATATTGCTGGAATAACGAAGAATCTGCTCCACGCTGAGATCGGCATGCGGTCTGGTATCCTTGACAACATGGCCTCTGACCTTCCACTTGCCGTTTTCGCAAAAAAACATGCTGTCCGGCCGGATTTTTCCTTCCTGCAAGGCGGCGGCAACCAGAAAAGGCTTGACGGTGGAACCGTGCTCCAGGGCGTCCAGAGCCAGTTTGTTGCGCCGGTCTAAATCGGAATATTTGCCGTAAGCGTTGGGGTTGAAATAAGGATAGTGCGCCCAGGCCAGGATGTCGCCTGTGGACACGTCCAGCACCAGACAGCCGCCCCAGGCCCCCTGATTCTCATTGACGGTTTTGGCCAGAGCGGCCTCGGCAAAATACTGGATTTGCACGTCGATGGTCAGGTGCACATTCTGGCCGGAAAGGTCGTCGGCCTCCTCGCGGCCATCCAGATAAAGCCTGCCGCCGCGCCCGTCGCGCTGCACAATTTTGCGTAATTCCTGACCGGACAGGCGCTCGTCAAAAGCGGCTTCCAGACCTTCCAGCCCTTTATCATCCATGCCCACAAAGCCGAGCAACTGGCCAGCCAGATGCTTGTAGGGGTATACCCGCTCATATTCCTTTTGCAGATAAAGGCCGGGCAGTTCGGATTCCAAAATGTCCGAGGCCTTGCGGTCGGAAATTTTACGCGCCACCCAGACAAAACCCTTTTTGCCGCGCAAGTTTGCGGCAATCTTGCTTTCCGTAGCGCCAAGAGTTTTGGCCAGAAAAGCGCAGGTAGCCGCAAAGTCAACTATTTCGCTGGGACGCGCCGAAAGGGAGTAACTTTCAACACTGGTAGCCAGCACATTGCCGTTGCGGTCAAAAATACTGCCGCGCTTGCCCTGAAGAATCTCGGCCGTGATGTGCTGCCGCTGGGCTCTGGCCGCGTATTCCGGCCCCTCTACCACCTGCAGGACGTAAAAACGGCTCCAGAGCAAACCCCAGACCAGCAAAAAACCAAACGCGACCAAAGCCAAAAAGATATGGCCCCAATCACGGGCCGCGCCGTCTGGCTCGGCTTGCCGTTTATTGGTTCGGTTTTTTTTGTTGCTGGTGTTGCTCATGATCTTTATCCAAATATCTGCGTCATACGGTAAAAAACGGTTCGATCCCTGTTCTGGTCTGCTCTGTACAGTCCAGAGCATTACAGGCCAGTTCAGCGCATAAAGCGCTTTTGCCCCGGCAGGGCGCTGCGCAGGCCGAACTGGACGGCTCTGGCGTCCAGATAATAAGGCGAAAGCAGGCGGTCGCGCTCCACTTCAAGCTTGGCCGTCAAATCGGCAAGCTCGGTCATGGCCTGTTGCTGTTGCTTCAACTCGTAGCCCAGACCGGCTCTTTCCGTGTTGCTCCAGACCAGCAGCAGGGCCAGGGCAAAATTGACCAGAATGGAGGCGCAAAGGCCGTATATCCAAAGTTTGTTTAACATTCCCCAACCCCCTCATTTCCCTCGCGAGGGTCGCGCCCCACGGCGGGATACAGGGGCGGAGCCGCTATCCGCCTGGGCCGGGCTGACAAATTCCGCACTGGTTCGCTCCGCCACGCGCAGCTTGGCGCTTCTGGCTCTGGGGTTGGCGCGGGTTTCCTCTTCAGAAGGCTCCAAAGGCTTTTTATTTACCAGCCCAAGGGTTGCCCGGTGCCCGCAAACACAGCGCGGCAGGCGCGGCGGGCAGAGGCAATCCGTGGCTTCGGCCCGAAAAAAATGCTTCACGATGCGATCTTCCAGCGAATGAAAGCTGATTACCGCCAGCCGCCCCCCCGGACGCAGCCTTGGCACAATGCGCTCCAAAAACAGGCGCAACTGCTCCAATTCTTCGTTCACCACCAGGCGCAAGGCCTGAAAAGTGCGCGTGGCCGGGTGGTTACGCGCCGTGGCCCGCCATTTCGGCGGATAGGCCCGCTCTACTATAGCGGCCAGCTCCAAAGTATTTTCAATGGGTTTACGCGCTCTGGCCTCGTCTATGGCCCGCGCGATGCGCCCGGCCTGCGGCTCCTCGCCATAAACTTCGATAATTTCCTTGAGGCGCTGAACCGTGGCCCGATTGACCAGGGTAGCAGCCGATTCCTGCCCGCCGTGCGGGTCCATGCGCATATCCAGAGGGCCATCGCGCAAAAAGCTGAAACCGCGCTCCGGCTCGTCCAGTTGCAACGAGGACACCCCAAGGTCAACCAGAGCCCCGTCAATAAAATCCCAGCCAAGTTCATCCAGGGCTTCCGTACAATCGGCAAAGCCGCCCTGCCAAAAGTGCGCGGCATCGCCAAAGCGGTCCAGACGCAAGCGGGCCAAATCCTGGGCCTGGGCATCGTGATCCAGCCCGAGCAATTCAGCCTTGCGCTCGCCCTTCCCCGTCTGACCGGGAGAACCGACCGGCGCATTCCCTTCATATTGTGCGACTTTATCCAGAACGGCAGCGGCATGGCCCGCCAAACCGAGGGTTCCATCCAGAAAACGCAACGGGCGATCCGCCGGGGCGCTCTCCAGCAGGCTGGCAGGCACCAGATGCTCAAGCACTTCTTCCAGCATGACCGAGATATGAATGGCGGCCCCGTTATCCGGAGCGCCAGCATTACTTGTAAGCGACTTTTCCTCGCTCATACGCTTGCTCCGGCTTAAAAATTGAAATCAAAACCACCCGGCTCAAGGCTTTCCGCAACGTCGTCAAAGTTGCCGCTGATTACCGCGTCCAGCTTGGCCGGTTGCCAAAGCTCGAAACGCGCCCCCTGGCCCATGAGCACGGCTTCGCCGTCAATGCCCGCATAGGTAAGGTGATCTTTGGAAAGCCTGATGCGCCCCTGGCCGTCAGCCGTCATTTCCTCGGCTCCCCCGACCACCAGGCGGCGAAAATCGCGCAGCTTGCGCGGCGGATTCTTGACCCGGTTAAGCTGCCCCTCGAACTCAACCCAATCGGGCCAGGGAAAACCCACCACGCAGCCGTCATAAGTGGTCAGCACCATTTTGCCGTCATCGGAGCGGGAAAGTAGTATTTCCCGGAACTCCGGCGGTAAAATAAGCCTGCCTTTACAATCAAGGCTGCGTAGGTTACGCCCTCTGAAATTCATATTTGCCTTACTGTGGTGCGAATTTTTTGTTTTACCACTTTCCACCACTTTCCTCCACATAAAAGCAAAAAACAAGCTTCTGTCAAGGGCAAACCGCTCTGGTATAAAAAGAAAGGGGTCCACTTTCCCCGCAAGAAAAGTGAACCACAAAACAGGCTTGACTTTTGCAGCCCGGCAAGGCAGAAAAAGCAACTGCTTACTACGCCGCCTTGGCTCAGTTGGTAGAGCGACTGATTCGTAATCAGTAGATCGTCAGTTCAAATCTGACAGGCGGCTCCATGAATAAAAATAAGGACTTGGGATAAAACCTGAGTCCTTTTTTATGCCTAAAACATACAAAGGCATACTTGCCTGACACCGTTGCGCTATTTTAATCTATACCACACACCGCGTCCTTTGCCCTGCATTGCCAATTGGCCATTTTCCACAAGCCGCCGAAAGTGTTCTTTCAGATTGCTGCGTTTAGCTCCCGTGAGCAGACACATTTCCTTCAGTGTCACTCGCCCATGTTCACGGGCCTGTTCCACAATACGGAGTGAAAGTTCCGGCATCGCCGCCAAAATCAAGCGTTCCCGCTCAATTTTTTTCGCCAGGCGTTGTACCTGCTGGTGCATGGCACGAAGAAAGAACAACAGCCAGGGCTGCCAGTTGGGAGCGTCGGTGCGTAGCGTCCCCTGCGTCTGGCGCAGGGCAAGATAGTAGCCTTCCTTGCTCTGCTCGATGACGCTTTCCAGCGAAGAATATGGCGTGTAGGCATAGCCGCAGCGCAGTAAAAGCAAGGCGGTCATGATGCGCGACAAGCGCCCATTTCCGTCCTGAAAAGGGTGAATTGCCAAAAACACCACCGTGAACACGCCAATAACCAACAAGGGGTGCAGGCTCCGCGTTTCCAAGGCGGCCTGTGTCCACTCCACCAAGTCGCGCATCCGTTGCGGGGTTTCAAAGGGGGATGCCGTTTCAAAGACGATGCCGATCTGTCTGCCCTCTGCGTCAAACGCCGCAACGCTGTTTGGTGCGGTCTTATAGTTGCCACGATGCCGCGAGTCTTTATCGCTGTAGCGCAGCAAATCCCGATGCAGCTGGCGGATATGATTTTCCGTCAACGGGATGTACTCCCACGATTGAAAAATCTGCTCCATCGTGTCCGCATATCCGGCAACTTCTTGTTCATCTCGCGTAGTAAAGCTACGGATGACCAGGTTGGACAGCAAGGCTTCCACCTCGCTGTCCGACAGGGCGCTCCCTTCAATGCGCGTGGAAGAGCCTATACTTTCGATGGTGGCCACCCGGCGCAAAGCGGAAAGTCGTTCCGGCGCGAGTGCACCCAAGGCTTGCCATGCGCCTTTAAACTCGTCGATGGCTGCCGTGAGAATCAGCATTTCCTGGGTAATAGGGATATCCGCTGTATTGATCATGTCTGATTATACATCCAATTACCACCATTTTGTCAATCCATTTAAACAGCCAATTACCACCGATTAGCCCCGCAGCTACGGGGAAGCGGCCCGGAGGACCGGCCTTACGCCTGCTATCCATTGTCCAGCACAAGGGGCTTGACGCTGTCAGGGTGTAGTGACATTTTTATTTTCTTCCCCATCCTTTTTCTCTGGTTCGGATGGTAAATAAAAAAGCTATCAAAAAGGCAAAATGTGGAGATTTTTATGGATAGTATTAGCAAATACAAAACGATCTTAGGAAATACCAACACAATCGCATTGGCAACATCAGTAATGAATAATCCTAATGTTAGGATAGTAAACTTCTACTTTAATCAGAAACAACCGAATATTTTGTATTTTGCTTCTGACCGAAAAAATTGCAAAGTTGAAGAATTTACCAGAAATAACATAATTGCGTTTACGTCTATTCCCAATGAAGGCATCCATCATGTGCGTTCAGTTAAAGCTACGGTGCAAAAAAGCAAACAAACGATTAACGATATGGCACAATCATTTATTTCAGCTATTCCAGGGTATGACGAAACCATCAACGCAATTGGAGATACGCTGGATGTTTTTGAAATTCATATAAGTGAAGCAATGGTTATTAGCGATTTTGAAAAACCTACATTTATTAAATTTTGATTCTGCATCAAGCTATTGCCGAATTTCTTCTTCTCTCCCCCGACCAACCCTGTATTGGCCGGGGGAAACTTTTAGCATAGGATTTTATCACAATATAAAATTGCTTTTATATTTCATTTTTTCTATCTTTTAAGTAAGTTACATATCTTATTTCGCGCTGTAAATCTTCAGAACACGCGGTGTAAAGTATTTTATTGATACGGCTTGCCAGCTTAAGCTGCTCATAATATTTCATATAATCAGGATTCATTCCTTCATTTATCCAATCCATAATGATGCCAACAAAGGCATGTGTTTCCATTCTTGCGCTAACCATTAATTCATCATCGCCAAGAACTATGCCTAACTGTTTGTATTCTGTATCAATATGTAATTTTAGCAATTCATAATAAAATGTCATGAGATAATTTTGAAGAGTATTTTGCCCTACAGATTTAAAAGCCTCAATATAGAAAAAATTATTTTCACAAAAATACTTGCAAAGGTTAACAAAACTTTCAAGCCATAGATGTGATTCTGTAAATGTATTTATTTCACGCAATGTTTCTGTATAGAAAATCCATTTTATAAGAGATGTTTTATCTGTAAAATGATAATAGAACGTATTCCTGCTGACTTTACAATGATCCGTGATGTCTTTGACGGAAATTTTTGCAAGACCTTTTGTCCGAATCAAATTTTTTAGCGCTGTGGCCAGCGCTTCTTTTGTGATGACATTGTTTGACATTTAATCATGCCTTTTTTATGCGCGCTTTGTAATACCTGTCCAAAACCAGACACATTCGCATATATTTGTGCATATTGTGCAATATGCACAAATATCGTTCCTTCATGCAGTGTTTTTGTGCATTTTTATTTAAATGCACAAAAAAACGTGCAAATCTTTACTTTTGTATTTGTGCATATTTACAGTAATGCACAATTTTATTTCAAAACATTCAATTTGTAATTCATACAAAACTATCTAAATGTACTAATTTTAAAAAAATTACATTCGTAAATAGTTAAAATCTATAAAAGATTGACAATCATACAGTGAGTTGTCAATAACAAAGCGCATTGAGATAGTGAATTTTTTAACAATGGCTCAATAACAAATGTTAAGCAGGGAGAAATTGGACAATGAGCAAGAGACTGCAAATTGATTACATCGATATTGCCGAAGTGGAGTTTGGAGACAAAACTTCATTGGCCGACGGCAAACTTACGATTAACAAGAAAGAACTGCTTGGGTTGGTTCACAGCGAGTTATTCGCCTTTATGGACATCCATCTGGCCGTGCCGGGTGAAAGCTGCCGCATTCTCGCCATCCACGATGTAATGCAGCCAAGATGCAAGGCCGATGCCCCCGAGACCTCCTATCCCGGTATTTGGGGTAAACTGGCCCCTGCCGGAGAGGGGCGTACTGTGGCGCTTCGCGGCGTGATGGTATCCGAAATATACTACGCAAAGTGCAACATTAAATACTATATGGACATGGGTGGCCCGTGCGCCGAATACACTCATTTCGCCAAACACTTCCATGTGATTATCGACGCAGCTCCTGCTGAAGGCGTGAGTGACGTAAGCTACGCCGAAGCGCTTAAGCACGCGGCGCTTACTGTTAACGTACATCTTGCCAAGCTGGGCATAGATAAAACTCCTGATGAAACTGAAGTTTTTGAACTGACACCGGTAGCACCGGGACCTGACGGAAAAACTCTTCCCAAGGTGGCCTATATGGTCACCCATATGGCCTCGCACGATATTTGGAACTTTCTGCTCTACGGTCAGAGCGCTTTGAATTTCCTGCCCTTTATCATCCACCCGACGGAAGTACTGGATGGGGCAATGCTCTGGCGCTACTGGGAGCCGAATTACTATCTTCAGAATGAAATTTACATTCGTGAGCTGATGAAACGGCACGGGAAGGATTTGGAATTCGTGGGGATAGTGATCACCAACAATGTCATGAAGATAGATTCCAAGGAAACGATGGGCATGATTGGCGCATCGCTATGCAAGCACACGCTGGGAGCGGACTGCGTTATGCTAAATAAGTCCGGCATGGGGCATTGTCAATTGGACTCCGCCCTGGCCTTTAAATGGTGCGAAAATATGGGCATGCCTGCGGCGCTTAACTTGTCGGCTGTGTCCAATGAATTGCCGGGCGACATGCTGGTTATTTCCGATCCGAGCATTGATGCTGTTATCAACAGCGGAAGAAACTTTGATCTGGAGCACCCCAGAGTGAACCGTCTTATTGGCGAACACGCCAACGTTCCCAGTCTGCTTGGATTTGATCCGTGGGGACCTTTCACGCATACCACAAACTTTGCTTACCAGGGCATCTGGTCACAGCTCGGCGACTGTTACGCTACCACCGACGCCAACCTGCCAGCCATAGGAGGACGCTAGCATGAGCGCACCATATAAGGTCGTACACTACATTAACCAGTTTTATGGCGGCTTCGGTGCCGAAGATACCGCCAGCATGGAAATTGTCATTAAAGACGAACCGGTCGGCCCGGGAAAAATCCTTCAGAGCCTGTTTGGTTCGAAAGCGGTCATAACGAAAACCATCATTTGCGGCGACAATCACATTTCGGAAAACCTTGCCACGGTTGTGCCGGAAATTATGGACATCATCAGAGACGAAAAGCCCGATATTTTTATCGCCGGGCCGGGATTTAACGCCGGCCGGTATGGCATGGGCTGCGGGGCTCTCACCGCAGCGGTCTGGAATGAACTGAAAATCGCGTCTGTAACCTCTCTGTTCTCGGAAAACCCCGGCACCGATCTTTACAAGGGACGCTGCTATATTCTGCAAACCGACAACAGCGCCAAAAGCATGAAGAGCGCGCTGGAAGCGCTTGCACCTTTCGCTTTGCGCCTGGCTGACGGTGATGTCATCGGCGATGGGGTCAAAGAAGGGTATCATGGCACCGGGCCAGCTGTGGATATTGATTACAGCACTTCGGCCGGAACTCGTGGCGTGGACATGCTCTTGAAAAAGTTCGCCAAACTGCCCTTCAAAACTGAAGTGGTTATGCCGAATAACGAGATCATTCCTCTTCCGGTGCTTCACAAGCCGCTTTCCGAGGCCAGAATCGCTCTGGTCACTGACGGGGGGCTGGTACCCAAAGGAAATCCCGACAACATGGTTCCTACCAACTCCAAAACCTTCAACAGCTATACGTTTGAAGGCAAACAGGCGTTTGATCCCGCGGAATATGAAGTCAGCCATCAGGGTTATAACAACGCATTCGTGCTGGAAGATCCTAACCGCCTGGTGCCGCTGGATAGTATGCGGATACTGCAGGAAGAAGGCGTAATCGGCTCGCTGCTCGATAGTTACTACACCACAGCCGGAGTTATGACCCCCATGGATATGGGCAAAAAATTCGGCCAGGATATGGCAAAAAGCCTTAAGGAAAAAGAGGTGGATGCAGTCATCCTGACCTCCACCTGAGGAACCAGCACTCGCTGCGGTGCAGTGATAACCAAAGAACTCGAAAGAGCCGGTCTGCCGACGGTGCAGGTGACAAACCTGACCAAAATCGCGGAGGGCATAGGCGCTAACAGAATACTGAAAGGCAACAGCGTACTTCACGTCTTCGGCAACCCCGCCGTTCCCGGTGACGGTGAAAAAGCCTACCGCAAGGCCATGGTAAAACGTGCGCTTGAAATGCTGGAAGAAGCTCCGGCTGAAGGGCAAAAGTCATTAATCGTGGAATAAACAGTACCGGTTGCTGTATTTAAACACTGATGCCTTTGAATACGGAGATTGATTGCTATGGTAACAAGAGTTGGCTTGCTTCCCGGTCAATGCCCGGAGGAATCCGCTTCCGGACAGGCTGCCGCTATTGACTATACGGTTCCGGCCAGTACGCGCGCGCTTGATATGCTGTTGAACAAGGTCAAAGGGTTGCCTTATCAGTCGGAAGTGGCCATGCCCGGCAGGGAAGAGTGCCGTCTGCCTATGCTGGAAACTGATATCCGCACTGCGCGGATAGCTCTGGTTACTGACGGTGGATTGGTTCCCAAGGGGAATCCGGACTGCATGCCCCCTACCAATTCCAACAAGTTCTGCATCTATTCAATCTCCGGAAAAAAGCGTCTTCAGCCTGGTGACTACGATATCAGTCACCAGGGATACAACAACGCGTACATACAGGAGGACCCAAACCGGCTGATGCCCATTGATGTCTTGCGCGAGGCGGAAAAAGACGGGGTAATCGGAAAACTCTGGGAGCTTTTCTACACGACAACGGGGGTAATGACCTCCGTTGAGAACGGAACGGCTATGGGCAAGGAAATCGCGGCTTCACTTAAGTCATCCGAAGTGGATGCCGTTATCCTTACTTCTACCTGTGGCACCAGCACCCGTTGCGGATCGCTTATCGCCAGAGAGATTGAAAAGGAAAACATTCCCGTTGTGCAAGTAACCAACTTGACCAAGATTGCTGAAGGCATCGGCATAAAGCGAATCATGAAAGGCAATAATATCTGTCACGTATTCGGCAAACCCGAGCTTACTCCGCCTGAAGAGCGGCAATTCCGTAAGGATATGCTTAATAAGGTTTTGAAGTTGCTTGAGATAAGGCCCGAATGTGGCAACAGCATCGTCTGGAGTATGTAGCGTTATGGCGGCAACTCTTCTGTAGTTTAAGAAATAGTATCATCTGTCACTTTTAATAGTGTTTTCAGCGTGTTGAGTAAAATTGTCACTCGCGCAAATCTATTCGTACGCCCTCAGCTCTTGCCGAGCGGGAGTGTAGCTCACGCTAAAACAACCAATTGTGGAAACCAGACCACATAAAGCAGGAACGAACATGAAACTTAGGTACAAAATTTTAGCCATTCTGTTTATCGGGTGGGTAGTGTCATATCTTGACCGCATGGTCATGACTGTGGCCATCCCTTACATCGCTCAGGATTTCCAATTACAGCCCGTTGAAGTAGGGGCGGTCATCAGCGCCTTTTTCCTCGGCTACGCGATTCTTCAGCTTCCTGGCGGCATGCTGGCCGACCGGCTGGGACCCCGCCGTGTTATGATTCTTGGCATCTCATGGTGGACTGTCTTCACGGTGATTACCGGCTTCATAGGCTCCCTCAAACCTATGCTTGCTGTACGAGCTCTGTTTGGCGTAGGCGAAGGCGTGTTTCCGGCCGCATCCTGGAAGACTATCGCCAACTGGTTCCCCGCCAAAGAACGCACCACTGCCAATGGCTTTATGATGTCGTCCACGTTTTTTGGCCCGGCCATCGCACCGTTATTTGTTGTTGCCATCATGAGCGCCTGGGGCTGGCGGGCGGTGTTTTTCTCACTGCTTATTCCCGGCGTACTGCTTGTCCTGCTGTTGCTCAAGTATGCCTCCAATTCGCCGGACGAGCATCCCCGGATATCTTCCAAGGAACTTGCCGAGATTAAAGGCACAGGCTCCGGCAGTGCCGCTGCTTCGGTTAAAAAAGTATCATTCGCGCAAGTTATCCGTTCCCCAGTAGCCTGGCAGTGCTTTCTGATCTGGTTTTTCTTCGACATCACTTTCTGGGGCTTCATGTCCTGGGTGCCCAGCTACCTGGTGAATGAACGAGGCTATGAGATGGTCAAAATGGGTATCACCGCTTCCGTGCCGTTTTTTGCCGGCACGCTCGGTCTCATTCTTGGCGGCTGGCTATCCGACAACGTCTTTGCCAACAGGCGAGCTTTCTTCGTCTGCATCGCCCATATTTTGGGCGGTATTGCCATGTACTTTACCTATCATGCTTCACATGAACTCATTATGCCCATTATGAGTGCCACTGGCCTGCTCATAGGCATCGCTTTTGGCGCCTTCTGGGGCTTGCCCATGAGCGTAATGCCGCCGGAAGTAATGGGTGCTGCCTCCGGCTTCGTAAACACAGCCGGGCAGATAGCCGGTTTTGTAGCACCGCTGTTGATGGGGTATCTTATCCAGAGCCACGGCTCTTATTACAGCGCTTTTATGGTTCTGAGCGGATCGTTTTTTGTAGCTGCGATAATTGCGGCTACGGTGCGTAAGACGCAAGTGTAACCAGACAGAAAAAACAATGTAAGGGCTTACGAGAAATCGTGAGCCCTTTTGTTATATGTAATCCTCAATTAGGAGCGATGGTTATTTTATTTTCAGCCGGCATAGTAAAACAACGCGGTCAGCAAGCGCCTCATAGAGACTTTCCCGATTATCTGTTAGTGCTAAGCGCATGATACATCACACCGCCGAACTCACCGCCCAAATCCTTGCCGCCGCCAATCCTGAAAAAGCGCGGCATCTTATGCGTTTTTTTAAGACCGGCGAGGGGCAATATGGCTACGGCGATCAATTTCTCGGTCTGCCAGTTCCGGTTACACGCGCTCTAATCAAGCCGTTTATGGGCAAACTCTCGCTTGAGGCTTGCGGCAGCCTGCTTGACTCCCCCTGGCATGAAATACGTTTGGCCGCACTGCTCCTTATGGTGAATGCGGCAGAAAGGATGCGAAAAAAGCACGACCTGCCGGGACTGACTGAGTTGGTCACGCTCTATGATCGCCGTCTGGAGCGGGCGAACAACTGGGATTTGATTGACCTGTCGGTGTATAACATCATGGGCGCATACTGGCTGTGCGCGGACACCGGGGCTGACGAGCGGCGCGTATTCCTGCAACGCTGGGCGGAGAGCGGCAATCTGTGGCGCGAACGCGCCGCTATGGTCTCCACCTGGGCGATGATTCGCCGGAACATTCTGGACGACACTTTCTGGCTGGCGGAATATTTTATCACACACCCGCACGACCTCATGCACAAGGCTAGCGGCTGGATGCTCCGAGAGGCGGGCAAAAAAGATATTGAAGCTCTGCGCGGCTTTCTGGAAGTTTTTCATACGCGCTTGCCGCGAACCGCGCTACGCTACGCTATCGAGCGCATGGAACCCGCTGAACGCAAGAAATGGATGGGGAAAGCATGACGCGAAACCATAAACACACTCAATTCCACCCAATTCGGCAAGCAACGATTGCCTAGTCACGCATTCAGTATGTCCATGTACTGCGCATAGGCGAAAAGCCTGTTTCGCTTTGCATCATTCAATTGCCGGACGATGCCTATTCTTTCCAGATGTTCCAAGGCCTTGTTCACGGTTGCTGCGGTCAGTCCGGTCTTTTCAACAAGCCAGTTCGCCGTGACGATAGGACGTTCCAGCAGCGCGGCATGAATTTGCTCGGCGGACGGTGCTGCGCGGCCAAGCGCGTATATACTCACTTTGTCCGTTTCTGCCATTTTAGCCAGTTTGTTTATCGCCTCCACCCCCTGCGTGGCGGTCGCGGTCACGGCTTCGGCAAAAAATAGCAGCCATGCTTCCCAATTGCCCGTCACCCGGATGCTGTTCAGCAGCTCGTAGTAATACTGCCTATGCTCCTTGAAATAAAGGCTCAGGTACAACAGCGGTTCCCGCAACACTTTCTGTTCACACAAAATCAGCGTGATTAGCAAACGCCCCACACGCCCATTGCCGTCAAGGAACGGGTGGATCGTTTCAAACTGGATATGCGCCAAGGCGGCTTTCAAAAACGGCGGCGTGGTCTGGGGCATATCGTGCAGGAACTTTTCCAACGCGCCGAGGCATTCCGGCACATTCTGCGCGGGCGGCGGCACAAAATAGGCATTGCCGGGGCGCGTACCGCCTATCCAGTTTTGACTGCGCCGGAACTCGCCGGGATCGGCATGTTGCCCTCGCCCCTCTGCCAGTAAAATAGCGTGCATTTCACGGATAAGGCGCAAAGAAAGAGGGAATCCCTCGGCAAGGCGCTTCAAACCATGCTCCATCGCGGCGACATAGCTGCTCACTTCCCGCACATCATCCAGCGGAACGCCAGGCTCCTGGGCGATTTCATACAGCAGCAAATCCGAAAGCGAAGACTGCGTTCCCTCGATCATGGAAGAAAATACGGCCTCTTTGCGGACATACATGTACAAAAATAACGAAGTACTGGGCAGCATGGCCCCCGCACCGTCCAGACGGCCCAGGGCGAGTTGAGCGGAATCGAAAGCTGCCAACAGTTCCGGCGACCATTCAATAGGCGGCTCCGGCGGCAAAGGGTTGGGGACAAACGCCTTTGCCGTTTCGCCTGCGGTGCTGATTGGCAAATAATAACCTTGGAGTTGACGTTTCATGCTATCCTAAATTAACAATGCGTGTTATTTTATTTTTAAACTATATCCTAAAACAAGACAAATGAACAGCTATTAATATGGACGCAGACTTTTACGTTTACTCCGGCCTGTTTCTTTCCGCGCTTGTGGCGGCAACGCTTTTGCCCGCGCAGTCGGAATTGGTGCTGGCCGCGTTGTTGAGCGCGGGCAGCCAACCCGTCTGGATGCTCATTGCGGTTGCAACTGCCGGGAACACGCTGGGATCTGTTGTGAACTGGGCTTTGGGTCGCTATTGCAATCATTTGCAAGATAGGAAATGGTTTCCCATCAAGGGGGAGGTGCTACAGAAGGCAGAGCGCTGGTATCACAAATACGGGCGCTGGTCCTTACTGCTTAGCTGGACGCCAATCATCGGCGATCCGTTGACTCTGATTGCCGGAGTGTTACGGGAGCCGTTTCCGTCTTTTCTGATCATTGTGGCGTTTGCAAAGCTGGCCCGCTATCTTTTTATCGCCGGGATTACTCTGCAACTGATTTGATGGCAAAGAAAGGAACCTTTAGGGAAGCGGCACGGCAAAAGCCTGGAACAAGGTTTTTTCGTCCTCGGAGTACCAGCTGCCCATACGCTTGATGCCGGAAACTACGCCCACCGCGCCCTCACGCGAAACCGTGTTCAGGCTTTGCGTCACATCCTCGCCCTGCAAATCGGCAAACCGGCTTTCCTCGCTCTGCGTTACCGTTTTGCTGGAAAAACCCAACAAATAGCGGGTAAGCTGATTTCTGGCCTTGGCATCCAGCATGGTAGGCAACTGCATGCGATCATAAGCCGCATTGCCTTTTAAGACGCCAGATTCCACAACGATTGCGTACAGGGTTCCCTCATGCTTGCACAAAGAGGTTCCCCCGGCCAAAATCCAGGGACGCGCAAGCAAAATCCGTTGCCAATCCACGGTAATATCCGATTTATACAGCAAGGGTTCGTCTGCGCTGCCGCCAGTTTCATCCTGCACAAGAGCTGCATCCTCAAACTCAGCGGCCAAATCCAGCGGGGGTTGCCCAACCAGAACCGCCACGCCGACATGGTTATCATCCGTAAACCATTCTCCGGCAGTTTGAGCGCCATTCAAAAAACCCGCTATTTCCTCGCGCGTCTTATCCTGGCTCCATTCTTTAAAAACAGCGCCAGCCGGGCTTTCGGCAAAAATGCTGTGTTCTTCCGACCAGGTATCTACCTGAACGCCGTAAATAAAACCGGTAAGAGCCTCCGCAGCCGCTACGCGGGCAATTGTTTTGGCCTTGCGCAGCGCTTCGGGCGTGGCTGGTTCCGGCAAAGCGGCATAGCCTACGCCAAGCCCCACCCAACCGCCATCCACGTCAAAGACCATGCCGCCGCCATCCGCAATGGTAGCCATACGCGTTAACAACTCCCCAACAATGGGCGCGGCGTTCACTTCATTAAAATCTTCCAAAGGGCTGCGCGGCACAAGCGAGACCCTGGCCGGATCGGCCAGCAGGGCAACGAATATGGCATTACCGTCATTATTCTGATTGATGATGCGCGCCCCGCTGATGCTGACAGAAAACTTTTCCGGCCCGCTCAGTTTATCTTTATACAAATGCAGGGCCAGTTGTTGCCTGGCATTTCGCAGGGCTTGCTCCTGGGCAAGACGCTCGGCCCGCGCCTTGCCCAGGGTTGTTGAGATGCGCCCACTGGCAACGGAAACCAGTCCGCCATTTTCCACGGCATACACACCGGGAGTGCGAAGCTCCTCTGGTGTAAGATCTGCCGCGTTTGCCGCAGCGGGAGAAAACCACATCACCATACCCAAACAAGCTGCCACAACAATAGGCAGGAAAAACGCCAAGAGACGCCTGAGTGCATGGTGATGATAGCAGTTCATAATTTATTCTTCATCATTGGTTATAGTGCAATGAACAGACTGGACACTTTGCAGTTCTTCTTCCGTCAGTTCAAACGGCAGATTAAAAATTACCGCGTCCTTCTGAACAGATAATGCTGCTACAACAGTATCGGAGTCCTTTAATTCACAATCATCATCAAACATCCTGATACCGGCATAAAAAACTTCCATAATGGGTTGCGGAGCAATAACAGCAATCGACATGGTAGTATCATTTTCCGCAGCACCAATGACGCTGTTGGTATAGTGATCGTTTCTCCAGAACCGATCACTATATTTTCTGTACTTTACCTCGGAACTGGTAATCATCGCGCCCGACTCGTCGCGCAGTTCAACGGTGAGGGTAAAAAGATTTTCATTCTTCTGGAGAGCAACGCTGAAAACCTCTTTGGGAATGGAATACAGACGCCAGCGGGAGGTGTCGGTCTCTTTGTTGATCAAGTCGCAAAGAGCCATAGTGAACAAGTTTTTCACATCCGGGTGATCGGAGTTTTTATCGAACATGGGCCTGGAAAAATCACTGAGTCCGAAATATTGCCCCTGATTCAACGTCACGGGGGTGGCCTTGAAGCCAAGCTTGGTCATGGTGGAGTTCAAGTCTTTGATAAAATCGCCATAGGCTTTTTTATCCACTGATACCTGAACCGGAATGGTCAGGCGCACCATGCCCGAAGAGGGTTCCTGCTTGCTGGCGCTGATATCCGCTTCGGCAACCAACACTCCGGCGGGCAGGTTCTTGATTTTTTCGGCAACGATGCTTGCCGCGTCCTGTTTGGCTTCGTCCTGCGTAACTTTTTGCGCAAAAAGCCCTTTACCGTCTATGGCGGCAACAGTTATTTTTTCCGCCTGCAATTTTTCACGCAATTGCTGGCTTTTAACCGTAATCCGCATGGTCACTTCCACCAGGCCACCCTCAAGCGCTCTGGCCGAACCAATCTGCTGGGATTTGGTGACATAGCCGTCACTATGTGAAAGCACCTGATCCCGCATCAATTCATCATTTTCCACAATGGTTTCCGAAACCACCATGGCACCGATGACGCTTTGCACGGCGTTACGATAGGCCTGCCTTTTGGCATCCTCTTCCGTGGTGCCGACCCCGGACATGACCACTTCTTTTTCGTCCGCAGCCTGCGCAAAGGCCGAGACCGGGACAAGTATGGAAATAAGCAAAAAAGATAGGAACAACAGTCTTTTCATGGCGATAACTCCGAACTAAAAGTCCATATCGCCTACGCGAGTTTTTGTATCACTGCCGCCCTGCTGTTGCTGCTCAGCCTTGGGCTGGCTGCTGCCAGCTGCATCTGGGTTGCGCTTCATTGCGCCTTGCGCCTGCATGGAGGCGTTTACCAATTTTTGCGACCAGCCAAGTATGACCGTGCAGGTACGCCTGTCGCCCTCGCCCTCAAAGTGCTGCAAAATGGTGATTAAGCCACGCTGAAACGATTGCGAGGCCACGTTGATGGAACTTGCGGAGGCCTGTGTGTATTCCGAGGTTTCCGCGCCGTCTTTGGCAACAATGTTGATCATTTCATTGCCGGACTCGACAAAAATCACTTCCGAATTAAGGAAGGTGGAAAAACCCGCGCGGGCTTTACGCACTGCGCTTTCCATAGCCATACGGTCGGCCCTGGCACCGCTCATGGAGGTAGGCACTTCCATGGAGCCTTTTATCTTGAGACGCGAAAGGGTCCCGTCTTCAGTATATTCCAAATCAAACGGAGTGCCGTCAGGAGCATCCAGCATCGCCTGTATGCGGCCATCCAGCTGCGCCTTCATTTCCTGGGTTTCCTGTTCGGTAACTGAAGGTTCGGCGGCAAAGGCTGTTCCTGCTACTGACAGGCACAGCACGCATAGGGAAAATACACACGCGATCAAACGAAAACGTAACATTTGGACCTCCAAACAATAGGTTCGTGTTTAATTGGATAGATTATCTTAAACAACTAACGGATACTCTTCGAATAAGCAAACAGATACTATATCTGTCGCGCCTGCGCTTTACAGGGTGGCCCCAGTTTTATATGTTGAATACAGGCCCACAGAACTCAGCGTTAAAATACAGGAGAAGGAAAATGGCAACAACTATCCGAAACGCTGGCATGGAAGAGTTTGACCTGGCCTTTGATTACATTGAAAAACTTTGGGCCTATAACACTTACGATAAAGATACAGTCCGCAAAGTCTATAAACAAGTCATTGAGAATGATGACAATTTCATCTTTTTTCTTTTCGATGACGGCCAGCCTATTGGCTTTTGCCACGGCGCTTATTTCAATACTTTTTGGCTTTCCGGCCTGACCTGCTATGTTTCCAGCATATATTGCAGCCCGGAAGTAAGAAGAAAGGGCTATGGCCGTCAGCTTATGGATCATGCCAAAAAACTGGCCAAAGAGCGCGGTTGCAAGGGGTTGGTGCTGGATTCCGGCAACTCAAGAACAGAAGCGCATAAATTTTATGAAATTTACGGCTTTAAAAACAATTGTCAGGGATACGATCTGAAGATCGATTAAGACAGTGCCGCCACGATTGACTTTTTGCGCAAAAGTCCATTTTGTGACGGCATAATTTGAAAAACACTTGTAAAAAGAGGTCTATGGATGAGCAGCGGATTTTTCGCCAGGGTATATGAACTGGTAGCCATTATCCCGCCCGGACGGGTTATGACTTATGGACAGATATCCGCCGCGCTGCAAAGCCCCTATTCCGCAAAGCTGGTCGGCTTTGCCATGAGCGCCGCGCCTGCCGGACAGGCTTTGCCCTGCCACCGGGTGATCAACCGTTTGGGCGAGATGTCGCCAGCTTTCGCCTTTGGCGGGGAAAACACTCAGCAGTCCTTGCTTGAAGCCGAAGGAACGCCGTTTTTGCCAAATGGCCGAATAAATCTGGAATTGGCGCGTTTTGAGCCGAGTCAGGAGCAATTGGAACAGATCGAGGCAGCTTTTACATAAGGGCGGTTTCAAAATAAAATCCGGCAGCCAGGCGCATGCTGCGGGATATAATAGCCGCTACCACCACATGCTCATGCGCCGCATAATAACCGCCGCCACCAATTGCACATGCTTGGTTTTGGGGGTACGCACCAGCGGGCCGGGGAGCATGGCGGCCAGGGTGGAGGCCTGCCTTTTGCTCAGTTTTGCAGCGGAAACACCGAAGTAATGACGCGCGGCGGCCTCGGCCCCGTAAATGCCCTCGCCCCATTCCACCACATTCAGGTAAATTTCCAGAATACGCTCTTTTTCCAGATTACGTTCCAGACGCCAGGCGATTATCGCCTCCTGCAACTTACGGGTGATGCTTTTGTCCGGCGAAAGATACAGGTTCTTGGCCAACTGCTGCGTGATGGTGCTGCCACCGGCGGAAAGGCGCTTCTGGCTCAGGTTGGTGGTAAAGGCTTCGCGTATGCCCTTGAAGTCGAACCCCTGATGCCGCCAGAAGTCGGTATCCTCACCAACAATCACGGCTCTTTTAAGGTTCTCGGAAATTTTGTTATAATTCACCCAGGTCCATTTGACCTTCACGTCCTTTCCGGCCTCGGCCCATTGCTCCTGCCGGTATTCCATAAAGGCGGTCATGGTTGGGTTTTCCGCAGTCAAATCAGCAACTTGTGGAAAGATCAAAAAACGGGCGACGTTCAAGCCATATAGAAGCACCAGAACCAGCAGAACGGAAATTATCGGCCTGCGACGGACAAAAGCCAACAAGCCGGAAATTCTCGGCTGGCTGTCGGCGAAAGCCCGTAGTTTGGCCAGTAAATTACGATATGCGGTCATGTGTTTTTCCTGTTCGGAACTTTTACCTTATATCATACCAAATAAATCTTCAATCATACCCACCGGGGTAGTGCCTGCTTTTGGCGTCAGGCAAGGAAGATAAGTTTTTGCCGACTGGAGTGTACTCTTCTCGTACTCGACAGGAGGCAAAAACGATATCTGACGCAGCATCACGTCAAAATGAGGCACTACTTTCCCCAGACCAGCCGCCGCCCAATGCCTTGAACAGAGCCACCGAACCGTTCAGGCGTTCCAGCCGGGCGCGGATCAGGCTGTTGTCAGCCGAAAGCATGGCGTCCTGCGCGTCTATTACCGAGATATAATCTTCGGCCCCGGCCGCGTAGCGGGTACGGGCAATGCGGTAGGCCTCCGCCGTTTGCGCGGCAGATTCCCGCCTGCTCACTTCCTGCTCCCGCAGCAGGCCATTGGCCGTGAGCGAGGTGGAAACTTCCCAAAAGGCGCTCAGGGCCGACTGCCGGTAGCGCTCCACCAATTCTTCCTTGGCGGCCAGACTTTGATCGTACTGGGCCATCAGGCGGCCTCCGTCAAAAATTGGCGCAATCAGCGAAGCGCCCAGCGAATAAAGGGCGCTGGCCGGGCTGATCAAAGCCTCAAGCGCGTCAGAAGACCAACCAGCCTGAGCGCTCAGGCTGATGCCCGGCAAAAAGGCGGCTCTGGCTACCCCTATATCCGCGTTGGCGGCCATAAGCCTGGCCTCGGCTTGGGCCACGTCCGGGCGGCGGGCCAAAAGTTGCGCTGGCAGTCCCGCCCCAATCTCCGGCGGCAGGATCTCCATTAGCCCGTCCTGGGCAATCAACGCTTCCAGTTCCTGCGGCAGCTCGGTAACCCCAAGCAACAGGCAAAGACTGTTACGCGCTTCATGCAGAGAACTCAAGTAACCAAGGCGCTCGGCCTCCATGCTTTGCACCGATCCGCGCTGTCTGGCTACCTCAAGAGGCGCGGCCGCTCCCAGACGTTCGCGCTTTTCCTGATAATCCAGAACCTCACGCGCCCCTGCCAGCATCCGCTCGTATACGGACAAATTTTCCCTGGCCGCCAGCAGCGAGAAATAGGTAAGAGCCACCTCGGATTCCAGCGAAAGCCCGGCCCCGCGCCAGGCATACAGGCTGGCCTCGGCCATAAAATCCTGGGCGTTAACGCTTTCACGGTTCGCGCCCCAGAGGTCAACTTCATAACTGGCCTGTACCGTACCGCCAAAAGTGTCGCTTACCCGGTAGCCGCTTGTTGAATCGCTGCCCCGGCGGCTGGTTGATCCGCCAAGATCAATACTCGGCAAAAGCGAGGAACGGGCGGCCCTGGCCTGACTGAAAGCCTGGGCCAGAACCCAGCGCTCTGCCGCGAAATTGTGGTTATTTTCCAGAGCCAGAGTTTGCAAACGCGGCAAGGCCGCTGAATTGAAGTTCAGCCACCACTCACGGTTTTCCGCCGAATAGGCGGTCAGCGCTTCCGCCGGGGTTTGCGCGGCTTCCAGAGTTGCGGAATTGGCTTCCTCTGCCAGCGCAAACTCATCCGGCAGGGCAGTATCCGGGCGGACATACTCCGGGGCCAGACTACAGGCGGATAACAGCAACGGCAACAACGCGGCCAGCAAACGGATATTGCGCTTCATTATAAACTCCCTAAGTTATTTGGGGCTGCCGCCCCAAACCCCGCCAGGGGGGAATGATTCCCCCCTGCCCCCTCAAAATCAGCCTCCGCTATTCCGAAGCTAAAGCAACTACCGGATCCAGGCGGGCTGCCTTGCGAGCCGGGGTAAAGCCAAATATCAGGCCGGTAGCCAGCGAGCAGCCAAGGGCCAGCAATACCGGCGGCAGCGAATACAGTACGGCTGTACCCTGCTGCTGGGCCACAAAGGCGACCAAAAATCCCAGCGCCACTCCGGCCAGACCGCCCAAAATGCAGACCAGCAGCGCCTCGCTGAGAAACTGGATCATGATGTCGCCCTGACGCGCCCCGCAAGCCATGCGGATGCCGATTTCTCTGGTGCGCTCAATTACCGAAACCAGCATGATGTTCATAACTCCGATGCCGCCCACCAGCAATGAGATAGCGGCTACCGATCCCAGCAGCATGGTCAGGGCGTCCTGACTCTGGTTGGCCGCTTCCATGATCGAGGCGGTATTAAAAACCCTAAAATCCGCACTGCCGTGCAAATCCAGCATGGTCTGCTGAATATTCGCCTGCAAAACCTGCATGTCCTGTCCGTCATCGCCGCGCACAATGGCGCTGGCCAGATGCCTGCGCCCCATCAGGCGCATCCGGGCCGAAGTAGCTGGTACCAGCAGCGTATCATCCTGATCCGCGCCCATTGGGTTGGCACCCTTAACCGCCATAACGCCAATCACCTGAAAAGGCACGTTTTGAATCAGCACATAAGCGCCAAGCGGATTCTGGCCGGACGGAAAAATATTGTCCACCACGGTCTGACCCAGCACAACTACCGGGGCCGAAGAGGCCACATCCCGCTCGTTGAAAAACTCGCCACGGGCCACGGCCCAGTTGCCCACTACCGGCTTGTCAACCCCGGTAGCGGTGTAGCTGGTGGTGTAGTCGGATTCCTGATAACGCACGGAAACCTGACCGGAAGTCTCGCCCACAGCGCCCATCACGCCGGGCATACGGCGCAAGACCTCGATATCGCTATCCACCAGCCGGACCGAGCCGCTGGCCGAGCGCGAACTGCCGGACTGCGGGCGGATCATGATCAAATCGCTGCCCATGGATTCGATGGACGAAAGCACCTGCGCCTTGGCCCCGTTGCCCAGGGCCAGCATGGCAACCACCGAGGCCACGCCGATAATGATGCCCAACAGGGTCAGCAGGGTGCGGAAGCGGTTATCCTTGAGCGAGCGCAAACTCATGGCAATAGCGGCACTGAGCGGCAGACCGGACTTTTCAGTTTGACCTGATTGTTTCTGGAGGGGCACTTGCCCTATGTACCCTTCTTGCAAAACGGCTTCGCCGTTTTGCCGATCATCGCTTATAATTACGCCGTCAGGCCTGGCTTCAGGCTGTGCCTTCTCCTGCCTGACGTCACTTATCACAACGCCGTCCTGGAGCGTGATCACCCGATGCGCCCTGGCGGCCACGCCGGGATCATGCGTAATCAGCAGCACGGTATGCCCGGCCCGGTGCAGCTCGTCCAGCAGAGCCAGCACTTCGCGCCCGCTGCCGGAATCCAGCGCTCCGGTAGGCTCGTCGGCCAGAATAATTTGCCCACCGTTCATCAAAGCACGGGCAATCGAAACACGCTGCTGCTGCCCGCCAGAAAGCTGGGAAGGACGATAATCCAGCCGCTGCCCCAACCCCAGACGCTCCAGCAGAGCGGCGGCCCGGCGCTGGCGCTCGGCCTGCGCGATACCGGCGTAAACCGCCGGCATCTCCACGTTCTCTCTGGCGCTGGAGCCGGGCAGCAGATTGTAGCGCTGAAATACGAAACCAAAAACCTCGCGCCGCAGGGCGGAAAGCGCATCCGCATCCAGCAGGGCAGCATCCGCGCCGCGCACCAGATAACGCCCGGCGCTCGGGCGGTCCAGACAGCCAAGAATATTCATCAGCGTGGTCTTGCCGGAGCCGGATTGCCCGATGATAGCCACAAACTCGCCTGAACGGATCTCCAGGCTGATCTCCTTGAGCACGCGCATTTCCTGCCCGCCCTGGATAAAGGAGCGGCTGACGCCTTCCAGACGGAGCAGAGGCATATTGTCGTTAATATTGTCATTCATCATATGCGCCCCAGGGACGAACCGCCCATCATACGTCTGGCACTGTTCACAGCCCGGCCTGCGCCGTTTGCAGCCTGTCCCGCGCCGCTGGATTCAAAAGCCGCCAGCACAATCTCGCCCTCTTCCAGACCATCCAGCACCTGCACGGCGGTACGCGTGCGCACGCCAAAAGTTACGGCCCGCTGTTCCTCGCGGCCATCCGGGTTTAGCACGCCAAGCACGGCTTCGCCAGCGGAGCGCAAATTGTCCGGCAGCGCGTCCAGCGGCAGGCCAAGCGTATCCTCGGCCTGGGCCAGCACGAAGAAGACCTGGGTATTCATGGCAGGCAGGAATACATGATTCGGGTTTTCCACGTTAAAGACCACATCGTAAAGAATAACATCGTTCTCCTCAACGTAGGAAGGATGCACCTTGTCCAGCTTGGCGTAATAACGGGTGGCGGTATCGCCGATAGTGGTAAAATATACGTCCATGCCGGGGTCCAGCTTGTTGATGTCAGCCTCGGAAACCGAAGCCCAAACCGTCATAACTTCCAGATCGGCCACGCGCATCAGGGTGGGCGCGGTTTGCGAACTGTTGATGGTCTGCCCTTCCTTGACGGGCAGGGAAACCACAGTGCCGGAAATAGGCGCATAAATACGGCAATAGGAAAGATTAAGCTCGTCCGTGGCCAAAGAGGCCCTGGCCTGCTGAATTTGCGCCTCAATGGCCTGCACCTGGGCCTGAGCCACCTTGTATTCAGTTTCGCTGCTCTGCGCATTCAGCTGGCTGGTGGCCTTCTGACGCAAAAGTTCCGCATCGCGCTTCCAGTTGCGCTCGGCTTGCAGCAAATTGGCCCGGCGCTCAGCCTGCGCTGCTTCCAGTTGGGCAAGATTGGCGCGGTCCGCTTCAATTCTGGTTTCATGCGTGCGCGGATCGATTTCAGCCAGTAAATCGCCCCGGTTGACCACGCTGCCCAGTTCCACATGAAGCTTAAGCAACTGGCCGGAAATCTGCGCACCAACATCAACGTAATTGGCCGGTTCAAGCTTGCCCAAAGCAGTGACCACGTCTTCGATGTCCATGCGCTCAACCCGCACCTGGGCCTGAGCGCCAGCCTGCGCGGCGGCGTCATCGTGATATAAGAAATACCAGCCTGTCAGGCCCATAACTACGAACAGGGCAACAGCGATAATCTTTCTCTTCATGATCTTTCTCCTGCGAACTTTTGCACTTAGGGCAACTATACGTTTTCAAGCTTAATCCGCCCTGAAGTTTCTTTCACCTTACATATAAGCACCGGGTATTAAGAAAAGATGAACAGACTATTAAAAATTGTAAAAATGCTGTAAGCGGGGTGTGCGCAAGTGAGGATTTCTGCTAGGTTCCGGGCAGGATAGAGTGAGGATTTATAAACAGGGAATTAAAATCATGGATAACTCCTTACAGGAACAGCGGCCAACGCGTATTTTGCTGGTGGACGACGACGAGCGCCTGCAAGCCGTGGTGCGTGAATTTTTGCAGAACTATGGCTTCGAGGTAATCAGCCTGGGCAGCGGTGCCGGACTGGATGAAACCGTTGCCGAAAGCGCGCCGGATCTGGTGCTGCTTGACGTGATGCTGCCGGGCGACGACGGCTTTACCCTGCTGCGCAAGCTGCGTGCCAAATCCAAACTGCCGGTGATCATGCTCACGGCCTGCGGCGACGATACCGACCGCATTATCGGGCTGGAAATAGGGGCTGACGACTATCTGCCCAAGCCCTACAACCCGCGTGAACTGTTGGCCCGCATCAAGGCGGTGCTGCGCCGCGCTCCGCTGCCGGGGGCGGATGCCTCACCCGTCGGTGCTGAAATTTCAACTTCCGAAAACGCATCCGATTCAGTCGATCCAAATAATCCGGCTGATTCAAAAAGTTCACCCGTTTTGCCCGATGCGGCTAATCCGGCAGAATTGGCACAGTCCGGCGATCCGGCTGGCCTTGGCGATTCAACCTCCCCAATCAAGGCAAAAAATCCGGCAGGTTCCGGAAAATCCAATGCCAAAGAAGCCTGGCTGCTCCAGGCCGGGCCATACACGCTGGATGCCAGACATCAAAGCCTCAGCCTGAACGGCAACTCTGTGGAGCTTTCCGGTACCGAATACCGCATTGTCCAGGCCTTCATGAGTCATGAGGGCGAGGTGCTGGCCCGCGACCGGGTATTGGCCCTGGCCTTTGGCGAAGATCATTATGTCTGTGACCGCAACATCGATGTCTATATCAGCCGCCTCAGAAACATTTTGCGCAATCTGGGCGAAAACGAGACCCGCATCCGCACTGTCTGGGGTTCCGGCTACAGCTGGATAGCTACAGATTCAAATCAAACAAAAAATCAAATTTGATCCGGCACAATTTTTAATCGGGAAGGAAATTAAGGAACCTAAAAATGCGGCACCTCTGGCAGCGTATCTTTATTTACTCCCTGCTCTTAATTCTGCTCACGCAACCGGCCATTTTGCTGCTGCATAACTATACACGCGACCAGGACGGAATTCGGCGCTTCATGTCCAGCAATGTCAGCGCCCTGGCCGATGCCATGCAGGATCGCGGCACGAATACTGCCGAACGCGTGGTCAGCATTTTCAACCAGAATAGCGATCGGGCCTGGGTAGTTGGCCCGGACGGCGCGGTGTTGGCCGGACGAACCAACGCAGAGGTTAATCTGCCGCCAACTCCGCATGATTCCTTCGACTACTGGCAGGACGGAGAAGTCGAACTTTGGCAGTTGGGCGGCGAAGGCTCCGGTTTCATCGGCAGCGCACCGGTACTCCTGCGCGGTGGGGAGGCCAGGCTGTATGTGCTGTTCAACCCGCCCAGGAATAATGACACCTGGAACTCCTTCCTGATTGGCCTGCTGACCCTGACCGCCATCAGCGGACTTTTGACCTTCTGGATAGCCCGCTCCGTATCAATGCCTTTGCGCCGCCTGCGTTCGGAAGTTCTGGAGATAGCGGGCGGAACTCCGGGCCAGGCCAGTGGCGCTCTGGGCCAGCCCACGCCCAAAAATCCGGCGGGAGCAGCTATTGGACAAAAGGACAATGTTGGCCCCCGAGTGGAAAAACGGGTCACCGTGAACGGCCGGGACGAGATCAGCGATGTGGCCCTGGCCGTAAACCATATGGCCGACAGCCTTTCGCGCAATGTAAAAAGCATGCGTGAGCTGGTGGCCAATGTTTCGCACGAGTTGCGCTCGCCTCTGGCCCGGATGCAAGTTACGCTGGCCTTGCTGGAAGAGAGTATTCCGTCAGAAAAAAACGGTGGTGAAGCCTGCGGCAAAGCCGCACAGAAAGTCGTTCTTTTGCAGGAAGAACTGGATCACATGGAAAAACTTATCGGCGCTACGCTGCTTTCCAGCAAGCTGGACCTGCAACAATTGCCGCCCTTGACCAACCAGGTGGCTTTTTCCGAACTGTGCGCGGAAATGACGCGCCGCCAAACGCCGCTGTTCGCAAAAAACGGCCTGACTTTCAGGGCTGACATTGAACCGGGTTTGGCTTTCAAGGGCGATGAGACGCTTTTGTGCAATCTGGTGGGCAATCTGCTGGACAATGCCGCCAAATACACGAACACGGGCGGACAGGCAGACTTGCGGCTGCACAGACAGAATACCACCGCCCGGCTGGAAGTGGAAAACACACGCTCCCACTTGTCACCTCTGCCAGAAGATCAACTAAAGCGAATTTTTGAGCCTTTCAACCGGGCCGGACTGGCCACCGGCAACGGCGTGGGGCTGGGGCTTTCGCTGGTGAAAAAAATCGCCGAGTTGCACGGTGGCCGCGTTTGGGCGGCCAACACCGCTGCCGGTTTCTGCATTTATGTGGAATTTTCGCTTAACTAGCCGCAGTTCACCCTTGAAAGGCCCGGCTTTAAAGCGTTGTTTGCTCTAAAGATTGCCCTTGAGTCCCAAAGCTTCGGCTCTGGCCCGCATTCCGGCAATGGTCTGGGTGATGATCTCGTCCAGATCCGCGCCGAGCATGGCGCAGCCTTTTTGGATGATCTCCCGGTTCACGCCCGCCGCGAAGTTTAAGTCCTTAAATTTTTTCTTTACGGATTTAAGTTCCAGATCCAGCACGCTGCGCGAAGGGCGCAGCAGACAGGCGGCATTGATCAGGCCGGTGAGTTCGTCAATGGTATAGAGCACTTTTTCCATTTTGTTCGCCGGTTCAACATCGGTGCAAATGCCAAAGCCGTGGCTGCATACGGCATGGATGTATTCTTCGTCCAAACCGTGTTCGCGTAAAAGTTCGGCGGACTTGACGCAGTGCTCGTCCGGAAATTTTTCATAATCAAAGTCGTGCAGCAGACCTACCACGCCCCATTTCTCGGCCTCCGCACCCGTAAGGCCTTCCAAAGCGGCAAAATGCAGCATGGCGGCCTCCACCGCCAGCGCGTGCGTGCGCAAAGCCGCGGATTTGGTATATTCGCACAGCAACTCCCAGGCTTCTTCCCGGTTGATGAACTTGCCCATAGTTTACAACTCCCTTTTGGACATAACGCCTATTGGAAATAGCGTTGACTGTATTTTTCACAAACAATGCGTCAGATTGCAACAAAAGCCGTCAAGATGCAATCAGGGGTTCTTTTTTTATTTTCCAGCCAGCTCCGTCAGATACGGCCAGTAGTGGCGTGGCATGAATTGGCGCTGTAACTTCGGGTTGATGCGTTCCTTGATGACGGCGGCCTGAAAATACCCCCTCCACATATTCTGCACCAGCGTCTCGCCCTCGGCCAGCAAACTCTCGTTCAGCCGCCCGTCTTGCAGAACCGGGTCAGAAGGTCCGGCCTGCATCGTCTTTCTTACCGGGGCGTGCTGCCCACCATGCCAGTTCAGCCCATCCTGCATGGGCGAATCCAGCCAGATTTCCCGCACGCCGCACAAATCGTAATACATGCCGTAGCGTCTGCCGCAATCGTAGATAATCCAGGGTTGATCCGCCAAGCGCTGTGTAAAATGGTTCAACAACAGCGGCAGCACATTATGCCGTGGTGCTATGGCGGAAAAATAAACTCCCTGCGCGGTCTTCTGAAAGCGGACAAAGCCCATGAGCTTGTGACGTTCCCGGTTTACCCGGCGGGCCATCTGACCCAGTTCGAAGACCGTTGCATCGCCGCAGTTGGCTTCCAGCAGGGTAGCGGAATCCAGAACCAGGCGGATAAAGCGGAAAATCAGCAAATCACCGCCTGGCTCCTCGGCCAGCCAGGCAGCCAGCAGCCGATGCACGCCAGCAGCGGACAATTTTTTGCGCAAGGCTGTAAAAACCCGCCCGGCCTTTTCCGGCGAACTGCTCACCTGATAGCTGTTTGCGGGCAAAAGCGGAAGCGCCCCGGCGGCATTTGACGGCGCAGAGGCTTCTACCGCCTCGCACATTCCCTGTAGCGCATCGGGAAAAACCTTGCGCGTGTACGCGTCAAACACCACACTCAGCAGGCCTTCAAAGCTTTTGTCATAGCAATATATATTCTTCATTTTATCAATGTATGGAGTCAAACAGCGACAACTGCCGCATCGCCGGAACCGCCCTGCTCTGGCGGGTCTTTTTGTCCAGCAGGGCAGCGCGTACATAAGCAGGGCCGGCCTCCTGAATGGTAAAGCTGCGCCCATGCGCCGCGCCGCCAGCCGGCAAGGCGCAGCTATCGGCCAAAAAGAATCTGGCCCGGCTCAGCACTACCCCCAATTGCCTGAGGGTATCCGCGCTCAGCTTGCGAAAACGCCGGGCGGCAATTATCCGCTGGGCGGATTTCAGCCCGATGCCCGGAACACGCAAAATCACCGCGTAATCCGCCGTATTCACATCCAGCGGGAAAAACTCCGGATGCCGCAAGGCCCAAGCGATTTTTGGGTCAACTTCCAAATCCAGATCCGGGCTGCTCTCATCCAAAATTTCCTCAGCCTCGAAATGGTAAAAGCGCATCAGCCAGTCGGCCTGGTACAGGCGATGCTCACGCACCTTCGGGACTAACTTAATTGGCTTAATTGGCTGAACTGGCGAAACCGATGACCCCGGCAAGCCGGAAGCGCCCGGCGTGTTTGACGCTACCGGCGCGGCAAAAGCAGCGGGGGAGGCGGCGGGCAAGCGGCTGTCATAGCCATTTACCGGTACAAAGCCGGAATAATAAACCCGTTTCAGGCCCGGCCCCTTATAAAGCAGCGAGGACAGCAGCAGTATTTCCCGATCCCGATCCGGGCTGGCTCCGATGATCATCTGGGTGCTTTGCCCGGCTGGGGCGAAGCGCGGCGTATGGCGAAAACGCCTGCTCTCCTCCCTGCTTTGCAAAATACCCTGCTGAATATGGCGCATGGGCAGGTAAACGCTTTGATAATCCTTATCCGGGGCCAGTCGTTTCAAGTTGCCCTCGGAAGGAATTTCAATGTTCACGCTCAGACGGTCGGCATAAAGCCCGGCCTGCCGGACCAGTTCCTGACTGGCTCCGGGAATGCACTTCATATGAATGTAGCCGTTGAAGCGCTGCGTCAGGCGCAGTTCACGCAAGACCTTCAGCATCATGTCCATGGTGTGATCCGGGCTTTTAAGCACCGCCGAACTGAGGAACAGACCCTCGATGTAGTTGCGGCGATAAAAGGCGATAGTAAGATCAACCAGTTCGGACACGGAAAAGGCCGTGCGCGGAATATCGTTATTTGCCCGGTTGACGCAATAGGCACAATCGTAAATGCAGTAGTTGCTGAGCAGTACCTTAAGCAGGCTGATGCAGCGGCCATCTTCGGTAAAGGAGTGGCAGCAGCCCCAGCTTTCAGCGCTGCCGATGCCGCCGGGAATGTTGCGCCGCCCCACGCCGCTGGAGGAGCAGGAAACATCGTATTTGGCAGATTCAGCCAGGATTTTCAGTTTTTTTAGAGTGCCTTCGTTCATAAGCCCACCATCAGGCAGCTACCGCCGTTGAAAGACCGTTTTATTTGTCAATATGTTTTGTTTATATATATAAACAAAGGAGCAAACTGTAAAGCAAAAAACTTAACCAAACAAGGCTTGAATTTGCCGCATAAAAAAAATGACTCACAGTTTTTACTGCGAGTCATTTTTGCAAAACATTTGCCCCTGAAACGCCTGGCGTTTTAAACGCACCAGCGCAGCCAGAAGGCAAAAAGCTTTTGTGACTTACTGTCTAGGCTTTTTCCTGCGGGGCGTCCACCGGGCACACGCCGCTGCAAGCGCCGCAGTCGATGCAGGTGCTTTCGTCGATAACGTAATGGGGGTCACCTTCGGAAATGGCGCTGGCGGGGCATTCGGCTTCACAGGCTCCGCAGGCGATGCAGGCATCAGAAATAACGTAGGGCATTATCAATTCCTCCTTAATGGAATGGTTAAAACTTGGTATGCTCTTACACTGCTTTTATTATTTTCGCCATCCCTAAATTGAGGCGTTTTTGGTAGTGCCTGTTTTTGCCGTCAGGCAAGGAAGATAAGTTTTTTTTGCAACATTGACTATGGCGGCAGCCTGGCGCTATCATGGGCAAAACACCAAAAGGGAGCGCCCATGAAATTCACCCTTGCCCATAACAACATCAATGTACTGGACCTGAAAAAAAGCCTGGATTTTTACCAGAAGGCTTTGCAACTTACGGAAGCGCGCCGCCATGAGGCCGAGGATTTCACCCTGATCTACCTTGGCGATGGCAAAACTCCGCACCTGCTGGAGCTGACCTGGCTGCACGACCGCAAGGAGCCTTATGATCTTGGCGAGAACGAGTTCCATATCGCCCTGCTGGTGGACGATTTCGAAGCCGCACACGCCCTGCATAAATCCATGGGCTGCATCTGCTATGAAAACCCGGAAATGGGCATTTATTTCATCAACGACCCGGATGGTTACTGGATTGAAATTCTTCCGGCTGACAAATAGATTTAGGTGTTAGGAGTGGCAGCGCCTGCTGGTTCAGGCGCTGCCAAAATTTACATTTTAGCAAGAAGCCCCGTAAAATAGCCAATCGGGATATCCGATCATTACTCGGTACAAACGCGGTTTCGGCCGGAATTTTTGGCCGCGTATAAAGCTTTATCCGCACGCACCACAACAGACATGCCGGATTCCCCTGGTCTATACTCGCTGCATCCGGCGCTTATAGTCATTTGCTGACCATCGGGAAGGAATACATTTTCGCAAACATGGCAGCGTATCCGCTCCGCAACAATAACCGCGTCGGCCAGGTTGGTTCCGGGCAGCAAAACAGCAAACTCCTCTCCCCCATACCGATAGGCGTTATCCGGCTTGCGGGAAGTTTTTTTAAGGGAGGATGCAACTTTTTTAAGGACGGCATCGCCTTCTGCATGACCGAATGAATCATTAACCCGCTTGAAATGATCGATATCGAACATAATACAGGAAAATATATTCCCGGAGAACGCAAGGCTTTGCAACGTTTCATCAAAAGTACGTCTGGAATATAATTGGGTCAACGAATCAATTTTGCTCTGTTTCGCAACTGCATTTTTTTCTGATGTTACAGTACGCAATTTATCGCGTAATTCCCGCACGCTGTCACTTTGCTTGTTGATATCCACAATAATGCCAATTAATCTGCGCTGCCCATCCCTTTGCATAAAGCCTGATGACCAGTAAAGGCATTTATGTACCATTTTTCCTTTATATAAATAATCGAAAATATGGTGACTGGTTTTACCGAGCCGGATCATTTCCATATCTTCTTTCTGATAAAAAGCTTTGTCCTCCTCAGGGAGATATTCAAGGTCGATAACTTGCCTGCCGAGTATATCGTATCTGTTTACGTTAAACATTTTTTCATATGCTCTATTTACAAATATGAAACGCAAATCTTCATCTTTTACAAATACAGGATTTGGAATAGTATCAAGCAATATGTCAAGATCAATGCTATGCAGTGCTTCCATTATGCTCCCCCGATAATAAAAATCCTAGTAATTACTGCGACTGGCTTCTAATTTTCCTATGATTCATTATTATCGCTGCAATGTGTAAAAGTCAAATATTCTTAAGACCTTGTGTTGCAAAAGGGTTTATGCTGGGGAGTAAGAGTATTTTCTTTTGCGGGTTTCCGACTACAAACAAGGTGCTTGCTAAATTTTGGGGGCGTAATCCCCGGCCTTAAGCCGGTGTTGTTTCATTTTGTAGTACATGAGCTGCGGTGAAATGCCCAAAAGTCGAGCCGCCATGCTCCGGTTACCGGCCGAGCTCCGCAAGGCGTTTATTACGGCCAGGGCCTCCGCTTCCCGCCTGACGGCCGAAAGCCGGCCGCAGCTCTCTTTTTGCGCCCCTGCCTCCGCAAGGGGTTCTGCACAGGGGACGTCAAGAGCGTTGAAAGCGATATCCGGGCAGGCGCTACGCAAGTGCGCGGCCTCCAAAGTCAAAGACTGCCCGATGACGCTGATCGAAGCCTCAATGACGTGCTCAAGCTCCCGCACGTTACCGGGCCAATCATGTGCATAGAGTAGGCTCATGGCCTCGGAAGTGACAAATGGCTCCTGTCTCTCCTGGTTCGCGCTGAACTTGGCAAGAAAATGCTTAACCAAAAGAGGCAAATCCTCCATGCGCTCACGTAGCGGCGGCAGAAAAATTTTGATCACCCCAAGGCGGTAATAGAAATCCGGGCGTAAACAACCACTTTTAAGCAAGTCAGCGGGATTACGCCCGACAGCGCTGATAATACGTACATCTACCACACGCTCCCGCGAATCTCCCACCCGCCGGATTCTTTTTTCCTGCAGGACACGCAAAAGCTTGCTTTGCAGGCTAACTGGCATGGAATCAATTTCATCCAGAAAAACGCTGCCCTTGTCCGATACTTCAAACAGGCCCGGCTTGTTCATGGCACCGGTAAACGCACCCTTGACCGTGCCGAACAATATCCCCTCAAGCAGTGCCTCCGGCACTGCGGAACAGTTGATCGCGGTATAGGGATGCTCCGCGCGTGGGCTGCCGTAATGTATGGATTGCGCGAAAATTTCCTTGCCAACACCGGTCTCGCCCACCAGCATGACAGCGGAAGAATTCCCCGCCACCAGTCTGGCCAGCTCAACAGCCTCCAGAAGGGCTCTGTTGCTCCCAATCAACGATGCAAACGAATAACGGCTTTCCTTGAGGCCGGTCTGGTGCGCGACTCCGGCTTCACTCCGTAAACTTTTATCCTTTTGCACGTTCTGAAATTGCATGGCCAAGGTCGTGTAGCTTTGCGAATAGCAAATCACCCCCAAAAGCCCGCCCGCATCGTTGCGCAGGGGATAAATGGTGCAGGAAGCGTTAATCAGCCTGCCGTTACGCGTGCGGTAAGAATGCACCTGATTCACTATGGAAATGCCCGTGCGCAGCACCCGCATGGCCGGGCTGCTGTCCGGAGTGAAGTTGTAAACCTCGCACATCTTCCGGCCGAGTGCCTCTTCTGGACGCAACCGGTCGATTTCACTCTGGGCCGCATTGTAATAGACAAGCTCGCCTCCGGGATCAGCAATGATCAACCCAATCTGAATGGCGTCAAAAAGCATCCTGAAATAGGGCAAACACTCCCTTATATCTTTAACACCCGTCAAATTATCCAACATTTACGTCATCCTCCACAGGCACTGCGCTTCAGTCGAATTCAAAATATTTCAAGTCTGACACTTAAATATTTTTTAAAATATTAAAAAATATTTTTATAAAAACGCAAGCATTTTTTAAAAAACTACAGTGTGAGGCCAGCGCTTAAGTTGATCCGTTCTGCCGCTCTGAAATAAAAAACCTTGTGATTCCTTTCACAACATTCATTCATAGACAGCGTCAATAGCTTTTTTGTTAATTTATTTAAATTTGGAATGAAGCTTGCTCTATTCATGTTAAGATTTCCATTGCGACAAGAGCATTTTGCAAAAAACAACAGCAATTCGGATCTTCCTTGCCTGACGACGAGCGCCGACAAGGGAGCATAAGATAAACCTCACAAGGAGTGCCGCTCATGAAACTTGAAATCGGAAAGTTTTTTGTGAAAAAAATCACTTTTGGTCCAAAAACCGAATATGCCGATGGGGTGCTCAGCATCGACAAAGATGCGGCCCTGGCCAAGGTCATGGAAGACGAACACATTACCGCAGCGGAATTGCATATCGTCAATCCGGGCGATCTGGTACGTCTGGTACCGGTAAAAGACGCCTATGAAATGCGCTGCCGCGTTGCGGGCGCCAAGGGCATTTACCCCGGCGTGACCTCACCGCTTGAATCTGCGGCACACGGCCGTATCCATGCGCTTAAAGATGCTTCTTTGCTGGTTGTGGGAAAACACTGGGGAAGTTTTCAGGACGGTATTCTGGATATGGGCGGGCCTTTTCAGCGCAACACCATTTACGGTGCCATGCGCAACCTGGTCTTGATCGCCGATACCGATGAAGAATTTGAGCGCCACGAGCAGCAAAAAACCAACCATGCTCTGCGCTGGGCCGGTTTCCGCCTTTCCGAATACATAGGCGAATGCCTGCGCGACCTTAAGCCGGAAGAGCTGGAAAGCTGGGAACTGGACGCGCTGAACCGCCGTAGCGCCGATGTGCAGAAGCTGCCCTCGGTGGTTTATGTATTGCAGCCGCAAACCCAGATGGAAGTTCCGGGCTTCAACACTCTTGTATATGGCTGGAACGCCAACCACATGCTGCCTACTTACATGCACCCCAATGAAATTCTTGGCGGCGCGGTGGTTTCAGGCAGCTTCATGCCCTGTTCTTCAAAAATTTCCACCTTTGAACATTGCAATAATCCGACCATAAAGAGTCTGTTGAAGGCTCACGGCAAGACGCTGAACTTTCTGGGCGTGATTATGTCCAACCTGAACGTGGTTATGGAACAAAAGGTACGCATGGCCGTAATGGTGGCCCAAATGGCCAGCAGCCTGGGCGCGGACGGTGCCATCGTGGCCGAGGAAGGCTACGGCAATCCGGATGTGGATTACATCCAGGTTCTGGTGGAGCTGGAAAAAGTCGGCGTCAAAACCGTAGGCATTTCCAACGAATGCACCGGTCGCGATGGCAAGTCGCAGCCGTTGGTGGCTCTGGATGCAGCCGCAACTGCTCTGATTTCCACCGGCAATGTGTCCCAGATGTACACTCTGCAACCCATGCCGCTGGTGCTGGGAGAGCTTGAAGCTCTGGCCCGCGATGGTCTTTCCGGCGGCTGGGAAGGCTGTGTGAAGGCGGACGGCTCAGCCGTTCTGGAAAACAACGCCATGTTCTGTTCCGACCATCCCAGTGGATTTTCGGTTAAAAGATGCTTTGACTTTTAATTGCAGGAGCAAAAAAATAATGAAAAAAGCAATTTTGTACCTGAATCAGTTTTTCGGCCAGATCGGCGGTGAAGATAAGGCCGACTTCGAGCCGACCCTTGAAGACAAGCCCGTGGGCAGCGCTGGTATTTTTAACGGCATCGCCAAAAATGTTAAAATCGAACAGACCCTGATTTGCGGCGACAACTTCATGGCTTCGCACACTGATGAAGCCATCGCGCAATGCCTGAAACTTCTTGAGGGGCGGAAGTTCGACATTTTCATCGCCGGACCGGCTTTCAACGCCGGACGTTACGGCAACGCCTGCGGCCAAATCTGCAAAGCCGTGCAGGAAAAGTTCAAGGTACCGGCAATAACCTCAATGAACGAAGAAAACCCCGGCGTGGAAATGTTCAAGCGTGAAATATACATTTTCCAGGGCGGCAACCGCGCCACGGCCATCAAGCAGGATATGGCCGCCATGGCCGCTTTTGCCGACAAAATAGCCAGCGGCGCCCCCCTGCTGCCCGCAGCCATGGAAGGCTACTTCCCGCGCGGCATCCGTCACGAGGTATTCCTGGAAGACTTGGGTATGGAACCGGTAATGGCCTGTGACCGCGCCGTGGAAATGCTTCTGCTCAAGCTTAAAGGAGACGGCTACCTCACCGAACTGCCGATCCCCAAACAGGATCTTGTGCCCATAGCCCCGGCTGTCCAGGATATTCGTAAAATCAAGATCGCCCTGGTCACCTCCGGCGGCATCGTACCCAAGGATAACCCGGATCGCATTGAGTCAGCCTCCGCCACCAAGTGGGGCAAATACAGCATCGCTGGCCTGGATAAGCTCACAGCACCCGAATTCAAAACCATCCACGCCGGCTACGATCCCGAACAAGCGGACAAAAACCCCAACGTGGTCGAGCCGTTGGACGCCATCCGTGCCTTGCAAAAAGAGGGCAGGTTGGGTGAAGTTGACGATTACTTCTACACTACCGTGGGGACAGGCACCACTCAGGGCGAAGCCGCCCGCATGGGCCGTGAAATAGCTGCCGAGTTGAAAGACCGGGGGGTTGAGGCCGTCATCCTTACCGCTACCTGAGGTACCTGTACTCGTTGCGGCGCAACGATGGCAAAAGAAATTGAACGTAGCGGCCTGCCCATTACCATAATGTGCAACCTGACCAACATCGCCAAAACTGTGGGCAGCAACCGCATCGTGCCTACTTTCTCGGTGCCCTACCCGCTTGGTAACCCCCAGGCTTCTCCGGAAGAGGAATGGGCCATGCGCAAGCACAGAGTGGAAGTAGCAGTGGACGCCCTGCAAACCCCAATTACCGAGCAAACCGTCTTTGCGGTTAAAAAATAGAGGGCTCCATGGCAAAACAAAATCAGGACAATTACGTCTACATCATTTCCATGGTCATCATGGTGGCTCTGGTTATGATCGGGCTCTTTGCCTCAGACGCGTTTGCTGCGGCGACAGGTAATATTTTCAACTTCCTCTCCAAATATTTCGGCTGGTGGTATATGCTGGCCATGAACTGCTTTGTGATCTTTCCGATTGTTCTGGCCTGCAGTCGCTTCGGCAAGCTCAAACTGGGCGAGGCCGATTCCAGGCCGGAGTTTTCCAATGTTGCGTGGTTCGGTATGCTCTTCGGCGCGGGCATGGGCGTTGGCCTCGTTTTTTACGGCGTGGGCGAACCCCTGTATCATTTCGCCACCCCACCGTTCGGCGCGGTCGCAGGATCGCCGCAGGCGGCTGAAGACGCAATGCGCGCCTCTTTCTTCCACTGGGGACTGCACCCCTGGGCCGGTTATTCGGTAATAGCCCTTGGGTTGGCCTATTTCCAGTTTCGCAAGGGCGCACCGGGACTTATGAGCAGTTTATTCATTCCTATTCTGGGTGAAAACGCCCATCGCACCTTAGTGGGCCGCGCGGTTGACGTTTTCACCATCTTCGCCACCGTGGGCGGCATTGCCACCTCGCTGGGTCTGGCGGCATTACAGCTCAACAGCGGCTTGAAGTATATGTTCGACCTGCCGCAGAGCGCCAGCATTCAATTGGCAATCATCGCGGTTTTGGGCGTGGCTTACACCGGCACCGCCGTTTCCGGCATAGACAAGGGCATCAAATTTCTGGGCAACCTCAACCTGGGACTGGTTTGCCTGCTCGCCGGCGGACTTCTTCTGTTCGGCCCGACCCTGATCATTTTTGAAACACTGGTAACCGGCATTGGCGGCTATCTCAGCAACCTGGTCTCTGAAAGCTTCAGCGTGGCACCCTACGGCGGCGAATATAAAAGCTGGCTGAGCAGTTGGACCATCTATTATTGGGCCTGGTGGATCGCCTGGGCACCTTTTGTCGGCTCCTTCATCGCCCGTATTTCTCGTGGGCGCAGCATTCGTCAGTTTGTAATCGGCGTTTTGATGGTACCCGCCCTGGGCAGCTTCTGCTGGTTCGCCATCTTCGGTGGTACCGGTCTGAATTTGCAACTCAGCGGGGTAGCGGATCTGGCTTCCGTGGTCAGTGCTGATATCTCTACCGGCGTCTTTGCCATGTATCAGCACATAAGCATGGGCGGGATCATGTCTGCGGTCATGCTGCTGCTCATTGGTACATTCTTCGTGACTTCAGGCAACTCCTCCACCTTTGTGCTTTCCATGTATTCCACGCATGGCGTACTCAACCCACCCAAGAGCCGCATGGTGGTCTGGGGAACCCTGCAAGCTGCCTTTGCCTTCGTTCTTCTGCTCACCGGCGGCCTCAAAGCCTTGCAAATCGCTTCAATCACGGCGGCCGGCCCGTTCTCGTTTATCATGATTCTGGCCTGTGTCTGCCTGTGGCGGGCTCTTAACAAAGAATTCGCTCCCGGCGCGGAAATTAAATAAACGCTCAGCCGAGGCGGGAGACATTACGTCTCCCGCCTCAATCCGCATATTAAGGAGGGCTGCCATGAGCCAGACGGAAACCTATTACCGCCCCCCTTCGGAAGCCGACAGCTTCATTATCCGGGTAATGCACGGTTGCCCGCACAATGCCTGTACTTTCTGCAATCTTTTCAAAGATGTTCCCTGCAAGGTGCTGCCGTTGGAAGAGGTCCTGTCTGGACTGGAACAGGACGCGCGCGATATCGGGCCGGAACATCTTCATCTGCTGACCAGCATATATTTGGAAGGCGGCGATCCGCTGGCCATAAACAGCAAATACCTGATCGCGGTGATGGAACGCGCTAAAGACCTTTTTCCGGCTCTTACGCGCTTTGCCTGTTACGCCACAGCCCGCTTCACGGCCAAAAAAACTCAGGCGGAACTTAACGCACTGGCCGCAGCCGGGTTGCGCCGGGTCTTTGTAGGGCTGGAATCCGGCAGCGCGGATCTCTTGCGGCAACTGCGCAAGGGCTGTACCCCGGACGATCTGATCCGCGTGGGGCAAATGCTGCGCGAAGCCGGCATAGAGATGGATGTTTCCATGATGCTGGGTATCGGCGGGCAAGAACACTCACGCGAACACGCCCTGAGTACCGCCGGGCTGCTGAACGCCATTTGCCCGGAATGTGTGAGAATACGCACATTTGTAGTTAAAAACGGCACCGAGATCGGTGCGGATTATCTGAACGGACGCTTCATGCTGATGAAACCGCACAACATTTTACGCGAATTGCGCCTGCTGGCGGAAAATATCGAGGGGCGGATGCAACTGCTCAGTGAACACTGGACCAATTTCATACACTTCAACGCTATGCTGCCGGAAGCCAAATTGCAGCTATTGGAACATATCGACAAACACCTGCTGATTGCGGAACAGGAATTCCGGCCAATCGGCATCAGCGCCGAAAAATCCTGATCGTAATCATCATTTTTGTCCCTCTGTGCATAGTGTGATGGAGTGTATAAAATCAGGTGGTTAGCAGATGCAAAATTTCCTTTTGGGTCATATTTGGGTCATGGGGGATTCGGTATCTGCCCCGCGCACGGCCTCAAATTCCTCCACCCACTCCGCCAGCTTTGCTTGCAACAGGGCTTTATCTGGCAGGTACAGGCTGTACTCGGATGCATAGATATTCGCATCTTTCGGCAAGGTCATCTTCACCACGCTGTCATTCTTTTCTTTGCAAAGCAATATGCCTACCGTCGGATTTTCATGTTCTGTTTTAACGTGTCGGTCAAAATAGTTGACGTACATCTGCATCTGACCCAAATCCTGATGCTTCAACTTGTCTGCTTTCAGGTCAATCAGGACATAGCATTGCAACAAGCGATTATAGAATACCAAATCAACCCAAAAATTGTCCTCGTCATAGGTGAATCGCTTTTGTCGAGCTTCAAAGAGAAAGCCTTTGCCAAGTTCTAGGAGAAATGCTTGCAGCTTAGAGATAATCGCAGACTCCAAGTCTGACTCGGAGCAGGACAAGCTCTCCTCCATTCCGAGGAATTCCAGCACAAGCGGGTTTTTCAGCACATCACGAGGCTTTGCTACCACTTGGCCGTCATTGGCAAGGCGCATTACCTCATCCTTATTGCGTGACAAGGCCAGCCGTTCATATAAGCTACTGCCGTATTGTCGCTGGAGTTGCCGTACCGTCCATTGCTGGTTAACAGATTCTATTTCATAAAAATGACGTTCCTGTTCGTTTTGAACGCGCATTAAAATTTGGTAATGTGACCAGCTCAGTGTGAAGGGATACAATTCGGCAGACAATGTCTGCCCTTTTTGCGGCAACCCGGCTTGGTCAGTCAGAAACCGTCTGTTTTCAAATTCGGCAGACAGCGTCTGCCGAATTACTGGCGCATATATCTGATAGAATTTCCTTGCACTTTTAAGATTTGTTTCGGAAAAACCTTTGCCGAAGCGCTTACCGAGGAATACCGATAACTCGGCAAGCAACCTGCGCTTATATTCTGCCCGTGCCTTGCCCCCCTGTTCCTGCTCGACAATCATGCGCCCTACCTCAAAATAGGCAATGCACATAGCCAGATCAGCGGTACGCCCCACATAGGCCCGCGTCTGTTCTACGATGGTGGCGACCTTTTCAAAAAAATTGACAGGAATGTCTATCACGCGCTATCTCCTCAGTTTCTTATCCAACAAGCAGTGTTCCCTGCTAAATATGCGCCCACGGCAATCGTAGAATAAAATCATATAGCTGTGGCTGCTCAGCGTTCTCCGTCAATTTTGCCACCGCCGGTGGCAAAATTGACAACTACCTGTTTCAGAAATAGTGCCAGAGGTGAAGCCACTCGGCAAGCACTCAAAAATCACTCCTCCAACACGATTTGCCAGCAGTCCTCGGATGGCAACAAGGGAGTGGAGCCTTGTTTCAGCGAGCCGCGCTCATTGCTTACCGTTAAAATGTGATTGGCCTTGAGACGCAAAGACATTATCCCAGTGTACCGCTAGGGCCATACGGCAAGGGAGACATGTTCTCGGTAAATATATGAAAACGAGAAAAGGGAACCTACTTTCGTAAGTTCCCTTGGGGTATTCTCATAATCGCTTGAGATTATTAACTGGTCGGGATGAGAGGATTTGAACCTCCGACCCCCTGAACCCCATTCAGGTGCGCTAGCCAAGCTGCGCTACATCCCGACGCGAAAGGCTTTACTAATCCAAGTAGCCGGGGGTGTCAACTTAAAGCGTGGGGGAAATTACGAATCGCGATTAAAAACCCCAACCGCCAAGCATTGGAGGAAAAAATACATCTAGGAATATTGAAAGAGCAATTAAAATTAGATCAAAGAGTTTAACATGGCGTTGACTTTAATTTAATTCGACTTCTGCCAAAAAAAGCAAGTTTGCAGCTGCTTGGTTTATAACAAACCGAACATACACCTCGTTAAGCGGCGGTGTATCTCCATCAGCATGCCCATGCCCGCCAATATTTCTAGCTCGGCCAGCATCAAGGATTATCTGTTTAAAATATTGAAAGTTGTGCGATGCCGATACTAAATGTCGCTGTAATATATCCAGAAGTTTTGCAAGTGTGTCCTTAGTGGCATCAAAAGGTATTTTTGTATTAGCAAAGCGAGTTTTTAGTAAGCTTTCAATGGCCTTTCCTACAGAAACAAGCGCTTCTTCAAACTTGTTAGCCTTTAGGTTATCATAAGCGGACATATAATGATTTAATGCGTCTGTATATTTTAGATCAGATAATATACCAAGTGTTTTATGAATACACTCATTTAAAAATATCTCATCCTCAATTTTTATTAAATGCCCACTATCATCACTTATGCGTACAAATTTAAACCCAATTCTTTCATATTGTAGTCGATTATTTATTTCTTCAATAATATCATCATTATACATTGCGTGACTGCAAAGGATATATTCCAATACCGTAAGAGCATATTCATCATCTTGGACTTTAAGAAAAAAACGTTTCAATTCCAGTTCAGGGTAATATTTCCTTGTAATGTAACTCCCATCAGTCCAACCGCTAGCGAGCTCTGGTTTTCCAATTTCCAACCTGAGCCGTTCAACAATAGACTGAGAGTAGTCAAATCCATGTGAATAGCTATCCAAAATCATTATTATTTGGTGTTTTACCTTCTCAGTCAAGACATACGAAAAAGTCGTAGGTATTTCCCCTCTAAACTCCTGTTGGCGACGGAAATATGGAACTGGCAATTCTAACATTAATACCACCAATATCGTTTTATGGGTGCTTGTCCGCTGACACAATTTTAATCCAGTAATCAAACATTGGCAACGCCAAGCTTACAGACTGCGACCAGATCAAAAAACTGATCGTTGAAAATCTTGATCGCCTTGATGCCACGCAACTACAATCCGTTCTGTCTTTCATCAAAATAGCCCGTTAGTAATTATCCTCATTCATCCTGCTTGGCAAAATTTCAGTAACCATTTTTATGGATTCATATTAGACTTCGGGCAACCGGAGTTTTTTGTCCAAGAAATAACACGTAAATAATCATGCCGGAAGCTTGCATAAGCTGCGATTTCCAACTAAAGCAGATTAGCTCTGAAATGTTTTAACCGCGCTTTTTGGCAAAACTATTTTTGTTATAAACCTCCAAATACACACACGCAATGAACCGCCATACCGATTTCAAGCCCATCACTCTCTCCGACAAGGCCTGGATGCAGTCGTTGTTCGAGCTTTCCGGCTATCAGGCCGTAGAATATAACTTTGACTACTGCTACATCTGGCAGGAAGCTCTGGAATGCCGGGTAGCCCGTCTGGATGATCTGCTGCTGCTTAAAGCCGGCGGCCCTGAGCCTGCCTACATGTTCCCGCCTGGCCGGGGCGATTTGAGCGCGGCGCTGGATTTGCTTTGCGACGACGCGGTCATGGATGGCCAGCCCATGCGCCTGTTCGCGGTATTGCCCGATCAAATGCGCCAGTTGGAGCAGCTTCGCCCCGGATTTTTCGATTTCGCGGCAATGCGCCAGGATTTCGATTACATCTACGAAGCGGAAAAGTTGATTCACCTGCCCGGTGGGCACTTGCACTCCAAACGCAATCACATACACCGCTTCAAGGAAAATTACCCGGACTGGCGTTACGAGCCAATCAGCGCGGGCAACATTGAAGAGGTAAAAGCCATGTACCAGGATTGGCTAACCCTGAATGCCGAACGCATCGCGGGCAGCCCCTGGGATGAAACCGTGGCGGTGGGTTTTGCCCTGAACGATTTCGCCCAGCTTGATATGGTCGGCGGCCTGATCCGGGCCGATGGGCGGATTATGGCCTTTTCCGTTGGCAGCCGCCTCAACGCCGATACTTACATGATCCACCTGGAAAAAGCCTATGGCGATATCCAGGGGGCTTACGCCATCATCAATCAGGAATTCGCCGCGCACAACTGCCGGGATTATCGTTTCATCAACCGCGAGGACGACCTCGGCCTGCCCGGATTGCGCAAGGCCAAACTCTCCTACCACCCCTTCGGACTGCTGGAAAAATACATCGCTAGCCAAAAACTATCCGCTTGCTAAAATAAAGCTGATAAGAGAAGGTTTTTGTTACTCAACCAAAGGACAAATACCTATGCCTATCAGCCAGGACTACCAGCCAGATGAATATGGAGTGCTGTCTTTGCCGCAAACCAGGGCTTTTGCCTATTCGGATGGCGATGCGGCCGAGGAAGAGCTGTTCAACATAGTCCAGGAGAGTAAAGATCGCAGCGTTTTTTCCCTCGAACTGGGCGCCAAACGCACATGGCCCGCAATATATCACCTGTCACCCACCCGCGCCAATTTGCTGCGCCCATTGCGCTATCTTCTGGAAAACGCCTCAGTGCTGGAGCTTGGCTCCGGCTGCGGCGGAATAAGCCGCTATCTTGGCGAAACCGCCACATCGCTGGTATGCGTTGAAGGAAGCATCAGACGCGCCCGCACCGGTGCTTTGCGCTGCGCGGATTTGCCAAATGTAACGGTAGTGAGCGACACCATCCAGCATTTTGCCAGCCTGCACCCTGACAACAAATATGATGTTGTCACCCTGATTGGCGTTCTGGAATATTCCAGGATGTTCGACAAAAACAGCGCCAGCCCGGAACTGGAACTGCTGCGCCTGGCCAAAAATTTTCTTAAGCCTGATGGCTGCCTGTTGCTGGCGATTGAAAACAAGCTGGGGCTGAAATATTTTGCGGGCTCACGGGAAGATCATACGGGGCAGGCCTATGTAGGCATTAATAATGCCTACAGGGATTTCGGCCCTGTCACCTTTGGCAGACGCGAACTGGAAAAGGTGCTTACGCAAAGCGGTTTCAGCCATTTGACGCAATTAATTCCCCTGCCGGATTACAAACTGCCCACAGGCGTGCTTATGCCTGCCTGTTTTGACGGGCAAACGCCAAACATTGACCCTTGCCCTCTGCTGGCAGCCAGTGATTTGTATGACTGGCAGTCCACTTCTCTGGTCGGTTTTTCCGTTCCCGCCGCTTACCGTGGGCTGGTGGAAAATGGACTGATTCAGGATTTGTGCAACTCCTTTTTGTATATTGCCGCCTGTAGCGAAAAACATCAGCCAAGTTCGCGCCAGCTGGCCTTTCATTACGGCCCGCAGCGGTTGCCCCGCTTTAGCCGGGAAACCGCCTTTGAACGTTCGGAAGATAAAGTGCTGGTGTTTCGGCGCTCACTTTGCCCGCAAGATCAAGCCGGACCAAGTGATTTACAAAACCACGCGCCGGATGTGGAGCCTTATCTGCCCTATCCCAGCCCCTTTGAACAGTTGACTAGAGTTATGAACCGGCCAGGTTGGACAGAACAGGATGTGGCGGCGGTTGTCGTCCCCTATGTTAAATTCTTGCAGGCATCCGCCCGCAAAGATGAACAGGGAAAGCTGGTTCTGCCCGCGAACAGCCTGGATATGACTTTGGCCAATGTTCTTGTTGATGAGAACGGTGCTTTCATTCCCTTTGATTTGGAATGGTCTTTTGCCGACTCCGAACCTGTGCCGCTCAATTTTGTGGCTTTAAAAGGGCTTTACTCCTCTTTTGACTCCCTGAAAACGGTCGCGCCGCCACGCAAGGGGATACCTGACAACGTGATCATGCTTGCCAAACTGGTGCTGCTGCTTGCCGGTTTGCCTATGAATCTTGATGAACTGACCGAGTATGTTGTAAAAATTACCCAAATTTATGCCATGGCCAGCGGTTTTTCAATTCACCCGGATCACATACTGCAAAGAAAACTCAATTGCCGCCTGGTAGGATAAAAATCATCCACTTGCTAAAACGGCACCAATAAGAGAGGATTTTCGCCAAGCGACTATTTTAAGCCTTAACCACCCCAAGGGGCGCGATTATGATTTGCACTGCAGAACCCGGCATGTTGATCGCCTTGCGCCGCATCTGGAAAATTTGCTTTGGCGATTCCGATACTTACCTCGAATATCTCTTTAACCGTCTGATCCGTCCGGAAAACCTGCTGGCGCACATAGATCGGCGCGGGCGGCCCGATGCCATGCTCTGTATGCAAAAGGCTACCCTGGAAATTCCGGGCAATGCTTCTGCGAAGCAGCCGGAACGGCTACACCTGCCCTGTTCTTATATTTACGGCGTGGCAACCCTGCCGGAACACCGTGGGCGCGGCATCAGCAGCGCGTTGCTGCAAACAGCCTTGCAGCGCCAGGAGCAGGAAGGGGCGGCAGCCTCCGTGCTGGTGCCATCCAGCCCAAAACTGGCCGAATTCTATGCCAAACGCGGTTACGAAAACTTCTTTTTCTGCAACATGAGCACGGTTTCAGATACAAGCCTGGAGGCAGCGCCTTACAATCCCTACACCTGCGAGTTGTTCCCGGCCAATCTGGTCCCGCTTGCCCGCCTGCGGCAAGAATATTTTGGCGACAGCCGCGCCCTGCTCACCTGGTCGGACGAGTTTATGGCCTGTATAGATGGGGAGTGCCTCTTAAGCAGCGGTGAGACTTTGCGCTTTCGCCTAAAGAAGCAGGATAGCGAGGCGGAACAGGAAGGCTATGTCGTGTGCTACCGGCAGGGATCGCGCTTTCTGATCAAGGAATACGCCGGGCCGGATGGTATTGCGCTTAACTCGGTACTCACCGCGCTGCACAAACGCTTCAAGGCCGAGGAATATCTGCTTTACCTGCGGGCGGACAAAACCAGCAACCTTGCAGAGCAGAGCTGGAACATCAAGCCGTTCGGCATGCTTCACTGGTTCGGCAAGCCGGCAGATATGCCCTCAGAAGGGCCGCTGCCCTATTTGGCCCACGCGCTTGATTAGCGCTCCAGATTTGGAGACAGACCGGAAGAACTCCTGATTAGCGCAGACAGCGCACCCAATGCCCTGGCGCGGTTTCCCTGAAAATGGGCCGCGCCTCATTGCATTCCGGCAAGGCCACCGCGCAGCGCTGGCGGTAAGGGCAAAGCGCGGCGGGCGGCTCAGCGGCCATCCGGCCAATTGGCAACCCAACTGTTGAACGGTCATCCTGACGGCCTGACGGGCCGCCGGAAGCTGCCAGCAAATCCTGGGTATAGGGATGCAGCGGGTTGGAAAAAATATCGCCGGTTTCGCCCAGTTCCAAAATCCAACCGGCATACATGACGGCCACCCGATCGCTCATGTGTCCTACCACGGCCAGATCGTGGGAAATGAACAAATAGCTCAGTCCCAGGCGGTCCTGATTATCCTTGAGCAAGTTCAGCACCTGGGCCTGCACGGAAGCGTCCAGTGAGGAAACCGGTTCGTCACAGACCACCAGATCCGGCTCCAAAGCCAGAGCGCGGGCCAAAGCCATACGCTGACGCTGCCCGCCGGAAAATTCATGCGGAAAACGGGCCGCGCAGTCCGGCTCAAGCCCGACCTGAAGCAGCAAATCGGCCACCCGCTCGGCGCGTCCGGCTCTGGTCATACCGGCGCAGGCCAAAGATTCGCCAATGCTTGTTCCTACACGCAGCCGGGGGTTAAGCGAGGAGTAAGGATCCTGAAAAACCATTTGCAGGCGTCCGGGCAGCGATGCCTGAAAAGCCTTGTCCGCATCAAAAACGGATCGGCCCTCCAGCAGAATATCACCCTGGCTGGGCCGCAGCAGGCGCACGGCCATGCGGGCCAGAGTGGATTTGCCGCTGCCGGACTCCCCGACCAGCCCCAAGGTCTCGCCCCGCCCCAGGCTCAAATGCACATCGGACACAGCCCAAAAATCTCCGGGCTCGCCCAAAAGTCCGCCGGATCTGCTGAAACTGCGACTTACCCCCACTATCTCCAGCAGAGGCGCCGCAGCGCAAAGCCCGTCCTCCGACGCATTTTCCGGCACAAACGCGAGCGCATTCTCCGCTCCATACGCAGTCCTGGCCTGTATATGCACTACTGGTTCCTGCGGCATTCCGCGCAAATCCCATAAAGATACATGCGATGCGAAGTGAGTTTGAAATTGTGCCGCATGGCCAGTTCGGTCTGCAATTCCTCAATTTTTTCGTCCAGCACGGCCACAGCCTTGCCGCACTTTTCGCAAATCAGGTGATCGTGGTGCACAGTGTCGAGTATCGGCTCAAACATGGCGACATCGTTGCCAAAGTGCAGTTCGCGGGCGAGTCCGGCATCACGCAGCAAATTGAGGGTGCGGTAAACCGTGGCCTGCCCGATGGTGGCATCGGCCTTGCGCACTTTCTGATACAAATCCTCGGCGCTGTAATGCCCTTCCTCGTGGTAAAACTCCTGCAAAATCAACCTGCGCTGATTGGTGAGCTTAAGGCCAGTTTCAGCCAGATAAGCCGCCAGCTGCTTTTCCGGATTTATGGAGGAATTTGCGGATGTTGTTCGCTTTTTCATGCAGCATCCTTGAATATGAAGTTAGGTCTTTAAAATAACGCAGAGCGTCTTTTTGCACAAGTAACCAGAAATCCACACAACATCACGGCAAAATGAGGTACTACCCACGAACAATCAGCCCTCCGGCCAGCAAACGCAAATCCCGGCTGGCAGAACCATCCGCAGCCTTGCAGGGGGCATATATTGCCGCCACCTGACCGGGGGCCGATGGCGGGGCGGGGGTTTCATCCAAAAACTCCAGGCGCAGCAGATCTTCACCCAAACCACACTCAAGACTGGCCCCGGCTGAAGCCGAGGCATGGAGGCAGACTCTGGCGGAATCCGGTGCAAGAAGAAGGCTGGCTCTGGCTGAAGCCGAGGCAAGGAGGCTGGCTCTGGCCGGTCGCGGAGCCTGACGGTAGCGAGTTTTGACCAGCAAATTTTGCGGCCATTCGGAAAAAGGCAGCAGAAAATTCAGCGATCCGCAAAAGCAGTCCGCTTTTTCAAAGTCGGATTTGACCCCCACCAGCAAAGTATTGGAGGCTACATTCTTGCCAAGTACATATAAGGGTTCGCTCCAGGCAATGCCCAGGCCGTGCCTCTGCCCTTCGGTATAGGACCACAATCCCTGATGCCGCCCAATTATCCGGCCGGGCGCGGTATACAGAGCCACCGGGCCGGGGCCGTCCAGGGTCAGATTATCCTTTTGCGCTATCTCCGCGTCATCCGGCTTTTGTTGCTCAAGGTGGCTTCCCTGTTCGGCAAAAGAACGCAGAAAGGCCCGGTAATCATTACCGGGGATGAAGCAAATCTCCTGACTCTCGCCAGCTTGCGGCACTTCCACACCCAAAGCGGCCAATTCGGCCAGGATCTCGCTCTTCTTCCGCCCACCCAACGGGAAATGCGCCCGTTGTAATTGCTCCAACGGGGTAAGCGCCAGAAAATAGCTCTGATCCTTGCCGGCATCCAGGCCATTAAGCAGGCCGGGTCGGGGGCCGCCCGCATCGGCAAACTCGGCCATGCGCGCGTAATGCCCGGTAACCAGCCCACGCGCCCCAAGCCGCGCCGCCTCTGCCCAAAGCAGGCCGAATTTAAGGTCGCGGTTACAACCGGCACAGGGGTTTGGCGTGAGATTTTTGGCATAGGCCCGGACAAAAGGCGTGATGACCAGGTCTTCAAAGGCTTTAGTGAGGTCGGCCAGATAAAACGGCACATTCAGGGCAGCGCAGTTTTTTTCCAGCCGGGCCAGCATGGCCGCATAATCCGGGCGGCGAAGCCGGGGGGGCAAAAAAAGCGCATGCAGCCCAAAAACTTCCGCCCCGGATCTTTTCAGTTCAAGCAGGCTGTAGAGACTGTCTGCGCCGCCGCTGAGGGCAACGGCGAGAGGCTGATTTGACAACCGATCAGGAAGAAGATTGCTCATTGTTAAGAGCTTTGGTGAGTGTTCTTTCCGCCAGATCCAGAGCAAGTTCAAGCGTATTGCTCATGACATTGGCTTCGGTCGGATTCCAGGCTGCCAAAGCGGCGTTCAAGCCTTTTAGCGCCTCCGCGATTTTATCGCCCGGCTCCCGCAAAGCCTCGGCCACCCTCTCCGGCAAACTGCCCATAGCAAGCCCCATACACAGCAGATCGCACAGCCCCTCGGCCAGTTCTGCCACTCCGTGCCTGCGCTTGCCCAAAGCCTTTTCCACCGGCGAGGGACCCAGCGTCCAACAAAGAGCCGAGTCCTGCTTTGAGCCCTGAGCCGGGCCTTGCTTTGAGCCAAGCAGCTTTTTCATGCTCGGCGTACAAAGCTGGAGACGGGCCGACCACTCGGGCCAGACCAACGCGCAAAGGCCTGGCCAGGCTTTGCCCACTTCCTCTTCGTTCAGGGTTTGCGCTATTACGCGGATATTTAAAATATTGCCCATCTGAATAAAAAGTCCCTATATTATAACAACGCTAAATGGAGGCAATGCTAACACGAGATGAATTTTTGTTATCTGGCAAGAAAGATGAGCCTTTTACGCAGGAAGTGTACTCTTTTGGTACTCGACCGAAGTAAAAGGCGAAATCTGACGCAGCCAGAAACAAAAAGGCGCTCGTGTTAGTCTTCGGGCCATTCGGTTTGGACCCGCATCGACACATCCTCGATTTGGCTTACCTGAGTCGGCGGGCAAACGCCAATGAGCGGCTGACCGGCATCGATGTTCTGGTTCATGCTGAAATACACGGCATAAATCACGCCGTCCGGCCCACTGTAACGCAACGGTGTTTCGCGTTTCATGCGCGAAATAATGAACAGCTCCATGCCGTCGTGTACGGAAACACTTTTGGGGCCGGTGTTCTTGATCTTGATATCCACGGAAGGCACAAAGTAATACTTGGCTTTTTCCGGCGCGTTAAACAGATGCAAAGCCTGCTTGAGCAGAATCTGCAATACTTCATCACGCGAGAGAAAATGCCGCACACGCATTATTTCGGTACCGGCTTCCACGAATTGCCCGGCCAAATCGCTTTTCACTTCCACCAGTTCGCCTTTTTCCAGGGCGTTGATGTTACGCGGGCAGCGTTCGCGCTCAATGGAGGCAAGCAGGGTGCCGGGCTTTTCTTTCCAGATGCCGTTCGGGCCAACCAGCTTGCAGCCGGGGGTCAGGGTTTCGTTAAACCGCACCACGCCGCAATGCGGGGCGGTGATGCGGGATTCCACATAGGGCGAGGCTTTTATTTCTTCCAGTAGCGAGCTTATGTCCAGCATGGCTTTCCTACTTGTAGTACAAATTGCGTCCGCCCATGGTCATCATGGACTGGTGCAGGTTGAAACGGGCTTCGCGTCTGTCCCAGATGCCCTGGATATGCCCGCGGGCTATGGCTTTGTAGACGCTGTGATAATGCGGCGCGGGGGCTACGCCGGTGGTTTCCTGAATCACGCCGGGACCGGCAAAGCCCACATTGGATGAGCGGATGCCGAACTGATAGGGTGAACAGCCCAGAAAACTGGCCACCGGCCCGGCGTAGGAGTTGGTATCGTAAACTACCAGATACAGGCCGCCCGCGTCGATGTAACGGCGCACGGCCATGGTGCAGCGCGGCATCTGGATAACGCCGTTCACGCCTTCCTGAATGCGGATGCCCGCCGTGCCATGCACATAGGCCAGGAAAGGCTGGCGCTTGCGGCTGGCCCGCTCGGAAGCCAGAATAAACTTCTCGCCTTCGGCAGCGCCGAAAGAGCCGCCCCGGAAGGGGGCAACCAGCATGGCCACCACCAAATTTATGCCATTGAGGGTGGCATCAAAAGTGATGCAACTGCTCTTGAGCCCGGTAGCGGCCTTGGCTTTTTCGATCTTTACATCAAAACCGGCGTAGTTGTTGGGGTTGCCGCACTCGATGTCGGAATTGAACTCGCGCACGGAGCCGCGATCAAACACATTATACAGATACCACTGATATTCCATGGGAAAATGATGTCCGCAATGCGTGCAAACCCCGGCGAATTCGCCGTAAAGATCGGGCGCCCACATATCCAGGCAGCCGTGCGTGGCCGCGTTGGGGCAAATAACAGCTTTATCCTCTTTGGCCTTGGGGCTTACATAGGCCCAGTGACCGCGCTGATCCTGGTCGCTGCTCCAATCGGAAAGCGTGGTAAGCTGCTTTTCGGCTGCGTCGTTCTTTCTGGCTTTGGTGCCGGAAAAAAGGCGTCCAATCAAACGACGAACCGGCGCGGTCTGATTCTTGAAAAAGAACGAGGTTTCCGAATGAATTTCACCGAAAAAGTTGGAAATCTTCTGCTGATGGCTGCGCAACAGATCGTAGCGGATGCAGTAAAAAAGTTCGGATAAAACATCACAAATCCGTTCCCGAAAGCGATTGCCACTATTGCGCTTGTCCTTGAAAGCGGACAGCGAATAACGGCGGAACTTGCGGTGCCTGCGCTCCACCAGGCGTTCCTGGGCCGAGGGCGAAAGATTCCAGCGCACATGCACGGTATCCATGTTCAGCCCTTCTTCGGTCTTTTTGCGGCGGCTGCGCAGGGCCATGTTGCGGAAAGGCACAATGCCGCGCACTCCCAGCACTATTTCGTCAGTGGCGCGCAGTACTTCCTGGCGCAGCAGGCGGAAGAAATCGTAATGGTGGCAACGCGCTCCCAAATCCGGTTCCTGAATGATGCCGTCAATATAACCAAGGCGCAGGTTGTCCTCGGCGGTCAGGCGCAGTTGCTCGGCGCAGGTCTCGATCAATTCCGGCGTAGCGCGTGGGCCTTTTTTAACATTGCCTTCAATGGCCGCTCCGCCTTCGGGCGAAATTACCGAATAGTAGCCGTGTGAAAACATCAGACGGCGGTCAGCCAGGCCAATGGCTTCGGCCCCGCCGGAACCGCCCTCGGAAAAAACCGAAAGCACCGGCACGCGGATATTGCCCATATCGTACAGGTTTTTGGCGATCTGCTGCGCCGCGCCCGGCGTGTCTTCCACCGGAAAAGCGCCGGGGGTGAAAACATAGGTGTGGATGGGAATGTTCTCGGTTTCCGCCACCTTCATGTAATGCAAAGCCTTGGCGTTACCCCAGGGCGTGGCCGAGCCGCCGTTGCGGATTTCCTCGCCATGTCCCTTTTCATGCCCGATAACCATAACCGACTGGTTGATGGTGCGCTTGCCGCGCCGCCTGGTAATATAGGCCCTGGCAATCAGTATGGCCGGGTCCAGCGAATGTTCGCCCTGACTGCCTATTTCCGTGTAGTTGTCGTAGACGTTTTCCAGGATGTCGCGCAGACAGACGCGCTGCGGACTGCGCACGATGCGCACCTTGTCCATGGGCGTCAGTTCGGCCTCGATTTTCTTTTCAACAAAGTTGAAAAGATCTTCCAGGGTTTTCAGGGCTTCCTTCAATTCGGCAGGCGCAAGGCCGGGCATACGCCCGGCAAGCTCTTCCATGCGGGAAGCAAGCAGGCGGAGATTCTCGTTATTTTTGCCAGCCAGGATATCGCGCATGTAGTTGTAGCGCTCCTGCAACTGGTGAAATTTTTTTTCGTCCATAATTTATTCCGGTTTTAAAACTTGAGGATGTCGGGAGTCTTGTTCCTGAGAAACTCCAGATTGGATTTCATCGGTGCGCCATTCCCGGCCACGCCTTCCAGACGCAGCTTGTCCAGAAATTGCAGTCCCCTGGCCTTGACCTCGTCAAGATCCTTGCCCCAGACAATACCCAGAGCGAGGTTGGGGTCAAATTCCGTAGGAATGTCGTAAGGCGTATCCGTGGGTACATGCGTATACATTTGCAGCCAGGGTTCATTCCCCAGGCCGGACCAATCAAATTTTTCGATGCGTCCCACCCAGGGCGTGAAACGGTTGGCCGGATCTTCGGCAATGATTCGGTACTCGATGCCCACACCTTCAAAACTGATATCTTTCTGGGTATAGCCCAGCGGGTCGCCCAGACCGGTGCGGATCTGCTCGGCGATAAGATCCACCCCGCTCTGCCCCTTCACTCTGGCGATGGCGGCGGAAACACCGTTTTCAACCTGAATGCGGGTGTTCACTTCCATAAGATAGGGATTGCCGTTGCGGGTGACGATCCACTCCCAGGTGCCGACGCTGTCGTAGCCAACCTTGCGGGCCATGGCCAGCGAGTGGTTGGTAATATCGTCCATAAGTTTTTGCGCGTTAAAATTGTAGCTGAGCGAGGAAGGATCGAAACCGGGAGCGATTTCCACGCGCTTTTGCAGGCCGGTACTCTGGATGGAACAGTTACGGGTACCGAAATGCACTATATTTCTGGCGTTGCGATCGCCTAAAATCTGTACTTCCAGGTGGTTGAAGTCGCGGATGCGCTGCTCGATGAGCACACCTTCGTCCTTGAACTGGCGGGCAGCGTAATTGCGTACCCGGCGGTAAACCGAACGGAACAGATCCAGATCCTGCACTTCCTCGATGCCCATGCCGCCGCCGCCTGCCGAAGCCTTGATCAGCACCAGCGGGTTCTTGATGCCCTGCTGCACCTGAAAATTGAAGAGGCTGCGGGCCAGCTCCTCGGCCTCAAGCTCGTCATAAATGGGGCGGTCGGAACCGGGAACCGTGGGCACTCCAAGGCTGCGGGCCAGACGCTTGGTATTGATCTTGTCGCCCAGTTCACGGATGACGCGCCAGGAAGGGCCGATAAAAACAATGCCCCGGTCACGCTGCATCACGCGGCGGGCAAAACGGTAGTCCTCGGCAAAAAAACCGTAACCGGGATGCACCGCCGTGGCTTCGGCGGCATCGGCCACGGCCATCAGCTCGTTGGCATCGTGATAGGAGGAGATGCGGTACAGGCCGGACGGTCCGCCCAGCTCACGGGCCAGGCGCACGTGGCCGGAATGCGCGTCTTCGGCGGTATAAACGCAGACAAAATCCACCCCCAGCTTCCGGCAGGCCTGGATGATGCGGATGGCTATCTCGCCGCGATTGGCGATTAGAACTTTATTGTCGGAGATATCCAAAATTTAACCTCTATAAAAATTACAAACGGTTAACGGCAGTTATCAAATGGTGTATGCTCCATTTCAGCAAGCTTGGTAGTGCCTGCTTTTGGCATCAGGCAAGGAAGATAAATTTTTGCCGACGGGAGTGTACTCTTCTCGTACTCGACCGGAGGCAAAAATGAAATCTGACGCAGCATCATGCCAAAATGAGGCACTACCAGAAGTAGATTTTGAAGCCTAAATCCTGTAACAGGATTGCCCATATGCTTCAAGATACAATTTCCTGGGGAGAGTGTATGCTAAAAACCGAAAAAGTCCAGACAGGCGCAAATGCGTTGGCAGAGCGCCTTCCACACGGGTTTCGTCCGGAAATCGCTCTGGTTCTCGGCACGGGTCTCGGCGGACTGGCCGATGAATTGCGCGACGCGGTGCGCGTCCCCTACGCCGAGATACCGGGCTATCCCCTCTCGACCGTAAGCTCGCACGCCGGGCGTTTTTCCTTTGGCTGGCTGGGCGACAAGGCTGTGGCCGTACAGGAGGGGCGCTGCCACCTTTACGAAGGCTACAGCCCGGAAGAAGTAACACGCGGCGTAGCGCTGCTGGCCGCTCTGGGCGCGGACAAGCTGGTGATCACCAATGCCTCCGGCTCCATAAACCCGCTGTTCGCGGCAGGCGGCATCATGGCCATTACAGACCATATCAACTTCACCGGCCGCAGCCCCCTGTTCGGAACAAACTCCTTCCCGGACATGAGCCGGGTTTATGACGAAGATCTGCTGGCCCTGGCCGAGCGCAAGGCCCGCAGCCTGAATTTGCGTCTGGAGCGGGGCGTCTATCTGGGACTTACCGGCCCGCAACTTGAAACCAGAGCCGAAACACGAATGTTCCGCGCCTGGGGCGTGGACGCCATTGGCATGTCCACAGTGCTGGAAGTGATTATGGCAAAAAGCCTGGGCCTGCGCATCCTTGGGCTATCGGCGCTTTCCAATCAGAACCTGCCGGATTGCATGGCAGAGGCCACCATTGAGGAAGTAATTGACGTTGCTGCCAAAACCGCGCAAAAGTTGCGCCCGTTATTACGGGCAATAGTGGCTGAAATGTAATTCACGAGCGATTTTTATAACAAAAAAATGCCTCCTGACGACTACAAATAATGTGACCGGATAAAATATGAGATTTCTGAGTGAGCAAGTAACTATTTTTCTGGCCAACCGGAGCAACAAGCGCAACATGCACTTTATGATGCGCTTTGCGATTTTAATGCTGCTGCTGATCACCGTCTACAGCCTGCTCTTTCATGCGATCATGCATTATGAGGGCCGCGATCACTCCACAATCACCGGACTGTACTGGACGCTCACAGTCATGAGTACTCTGGGATTCGGCGACATCACCTTCAATAGTGACCTGGGCAGAATATTTACCCTGGTGGTATTGTTTTCCGGTATCATGTTCTTCCTGGTCATGCTGCCGTTCATCTTTACCCGCCTGATTTATCAGCCATGGCTGGAGGCCAAAAACAGGAACAAGGTACCTGTGGCCCTGCCAGAAGCCATGCGTGATCACGTTCTGGTAGTAGGAACAGACGACATTGCCCGAACCATCCAGACCAGACTCAGGCAATTTTCCGTGCCAAGCTTCCTGCTGACTTCCGATCAGGGCGAGGCTGAAGCGCTTTTTGACCAGGGAGTGCCGGTGCTGCGCGGTGAACTGGATGTGGCCGACACCTATCAGGCCGCCGGGGCGCAGCGGGCCTCCATGGTCGTGGCCCTGTGCGACGATCTGAAGAACACCAACATCGCGGCCACCGTGCACGAAATAGCGCCGGAGACCCTGCTGGTAAGCAGCGCGAAAAACGAAAATTCCATGGACATCCTGCATTACGCCGGATGCCGTCACGTTTTGCATTTCACGAACATGCTGGGCGCAGCCATTGGCAGGCGAGCCTTTGCCGGACGCGCTGAAAGCAATATCATCGCCCGCTTCGATGAGCTGTGCATTGCTGAAGTTCCGTCCGACTGCACCAATCTGGTCGGCAAAAGTCTGCTGGAACTGAATTTGCGGGCCGGGCACGGCCTGAACGTGGTGGGAGCCTGGCAGGGCGGCAATTTTAGCGGCACCAGAGCGGATATGGTAATCGGCCATGGTTCGGTGCTGCTGTTATCCGGCACGGCGGAAAAGCTGGCCCAGTTCGGCAAAGAGTGCATACTGCATCCGCAGCAGGAAGAGGATTCCACTGTGCTGGTGCTGGGCGGCGGCAAAGTCGGCCAGCAACTGGTAGCCACCCTGACCAAACGCGGCCTGCCCTTCCGCCTGGTGGACAAAAACCCCAAAATGCTGCCGGAAGACGATCACCGCTATATTCTGGGCGATGCCGAAGATTCGGCGGTGCTGCGCAAGGCTGGCCTGGATAAAGTCAACAGCGTGGCCATCACCACGCATGACGACGATCTTAATATCTACCTTACTCTATACTGCCGCAAACTGCGGCCGGAAGCGCAAATCATCTCCCGCTGCAACTTAAGCCGCAACATCAAGTCCCTTTACGGGGCCGGAGCCAGTCTGGTTATGGCTATTTCCAGCCTGGCGGCCAACTCGGTGGTCAATCTGCTCAGCCCCGGCAGCGTCTATCTGCTTACCGAAGGTACTAATATTTTCCGCATTACCATGCCGCACGGCCTGGTGGGAAAAACCCCGCGCGACAGCGGCATCCGCGATACCCAATGCAACGCGCTGGGGCTGCGGCGGGACGGTAAAATGCTGGTCAACCTGGACCCGGACAACGCCTTTGCCGAAGGCGATGAACTGGTGCTGGTCGGTTCCACCGAAGCGGAAAAAAACTTCCGGGCCAAGTTTTTGCAACAACAATCAAACTAGTGGGGCTGAACAAATATTTTTGCTCCGCAAGCAAGGATATTTAAAAATACCCCCGCCAGGCGACTTATGAACATACTTTATACAAACTTCCATACCGGTCACGGTGGCGGGCATACAACTTACGTCCTGGCCCTGCTGCAAAATCCGGAGCACAACAAATTCGTGGCCTGCCCGCCCTCCAGCCGCCTGTATAAAATTCTTGCCGAGCGCGGTATGGAGCGGGAAGGACGGCTGATTCCGCTTCAATTTCCTTCCGGGCTGGGGCGCCTGCCTGAAACCGCCCGGAATACCCGCGCCCTGATCCGCGCCATTGACCAGCATGACATTGATATTGTGCATACCAACGGTTCATCGGACAACCGGATGGCGCTTTATGCCTCGCCCTTTGTCAAAAAGAAGTTCAAAACCGTCTTCACCAAGCACAATACCTATAAAGTAAAGGGCGCTGTTTCCCTGTGGCGGCTGAACAAGTTTAACGCTGCGGTCATCTTCGTCAGCGGCCAAATTTGCAAAACCATCGGCCTGGATAGCAGCAACCCGCGTTATCATGTCATCGACAACTGCATTGATTTGGACTTCTGGAAAAAGAACAAAGAGATCCATACCGGCGAACATCTGACCCTGGTCAGCAGTGCCGGAACAGCCCGGCATAAGGGCTGGACTTATCTGGTTGATGCCATTGACGGCTTGCCGGAGGCGGAAAAAAAGCGCCTCTCCATAATCCTGATGGGCAGGCATGAACCGGAAATGGAAGATGACCGGCCAATTGCCGCCACCAAATGCGACATCACCTATACCGGTTTTTTGGAGGATACCCGCCCCTACCTCGAAAAAGGCGATATCGGCTTCGTGCTTTCCTACAAGGCGGAAGCCAGCAGTTTTGCCAGCCGGGAAATGTCGGCCATGAGTCTGCCGGTAATGATCAGCGATTTTCCGGTAATGCGCGATTATGTTGACCAAAGCTGCGGCTGGGTAACCAGGGCGCAGGATGCGGAATCCATCCGGGAAACCTTAAGAAAAATCCTGGCCATGCCGCCGGAAGAACTGAATGGTATGAAACGGGCCGCCAGATTGAAGGCCGAGCGCGAATTTTCTATCCAGCGCATGCTTGAAGCGACCAATAAGGTCTATAGTGGAATAATATGATTGAGGCTGTAAAATTCTCCAGCGGGATGGAAATATCCAGCGCCCAAAACCCGCGCTATAAAAACTGGCTCAAATTGCTGGACGGGCGGGGCATAAAAAAGCAGAAGCAGGCCCTGGTTACGGGGCGCAGTTTCATTGGCGAAATTCTGGCCCGGCATCCGGAGCGCGTACTGGCCGTGATTGCCAGTTTGCCCGGTAATGCGAATAAATCAGATAACAAGCCATACGGATTGGATGAATTAACAGAATGTGCGCCCCTGAGGGCAATGCCGCTTTATCTGTTGCCGCCGGATCTGTTCGCGGCGCTGGATATTTACGGCATCAAGGCTCCGATCCTGCTGGTTTCCGCCCCGCCCCTGCCGGTCTGGGATGGAACCCTGGCGTCGGGGCTGACAGTCTTCGTACCTTTCCAAAATCCAATCAACCTGGGCACCACCATTCGCAGCGCGGCTGCCTTTGGAGCGAGGGTCGTGCTTTTACGCGAGGCGGCCACCCCATACCTGCCCAAAGCGTTGCGGGCCGCAGGCCCGGCAGTATTTCAGGTCACCCTGTATCAAGGGCCTGGCATAGCGGATCTGGCCGAATTTGATTTGCCGATCTTCGCCCTTTCACCCAAAGGCAGCGACATTTTTCGGTTCACGTTCCCGGACCCCATAGGGCTGGTGGCCGGTATGGAGGGGCCGGGCCTGGACGCTTACTGGAGCATCGAAAAACGCCTTTCCATCCCCATGCGGCCCAATGTGGAATCGCTGAACGCCTCGGTAGCACTCAGTATTGTTATGGCCATGCAAACGGCTAAAAACTGAATATTTTAGAACAGTTCAAAACGAGGGACGGGGCCGCGCAGGCCCCTCTAAAACAATCCTATTCCGGCAGATGCAATCCGGCCAGCACCGATTCCACTGCGGCCTTGCGGCTTTCAAGGGTATTGTCAGCCAAGGAGAAATCGCTTTCCAGAATCAGGCCGCCCGGACTAATCGAGGCATCAGCCTTAACGCTCCATTGCTCCAGCTCAGGCTGGCCAACCAGGCCCATGCCGATGATGTCGGATATGGCCGCTTCGTCCTCGGGATTTACGCGCACCACGATACGGCGGTTGTTCTCCAGAGTTTTGACGGCTTGCAGATAAAGCCCTTCCAGCACCTTGGATTTTTCCCGCTCAAGCGTTATGCCCAGAATCTTTTCTACCGACAACCTGACCAGCGCGGCCAGATCGTCACGCCAGGCCCGGCTTAAAGCAGGCCCGGAACTTTGCAGAGAATTAAGCACACCGGAGACAGCCGACCCCATGGAAGATCGTAACTCCTCCAGTTCTGCCTCGGCCTGCTTGAGGCCCTCGGCGTAGCCCGCCTCGGCAGCTTCGCGGCGAATGGCGGCGGCATCGGTTTCGGCAGTGGCAAGTATTTCCTTGGCCTTTTCCGTGGCACGCGCCCGCACCCGATCCAGATAATCGGCCTCGTCCTTGGCATCCCAGGCCCGCGAACGAACGCTTTCCACGTCGCCAAGCTCACTTATCCGGTCGCCCATGAAAATACGGCCCCATTTGGGCTTGCTTTCTTCCTGATTATTTTGCGGGTCTTCGCCGGACATTACAACTCCAGAGCTTTCCAGACTTCAATACCAAATTATATCTTACACAAACACATCGTTGCTGCCGTGACTGATGATGATTCGGCCCTCAGCCTCAAGCTTGCGCACAACCTTGATGATATTCTGCTGCGCCGATTCCACGTCCGACAGACGGGTCGGTCCCATAATTTCCAAATCTTCGCGGATCATGTTGGAGGCACGTTCGGACATATTCTTGAAGAACAGTTCGCGCATTTCCTCGGTGGAACCGCGCAGAGCCATGGTAAGATCCTCGTTGGAGATTTCCTTGAGCATTTCGCGGATTGAACGGTCATCCAGGCTCTTGACGTCGTCGAACACGAACATGAGGGCGCGGATATCTTCGGCCATCTGAACGGATTCTTCCTCGATTTCCGAAAGAACTTCTTCTTCGGTGGCGCGATCCACGGCGTTGAGTATTTCGGCCACGGCCTGCACGCCGCCGACCTTGCGGCCTTCCTTGCCGCCCATGGCAATAAGCTGGCTTTGCAGAACCTTGTCCACGGCGGCCAGCATTTCTTCCGGCACGGCTTCCAGCCTGGCCAGACGCAAGAGCACTTCGGTACGCACCCCGGCCGGCAGGTTGATCAGCAGGTCCGCCGCGTTGCCGGAAGGCAGATGCCCCATGATCAGGGAAAGTGTTTGTGGGTGTTCGTTGCGCAGAATCTGGGCCATGAGTTTCGGACTTACATTGCCAAGCTCGCGGAAAGGCTGCACGCCTTCGTCCAGACCAAGAATATCGGTGATGTATTTGGCGGTGTCGCTATCCACATTGGAAAGCAGCAGCTTGCGTACAGCATCCTGACCGCCGCGCACCATCTGCTGCCCGGTAACCAGGGCGTGATGGTATTCACGCAGCACCCGCTCGACCACTTCCTTGGGAATGGCCCCCATTTCGACCATGGCCTTGGAGACAGCGACAATTTCCTGACGCTCCATGCGCTTGAAAACCTCTGAGGCGAAACGCTCGCCCATGGCCAGCAGCAGCACGGCCGTCTTTTGCGGTCCTTTCAAAACAGCGAATTCGTCGGCTTTTGGCTGTTGCGACACGTTGGCTCCCTTATTCCTTGGTATGTCCCCGGATAATTGTTGGAACTTTATCCCAGATATCCCAGTGATGCAATTACTATGCCCGGCGCTGGTACTTCATTTTGCCGTGATCTTATGCGGCAGGCACTACCGGCTTGTTAAGCTTTAGCGCGGGCGGAAACTTTATTTACTGACCAGCACAGAACCGCCGTGCCAAGCATGACTGGCAGGGTGTTGCCGATAATGCCGCTGTAATCGATCAGCAATCGGTAAGCGACAAAACCGGCCAGCCAGATCAAAAAATTGCCCCGGCGGAACAAGCTCTCGGCGTCACGCCTGCCGTACAGGAAAAACTCCGTGAGCAGGATGGCGAAAAGCGGAGCGAAAACGGAACCGATCAGATAGAGAAAATTCTCATACTGGCTCATGGGCACCAGCAGGGCAATGCTGGTGGCGGCCAAACAGGTAAGCGCCCCGTATGCTTTTGCCCCCATGCGCCCGTACATGATGGAGGCGTTCACCCCTACGGAGTAGGTATCCATAAAAGTAGTGGTCAGCGTCGAAAAGATAATCACCACCAGGGCGAAAACCCCGAAACCGGCGGCAAGCAGAATCTGCCCAAGATCTGTGGTACCGGCGTAAATCGCCGCTCCAAGCCCGATGGTGAACATCAGGGTACTGCCCAGGCCGTAACATAGGACACAGGAAACAGTGCCGCTGACCGGACGTTTCAGATTGCGCGTGTAGTCGGAAATCAGGGGCAGCCAGGAAAGAGCCATGGCCACGTTCAACTCCACCGCCGCGCCAAAGTTCAGCGTATCGCTTATTGCCTGAACGCCGCCCGTATCGCTGAACACTGTATGCCCAAGAACCAGAGAAGTAAGAAACAGCGAGCTGACCACAATGATATTGACCTTGAAAATATGCTTCAGCCCCAGCAGTACCCAGACCAGATTCAACGCCCCGATGCCCAGGCACCAGAGCGCTTCGTTCTGATAACCGGCCAGAGTGAAAGTAAGTCCGTTCAGCACCTTGGCCCCGGTAATGGTCATTACCGAAGCCCAGCCGACCAACTGGATGATATTCAGGCTGGAGAAAAATCTGGAACCGTTTTTGCCAAAGGAAATAACCAGAGCCTGAGCGGTGGAAAGGCCGCTTAGCGCCCCCACAAAACCAGCCAGGGCCAGTATGGACAAACCTATGGCGTGACCAATCAGAATGGCGGTAAAGCCCTGGGACATGCCCAAGGGAGCCAGTAGCGCCCCGGTCAGAATTTCGGCTATTGATATTGAAGCTCCAAACCAGAGCATGCTGAGGCTTAAAGTTGATTGAGTGCGTTGTTCCTGGCTCACTAAAGGCTCTCCTGATTTTCGGTAGTGCCTGCTTTTGTCGTCAGGCAAGGAAGATGAGTTTTTGCCGACGGGAGTGTACTCTTCTCGTACATGACAGGAGGTAAAAACGAAATCTGACGCAGCATCACGATAAAATGAGGCACTACCGCTATTTCTTATTGTTGTAGAGCATATACTTGGCCGTCACCTGCATGGCTTCGGCCAGAGCGCGCATTCGCTTGAAACGCGCGGGCTGCGCAGACTGAAAATCCTGAGCCAGCGGATCGCCCAGGCGATACAGGGCCAGACGCCCGGCCCGGTTATCAAAATAGCAGTAATCACCCTGGCGCAAACGAATCGGCGTATCCAACTGCCCGCCGATGAACGCGGCCCGGCTGCCGCTAAAACGCGTATCCAGCAAATCCCGGCCCAGAGTCCAGTTGGTGTAGCTGGCGCCTGCCAGCGAGGCCACTGTAGGAAAAACATCGACCTGGCTGGCCGGTTCCGCATCCACACCCGGATCCAGGCGGCCCGGCGCATGCAGAATCAGCGGCACATGCCAGGGGGCGAGATCCGCTGCGGTATAGGCCGCGTCCATGTTGCCGTTGCTGTCCCTGATGCCGTGATCGCCAAGCAGCACAAAAATCGTGTCCCGGTAATAATCCGACGCTTTGGCCAGGCGGAAGAACTCGGCCAGGGAATAATCGGCGAAGCGCATTGAATTGTATTCGTCCTCGCTCTCAAAACCATAGTTGTGCTGATCTTCTTTGCTGAGTTCCTTTTTCTCGAAACCGGGCAGGTCATCCGGCACAGTATAGGGAGCGTGCAAACTGGCTGTCTGGATCACGGCCAGGAAGGGTTTTTCGCCACGGCTCAGAAAAAACTGGTGCGCCTCGCGCAAAAGGTCGTAATCGGAGATGCCCCAGACATCCACATTGGGCGCTTGCCAGGAGCTTTCCTCCATAATGGACAGTCCGCCGATATTGTTGCTTAAAATTCCGCGAATATTGGCCCAGTTGGTATTTCCGCCGATCATGTAATATTTGTCGTAACCGGAAAATTCCGCCGCGATCAGGCGTTGATCGACAATCAGCTGATTGCGCGAAGCGGTGCTGCTCTCGGTCACGTCCGGGATACCGGTCATAATGGTGAAAATGGCCCGGGCCGTGGTGCGGGTATTGGCGTAAAAATTCGGATAATAAAGCGATTCCGCAGCCAGGCTTTTCAAAAACGGTGTGGGATCGGCATTACCAGGAGCGAACGAGCTTTTTGGGTGCCCCATGGACTCCATAATGATGATCACCACATTGGGGTGGTTTGCAGACTGGGCAATTCCGACTTGTCCAAGCGCGGTCTGCTCCGCTCCGGCCGCATTAAGTCCCGCATGACGCCGGGCGTAATTGAGGCTGACCGCGTCCGATTTATCGACCAGCAAAAATTCGGCCATCAGCGGGTATGCCTCGCGGGCCGCCTCCAGGCTGAAACCTTCATCATTGCTGGCCCGGTAGGTATCATAGAGATTTTGCAGCGGATTGAGGGCCAGGGCGCTGACCGCCGGGTTGGGAGAAAAGTAGGCGTTGCTCCAGCGTAGCGGAAAAAGGTTGCTGCTCACCTGTCCATAGGCGGCCAGGGCAAAAATCACAAAACCGGCCAGCCAGGAAAAAATACGGCCGGGCAGGCTCCAGCAGGGTTTTACTTCTTTTGCGCATAGCCCGCGCATGAGCAGGGCACTGCAAAAAGCCGCCAGCAAAAGCCCCAGGCAGATAAAAATTACCGGATAACTTTCCCACACCATATCCAGGCTGACGCCAAAATCCTCCAGCAGTTCAAATAGCGTGGCATTCAGCCTGATGCCAAGATAGGCGTGAAAACCGAAATCCAGGGCATAAACCAGCCAGACCGCCAGGAACACCAGAAAATAAAATAGGCCCATCGCATTGGCCCAGCCCGCCAGCCTGCGTCCAAGCCAGGGAATAGTCAGCAGAAGGCCGAGCGGGAAAGTCAAAATAGCGGCCAACCGGGCGTCAAATCTGCCCCCGATGTAAAAAGCCCTGAAAAGTTCGTTTTGATCCGCCCCCGCAAAACTGTCCAGGGCATAAACGGCAAAGGCGGCGCGGGCAAGCAGCAGGAGCAGCCAAACCCCACCCAGGCAAAGCAGATAGAGCTTCAGGGCCGAAATACCGCGCAATCGCCGACTGCCGCCGCCCAGGTTGCGAATTCTGTTATTCGAATCGGAATACATCAAATTACCCTATAATTTATGCTTAAGCGTATGCAGCATGTCCCGCAACAAATACCAGCCAGCCACCAGCGCGAACAGGGCATTGGTGCTCCAGGCGGCCAGCGGCGGAGGCAGCTTGCCGTTCTCGCCCAAAGTTCCGAAAAAAGAGGAACTGGCGTAAAAGACAAAGGTGCAGAGCATGGCGTAAAACACGGCCAGATAAAGCTTGTCCGTGCGCATGTTAATCAACAGGGCCAGCATCCCCATGACCAGCAGTGAAGCGGCATAGGCGAAGCGGCGATGAAACTCGGTGCGCAGAGCTTCCACATTGGAACCGGCCTGCTCAAGGCGCGCAATATTGCTCCACAGATCTGTCAGGCTCATTTCGCTGGGGTAGCTTTTTGGCTCAAAAGTCTTGAAGGTCAGCAAATCCTGGTGTACCGGCAAAGTCTCGCCGGGCACGCGATAATGCCCAAAAACACCGGGCCGCGTGATTTCAACGTCTGAAAGCGTCCAGCCATTTCCGGAGGTAGCCGCTTCTTTGGCCCTGATACTGCGCACAAGCCCCAGCCCGTCACGCGTCAGCTCATAAATGGTCACGCCGGTTGCCTTTTCCGAGTTGGGCCAGGCCTGCTTCAAATGAATTACATAGTCCCCGCTGGTAAACCAGAGGTCTTCAATGGCATAATATTGGGCCTCGCGTTTCTTAACCTCGCTCTGCCAGATCTCCCCGCTGTAACGCTCACCCTGCACGGCCAGCACCTGAGCGAAAGCGAATTGCAGGCAACTCCAAAGCAAGGCATAGACCAGCACAAAGCGCAGCATGGCTGCCGGTGATACGCCGCCAGCCTCCAAAGCCATGCTTTCCCGGCTTTTGCGCATCAAGGCCAGTTGCAACACCAGGGCCAGCAGGAAAATCGAGGGCAGAATCTGCGAAACAATCAGAGGCAGCTTGACCAAAAAATAGAGCAGGATCAATCCGACGCCATGCCCGGCGTCCAGAAAGACGTCAATGCGCTGGAACAGATCCGTCAGCACATAAATACCGGCTCCGACGGTGAGCAGGCTGAAAAGCAAAAAGATATTGCGGCGCAGCAGATATTTGTTCAGCAGGGTCATTGCGCCCCCCCATCGGTCCCGCTGGTTCCGCCACCGATTCTGTCACCTGATGTTTTGCCGGACTCGGCGGATTCGCCGATTACGGCCACCACGGCAGTGCGCCTCCGGCTGAACATACGTCCGAAAAAGGCGGATAAATCCGGCGCGCCCTCGCGGGAAACCAGCCAGATGCCGCTAATCCCCAAAATCAAAAACAGGGCATTGGGCAGCCACATGGCCGCTATCGGACTGAGCCGCCCGGATTCGCCAAGGGTAATACCCGCCGAGTACAACGAGTAGTAGGTCAGAAAGGCAAGCAGAGCCAGTACTACGCCAAGCTGCTTACGGGAGCTTTCAAAGCTGCACGCCAGCGGCACGGCGAAAAGGCCGAGTACCAGACAGGCTGCCGGTAGTGACCAGCGCTTCTGAACTTCCACCTGGAGGCGTTCTCCGCCGCTTTGTTGCAAGTTGCTCTGCAATTCCCGCCAGGACATTTCGCGCGGCTTGATTTCATCCAGGCTGAACCCGGAGAGCAGGCGCGAAAGGTTAAGATGATGTTCCAGATACTTGAAATTGGCCACACTCGCCCCGCCCTGATCGCGCAGAATATAGCTGCGGCCTTCCCAAAGCTTGAACACCAGATCGCCGTTCTTTTCATCGGTGGCGATTTCAGCCCGCGGAGCCACAATGGTCATGGTGGAACCGGACTGGCTGGCCGTATCCTCAATAATCACCCTGAGCAACTCGCCGCTTTCCGGATCAATCTGCCGGGCGAACAAAGTGACCCCTGCTATATCCTGGTTAAAGACGCCGGGCTGGATGTTCAATTGCGCCTTGGTGCTGGCCAGATGCAGCACGGTGGAACGAAAACCGGCCGCGCCCCAGGCGATGCCGTGCAGGGAAAGCAGCATGGTCAGCCCGCAGCAGAACATGGCGAACCAGAGCGGCGCGGGCAGCAATTGGAGTACACTCACCCCGCCGGATTTAAGGGCCACCAGTTCCCGATCGGCACTCATGCGCATGATCGCAAGAAAAATGCTGAGCATACAGGAAAGCGGCACCACGATCAGCAAGAAGGTGGGTGCCATGTAGGACAACAACAGCGCAAATTCAGCCGCGTTCAGATTCAGGCTGGAAACGAGCTGACGCATCTGAACCCCACGGCCAATCAGCACCAGGGCAAGCAGAAATACAGAACTGAGCAGGAAATTGTGCAAAATTTCCGAAAGCGCGTGCCGATGCAGGGTATTTAAAGGCAAAAAATTGAGACTCAAACTGTTTGTCCGCCGGATTCCGGGGCAGACCCGGAGTCTTTTAATAAGTTATGCAGGGCAGCGTCATCGTTGGGGGTCAAATTAAAACGCATCCCGGCTTCGTCAAGCAGAGAACGCAAAGAACGCTCCGGAGAACTCGCCCGCTCGGCCAAAAACCATTCCATGGCCCGGCGCAGCAGTTCGTCATGCGGCATACCTTCGGTCATTCGGCCTCCCTATGGAGCCTGTCCTCACAAAGGTTCTTTTGCCCGCTGTCTGCGTCAAAAAACAAAATTCCTCTTTGTGCAAACAGGCTCTAAAACAGCTAACTATAGGACATAAAGCGAAAACCGCGAAAACGGTATCATAATCCAGTAAGTTGGAGCTTGCAAGCCAAATGGCTATAGGGTAGTGCCTCATTTTGTCATGATTAACAACGAATTATTGTCGGCCAGTCTGCTGGGCCTGGTTCAGGGCATTACGGAATTTCTGCCCGTGTCCTCCACCGGGCACCTGATTTTGACCAGCTCCCTGCTGGGGCTGCACGGCGACGCCATCAAAACCTTTGAGGTTTTTATCCAGCTCGGCTCGATCCTGGCAGTACTGGTGCTGTACCGTCAGCGCTTCATCCGGCTGTTGCTGCCGGGCAGCGCGGCGGCGGGCAATGTTTCAAAAACAGAAAGCCCTACAGACAAAAGCGGGGGCGGGCCGCAATCGCCGGTTTTCGCCGGGCTATACGGCCTGTGGCTGCTCTTTCTCACCTGTCTGCCTGCCGGACTGCTCGGTTTTTTCGCGCACTCGCTGATTAAAACATACTTGTTTAATCCACTTACTGTCGCTCTGGCTCTGGCTGCAGGCGCTATACTCATGCTGCTGCTCGAACGCTGCAAGCGCCCGGCGCGGGTAAACGGACTGGATCAACTGACCCCAAAACTGGCCCTGGGCATCGGATTTTGCCAATGCCTCTCGCTGTGGCCGGGCTTTTCCCGTTCCGCCTCCACGATTATGGGCGGCATGTGGCTGGGGGCTGACCGCAAAACCGCAGCCGAATATTCATTCATCGCTGCCGTTCCGATCATGTTCGCCGCCACGGCTTTTGACCTCTTCAAAAATTGGGGCGGCATCGGAAGCGAACATATCGCCTTTTTTGCCGTGGGCTTTCTGGTTTCCTTCCTCGCGGCTCTGGCGGCCATTAAAATTTTCATAGGCCTGGTCGGACGCATCGGACTGGCCCCCTTCGCCTGGTATCGCCTGGCGCTGGCCCCGCTGGTCTACTGGTTCTTTTGGTAGCGCCCCAATCTGCCGTGATACTTCGTCAGGCATCGTTTTTTGCTCCTGTCGAGTACCAAAAGAGTACACTCCCATCGCAAAAAGCTCGCCTTCCTAGTCTGACAGCAGATTGGAGCGCTACCACCTTTTAGCAAATCTGAACAAAAAATCTCTTGCAAATTATTTGACCCTTCGATAAAGAATCCGTCTCGACGCTGAAACGCACCGCGTACGGCGATGAGTAAACGGCAAGGTAGCTCAGTTGGTCAGAGCATACGGTTCATACCCGTAGTGTCGAGAGTTCAAATCTCCCCCTTGCTACCAGATATAAATCCGTCAAGGATTCAGATAGCCCCGTAAAATTGCGAAGAGTAATTTTACGGGGTTTCTTGTTATTCCTGCCCCTGCCTTTGAGGGAGAGCCCTCTTCATTGACTTTGTCAGAAACTAGCATATATTTCTGACAAAGAGGTACGCCATGAGTATTCTTGCCCAACACATACTTGCCGAAGCGCAGCAGTTGCCGGAAGGCGGCGTCTTCTCGCCTAAGGAGTTTTTGCACCTCGGTAGCCGGGAAGCAGTTGACCAAACCCTGACCAGACTGGTTAAAGAAAAAAAATTGCTCCGGGTGGGAAGAGGACTGTATACATTTCCTGTGCAGGGGCGTTTCGGCACTCGCCCTCCTTCGCCGGAACAATTGCTTACGGCGTTGACGGAAAAAACCGGAGAAACTGTGGTGTCACACGGTGCGGCGGCGGCAAACCGTCTTGGCCTGACGACACAGGTGCCGATGCGTGAGGTTTTTCTAACTTCGGGTCGGAGTCGTACCCTGCGGCTAGGTTCCCGCGTTCTGGAAATCAAACACGCCCCGCATTGGCAACTACTCCTTGGCGAAAGTTCCGGTGGGGCATTGTTGCGAGCCTTGGCGTGGTTGGGGCCGGAACAAGCGGAAGAAGCCATGCCGCAAGCACAAAAAGCGATTCCAGCCAAAGACTGGGAAGCCGTAGCCGCCGTGCGCTCCGAGTTGCCAAGCTGGCTGGCCAAAACTGTAAGTCGGATTGAACACTATGCCTGAAATCTATTTTTCTCTCGCCCCGGCGGAACAGGCCGAACTTTTGGACACAGCCTCATCGCGTTCCGGTCGTCCGGCTCACCTGCTTGAAAAAGACGTGTGGGTGGTCTGGACGTTATCTTGCCTTTTTTCGTCTTCGCTGGCGGACACACTCACCTTCAAAGGCGGCACATCTCTCTCCAAGGCCTACAAGGTCATTGACCGTTTTTCAGAAGACATTGACCTTACCTGTGATATTCGCCATCTCCTCCCTGATATGGCTACCACGCCGGAAGGCATCCCGCCGACGCCCAGCCAGGCCGCAAAATGGACAAAAGCAATACGCGCCCGCTTACCGCAATGGATTGAAGGTAGTATTGTTCCGGTTATTCAGGCGGCGCTGGACGAGAATGGCATAGAGGCCAGCCTCAATATAATCGGCCAAGACAATGACAGTCTTCTGGTAAAGTACCCGCCTTTGCGGCAAGGAACCGGGTATGTCGCTCCGTACATTCGTTTGGAATTCGGGGCGCGTTCCACCGGGGAACCCTGTGAAGTATTGCCTATAACATCCGACCTTGCGCCGCTAATACCTGAAATGGTATTTCCCCAAGCCCTACCACGGGTTATGAAAATGGAGCGCACATTTTGGGAAAAGGCAACCGCCATCCATGTTTTCTGCCGACAGACCAAGATGCGCGGAAACCGTTTTGCACGGCACTGGCACGATATTTTGCGGCTGGCGGCAACCGAACGTATCCAGACCGCCCTTGCGGATACATCATGGCTGGGACAGGTTGTGCGCCACAAGAGCATGTTTTTTCAGGAGAAAGATCAAACAGGGGCAGTGATAGACTACCGGAAATGTCTGAGTGGACACTTACGCCTTGTGCCAGAAGGTGCAGCTCGTGATGCTCTGCAAGCGGATTATGCCAGCATGGTTCAAGAAGGTATTTTGCTGATTGATGCCCAAGACTTCGACACGGTACTCGCGCAGAGTGCCGAGTTGGAAGAAGAAATCAATTCTCGCTATAAATAAGGAGATTATGATAGCGTTTTATCCAACAGGGAGAGCCAAAAAACAGCGCAGGCTGTTAGGCGGGTAAATAGCTCCTGGCGGCTGGACTATTCCTGATGGCACCATCCAACATGGTTTTGACCACTGCCTGCCGGGAAATATTAAGCCGTTCTGCTTCATGATCCAGGGCGTTGAGCATCCAGGACGGCACATCAAGGTTTATGCGCTTGATTTCCCGGTTCAGGGATCTGGTGGATTCATGGTCAATATATTCGCTGATGTCTTCACCAGCGTCAAACATCCGATCAAGCTCTTCTGCGGGCAAGCTCTTTTTCATAATCGGCTATCTCCTCTTTACGTGCGCGGCGGACAGAAATAATCCGAATGGACTCGCCACGGCGTGTGATAAAGGCAGACCAAAACAGGCCATCAATACGTCCGATAACCACAAAGCGCGGTTCAGCATCACTACGGGCATCTTGGATAACGGCGTCTTTATCCCGCCATAAGGATTGAGCTTCCTCAAAATCAATGCCGCGCTTGACCTTGTTAGCTTGGCTTTTGTTTGGGTCATACTCGTATTGCATGAGGATATGATATAACAGTTATCCAGAAAGTCAATGTCGTTTGGCCTGATGAATTTTTAGCCCGAAATATGCTTTGTACGATTAATGAGTGAGGCCGTGACGGATGGAAACTTGTAGCAGCGGCCAATAGCTCCTGGGTTTTCAAGCGCCAACTATCGAAATAGCGAATTTTTATATCGTCTATTGTATTTTTCTACTTAATAAGGTATGTTTCCTATTAGGCGTTAGCGACGCCATCATCCCTTTGCCGGAGATCTGCCATGCCCAAACAGGACTTCCCGGAGGCCGTCCCCCTGGACGACTCGGCCCACTCGGCTTTTGACGCTCAATTTGCGCGTGTCTTTGAAGCCGCCGAATGCAGAACCCAAATCGAACTGGCCGATGTTCTTGAGGTCAGGCAGTCATCCGTATCCGATGCCAAACGGCGCAAGAGCATCCCTGCCGAGTGGCGCATGAAGCTGTTTGAAAAAAAACGCATCAACCCTGAATGGATTTTACGCGGCGATGGCGCAAAATACCTTGTGCCTGCCGGTACCGGGCATGGCCAGCCGCAACTACTCCGCCTGACCGAAATAAGGCCGCCGCAAGAATGCACCTCGCAGGAACTTATCAACGAACTGGTACGCAGAGCTTTGCTGGAGCCGGATTTTGAAGCAATGCGCAAAGACGCCGCAACATTGTGGACGTCCCGAGGTATGGCAAAAAGCTACGGAACATAAGTCCTACCGTGTTTATCGCCTTTTTTGCACACCTCATTGACATAACCCTTGCAGCCTGTTATTTTGCGAGCCGTTAGGGAAAACTTTCACAATACATAATACGCCGGGATAACAACAAGTTGTACTGCGGCGTTGTATTTTGCCGGATGCCGGTCACGGTATTCGGTTTGAGTTTTGTCCCTCATCCGGCCAAATCTCGCCCGGTTTTTGGGCGACCAATTTTGCACTGTCCACCTATTACTTGAACGGCGGTTGAAAGATGAAATTTTCCCAGGTTGTTGAGAAAGTAAAAAGCAGCACGCCCAAAACGCTGGCTGTTGCAGTGGCCCAGGATCTTGATGTGCTCGAAGCCGTCACGGCTGCCAAGGCGGCTGGCATTGCCAGCCCGGTGCTGGTAGGCGACGAAGCGGAAATAAACGCCATCGCCAAGCAGGCCGGACTGGACCTTTCCGGTATCAAAATAATCAACCAGCCCGACATGCAGTTGGCCGTCAAGGAAGCCGTCACCCTGGTGGGTACCGGCCAGGCCGACGCCCTGATGAAAGGCCTGGTCGGCACAGCCGACCTCCTGCGCGGCGTGCTCAACAAGGAATGGGGTCTTTCCACCGGCAAGACCATCAGCTATGTGGGTATCGTGGAATCCGAACGCTGGGGTCGTCTGCTCTTCATTACCGACCCCGCCATTGTTACCTATCCGGAACTTCCCACCAAGGTGGATCTGATCAACAACGCCGTAAAAGTGGCCCGTGCGCTGGGCGTGGAAAAACCCAAAGTGGCCTGTCTGGCCGCTGTTGAAGTGGTTAACCCCAAAATGCCCGCCACCATGGACGCCACCGCCCTGGCCAAAATGTGCGACCGCGGCCAGATCAAAAACTGCATCGTGGACGGCCCCCTGGCTCTGGATAACGCCCTCAGCCCGGAAAGCGCCAAGCACAAAAAGCTGGTTTCTCCGGTGGCTGGCACTGCCGATGTACTGCTGGTGCCGAACATCGAATCCGGCAACATTCTGTTCAAGGCCGCCACTTACCTGGGCGCCTGCGAAACCGCCGGTGTGACCATGGGCGCCAAGGCTCCGATCATCATCACCAGCCGCGCCGACACTTCAAAGGTTAAGTTCAACTCCATCGCCTGCGCTCTGGCAGTGGCAGGCAATTAGTCAAGAGCGTCTTAACTCTGAAATTGCACATAGTTGCGGGATCATAAATTGGCGAATACCAAGTATGACATTCTGGTAGGGAACTACGGCAGCGGCAAAACCGAAATTGCTTTGAACTTCGCGCTGGATGGCGCGGCTCAAGGCAAAAAGACCGTTTTGGTCGATCTTGACATCGTCAACCCCTATTTCCGCAGTTCGGCCAAGCGCCTCCTGCTGGAAGAGGCTGGCATCATGGTCATCGCCTCGGAGTTCGCCAACACCGGCATCGATCTGCCGCTGGTGTCCGCCGAGACGGCCCGCATCTTCACCGGTGAATTCGATTACGCGGTTATTGACGTTGGCGGCGACCCGGTTGGCGCTACCGCCCTTGGGCGTTACAAAATCGAACTGGGCAAAATTGCCGACCGCCTGAATACCAACTTCGTTCTCAACGCCAGCCGCCCGCAGACCATTGACCTGCCCGCCGTCCGCAAGATGCTCGAGCTGATTGAAGCGCGGGGCCGGGTTAAAATGAACTGGCTGATCAACAATACAAATCTGGCCAACGAATCCAGCCCGGAAAATCTGCTTACCGGACAGCGTCTGGTTGAAGAAGTATCCAGAGAGCTTGATATCCCTGTGCGTTATATTACCGGACGGGCCGATATTCTCGAAAAATTCCGCGAACTCACGGGCGCGGAATTCAAAGGCGAACTTCGGCCCATTGTGATGCGTATGCGCCCGGGCTGGCAGGATTACTAATCAAATTTTGTTTAAATCCGGAGCGCGGACTCGCCGTTCTCCGTCACCATCAAGGAGGTTCCTAGATGCCACATGTTGAAATCTGTGCAGAAACCTGCAAGGGTTGCGCCCTTTGTGTGCGCGCTTGCCCCAAAAAGATTCTCAGACTGTCCCCGACTGTCCTGAATCAGAAGGGTTACAGTCCGTCTGAGTGCACCGACCCGTCCGCGTGCACCGCTTGTCGTTCCTGCGCGTTGACCTGCCCGGACGTTGCCATCACCGTGTACAAAGACTAAGCAAGGAGGATCAAAAACATGGCAAGAGTGCTTATGAAAGGCAACGAAGCGATCGCTGAAGCGGCGATTGCGGCTGGTTGCAGATTTTTCTTTGGTTACCCCATTACCCCGCAGAGCGAGGTTCCGGAATATTTTTCCATCAGAATGCCCGAAGTGGGCGGAACCTTTGTGCAGGCGGAATCTGAAGTTGCGGCCGTAAACATGCTGTACGGCGCTGCCGGTACCGGCGTGCGCGCCATGACCTCTTCTTCCAGCCCGGGCTTCTCCCTGAAGCAGGAAGGCATCAGCTACATCGCCTGCGCCGAAATTCCGGCCGTGGTGGTGAACATCATGCGCGGCGGCCCCGGCCTGGGTTCCATTCAGGCTTCGCAGGCCGACTACTTCCAGGCCACCAAGGGCGGCGGGCATGGCGACTACCGCCTGCTGGTTTACGCTCCGGCCTCCATTCAGGAAGCTTGCGACCTCATGGCCACCGCCTTTGACCGCTCGCAGAAGTATCGCTGCGTTTCCATGATTCTGGGCGACGGCATGCTCGGCCAGATGATGGAACCGGTTGAAATCAAGCCGGTTGAAGTCAAGCAGTACGACAACTCCTGGGCCACCGTGGGCTGGGCCGACAAATCCCGCCCCCGCGCCGTTGTCAACTCCCTGTACATCACCCATGAAGAACTCGGCGCGGTCAACAAGCGCCTCCAGGCCAAGTACAAAGAAATCGCGGCCAACGAAGTCATGGTTGAAGAATTCAACATGGACCAGCCCGAGTTTGTAATCGTGGCCTTTGGCACCGTGGCGCGTATCGCCAAGAACGCCGTTGCCAAGCTCAAGGAACAGGGCATTAACGTCGGCCTGATCCGCCCGATCACCGTATGGCCCTTCCCCTATTGCAGCCTGGAAAAAGCCGCTGCCATGAACAGCGTCAAGGGCTTCCTCACCGTGGAAGTCTCCGCCGGCCAGCTGGTGGAAGACGTCCGCCTGGGCGTGAACGGCAAAAAGCCGGTCGAGCTGCACAACACCTTGGGCAGCGTGTACCCCACGCCCGACGAAATCGTTGAATCCATTCTGGCCCTGAAAGGGAGGAAATAACCATGTCTGAGCCTGTATTCAAAAAAACCTCGATGCTGACGGACGCGCCAACCCACTACTGCCCAGGTTGCACGCACGGCATCATTCACCGCCTGGTCGCGGAAAGCATTGAAGAACTCGGCCTGTCCGACAGAGCCATTGGCATCGCCCCGGTGGGTTGCTCCGTGTTCGCTTACCGCTATTTCAACTGCGACATGCAGGAAGCGGCCCACGGCCGTGCTCCGGCTGCCGCCACCGGCATCAAGCGCGCCGTTCCGAACAGCATTGTCTTCACCTATCAGGGTGACGGCGACCTGCTCTCCATCGGTAACTGCGAAGTGAACCACGCCGCCGCGCGCGGTGAAAAGATCTGCGTGTTCCTGATCAACAACGCCATTTACGGGATGACTGGCGGCCAGATGGCCCCCACCACCCTGATCGGCATGAAGAGCACCACCAGCCCCAAGGGCCGCGATCCGGAAGTTAACGGCTATCCCATGCGCGGAGCCGAAATGCTGGCCACCCACGAAGGCACCTACTATGCTGCCCGCGTGGCCGTGAACAACACCAAGAACATCCTGGCCGCCAAAAAAGCCATTAAAAAGGCTTTTGAATACCAGAACGCCGGCAAGGGCCTTTCCTTTGTGGAAATCCTCTCCACCTGCCCGACCAACTGGGGCCTGAGCCCGATCGAATCGCTGGAATTCCTGGAAAACAAAATGATGCCTTACTATCCGTTGGGCGTACTGAAAGACAAGGGAGCTGAATAATATGAATGAACAAATTCTTATTGCCGGCTTCGGCGGCCAGGGCGTCCTCTCCATGGGCAAGATGCTGGCGGAAGCCGCCATGGCCGAAGGCCACGAAGTTTCCTGGCTGCCTTCCTACGGCCCGGAAATGCGCGGCGGCACCTCCAACGTCAGCGTGAACATCTCCGACAAGCCGATTGGCGCTCCCATCATCAGCCCCGGCGATGCCACCTGCGTTATGGCCATGAACCTGCCCTCCCTGACCAAGTTTGAAAGCTTCGTCAAGCCCGGCGGCCTGCTCCTGGTCAACAGCTCGATCATCGACAAAAAAGCCACCCGTACGGACATCACCGTCTACTACGTGAAGGCCAACGACCTCGCCAACGAACTGGGCAACCCCAAGACGGCCAACATGATCATGCTGGGCGCCTACCTGGAAAAAGCCAAAGTCGTTAAGCCCGAAACCATGCTGGATCAGCTGCGCGCCGTTTTCGGTGCCAAAAAGCCCCAGCTTGTCGAACTGAACGAAAACGCTCTGAAAAAAGGCGCTGACAGCGCGAAATAAGCGCCCCGTGCCTTAATTGGATTAAAGATGAACCCCCGTTGCGAATAAAATCGCGGCGGGGGCTTTTAGTTTCAGCTATTTTTGCTGTTTACTTGCAAGCAATTTGCTCTGCCAATTGTTTTGTGGCAATATTTAAGCATTGATAATTCTACTCGCAAACAACTAACCCCAAGGAGTCTGACATGAGCGAAGTTCACATTCTGGCCGGTATAGAGCTTTCCGCCGCTGATCGCGCAGCTTTTATGGCCTTTGCGCCCGAACTGGTGGCCGGAAGCCGCAGCGAAGCCGGTTGCCGCCGTTACGATTTGATGCAGGAACAAGGCAGCGATCTTGCCTTTATGATTGTGGAAACCTGGGCCTCGGCCGAGGCCATTGAAGAGCACAACGGCACACCGCATTTCAAAAAGCTGGTCGCTTTTCTGAAAGACCATCCGGCCACGCTGACAATAAAAAAATATAATCAACTTATTTGAATAATTACGTTAGCATACAGTACTTATTCAATATGAATTTTATTTATCATAAATCAGGCTGAAGCAATTGCGTTTTTTCATCCGGCAGTTAATACTTAAAGAATAATATCAGTAACTATTAATCAATAAATACTCCGGCCTGACGATCAAGAAGGTCGGAATCCGGCAAGGGTAATATCATGTAAAGACAAAAACGGCGGGATTTTAAGGAGGTGCCAAACCCGCCTGTGTGTAACTATCAACCCAAGGGGAATACAAATGCCAAACTCCCGTCCCTCTGGCTCCAGAGGGAAATTCTTCGCTCTTTTCTCGGCGTTTGTCCTCGGTATTGCGGCCTTACTGGGCTTCCAGCAATTCCTCACCGCCACCGATGGCACCGGGCTTTGCGCCACCTGCCATGTGATGCAGGAGGAAGCCTGGACGCACAAGCAGAGCGTGCACGCCAAACAAGCATGCAACGAATGCCACACCCCAAGCTTTATCGTCTATAAACTGCCCTTCAAAGCTTGGGTAGGCGCTTACGACCTGGCGGTCAACACTCTGGGCGAGGTGCCCGACACCATTCACGCCGACGATGTGACCAAGGACATCATTCAGGCCAACTGCATTCGCTGTCACTATGCTACCATTCAGGAAGTCAACATGACCTCCAAACAGTACTGCACCGACTGCCACCGCACAATACCGCACATGAACAAGCTGCCTATCGACAGGAGGAAAGCCGCCGATGCGTAAACATCTAATAATCGCCGGGCTGCTGGTTCTTTCCGGCATCGCGGTAGTAATGTCCGGTTGCTCCGAGGCGGAGGAACCGCTGGCCCCCACCTACAAAACGTCCATAGCCAAGAATGAAACCAAGGCCTCGGCTTTCAAAAGTGAATTTCCCAATCAGTACGCCACGTACGAGCGTAACAACGAAAGTGAAATCATGACCGAGTACAAAGGTTCCATTCCATTCCGCAAAAACGACAACGTGAATCCCCTGCCCAAGGGCTTCAAGCACTCCCAGCCTTACCTGAAAAATCTCTGGATGGGCTATCCGTTCATGTACGAGTATAACGAAGCGCGTGGTCATACCTACGCGGTACATGACATCCTGGCCATTGACCGCATCAACCGTTACGGCGAGCAGGCCGGACTTCCGGCCACCTGCTGGAACTGCAAAACGCCCAAAATTCCCGAATGGGTAGCGCAGTATGGCGATGACAAGTTCTGGTCCCTGAATTTCAACGATTTCAGAGGCAAGGATAAAATCGACATGAAGGACGAATCGATCAGTTGCTCCTACTGTCACAACCCGGAAACCATGGAACTGCAAATCAGCAGCTTCCCGCTGGCTGAAGCGTTGGAACGTCAGGGCAAGAACTGGAAGGAAATGTCCCGCAACGAAATGCGCTCTCTGGTTTGTGGACAGTGCCACGTCGAATACTATTTCAAGGAAGCAAAATACGGCTCGAACAAAAAGCCGGTCTTCCCCTGGGACGATGGCATGGATACGGAACAGATGTATGAATACTACAAGCGCGTTGGCGCATCTACCGCTGAGGGCTTTGAAGGCCACTTCGCCGACTGGGTACACCCGGTCTCCAATATTCCCATGCTGAAAGCCCAGCACCCGGAATACGAAACCTGGTCCAACGGCACGCACGGCGCGGCTGGCGTGGCTTGCGCCGACTGCCACATGCCGTATACCCGCATGGAAGACGGCAAGAAAAAGACCTCCAACCACCAGTGGACTTCGCCGCTCAAGACGCCGGAAGGCATCGACAACGCCTGCCGCCAGTGTCACTCGGACAAGACTGCCGATTACCTGCGTGAGCGCGTGGTCTATACGCAGAAGAAGACCTTTGAAAACCTGCTGTCCGCCCAGGATATGTCGGTCAAGGCGCACGAAGCGGTGCGTCTGGCCAACGAGTGGGACGGCGCGAAGCACCCGCAGTACAAGGAACTGATGATCCAGTCCAAGGATCTGGTACGCAAGGGCCAGTTCTTCTGGGATATGCTCTCCGCTGAAAACAGCATCGGCTTCCACAACCCGTCCAAGGCCCTGGATACAGCGCAGAAGTCGCTGGAATTCAGCCAGCAGGCTATTGATCTGGCCATGCAGGCCACCAACTACGGCATCGGCCCCGCGCTGGCCGGCGACATCAAGCAGATAGTGCCGCCGATTCTGGAGTGGAGCCGCGAAATGCAGATGGACCCGGCCGAGCTTGCCAAGCACGTCTGGACCCGTTATCTGCCGCTCCTGCCCAAGACCCCCCAGCTTTGGGACTTGCAGGATCGCCTGGACCAACCGGCAGCGCCGCAGGCTGAAACAGCCGCCACTCCGGTGGCCTCGCGCTAACGCTCTGATCACCGCGCGGATCAAGCCTGGATAAATCCGCGCTTGCCATGAAACCAAAACTCCCTGTATATCATCTGATATGCAGGGAGTTTTGGTTTCATGGCAACACTCGTATTTGTCTCTAAATGTCCTTCATTATCCCAATCATTCCAATGTTGATGACGGGTATCCTTTCGGCCCCGTCTCGCGCGAGAATTTTTTTGATCTCGTCTGTAAAACCTATGGTTTCAATGATAAAATTTATGTTGTTTTTCCCCACATATGGAGGAGGATATATTGTCTTTTCGTTATAACTCAAGCCAAGATGCCCCTTCTTTAAATCAATAAGCGCGTAATTATTGTTAGGGTCTTGCAAAGCCTTACTGCTTTGGTAGGCCATATCCCAGCTTTTGCCTATTCCCCACACCGCGCAGTTATAATTATGTAAAAGAGCATTCAGTTTGGAGTCAATGATTTGAATATATTCATTAAAACAATATATAACAGATGGATATGAACATTGAGGGCATACGCACGTACAGCGGTTGTTTATCCGCATTGGTGGAAGTGGAACGCAATGCCACTGTTTACAGGCAGAGCAAAACATTTCTACCGTATATCTATTGTTTTCGTCGTCAACTGAAAAATTTCTTGTCTTTGCATAGTCACTGATTTCTTCCAACATTTTGTTAATGGAAGGTACAATACCTGTAATCAATTCTCTATGCTCTTCATCTGTCATCCCTGAAATATTTATATACGGGCAGCCTTGTTGTATATGCTCCAGCTTGTTGGCAATAATACCTTTATCTACTGCATAATCCCAGAGTTTTGAACCGGGGTACACAGTAATCATGCAGGCACCTGTTTCCGCCAAATAGTGTTTATTCCGGCGCAACCATTCCTTGGTAACATTGGCGGTTTCAATGGTTTCCGCAATATCTCCAAAAATAAACCCGCCGGATACCGGCAAACCGGCTTCATGAGCCAGCTTGAGGGCCTGCTCCATTTGAGCTACGGTTATCTGCTTGTTCATACTTTGCAAAACCCGGTCATCCGCGCTTTCAAGCCCATAGCGGAGTCTTATGCAACCGGCATCTCTCATAAGTTCAAGGGTTCTGCGTGTTAGCGCGGAATTAATCCGCATGGACAAATCCCAGGTAACTTTGTACTGGCTGACTCTTTTGCAAAATTCAATCAGACGGGCTTCTTTTTCCGAAAAAAGTTCATCGGTTATATAAAAATGTGAGATTTTATATTTTTCGACGATATGCGCCAATTCCTCAAAAATACTGTCCAGGCTTCTTTGCCGGTATTTGGTTTTGCGGTGATGTACGCAGAAGGTGCACCTGAACGGGCAGGAGCGGCTGGTGACAAGCGCTGCCGCCCGCTTGTCCGGAGGGCCTACTTCAAACAACCTGAGACCCTCATAGTCAGGCCACTCCAGTTCGTCCAGGTTTGGAACTTCTTTTCTGGGGGCGCTGAGACTAATTGTGGCATTACCCCAAACATCTTTGTCCCTGTAAACCAAACCCGCCACATCTGAGATTTTTTTGCCGGAAATCAGAGCCTGCACCAGTTCACAGGTAGTTATTTCACCCTCCCCAATGACGCCATAATCGGCATTATCAATTAACTGCATCGACTCATGGGGGCTATGGGTAACCAGACGGCCGCCGATAATAGTGATTATAGAAGGCTTGATCCTTTTTGCCGTATCAATAATATTTTTAACTACCGGCAAATTGGCCAGCAAATCTCCGGTAGCGACTATATCTATGCTGTGCTCCTCAATCATGCTGCGCATTACGGCTTCGGTATCTCTTTCTTCAACCAGAAAAAAATTGAGCGGAATAACATTGAATCCCGCCTTTTTAAGGCTGGATGAAATGTAGGCCACGCCAATTGGAAGCACAGTAAAAGTTCTGAAATCTACCGAAGTTCTCGGCAAGCAGAGTAGAATATTCATCTGCACGGCCCCGCTCTAATTTTCTTCCAACAAAAGCGGCAACAAGCTTGAGGATGGCAACAGCCTACTAAAGGCATCATTGATTGAAATATGAATAGAATGGCTGCGGGTAGCAGTAAAGAAACAATGTTTGTCAGGGTCCAGATCTTTTATAATTTCAGGAGACACAATAGCGATGCCTTTCGCTGAAGCCCCTTGTTTATCAGGAAAACTATCGACAAGAATAATGTATTCAAGCTCATCTACAGAAAGCCGATGGAGAATATCCCACAAATCCACACTGGCCCCCCAAATGACAACCTTTTTTGCGTTGCGAACCGCCTCTTGTATGATCTGAACCGCACGTTGAGGAGCATGCGTGTATTTTGTGGCATATTGCAAAAAGCAAGCCTTAAAATTCTGAGATGGAGAATCTTTTTTGAACAAACCTCGTATTACAGACCATTCATTATTCATATTATCACTCATAACTTTAATTGGTTGATAGCCCATTCTTATTGCCAATAGCGCAAGAGAATGCTCACTGAAGTGGTTGATATGAATAAAAGAAAGATGACTTGTGGGAACTCGTTGCCCAGGATCTTCCAGCGATGGGACTTCCAGATACAAATAGCCACCTGGGGCAACAAAATTATCCAGTTGCGCAAGAAATACATCAGGTCGCTCAATATGTTCAAGAACATGTGAGCAAATGAGCAAGTCGGCTTTACTTTTCAACGCATCAAGCGTTTCAACCGCTTCTTCTACCGACATGAGATGAAATTCAATATCAGGGTAGTATTTTTTTACATACGTCTTTGCGGATGGAGACGGGTCTATGGCCACTAATCGTTTACAATTCTGATAAAGGTTCAGATGATCACAATGATCTGCCCCCACCTCCATAACCATTTCTTTGGGATATGCATCAGCATACTGTGCGATAAATTTTTTAGCTTCTGTATATTTGTATGAAAGATGTTGCCTACTATAGACATCTTTCAACCAGCAAGTAGCATAATAGTCTTCATAGACGTCACAAGAGAAGGTATTGTCCAATTGTACAAATCCACAATAATCGCAGCTAATATACCTATACGTATAATCAGGGGAAGCACTCTCCCACCACTTGGGGCGAACACCATGCAATTCCAGAATATTTGTCCAGGAATTATTGCAACAAATTGGACAGCAGACGCGCCTATTTTGAACAGATGCTGTATGAACTTGCTCAACCATTAAAAGCTCTCCAATTTTGCATAGCGTGTTGATATGCGTCATCTGCCCGAACAAGGCTGGTTTTGGGTAGCAAACTCATTAATTGTCAGAATTTGCTCCTCTTTTACCCCCAACTGCCTGAGCGTGTTAACGATTTCTTCTGCAAATACATAGCTTGCAATCACAACCAAATCATAATCAAGGTTATGGAAATATGAAGGTGGCAGTATGGAAAGATCTTTCCAAAATTTTTTACCGTGTTTTTTTTCGTCAGAATCTACAATACCCACAATGTTGTAGGCAGCAAGGCATGTTTCTTTAAGCAAAAAGTTGGAGAGTGCGCCAGCTCCATAAATAACAACCTTTGTATCTTGTTTCCACTTCGCAATTTTATCGCATATGGCATCTAGCATTTGCTCACGGCGCGTAATAAATGAGTAAATTTTTTCAAATTCCGAAGCTGAATCACAAGCGATACCTTCATGCTCAAGGTTATTGCCGATCTGTAAAACGGCATGAATATTGGACCCAATGCATTGTATTTTTTTTATGACACAGCCAGCGTGTATGGCCAAATTTTTCAGCGATGTTTCACCGAACACATACGGATGAATAAACTTAAAGGGAGAGGCTGGCTGTGCAGCGGCAAACGTTGGCACACAAATCAGTATAGTCCCGTCAGTGACCAATAAATCCTTAACTTTCAGCAATGCGTTCAGAGGATCGACAAAATGCTCCAGTACATGATTTAAAAAGATACAGTCAAATTTTTGTTCGTCGCTCAAGCTTTCCAGACTATCGCAAAGCACATTCAACCCTTTTTTACGAGCATGTTCAACCATTGCATGAGAGGGTTCAACGCCCATGCAATCGTACCCTCGATCCTTTAGCAGGCGCAAAAAATCGCCTTTTGCACAGCCGACATCCAACACGCGGTCTCCTGCGGCAAGCCACCCTTCGTTTTCAAGATGCTCCAGATAAGGAACATATATTTTGGCTTGTGTGTACTCTGTCTCAATATATTCATCTACATAATCACCTTCATAAAAAGCAGCCATGGCAGCGGGAGACAAAACCTGCCGATGCTGCACCAAGCCGCACTGCTTACAAAGTTGATAGGCAGGCGTGTCAGGGTGGTGATATTTTCCAAGCTCGACAACTTGAAAAGCATGGCTGTTACATAGCGGACAAGTACTCATACGTATACCCTGGTTAACAATATGTTGAACAGCAAATGTATCTCTCGGGACGCCCCTTACTCAAATTGCGCAACTGTAACCAAAGTATCCACGGGGATATCTTCCTTTACAGTTTTGCCGATTAACGCGTACATGCAACGGGGAGCCAGCCCAGTACCGGGATTTTTCATTGCAAACATGTCTTCGGACACCCGCTCGCCTTTTTTTAGATGGCGCGAGGCAACTATTGAGCGCCTGTATTTATTACGGGTAATCATTTCTTTTTCTGAAATTTTTTTCTCCGCGCGGCCCATGGTGGAGCAGACAATTTTTAGTCTTTCCAGCAACTCTTTAAGCCCTGCGGGGTCCAGTGAAATTTTATGATCAAAGCCGGGCATGGTTCTATCCAAAGTAATATGCCGCTCAATATACGCAGCCCCCAAAACAGCAGCATATTCGGAGATAATGCTGTTTTCCTCATGCCCGGAGTAGCCCACCACGCAATCCTGATAGCGCTGCTTAAGAAAAGGAATAATTGCGAGATTCGCTTCGGAGTTGTCGGAAGGGTAGGAGGATACGCAATGCATCAAAATCAGCTCGCAATTTTCTTCTCTGAATATGGCGACGGCTTCATCAATTTCTTCCAACAGACACATGCCGGTTGAAAGAAATGTGCGTTTTTTCAGGCGGGCTATTTTTTTGAGCAAAGGAAGGTCTGTAATATTATGACTGGCGATTTTATATGCGCTCACTCCGCATTGTTCTAAAAAATCAACCGCCTCCACATCAAAAGCGGTGCATAAAAAAGCTACGCCTTTAAGTTTGCAATATTCAATAATCTCCAGATATTGTTCAAAATTAAATTCATGATGCTCACGAATGGCGCGGTAAGTTTTGCCAAAAGCGGGAAAGCGCCCATCTTCGGCGTCCAGAACATCATTTGTAGCAATCAACCCCACGGTGCGTTTTTGAAATTTAACATAGTCACAGTGGTTTGCTGCCGCCACAGCAATCATTTTTTTCGCAATTTCCAGATCGCCGTTGTGGTTGAGGCCAACTTCCGCAATAAATTTAGGTAAATTATACATATAAGCTCTCATACATAATTTATTTTAATGGACTGCATGGCCTCAAGCACACGCTTCCGGCTTTCATCACGACTATTTCCCGAACACACAATCCAGCCGCCTCTGTCGGCGTGGCAGGTTATCCTTTGAAATTTTTGACCAGATTTGGGCAGCGATTTATCGATAATATATGCCAGACGGTCAAGCCGCTCAGCCCCTTCCACGTTTGACACAATTCCCGGCTGCGGAAAAAAATACCGCACACAAACAAATTTGTCTTTACTCGCTACAAACCTGTCCTCGCTTACAGGCACCCCCATGCACGCATCCATGGCAATGCTCAAAAGGTTTATACCCGTTGCTTCGGGAACAAGGCGGGAGGCAAATTTACCACCGCTTATTCTGGCCGCCACTTCAATGACAAATGCCTGTTCCCGGTTCCACACCATGTCGCCTTTAACCACACAGTCGGTAATACCCAAAGCGTAAACAGCCCGCGTAAAAACCTGCTTTATTTCCTCAATGGCCTGGTGGGGGAGGCTGCAGGGGATGTCCGCTCCGTTTTCAATGACATACGGGTAATAAAGGTCGAGTTTGTCATAATTTCTATCCGCAATGCCTGTAATATGCACGGTTTCGCCAAGCACTATGCCTTCTATGCTTATCTGCGGACCCGCCATATATTCTTCCAGTACAAGAAATCCCTCTCCCCGCCGATTGTCCCAGGCGCGCTCAAAGGCAGGTTCCGCTTCCCGGCTGTGCTGAATAACGGAAATGCCTCTTGCGCCGCAATTATCGTTGGGCTTTATGATACATTGCCTGGCCCGGCTTTTTTCCATGATCGCGCAAATCTCCGCCGGGGCGGTTATTTTATAAAAGGGAGGCACAGGCACATTATGCTGCGCAAGCCTTTGCTTCATCTCATATTTATTTATGGTGAGTTTTGCGGCCTCAAGCTTTGGGCCATTCAGCCCGCACTCCTGGGCAATTAGGGCGCAGGTTACCGGCAAGTCACTGCCAACAAGCAAAACACCATCCAGAGCTTGCTCGCGGTGCAAATTACGGGCAAGTTGCAAAGCGGCTTCCGTATTTGCGGGATTAACAGGAAAAAATTGGTCAGCCATATCCTTGCAAGGGGCATTTTCATCGCCGTCCATAGTTATTATGAACAGCCCCTTGTTTTTTGCCTCAATAAACGCCTCTCGCTGGGCAGGTCCGGCAGGAAAAAGAAGCAGGCGGGATTTTTCTTGCTTTGGCATATCCATTTTATCACATCCGGTTTCATTTGTGCGCATTATAGCACTGCGTAGGCCACGGCATGACGGCCAAGCCCATGCTTCAAAAAAACATCATAAAGGTCACATTGCAAAGTACCTAACCCAAGTTGTTCAAGTTTTTGTTCAAATTGCATACGCAAGTCATGACACTTCCGACCGAGCAGGTCGTCCGCCGTATAATCAAAGCCTAACAACAGGAACAACTCCAAAGGAAAGGTCGTCTCCTGCTTTACAACCTTCAGTCCGCTACGCTGCAAAAAACCTGCCAGAGAAGCATGAGTAAAATAGTTGATATGATGGGGAGGCGCCACCCACCATTTATGCCGCTCTTTCTCCGCGCACAAAATAGTTTGCAAGTCATTAAAGTCATTAGGCACAACAATGCAAACCACACCACCGGGCATCAGATGAGCTTTTACATGGTTCATCATCTCCTGCGGGTCTCGTATATGTTCCAGAACAAGAGAAAGGCAAATCGCATCAAATTTGGGCAAAGCATCGCTATCATCTGCCCCGAAAAATTCATTTTTCACATTTAGATGCAAAATTTCACGAGAATAGAGCCAGGCCTCTTTTGACGGCTCAAAACCAAGCGTTTGCCAGCCCCGTTGCCGGGCGCAATTAAGAAACAGCCCTGGCCCCGATCCTACTTCCAGCAAATTTCTGCCGGGGGTCAGCCCTTCAATCACCTTCAGTCTGTGATTGTGAATCATTTCATGCCAGGCTCGATCTTTTTCGGCCCGCTCTATATAATCAGGCTTAATTTTTGTATAATAGTCCTTCTGGTAAATGCTTTTCAGGTCTGTGTATTCAGGAATTGGCAAGCAATGCGCAAAACCGCAAGATTCACATTGGATTACAGTATATTCACCATACTCCGCGATTGTTTTTCCCGTATGGAAAAAGGGTTCATAGGTGGCATGCATCAATTTACCTTTTTTGTTTCCACAGCGTTAAAATATCGTTGGCAATAAACTTTGCCGGGGCAGAAACAAATATCTTTTTGACTACATCAGGAGTCAGAGCGGGCTCATGTATGGCCTGAATGAAGGCGCGTACCTGACTTTGCACCGAGGCACAAAGATTTGCGTCCGGCAAATCCAAAACCTTTCCCAGGCCAGACTGTTCAAAAACCATTCCATATTCCCTGTATTTTTCATCAGGGCATAGATACAAACATTTTTTACAGCTCATTGCCAGTTCATATGCACTCACCGAGGTGGGGGCCAAGGCAATATCGCACCAGTCATAAACCTTGCCCATATCACCTGGATTATCAAATATTTGTGGAGGATACGGGAGATTGCGAAATGATTGTGCAAGATCTTCGCGTGCCGCAAAACCCGGCCCTATCACTACCGCAAAAACCATATTTTCCCGCTTGCAAATTTCCGCAAACAGGGGCGCATATTTTTGGGTATAGTTCCAAGGGTCGCTCCCTCCCATGGTCATGAGCACATGATAGGGAGGGGTTGGTTTTCTATAGGGTGGCGGTAAAAAATTTCCCCCTGTCAAAATCCAGTGAAAGCCTATGCGCCGAACGCCTGAAAAATCTTGCCAGTCCAAACGCTGTACGGCTGGCGCCGGAGGAAGGTACACGACATCCGCCGCAAAACGCTGATCGCTGGTATCATCCAGATCAGCGATGAAATGAACGTACTGCTTTATTTTCCGCAAAATGGCTACGTTATGGGCAGGACGCGCGTCCAGAATCAAAATATCCGGCTTTTGCTCTTCTGTCAGCAATCTGAAACTCTCATCACGATCCGCAGAGAGAATATGAACCCCAAAGCCCATATCCACAACTTTTTTAGCAGCGTCACCGCAATCCAACACGAAAGAAATTTGTATGTTATCCTGCCCGGATAGGGCATTAGCAAGCGAAAGACAACGGCTTACATGTCCATACCCTGTTGTATGCCCCGCATTGCATCTAAACATAATTGCAGGCACGTCAAACACCATCTCCCTTAAACTTCAGCCGCATTTCCTTAAAAGGCCGGTAGCCATCTTTCGGATCAGCCCGCCAAAGGCGCTCACGTTCTTCTTGTGGGACGTTAATTTTTACGCCATTTCCCACAGAGCTTTCGCCAAGGCGAATATTCTTTATTACGTCACCTATCTGATCCGGCAGCCAGCAATGCCCGGCGGAAAACTCCGCACCCTTGCCCTCAAGATCAAGGTGAAACTCGATTATTTCGGCTCCAAAACCAAATACAGCCTGATAGATTACACCGGGCAAAACAGTATGGTCGGACCAGCCGGCAGCGCAGTCGCAAGAATCGCGCAATGTGTGTATCGCTGCCAGATTCGCGCATTCAGGAGGCGTGGGGTATAGTGAGACGCAATGCAAAACAGTAAGTTTATCACAACCGGCTTCGCTCAGGATATGTACGGCCGCCTTGCATTCTGACAAAGTGGCCATACCAGTGGAGAGAATCACCGGCTTTTGGGTGGCGGCGCATTCTTTTAACAGCGCAGGCCACGTCAGTTCGTATGAGGCGATTTTATATGCATCCACATAGGGATAGAGAGTATCCACCGCAGGCAAATCAAACGGGGTACAGATAAAATCAATACTGTTCTGCTTGCAGGCCTGCCCTATATCCGGAATGAATTGCGGCGGTAATTCCCACTGTTTACGCTCACGGTGTTTGGCGGAGCGGGCAAGAATTTCCGGGGCGAAAAGTTGATCAATGCGGAAAAGCTGAAACTTTACGCCATCGCACCCAATTTTGGCAGCCGTCCCGATAAATTGAAGACAGCGTTCCAGGCTTGCATGATGGTTGCTTGATACCTCAGCTATAAATTGTGCTGGCATGATCTTCCTGTCTTTTGTAAAAATAACAACTGCATCTGCTCCGCCAGAATCCAATCATCTTCATTGTCAATATCTACCGCAAAATGGCGCGGTATAATCACCGGTATGGTTGAGAGCGGTGCGTCAACAGCTTTTCTGTGATGCCTGTTCCAATAAAATTGCGCGGCATCATGATAAAAGACGGGCAAATCCTGAGTACGTGAAGACTTGTACTCCGGAAAAGCTGGACACACCTTTCCCTGTTCATTAATTGCAAGCGCCCGTAAAATGGGGTGTGCGTATTCAGTCACCCCCATAACCACATCCGCATCACTGCCTGTTAACAGTTGTTTTGCCTGAAGCAGGATACCGGGCTGGATAAATGGATTGGCATATAACTGGCAATAGCAGTCGATTTTTCCCCAGTTGGCAACGGCCCATTCCAAAGCATGATTTGTTACGGGTCTGGTTGGGGTAAAGTCGTCAGCAAGTTCCGCCGGGCGCAAGAACGGTACTTCCGCGCCGTGCGCCTCCGCAATGCGCGCAATTTGAGGACAATCAGTGCTTACCAGAATATGAGAAAAAAGGGCTGTTTCCAGGCAAGCCTCAATAGCCCAGGCAATAAGGGGCTTGCCATTCATCAGACGGGCATTCTTGCCGGGAATACGCTTGGACCCGCCCCGGGCGGGGATTATGGCTATACACATCCCATCTGTAGCTATATTTTGCTTTGAGCTGCTCATGCTCTGTCCAATCATCAGGATTTTATAAAGAGGCTTTTATATAAGCATCATTTGTAATCGTCTCTTGCAGCCAGGCAATCCAGTCATTGCGCCTGGGGTGCAAGCGCGCCTCATGAAAAGTCCGTTGTCTGGCAAGACAATCATTGCGAAAAGACAGATCCGTCAGCAGGCGGCGGGCATATCCCCATACCGCTTCAACGCCTTCGGCGACAAGTCCAGCCTCCATCACAATACGCGTATACTGCGTCGCATTCCTGAGGTGATCACTGGCAATGCAGGTAATTACCGGAATGTCCGCCCGCATGGCCTGGCAGTGCGGTGAGCCTACATAATCCAGCGCGACCACGATATCCGTTGTAACCAGAGCTTCAGCCAGGATACTGTTTTTTGGCAATATCTGCTCCTGTCCAATACCCGCCCGGTAATAATCCCAGAACTCCAGCGTACCGGGGTGCGTCTTGAACATCACCCGCGCTTTGCCTTCAAGGTCGGGTGGTATAGTATACAGTTGCCGCAAGGCTTGTGTGTGCTCGGCATCCGTAATAAACATATGCAATGGAGTGAGCGACACCGGAGGGCCTGTGAGTACGAGAATATTGATTTTTTCATCACGGGGCAAAAGATTTTCATGGTGTTGCACCGGGTGCTCATTCTCCATGGCAACGGCATCAAAACTGCCAATTACATCGGCAGAAACTGCATTGCTTTCTGCAAAGGCATCTTCGGTAAAGGCACTGGCAAAGGCATAGCGAGTTGCGGGCAGGGGCGGAGAGCAACGCGCCGGAACGTGCAATGCGCCATGCGGCACAGCTATGCTGGGAATGCCCAACTGTTTGGCGGCAAGAAGCGGCACAGCATATTCCGGTTGCGCGATATTTTCCGCAACAACCAGACGAGGGCGAAACTTTGACCAAATGGCACAAAGCATCTTTAATTGCGCTTCAAGACGAGCATAAAAATTGGCATGCTCTTCAAAAATGGCACCTAGCTGTGCAGCGTGGGGGATGATGCCATCCGCTGCTTTTTGGAGGAGTTTTCCGGCATCCGCAGGCATACTGGCATTTTTTTCGCTTGGCACGGGCAAGGCGCGGACAGGAATGGATTTATAGGCCATGTTCCCCTTGTCCAAGGCTTGCAGGGCCGCAGTTTTTGGCATGAGACCGAAGTAGTATGGCATCCAGACAACCGGATAGCCACACTCTTTATGCGTTGGCTCCATGAGGGGCCATTGCCGGGCCAGGCATCCTTCATTGAAAGAAAACACTACGGCGTCCTGCAGGCAGGACCAGTCCTGCTGTTGCCGCTGCGGCAGCACAGGCTGATAACACGGGGCGGTGTAGCGCATAGTAAGAGTAGAGTCTCCCAGGATCTGCGTCCACAAATAGGCCCCTATATCGCTGGAACGCCCCAAATCATAGAATAACGGAGGGTTGCGTAAAAATGTGATCAGCCGGGTACCGTTTTTCTGGAAATTACGGGCTAAAGCTGTCGCGACATAGACAGGATAACAACAATACTGGAAAAAGCCGTTGCTGCCATAATATGCCCAATTTTCCGTCCAATTCAGCGCTTCCACGGAAAGACTCCGCGCCCAGACAGTTGTAGCTGCAGAAGCGGCATTCAAAGAGTCGCGTATATCTTTTCCAGAAATAAGCTCATTGGGCAAAAGGTAAGGCAAGCCAACTTTTTGCGCAAACGTAATGGCGTACATATCCAAAGGCAGAAGCGTGTATGGGGCAAGTATGGCCAGCAGTTTTTCACGCGAAAGCGAGGGAGCATCCGTTGGATAAAACTCTTTCCCGGATAAGGAAAAATCCCATATGCCGCAGGAGGGAGGCCGCACGGTAGAAGCGGCATTTACCATAAAGTTGATATCCGCCGAGGTAAAGGCAAGAAGGCGTGGTGAGTTATTGTATGACATACAGCAATCCTGGCAGAGCCATTTTATCTGGAATGGGCAAAAACACTGCCACTAATATTTACCCTTACGGTATGTAGTCTGTCTTGTAAAAGAAGTCGGGCAGTATCGTCAAACTCCCGGTAAGACAACGTAAGTCTTGTAAAGGAATGTCCTCCGGTGCCATGAGTAATCATGCCCACAAGGGCCGCCTGCGCCTTGTCCACACTGATCTTCAACTGTTTATCTTTATCTCCAATGTACACAACACCTTCCGTAAGGCCCAGAGCGCATGAGGCGGAAACCATAAATGAAACCGGGCTTCCGTGGGCCACTGGCTCCGTTAGCAGATGCTGTTCCAACTCGTTGCCGCCGTTGTGCGTGGCATAAAACAATGTATTTTGATCAAAATTTTCCGGGAACAAAGTAAGATTCAAAAGACGTAACGAACAGGCGGGGAGCGTTGGCCATTGAAATGAATAAACAATATCTATTTCAGGCGCCTGCCTGGCGATGCTAATAACTTTTTGCATGGGGCAAAAAAATCCTGAAATAGCACTATAAGCGCTGACATGATTTTCTGACTCAAAGATTTGAGCATCCACTGGGGAAAGATCTGTCTTTCTGGATTCACCAGGGATTTCCATTACTGTATGCCCACTGAAATAATCGGCGGCCAGGGAAACCGAATCAAAGTAACCATGCGGCAGAGTGCCAAACAAGGGCTTGTTGCTGATTTCTGGAAAGGTCATACTCTCAATAGCCAACCCCTTGCGCAAATTAAGCTTGAGTTGGCATTTGTCTGTTTGCACAGCAAGAAAGCGCTCTGCCGAGAGATGCCTTTTTGTATTGGCTGGCGGAATGACCATGGCAGAGGCTGCGGGAGAAACCCCAAGCCGATCTTCAAAATTTTTCAGGCGCTCTTCATAAGCTTGCCAGCGCTTACTTGTAATGTGAGTTCTGAAGTCGCTGCCCCACAGATAACACAATTCTTTCCAGTCTTCATCGGTAGCCGATATGCCTTCCAAATATTTAGCCAGAGCATAGCATCTGCTATTAATGGCTAAATCATCTTTACCGCTTACTGCCCAACGCAAAATATTATATTTGGGGTGTTTTTTTACCAACACCGGGCAGGGTGCGGTTTCAATTCTCAACCTGGTGCCCGCACCAGGAACAGACAGTCCGAGCGCCTCCTTTGGCAGACAAAAACTCAATCCAATTTCAGATTGCAACCTCTTGAGACATTGGCCTATTCTTGACCACTCATCATCTTGCAGAGGCTCTTCAGTTTCAAAGCGTCCTGGACGAAAATTGAATATTTCAGCATCGCTTCCGTATAGACATAGCACGCGATGTTGATGTGAAATATGTTTTATCATACTATCTTTGTAATCAGTATATTCTATTTCATTATGGGACAGGCGCTGTAATTGACGAAAAAAAATAAACTGATTCCAAATTACATCAATTTCGCAGTCTCCCTCACCTTGCAGGCGTTGCGGAGCATACTGCAGAGCAGATGGCCATTCGGGATGTGCTGCTTTTGGATTATCCCATTCCATGATCACGGATGCATACCCATTTTTTATATAATGGGGCAACAGGCCAGGGGCATAAGCTTGCTCGTTGATTAAGGCCGTTGTTGGCATATATCCCAATTTTTTTTGATAAACGGCCTGACCAATTTTCTGATTGGCAATATTGACCGAAGCCGGGACCAAAGGGCCGATTAGCTGCGAATAACCAGAGCCAATAAATTCGCATCTACCGGACTCCATCAAGGCCTTAAGCCGCTGAAGCCAGCTTGGGCGCAATTCATTTATCACCTCAAGTGTCCAGCCTGTGGCCTCCACTCCAATTGGTATTTGATAGTGTTCAACCAAATCCAACATAGGTGTATAGCAGTGATCTATCACCCAAGTTCGTTGTGCTTTTTCAATTGATGAAAAAGCAAGATTGCAATGAAAGAAGAGAAAAGCGTAGAGCATTAATGTCAGCTATTGTTAAAATATTAATAATACCCTGTTTTATTTTACCATATCAATCAAATATATTTTTCAATTTATCAACGATACGCCAAACATCTGCTTCAACCATTCCAGGCCACAACGGCAGGGTCAAAATTTCTTTATACACTGATTCAGCTACAGGACACGGGCATTCTTTTATTCCAAAATGCTCCCTGTAATATGGGTGCAAATATACTGGCACATAATGCACGTTGGCACCAATGCCGCTTTCCCGCAAACTTTTAAAAGCCACATCACGTTCCGCAACGCGCACGATATACAAGTGGTAAGCATGCACAACATCGCTGCGTTTAGCCAAAGGCCGCACGACGGATTCAGTAAAAGCAGTATCGTATATGGCGGCCAGCTCATTACGTTTGGCAATCCATCTCGTTAACTTTTTGAGCTGGCTTGCCCCCAGAGCACACTGTATGTCCGAGATGCGGTAATTGTAGCCCAAATCCGTCATCTCGTAGAACCAGCCCCCCGCCTTTTCCCGCTGCGCCGCCGTGCTGCTGATACCGTGCCCGCGAAAGGCACGCATCCTGACGGCGAGCGTTTCATTATCGGTCAAGCACATGCCCCCTTCACCAGTGGTGATATGCTTGACAGGATGAAAGCTGAATGCGGAAATGTCCGCCAGAGTCCCCACCTTTCGGCCCTTGTACTGTGCGCCCAAGGCGTGGCAGGCGTCCGCCACCAACGCCAGACCATGTTTGGCCGCAATACCGCGCAAAGCCTCCCAGTCACAGGGCTGACCAGCGTAATCAACGCCGATGATGGCCTTTGTTCGGGGCGTAATGGCAACTTCCACCGCTCCGGGGTCAATGAGCAGCGTGTCCGGCTCAACATCGGCAAAGACCGGGGTGCCCCCCTGGTACAGCACGCAGTTGGCCGTAGCAGCAAAAGTCATGGGGGGTACGATGACTTCATCCCCAACCCCTATGCCAATGGCATGCATGGCTGCGTGCAGGGCCGCCGTGCCACTGTTCACGGCAACTCCGTATTTTGCCCCGGTAAAGCCGCAAATACCCGCCTCAAAACGCTCAACAGCGGGGCCGGTGGTCAGCCAGTCAGAACGCAACACATCTACCACAGCGGCGATATCATCGTCGCAGATACTCTGACGCCCATAGGGAAGAAATTCCTTGGTCATATTCGCTCTCAAGCCGGGATAGAAAATCCCTGCTTACGCAAAGTGGCACGCAAAGCCTCCACCGTCAGCCACTGTGTATTCGTACCGGAATTATACTCGAATCCTTCAGGTACGGGTGTACCTTTAATTTTGTTCCAGGAGCGGTATATTTCCGGCTTGATGACATAATACTCGCCAATATCAACGGTGTTGCGCGCATCTTCCACTGTAATCATGGATTCATGGATTTTTTCACCCGGGCGTATACCTATAACTGTCACAGCCCTACCCGGCGCTATAGCTTCCGCCAAATCTGTCATCCTCATGCTGGGTATCTTGGGTACGAAAACTCCCCCACCGCCGTCAAAAGCGAAGGCTCGCAACACCATCTGAACGCTTTGCTCAAGCGTAATCCAAAAACGAGTCATCTTCGGATCCGTCAGCGGAATAGAACCGCCTTCATCACGTTTTTTGATGAACAAGGGAATAACACTGCCCCGGCTGCCCATGACGTTGCCATAACGCACCACGCTGTACTTTGTCTCACAGGAGGTAAAGGCGTTGGCAGCGATAAACAGTTTATCCGAGCATAGCTTGGTAGCTCCATACAAATTGACCGGACTGACGGCCTTGTCCGTTGACAGGGCTATCACTTTTTTGACGCCCAGATCCGCCGACACATTCACGATGTTTTCAGCACCGCCTATGTTGGTACGGATGCATTCCGTGGGGTTGTATTCTGCCGCCGGAACCTGCTTGAGCGCGGCGGCGTGGATGATGTAATCCACTCCGCGAAGGGCCCGGTACAAGCGCTCCTTGTCCCGCACGTCGCCAATAAAATAGCGCATGCAGGGATATTTTTCCGTAGAAAAAATCTGGGCCATCTCAAATTGTTTCAGCTCATCGCGAGAAAAAATAATCAGCCGCCTGGGCCGATATTGCCGCAGGAGCATCTCTGTGCATTTTTTGCCGAAGGACCCCGTACCACCTGTTATAAGGATAGTCTTTTCGTTAAACATGCTTGCCCAACCTGGAGTAAATATTGCGACCCGCCAGTGCTCACCCAGCAGCAGAAATTGAAGGACGCTCCCTAAGCACACTCTTGCAAAAAACGCTCCAACGTCACGATGCTAATAACAAAAGACAGCCCAAAGACCTCCGCAGTACCTGGTCTGATCCCGTTTTTTGCACTAACACCATGCGTTAAGCAACATTATCACCCTATCAAAACTTCCGCTTCTTGCATACTTATAAAAACTTTACCACCGAGCTGGCGAAGCCTCATAAAGCCAATCCATTTTTGCATTTGAAAACCACTCCGCATTGCGCTAGGCTATGTGGCCGCCTCAAATGAGGCGCTACCCTAACTCGCAGGAGAGTTTTTATCATGCATAATCAGAATTCCAAGCTGACCGTGGCCGTGGTTGGCGCAACCGGCGCTGTGGGCCGCACCATACTTTCCGTTCTGGAAGATCGCGATTTTCCCGCCACTGAAGTTATCGCCCTGGCTTCCTCGCGTTCGGCAGGCAGCAGCGTTCCTTTTAAAGACGGCGAACTCACCGTGCGCGAACTGACGAAGGATTCCTTCGCCGGTGTGGATCTGGCGCTTTTTTCCGCCGGTGGCGACCGTTCGGTGGAATTTGCCCCGCATGCCGTGGCCGCCGGTTGCGTGGTGGTGGATAACTCCAACGCCTGGCGCATGGACGAACGCTGCCCGCTGGTGGTTCCCGAAGTTAACCCCGAAGCACTGAAAAGCCACAACGGCATCATCGCCAACCCCAACTGCTCCACCATCCAGATGGTGGCGGCCCTGAAGCCGCTGCATGACGCCGCCAAAATCACCCGCGTGGTGGTTTCCACCTACCAGGCCGTTTCCGGCACCGGGCAAAAGGCCATTGATGAACTGGACAAGCAGGTGCGTCAGATGTTCAACATGCAGGACCCGGTTGCCGAGGTTTACCCGCACCGCATCGCTTTCAACTGCCTGCCCCAGATCGATTCCTTCCTGCCCAACGGCTACACCAAGGAAGAAATGAAAATGACCAACGAAACGGTCAAAATCATGGGCGACCCGGCGATCAAGGTTACGGCCACCTGCGTGCGCGTGCCGGTGTTCTACGGCCACTCCGAAGCCGTGAACGTCCAGACGCAAAAAAAACTCAGCGCGGCGGACGCCCGCGCCCTGCTCAGCCAGACCCCCGGCATCCAGGTTTACGACAACCCGGAAATGAAGCTCTATCCCATGCCGATTGAAGCGGCAGGCGAGTATGAAGTTTTCGTGGGCCGCATCCGTGAGGACGAAAGCCAGGAAAACTGCCTGAACCTGTGGGTGGTTTCCGATAACTTGCTCAAAGGCGCTGCACTCAACGCCGTGCAGATTGCGGAAATGCTGGTGGAAAAAGACCTGCTGCGTGTGAACAACCCAAAATTGTTTCTTGGGTAGTAAAAACTATCAGAAGGGGAAGCGCCGTAGCGGTGCTTCCCCTGACTTTTGAAATACCGCACCAGCCAAAAACGCCACAAAAGTGAGGTCGCTTTGCTCCTTCGCCAAACACTCATCTTCTGCCTCCTGTGCGTCTCCATATTGCTCGCGCCTGGCCCGGCTCAGGCCCGCCAGTCCCTCATTACCAGCACCGCCTCCGGCAAGCCCTTCATCTACTTTGATATTCACGATCAGGGCGAACTTTACGGCAGCGAATTTTTTGATGGCGAGAACTGGCCGAACATGATCTCCGAGCGAACGCTGAACGCCGGGGAGCTTGCGGCTCTGCAAAGCGCTTCCGATTACTGGAGCGCCCTTTGGGGCAGCACCACGCAAAACAGCGTCCCGGCCCGGATCATCGTAGGGGCTTTTTACGACAGCACCAGCAATGCCTTTGGCGTAAGCGGTGTAACTGACGATGGCAGCACAGATCTATCCAAGAGTCTGCTCTACGGCACTCCGCCGGAGGGAGACTCCGCCGCGAGAATTGAATTGGGCTACTCTGAAGCCAATCCGGACTATCTCGGCCCGCTCACGGTATTACCAGCCAACGGTTCCTCACCACATCTCGCCGTCACCATCTCGCACGAACTGGGGCACGCCATGGGCATACTCTCTCTCGCCGGCCCGGATGATAACGGCGATATACTATTTCACCCCGAGGTGCTGAGCAACTGGGAGAAACATCTGGTGGATTCCTTCGGCACCCGGGCCGAAGTGGGCATGATTACCGAACTGGGAACAGTGCAAAAAAGCGGGGTCTTTGTTATTGATTCTACTGGCTACGACCCCGATAGTGACTTGTGGGGCGGCTATGCCTATTTTCAGGGGTCGAATACTATGGAGGCCCTTGGCGGCGCGGGAACAGTGCTGCCGGACGCCAAAAACACGCAGAATATCCCCGGCGTACCCATCAATGGTTTTGAGAGAAATTGGGGAGAAACTCCCGCCGAGCATATTGAGTTCCCGGAGCTTTCGCACATCGAACTGCGTAACAGTATGATGAGCCACCAGTATTACCGCAACTGGGGAACCTATATGGAAGCTGAACTGGCCATTTTGCAGGACATCGGCATCCCCGTTGATCGCAAAAACTTCTTCGGCCAATCCATTTACACCGATAACGGCACCCACGATCTAACCGGCGAACAGGCGCTTGGCTTTTACGCCCGCAACGCCGCTGGCACGGCCTATATGCCGGGCGTGTATAATACCGCGCCCCTGGCTATCGGCTTGCACGTTTATGGCGCGGGGAACACCATTAACGTCAGCGGCGAAGCTCTTTCGGCAGGCTACGGCGGCGTGGGCGTCAGGATTGACGGCTGGGAAAACGATCTTACGCTGGGTGCGGATACGCGCATTCACGCCCTGGGCGAAGGCGGCACCGGACTGATGATCGCCTACGGCAAAGGGCACAGTCTCACCCAGCGCGGCGAGGTTCTGGCCACCGGGCCGGGCGGCGTGGGAGCGCGTTTTGATTTCGGCAGCAATATGCTTGGCAATGGTGACGAATATCGCGGCTCGTACATACGCAACAGTGTCAATTCAGATGGCAATATCGTCCCTCTTTCCGATCTCGACTTTTGGAATCTGGATGGATCACTGGTCACAAACTTTGATCTCAGCGGAACGCTCATGGGATCTGCCGCCGCCATTTATATCAGTGAAAACGCCTATGTTGAGAACATCAATATCATGCGGAACGCGCAGCTTTTTGGGGATATTATTTCGGACTGGGATCCGGGCAATCCGGATATCCAACATGCCAGCCCCGGCGATTTGACCACCGCCCTGACCTTCGGGCTGACCCCGGACGCCGATGGCCAGGCAACAGGGGCGGCGGATGCGGATTTCCGCCTGGATTATCGCGGCAATATCAGCGGAGCGGATTCACTGAACGTGACGCTTGCGGGCGGCGAGCTAATTTACGGCGGTACGATGGATGTGCTGTCGTTTAAGGCGGATTCCAACACTACCCTGCTGGCCGTGCCAAGCGCCGAAGGTATGCGTATCAATGCTGATACCATTGCCCTGCAATCCGGCTCCAAAGTGGGCCTGTTTACGGGCGGGATCAGCTACGGCGCGCCTCTGGCCGATCTGCAAAACATTCTGCACCTTGAAGGCAACATCACCGGCGATATGACTCTGGAAAGCATACCCACGGGCACCTTCATCCACGGCTTTTACGACTACACCCCCACCGGACTGGATTGGGAAGACAACGGCGGCGGGACGCGGGATCTCGTGCTTGAATCAACCAGAGTTTTTTCCCGCGAACGAGCCGGTGAAGCGGCCATTACCGCGCCCACGTCCATAATGACTCAAAACCGCTACGCACAATTTTTCCATGACCGGGCGGCGGAGTTTTTCGCGCAGGCCTCGCACCCTGAGGGCGTCGCTTTGTGGGCTACGCCAACCTATGGCGATTCCCGACGCCATGGCTCCAATCACTATTCAATTCAAACGCCGGGGCTGGCTCTGGGGGTCGATGTACCGCTCGATACTCCGGGCGCCGAAGATGCCTTTGTCGGCATGGGCGCATATCTGAGCTGGCCCGCCTACCGTTCGGACGCTGCGGATATTGATGCTGAAAGCTATACCGGTCTTCTCTACGGCGGTATGCGCCTGCTTGCGGATCTGGAACTGGACGCTTTCGCGGCCATCGGCAAAACCAGCTACGAGCAACAACGTTCCGTCCATGGTGAACGTTACAGCGCGGACTATTCCGGCAATAACTTCGGCGCCGGGCTTTCTTTGGCGCGATCCTTTGAACTTGGAACGTTTGACCATGGCTCAAATATAGCGGCCCGTCCTTTTGCGACTTATGAATTCATGCATCTGGGCGTTAACGCGTACAATGAGGGGCAGGCCGGAGCCTTCGGCCTGCGCGTAGGAAAAAATAATTCCAACTTGCACCGCCTGCATGTCGGAACTGCGCTTTCCTATACCCTGAATAATAATTTTATTGAAGGCCGGGTGTTTTATGCCGGACTTTACGGCGACCGGCGACCGGAAGCTGAAGTAAGCATGACCAGGGATCCTTCCGGCTACAGTATGATTAGCCGTGGTTGGGAGCAGGACGAACATGCCGCCGGACTGGGAATCGACTTCGGACTGAGTTTATCGGATGATGCGCGGCTTTCTGGCGGCTACGCCTTCATCGGCGGACAGAAAACCGCCAGTCACCAGGCGGAGCTAAAGTTGTCTGTTTCTTTTTGACAAATTGGAAGTTGCAGGGTGCAAAAAAGAATCGCCATACCCCTACTCTTTTGCAACAAAAAACTTACATCGGCATAAACGCTTTGGCAGCGCAGATTCCGGGCTGAACCCGGCGTAAAAAAACAGGCACTCACCCGCAAAACGGCTTTACAAAGAAGGGTTTGTGCGGGTATAGGTTTTGGCGGTTACGCCAGGCTGATTATTTTGTGTTGATAATTTTGCAGGCTTGGCCGCTTTGAGTTATTCAAAGATTTATTCTGAACTCGTTTTGTCACACTTTTCCGCATCCCGCCATTGAGGGCGGATGCGTAGACGAGGTCACGACTTTGCCTAAACGTTATCTTCCGCTCATTGTTGTACTCGGTATCGCGGCCCTGGCTTCTGTTGTCGGGCTGGCGCTCGCTCCGGCGGAGCCGGAGCTTCCCAACCACATCCTCATGCCCAACGCGGGCGGTCGGGTGGCCTTTAACCACGCCCAGCACGCCGAGGATTACGCTGTGGCCTGCGAAACCTGCCACCACGAAAACGCCGAGGCCAGAGTGGATCCCAAAAGCTGCGGCTCTTGTCATGGTGTGGCTTTTGACAAGGAATTCGCGGCCGCGCATCAGGACACTTTCAAGGACGACCCCCAGGCCTGCCTGACCTGCCACCACACGGAATTTACCGGCACCTCCTGGGATCGTGACATGCACGACATGCATGCCGAGAACATGGTCGGTCCCGAAGGCTGTCAGACCTGCCACCATGATGAAAGCATCGAGCCGGAACCCATGGCCTGCTCCTCCTGCCACGAAACGATTGAAAAGGGCCAGCCTGTTCCGCCTGCGGACAGCACCCCCCCGCTCTATCGTGACGCGGTACACTCCGTCTGCGCCGACTGCCACGCGCACAGCGATTCCTTCGCCCCCGGCGTGGAAGGGCTGCAAGGCTGCGCCGACTGCCACGAAGCTACCGAAGCCAGAGCTGAATTCCTTGAAAGCGGCAAAACCGAACTTACCCCCGAAGAGATCGCGGCCCTAAGCTCCTGCGCCGCCTGCCACTATGACCCCGCCGTGGATGAAGTTATGCGCGGACGCCTGGATGCTTTCCACGGGCAGTGTGGCAGCTGCCACGCCCAGGTCGGCAAAGGCCCCAGCACGGAAGAGATCAAGCCGAGCTCTCCCGGTGAGATCGTCAAGCAACAGTGCAACCAGTGCCACATACGGTGATAGTATGAGATTGAGTTCATTCAAACTGACTGACCCCGCCGAAGCCCAGCCTTTCGTGCAGGTTCCGGAACCGGAAGAGTTCAATGTGCCCCTTTCCGGGCACAAGGCCCTGGTCAAAAAAGGCGACCGCGTCCGTCAGGGCGACCGCCTGGCCGAACACTCCAACGCCGCAAAAGGCGACGCGCATTCTCCGGTCTGCGGGCTGGTGACTGCGGTAACCGCCACGGCTGTTAGCGTCAAAAAAGACGAAGCCGGACAGGACGGACAAAGCACTCAGGCCGAATTGATCGCGCTTGCCGATCTGAAAGGCCCCGAACTTGCCGCCGCCCTGAAAAAACTCGGCTTTGATCTGGAAGATTGCGGGCTTTGCGCTTGCGGCAAAGCTGCCGACGGCCTCCACCTGGTCATCAACGGGCTTAACCCCGAACCAGGCATCCTCTGGGCCGATGGTCTTCTCTCCGGTTACGCCCAGGCGTTGAATGCCGGTGTGGATTTGTTGCGCCGCCTCTTGCAGCCCTCCAAGGTTTCGCTGGTTCTGCCCGAAGGCAGCGACCGGAAACTGGATGGCGACTTAAACGTGATCAAAGTCAAGGCGGTTTACCCGAACAGCCTGGACGATTTGGTCATCAAGGCCGCTACCGGCAAAGAAAGACCAGAAGGCGTGTGCGCCGTAAGCCTGCACACCCTGTGGCGCTGCGGCATGGCCGCGCTTTCCGGGCTGCCCTCACTGCACACGGTCATGACCGTGCAGGACAAGAACTATATCGTGCCCGTGGGCGTAAGCCTGCGCTCCCTGTTGGAATTGGCTGGCATAACCGCGCAGGAAGGCGATTTCGTCATTCTGGGCGGCCAGCTTCGCGGCAGTGCTGTTTCCAATCCGGATCAGCCGGTTGCCGCACGCCATTTCGGGCTTTTCCATGTGCTTCAGGGCAAATTCGCCAGAGCCAAAGAAAACCCGTGCATCAACTGCGGCCTTTGCGTGCAATATTGCCCTTCGCATATCATGGTCAACATCATCAGCCGCCATGCGGAATTCCAGCGCTATGACGAATGCAAGGGTTACTCGGCGCTTTCCTGCATGGACTGCGGCCTGTGCGGCTATTATTGCATCGCCCGCCGCCCCCTGTTGCAGTATATGCGTGAAGCGACAAGAATGATTAAACTGAACGACGCCGAAATTACCAAGGCCTAACCTTTACCTGGTGAGCGATATGTCCAAAAGCAACAACATCACCCTAGGGGTTTCCGCTCCGCCTTATCTGCACTGGGGCAAGACCATTCCCTCGGTTATGAAAGAATTGTGCATAGCCCTGTTGCCAGCGGCGATCATGGCCGTCTGCAACTTCGGCCCGGCCGCGCTCAAAGTGATCGGCCTCGCAATTCTCGCCGCTGTGCTGACCGAAGCCGTTTGTTCCAAAATGACCAAAAGCGAATGCCGCCTGGATGACTTCCACGCCGTTTATATCGGCATGCTGGTTGCCTTCATGCTTCCGGCTGATGCCCCCTGGTGGCTGCCGGTTATCGGCTCCGCCGTGGCTGTGGGTCTTGGCAAAATGCTTTTTGGCGGCCTTGGGGCGAACCCGCTTTGTCCCCCGGCTGTGGCCTGGGCCATCCTGGTCTTTAGCTGGCCTGCCCTGATGGACGCCTCCTCGGTGGTGCTGAACAGCGATTTGCTGGATCCCCTGTACCGGCTTAAATACTTTGGCGCGGCTGATGCCGATGCCAATTTCACTCTGGCCTCCCTGCTGCTCGGTCAGCAGATGGGCGGACTCGGCTCCTCCCAGGCCGGGGCCCTGCTGGTCGGCGGCGCTTTCGCGGCTGTACGCATGAATATCTCCATTGAAACGCCGATTGGCTTCATCGTGGGTGTGCTGCTCCTCGGCAGCATCCTGAATGTTTCCAATCCGACCGAATACGCTTCCGGTGTTTTCCATCTCTTCGCCGGCAGCACTCTCTTCGGGGCTTTCTTTCTGGCCACCGAATTCGGCGGTTCGCCAAGCCGTCCGCTGGCCCGCCTGCTTTATGGGATGATTGCCGGAGCAATGACCATCGTCATCCGCGTTTTCGGTATCCATAGCGATGGCGTACCCTTTGCCATCCTGCTGGCCAACCTGATCATGCCCTTCCTGGACATGATTCGCCCGAAACCTTTTGGAGCCAAGTCATGAGCCAGGAAATAATCCAAGACGAAGCTGTTGAAAAAGAAAGCCTGTGGCAACTGCTGGGGCCGGTGGTAGTGCTTACGGTAATTTGCGCCGTGGCTGGCACGGCTTTGGCCGGTGTAAAGCTCGGTACGGCCTCGCGCATTGAGAGCCAGGTGCTGAATAATGTGCAGGGTCCGACCTTGCAGCGCATGTTCCCCAACGCGGATAACGACATTGTGGCCGAGCGCAAAATGCTCACCGGTCCGAACGGACAAGCGGTCATCGTTTTCCCGATCTATGAAAAAGGCCAGCTCTCGGCAGTGGCCATTGAAGGCATCGCGTCCGGCTATGGCGGCGATTTCGGCGTCATGACCGCTTTCAACCTGGCCAACGATACCATGAACAATATCGGGGTAACCATTTCCAAGGAAACGCCGGGCATTGGCTCGCAAGTCGCCACCCCGCGTTTTACCAAACAGTTCCGTAACGGAGCGCCTGATGAAATGAAGCTGCGTTCGCAAGGCGGCAAGATAAACGCCATTTCCGGGGCCACCATCAGCTCCACCGCCGCTTCCAATGCCGTGCAGCAGGCTTCGGCCTTCTACCGGGAACTCAAGCCGGAAATCGGCAAAACCTGGCCGGCCAGCCGCTAATCTGTAGCTGGTCAGTCGCTGGACTGTATGGTGCAACGCCCAGCCGGGGCGATTAGATGATTTTACCGGCCAAACGGGCCGTGGGTCTTAAAGTCAGTTGCTTCAGGAGACCGCAAGATGAGCAGTTTATTGCAAGAATTTACCAAAGGGCTTTGGCGCGAAATACCGCCCTTCCGCCTGGTGCTGGGCCTCTGTCCCATTCTGGGCGTCACCACCAAGGCTTTCAACGGCCTGGGCATGGGACTGGCGGTGGTGTTCGTGCTTACCATCTCCAACATGATTATTTCTATGGTGCGCAACGTCATCCCCTCCAAGGTGCGCATCGCCTGCTTCATCGTCATCTCCGCCTCGCTGGTGGTTATCGTCGAACTTTGCATGCAGGCCTTTACCTATCCTTTGTATGAGCAGCTGGGCATCTTCGTGCCGCTCATCGTGGTCAACTGCATCATTCTTGGCCGGGCCGAAGCCTTTGCCGCCAAAAACCCGGTGCTGCCCTCGATCATGGACGGCTTGGGTATGGGATTCGGCTTCACCATCTCGCTGGTCTTCATCGGTTCCATCCGCGAAATTTTCGGTACCGGACAATGGTTCGGCCTGCAAATCATGCCGGACTTCTTCCAGCCGATGCAAATCATGGTGCAGGCACCCGGTGCATTCATAGCTCTTGGTCTGACCCTGGCGGCCATGAACTGGTATAGCCGGGTTTCGTGCGAAAATCGTGGCATCAAATACGAAAACGCGCAGCACGGCTGCGGCTCCTGTTCCGCTTGCGACATGTGCAAGACGGTAGAGCGCCCCAGCATCTAATCGAGGTAGCCAATGGACATTTTTGCAATCTTTATAAGCACCATCTTCGTCAACAACATCTTGTTGGCGCAGTATCTGGGCAACTGTCCCTTCCTGGGCTGCTCCAAAAAAATTGATGTTGCCATCGGCATGGGCGCGGCTGTTACTTTCGTCATGGTGCTGGCCACGCTCTGCACCTGGCTGTTGCAGCGCTATGTGCTGGACCCGTTCGGGCTTGGTTATCTGCAAACCATCGTTTTCATCACGGTTATCGCCTCACTGGTGCAACTGGTGGAAATGATCCTTAAAAAATCGGTACCGCCCCTGTACAAGGCGCTGGGTATTTTCCTGCCCCTGATTACCACCAACTGCGCAGTGCTCGGTGTGGCCATTCTGATGCAGACCGAAAAGCGCGAACTGTTTGAATCGATCCTCTACACGGTCGGTTACAGTGTCGGCTTCCTGGTGGCCCTGCTGCTCATGGCCGGTATCCGCCAGCGGCAGGAAGTGCTGCGCCTGCCCAAAAGCGTTAGCGGCACGGCAGCCGGGCTGGTACTGGCCGGTCTGATGTCTCTGGCTTTCATGGCCTTCAAGGGCATGGTTTAGTCGCACGGCACTTAGGAGAAACGGATGTTATACTCTTTCTTAATCATGGCCGGACTTGGCCTCTTGGCCGCAGCAATGCTCACCGTGGCTTCCAAGTTCTTTTTCGTCAAGGAAGACCCCAGAATAGCCCTGGTTGCGGCGGCTCTGCCCGGTGCGAACTGCGGCGGCTGCGGCTACGCCGGATGTGAGTCCTTTGCGGCGGCGGTAATTAGCGACCCGAACGTAAAAGCCAACCTCTGCTGCGTTAACAGCGCGGAAGGCACCGCGAAGGTAGGCGAACTGGCCGGCAAGGCGGTAGCCGTTTCCGAGCCGATGATGTCTGTCAGACGCTGCGAGAAGAACGAGGGCAAGGTTGCCCCGCGCCATCATTACGATGGTGTGGCTACCTGCGCGGCAGCAGCCGAACTGGATGGAGGCAAGGAAGCCTGCGGCTATGCCTGCCTTGGTTTTGGCGACTGCGTGCGTGTTTGCCCGTTCAACGCCATGCGCATGAATGACGGAATGCCCCAGGTACTCACGCTTAACTGCATCGGCTGCAATAACTGCGTAAAAGCTTGCCCGCGCAGCGTGTTGCAACTGGTGCCAAAAACCGCGCGTGTTATGGTAAACTGTTCCACCCAGGACAAGCTCAAGGCCGTCACCGACATCTGCGGCGTGGGCTGCATGAGCTGCCTGCGTTGCGTCAAGGCCTGCCCGGCCCAGGCGGTAAGCGCCGGGGCAGACAACCGTATCAATATTGATCACACCAAGTGCCGCGAACACGGCGAAGCCTGCAAGGAAGCCTGTGTGCATAGCTGCCCGAGAGGCATTCTGCGTCACATGTGCAAACCGGCTCACGAGGCCAAGCTGGAAGCCGACCGGGCCAAAGCGGCGGAAAAAGAAGCCGCTGATAAGGCCAAAGCTGCGGAAGCCGCGACCAAACCGGCTGAATCCGCAGGGACCGGCGCTTAGGCATTACAGAGAATAGAGCAGATTAACATTAATCTGACAAAGGATATTGCAATGCAGAACAGTTTTTCCAGACGTTCCTTCGTCAAATCCTGTCTGGCCGGGGCTGCGGCCCTGAAGCTGACCGCCGGTTCCACCGCGCTGCTATCCGTCCTGGCCACGCCTGAAAACGCACAGGCCCGGGGTACAGCCGGACGCGTGGGTGAATACACCCAGACCAAACTGCTCATGGGTACTTTTGTGACCATGACCGTGGCTCACCATGATGAATCTTCCGCGCATGCGGCCATGGAAGGGGCTTTTGCGGAAATACAGCGTCTGGAAAGCATATTCAGCCGCCACGATCAGGCTGCGGTGCTGAGCCAGCTTAACGCCAAGGGCAGCCTTAATGACGCTCCGGCGGAATTTTACTCCCTCCTGCGCGAATCCCTGGCTTTTGGCGATCGTCTGCCCTCTTTTGATGTCAGCGTGGCTCCGTTGGTTGACCTTCTGGCTTCCAGAGCCAACCCAACCGGCTCCATGTCGCTTGATGCCGCCGAACTGGCCGCCGCCAGCGCTCTGGTTGATCGCAGCGCCATCCGGCTTGAAAGCGGCAGAATCCGTCTGCTCAAATCGGGCATGGCCCTTACCCTGGACGGAATCGCCAAGGGACATATTACCGATCTGGCTTCCGCCGCGTTGCGCAAGCAAGGCGCGGTGAATCACCTGATCAACGCCGGTGGCGACATCTACGCCAGCGGCCTGCGTTCCGATTCCAAACCCTGGCTGGTGGCAGTAGAAAATCCGCTGACTCCAGGCCAGTCCCACGTAGCGCTGTGTTCGCTTGGCGCCCGTACCTCCGGCGGCGAGGCCGCTGGTCAGGCTATTGCCACTTCCGGCAGCTACCGCAATTTCTATGATCGCGCCCATCAGCAGCACCACCTGATCGATCCGGCCAGCGGCCGCAGCAGTCAGGGCTTTTGCAGCATCACCGTAAGCGCTCCGAACGCGCGTCTGGCCGATGCTCTGGCCACGGCCCTCGGGGCCATGTCCGCCAATGAAGCGGCCAGGGCCATCGAAAGCCAGCCGGGATGCGCTGCCCTGTTCATCGCGGCGGACGGCAGCCAATTGCGCAGTTCGAAGTGGGCGTAACAACCGCCTGCAAGTCTGGACAAGTTTGATAAAACAGCCGCGCGACGCCAATCGCGCGGCTGTTTTTTTGCTATATTGCTAGCTAATAAATATTGATTTATCCTAAGGCATGAATACCTATCTTCGCCATTACCTAATCACCTGCCTGACCATTGGTCTGGCCTGTCTTTTCCTTATTGGGTCAATACCCCTGAACGCATCCGCCTCCACGGATGCCTCCCCGCCCGCATCTGAAACCAATACGTCAACGCCTCCCGCCTCGTCCGCACCTGGAACAACTGCCGCCGCGCCGGAAATAAATACCCTTGAACGCGCGGCCAGGCGCGGTAACGCCGAAGCCGCCTTCAATCTGGCCTTGCGCTATGAAAATGGCAATGGTGTAGCGCGGGATCAGGCCAAGGCCGTCTATTGGTATACCAAATCCGCTGAAGCCGGTTTCGCCTCGGCGCAATTCAACCTTGGCATCTGCTATGATCAAGGCGATGGAGTGGCGCTGGATCCTGCAAAGGCCGCGCACTGGTACGCCATGGCCGCCGAACAGGGACACGCCGGAGCGCAGTATAATCTGGCTCTTTGCTATGAAAATGGAGAAGGAGTGGCGGCGGATCAATCCAAAGCCATACACTGGTATACCCAGGCCGCCGAACAAGGCGATTCCGATGCCCAGTATAATTTGGCCATTTGCTATGAAAATGGCGATGGGGTTACGGCGGATCAGGAAAAAGCCGTCTACTGGTATGCCAAAGCCGCCGAACAGGGCGATCGGGACGCGCAATACAACCTGGCCCTTTGTTATGATGCGGGGCAAGGCGTGGAGCAAAACCATGCCACTGCCGTCCATTGGTACCGGCAGGCCGCCGAACAGGGGCAGACGAGCGCCCAATATAATCTGGCCGTGAGCTATGAAGATGGCGAAGGCGTGGAAAAAAATCAGGAACGGGCAATTTACTGGTACACCAAAGCCGCTGAAGCCGGAAAATCCGCCGCGCAATACAATCTGGCCCTCTGCTACGAAAATGGCGATGGTGTGGATAAAAATCCACAACAGGCTGTTTATTGGTACACCAAAGCGGCGGATCAGGGCGATTCCAACTCCATGTACAACCTTGGCGTGCTTTACGAAAGCGAGGCGCTAGGGCGTTCGGATTACGCTCTGGCCGCTGCCTGGTATCGCAAGGCAGCCGAAGCCGGTGACCCGGAAGCCGCCTTTTATCTGGCCGAATTTTATGAAGACGGAACCGGTGTGGCACAAAATACTGACGAAGCCCTGCGCTGGCATTTGATTGCCGCCGATCAGGGACATGCCGATGCGGCCATGCGTGCGGCCAGACTGCTGCACGAGCTTGAGGAACCGCAAGCCTGGCCCAAAGCCCGCCTGTATCTTGCGCTTAACCAACTGCTTGAGCCAGGTGTCCGCTTTGAAGTCAGGCTCCTGCAAGAGGCGCTGGATGCAAAACTTGACGCCGATCAGATTATACAGGCCAAAAATCAGGCCCAAACCCTGTACGATAAACTACGGTCAGAAGCCGAATAAAAAAATTACGGAAGGTAAATCATGGGCAACAATAATGACAACAGTGGCGGCAACAACGCCGGGCGCTCCCTGCTGCCTTACATAATAATACTTGTAGCAATACTGGCGGTCATTTTCTGGGCCAAAAGCTCCTACAACGGCATGGTTGAGCAGGAGGAGACGGTCAAAACGGCCTGGAGCCAGGTTGAAAACCAGTACCAGCGCCGCCTGGATTTGATCCCAAATCTGGTGAGCACGGTCAAGGGCTATGCCGCGCACGAGCGCGAAACGCTGGAGGCGGTGATCAATGCCCGCGCCAAGGCAAGCGCGGTCAGCATCGATGTCTCCAACCTTGCCAATCTGGATGCGGCCGCCCTGCAACGCTTCCAGGCCAGTCAGGGTGAACTGGGCAGCGCCCTTTCCCGCCTGCTGGCGGTGTCTGAACGCTATCCGGAACTTAAGGCCAACGAAGCCTTCACCACCCTGCAAGTTCAACTGGAAGGCACGGAAAACCGCATTGCCGTCGAGCGCAGGCGCTTCAACCAAACTGCCCAGCAGTACAATACGGGCATTCGCAAATTCCCGGCCAATATTCTGGCTTCGCTGTTCGGCTTTGGCCAGCGTCCGTATTTTACGGCTGAGGAAGGGGCGGACAGCGCTCCAACAGTGGATTTCCAGTAGCACCTGATTTTGCCATGAAAATAAAATTATTCCTCGGCCTGACTGTTATCACCCTGCTCCTCGGCTTATCGGCTGCCGCCACAGCTGCGCCCTATACAGTGGAAAGCGTGCCGAATGTGCAGTTGGCCGATAAAAACAACCTGGTCAGCAACCCGGACGGGCTAATCAGCCCTGACGATGTTGCGGACATCAACCGCTCCCTGCTTGAGCTGCGGGCCAGTTTGGGCGTGGAAGTGGCCGTGGTGGCCCTTAAAGACATCGGCGAAACAGAATCCCGCGAGTTCGCCAACGAACTTTTTGCGCACTGGGGCATTGGGCAAAAGGGCAAGGACAACGGCCTGCTAATCCTGCTGGTGACCGAGCCGCCGCAGCGCTCCATTGTATTCGAAACCGGCTACGGACTGGAAGGGGTGCTGCCGGACGCCGCCTGTCACCAGTTGCAACAACGCTACATGATTCCCGATCTGCGCGATAACCGCTACAGCGCGGGGATGCGTAAAGGTGTGCTGGCCGTGGCCGAGTATCTGCGCCAAAGTTACGCGGCCCAGTCGCCCGGCTTGCCGCCGTCAGATTCCATTCCGGCCACATCCGACACGCAGCCCGATTCCGCCGCGTCAGGCGGACAACCGGGCGCGGCATCCGGTTCCGCGCCCAGGTCTGATAAAACAGGCTTGAACTCGCCAGATGTCGGCCTGATCATCAACATCAGCTTCACCCTGTTCTGCTTTGGCCTGATCATCTTTTTACCCTGGTGGAAGCGCAGGCCAAAAATTTGCCCGCAATGCGGACGCAAAGCCTTTCGCTACGCGGAACGCAAGGTCATAGAACCGGCCACGCGACTCTCCAGCGGACGCGGCGAGCGGATCTACCGCTGTAGCAACTGCGGCTATACGAAAAAAGAACCCTACACCATCGGACGCAGGCGCGGAAATTCGGGCGGCAGTGGCCTTGGCGGAAGCTTCGGCGGCGGTTTTGGCGGACGCTCCGGTAGGGGTGGCGGCGGCTTCGGAGGCGGATTTGGCGGGCGCGGTGGTGGTTTTGGAGGCGGCTTTGGCGGACGCGGAGGCGGCGGAGGTGGGGGCGGTTTCGGCGGTGGAAGTTCCGGCGGCGGAGGTTCCAAAGGCGGCTTTTAGGCAGTGTCCAAGTATCAGGTGATAAAATGAGCGTGGAAAAAGTCTTCTGGAGCGATCCTTACCTGCGCAGCCTGCAAGCTTGTGTGCGCACGGTTGACGGCCAGATCGTCACGCTGAATCGCACGATCATTTTCGCCTTTTCCGGCGGCCAGCAATCGGACAGCGGCAGCATTGGCGGGCAGGAAGTGCTGGAAGCCGTGCGGGATAATCAGGAAATTCGCTACACACTGCCGCCCGGCCACGGCCTGCGTCCCGGCGACCAGGTGGGACTGGCCATAGACTGGGACAAGCGCTACCGCCTGATGCGACTGCATCTGGCCGCCGAACTGGTGCTTGAACTGCTGTACCAGCGGCAGGAGCAAAACGGCTTGCCAAGAGCCACCCTGCAACGCATTGGGGCCAACATCCACCCGGACAAGGCCCGTCTGGACTTCCGCCTGGATGAACCCATCACCCCGCTGCTGCCTCAGCTTGCGCAACAAGCCAATGAACTGATTGCCGCCGACCGGGAAATAATCAGCGCTTTCAGCGACCGCGAGGCCGAACGCCGCTACTGGGAAATTGCCGGTTTTGCCCGAGTACCCTGCGGCGGCACTCACCTGCGCCGCACTGGCGAAATCGGGCCACTCAAGCTAAAGCGCAACAATATTGGCAAGGGCAAGGAGCGTATAGAGATTTTTATCAAAAAATAAAAAAGACCGAGAAACCTTTTTACAGGCTTCCCGGATAATAACCGGCCTTGACCGGAGCGGCTTGACACAGCAACGGGTATTTCAATGCCGTGCCAAGGGTGCGCCCTATTCGTCCTTCGATTCCACGCCGTATTCCGCATCGCTCCTGGCGGCATGAAGAACACGAAGAACGGAAACCACAAAGCCGTCTTCCTTGTAAACCACTATATAGTTTTCCCGCACCACAATCTCTCTTGTTCCTTCCACCCGGCCCGGTTTGTATATTTTCGGCTGCTTGCGTAAACCGCTCACCTTTTCCTCGATCTCGTCCTTTAGCGCCCACGCCGCGCGGGGATTATCCATTGCGATATACACTACAATGGAAATCAGATCGTCCTGGGCAATATCCTCCCATTCAAGATCAAGCATCCTATTCCCTTTCCGCGACAACTCGCCGGATAGCGGCTTCCGCGTTCGCCATCACTGTTTCATGGGAGTGCTTGGGGCCTGTGGAAACCAAGGCTTCATGGACTTTTCCACGAAACCACACATCGTATTCATCCCTGTCCATCACAAGTCCCTGTGGGAGTTGTTTTTCAATGGTAATACGGGCCAGAAGCATTCTGACGGCATCTGACAAGTTCAGACCGTAAGAAGCCAGTATGGCCGAAGCGTCGGCCTTCATGCGCGGGTCAACCCGGACGCTGAAAAGCTCGTTTTTGACTTGCTGCGCCATATATAACCTTCCTGCTTTGGCATTTACACATCAAATGATGTACGAATATTTGATACGTATTTGAAGGCTTGTCAAGGCAGAGAGGCTCTCCGGCTCTCCCTCAAAGACAGGGACGGAATATAAAAAAGCCGGGAAACCTTTTTACAGGCTTCCCGGCTAAAAACTGGCGGAGCAGAAGGGACTTGAACCCTCGGCCTCCGGCGTGACAGGCCGGCGTTATAACCGTCTTAACTACTGCTCCAATTCCGTTCCGGCGTTCGGTAAAGATGCAATCCCGGCAAAGCCGTGATTGCCCGTCCGCCTGCACTCGACTTTGGCCGCTACAGCGGCCGTCTGCGACGCCTAAGGATTTATTATCAGCGACGCATCCATCGAGGCTAAAAACAATATCTTTGTGGCTTGCGCCTTAAATTCTGGCGGAGCAGAAGGGACTTGAACCCTCGGCCTCCGGCGTGACAGGCCGGCGTTATAACCGTCTTAACTACTGCTCC
>JAITWK010000010.1 GCA_031285295.1 Deltaproteobacteria bacterium | reverse complement strand
CGCCAGGCGCCGTCCGGCCAGACCGCCAGCGGCGCACCGCGTCCGGTGTGGCTTGGTCCCAGCAACACGAACAAATCCGGCAAGGGGCCGGGTTCGTTCAGGAGTTCACGCAGGGTCAGCCCGGCCACGGCCCCGGAAAAGATGTAACCGGCATGGGGCAGCAGCATGCCCAAAGTCTGCCCGCCTTCCCGTCTGTTGATATGGCTACCGCCTGCTCCGCTGCGCTGCCCGGAAGCATCTCCCGGCGCAAGACCCAGAAAAGATCGCACTTCGGCGGCCAAATCTGTCGGGTTGGCGGTATAAAAACGCCCGGCTACTGCTGGTTGCCTGATCTTTTCCATGCAGCTAGTACCTCATTTTGCCAGACAGTCTAATCACCCATTTGCCCGGCTGGTCCCCGGTTTACGGTAAAAGCTTCCGGACCCTGCGATGGGCTGATGTCTGCTTCTTCCAGATCAAAACCGGGGATGGCACCGGCAAAACGCTCCTGCGCTCCCTGGTCAATCTCAACTCCAATTTCTTTGCGCAGATTAAAAGTGGCTTCGCGGCTGGCCGCTTCGGCAGGGTCTTCTTCGCCCACGCCCGCAAGTTCCGGCGGCGATGTGGCGAATACTGGCGATATCCTCCCTATGGGCGGGGCCGGGGGTGCGGAGGACGCTTGGCCAGCTTGTCCGCTGACCGGGGCGTCCGTCAAATAGCCGGTTCCCCCGCCGGCTGGGCCGTCAGTCGGAACGTCAGCAAGTCCGCTGGCCGGAAAGTCAGCCGGGTCGCCGTTAGATCTCTCCGGCCTGCTTTGCGCTGCGCTTTGTTTCAGTAGCGGGGTAAAATCCGGAGTGGCGAAGGCGTGTGGCGGGGTTACGTCAGTTGCAACACCGCTTTGCATGGCTTCGTTTTGGGCCGCTTCGCGGATGGACGGCGGCACGAAATCGGAAGCTTGCGCCGGTCTTTGCTGTCCGGGCTGCGCCGAAACCTCGACGGGATTGCCCGGAACGGCCTCTTGCGGACGTGACGTTTCTGTGTTCATGGGCGGCAAGGTTTCGGCTGGCTTTGCCATAGCGCCTTCCGGCTGCATGTCAGGTGATGCGCTGGGCAATACACCCGGTTGCGCAACTGAAGGCGGAGCCGGTGGTATGACCACGCGCAGGGGAATAGGTTTGCTGTCCGGTTGCTTATCGTTACCGGGCTGCGTTTGTAAAACTGAAGGTTCTGGCACTTGCAACGGTGCTGGGAGCGGCGTAGCCGGAGCCATATCGGGGGTAGGCGCAGGCTTATTACGTGGCGTAGCGCTCGGCTGGCTGTTTGTCTTGACTATGGAGCTGCCGGGCTTTTCGCCTGTTACTTTGGAGCCGCCCGGCTTGCCGGGCCAGCGCCCGCTTTTGGGACTGTCGAAAATTTGCCCGTCTACCGCCGTTTTGCGGGCTGGTTGGAGATTATCGACGCTGGGGTGGTCGAATATTTGCTCGGCCATTGGCGTTGCCTGGCTCACATTTTGGTTGGAACTTTGCGGAGCAATGGCCGTGGGCGCACTTGGTGTTACGGCCCGGCTTATGGAATCTGCGCTGTCAGCTTGATCGGCAGGGGCGGCGGTATAAGAAGCCGCCTGGCTGTATGTGGAGGACAAGGCCAGCAACATAATGAGCAGCATGGCGAACAATATATGCCGCCCGCTTGCGGCCTTGAAGGAATTCTGGTGTTTATTCATTCTTCACCCGGATCTTTTTGGTTACTTGTTCGCTAAAAACATATCGCCGTTCCGGTGAAATTCCTTATATTAATTTTGATTTAAATTTTCGTTGACGCGTCCAGAATGCTGTTGGCCTTTTCTATCCCTTGCCGGTCAGCTTGTTCAGGCGGCGCATGTTCAGATGGCAGATGGCAGCGGCCAGGGCGTCACCAGCGTCCTCGCCCCAGGTTTCTTTTACGTTCAGCAGCCGCCCTACCATGAAGCTGACCTGTGATTTTTCAGCCCGCCCGTTACCGGTCAGGCTTTTTTTAATCAGCGTCGGCTCGTAATCGATGACCGGGATATCCTGGGCCGCGCAGGCTCCAACGGCAATGCCCCTGGCCTGGCCGAGCTTGAGGGCGCTGAGGGCGTTCTGATGGGTAAAAACGTTTTCAATGGCCGCTTCCTGTGGCGAATACTGGCGCAGTACGGCTTGCAACTCCTTGAAGATGCAGCCCAGGCGCTCGGAAAAAGCCTCGGCTTTAGGCCGGATGATGCCGCAGGCCACCAGTTCCAGCACACCGGATTTTTCCCGGATCACTCCCCAGCCCATGCGTTGCGAGCCGGGGTCGATGCCGATAACGCTTATACCGTTGCCATTGTTGTTCATGGTTGGTGTTAATTTGTTTTAAGCGCTTCGGCCAGCGCTGTGCGTACCAGGCCAAATTCTTCCGTTTCCAGAGTGCGCACATCCAGGCAGAGTTTGTCGTCCTCAATGCGGGCAACCAGCGGCGGGTCGGATTTGAGCAGGCGTTCGCGCAGGTTTTTCGCGCCGCCTTCCGCCGCTTCCACTGTAACCAGACTGGTGGGCAGATGCCGTTCAGGAAAAGATCCCCCGCCAATCAGCGAAGTGCCGGGCCGGACGGAAATTTTGGCCGCCGCCCCCAGCCTCGTGCGCAGTTTGCGGGCCAGATTACGGGCTTTTTGCAGCAGTTCTTCCTGCGGCGCACAGATCATGCGCAGGGTTGGCACGCGCCGTCTGGCCAGTTCCGGTTCGCAGTAGAGGCGCAGAGTGGCTTCCAGAGCGGCCAGGGTCATTTTATCGATGCGCAGGGCCCGGTTCAGGGCGTTCTTTTTGATTTGCTCCACATAGGCCTTGCTGCCCACGATGATACCGGCCTGCGGGCCGCCCAGAACTTTGTCACCGCTGAAGGTGACGATGTCCGCGCCGTCAGCCACTACTTTTTGCACGCGCGGCTCGTCTCTTGAAAGTTGCGCCAGTTGCGGCGACTGGAACAATCCGGCAGCCGCGAAATCGCAAAGATTACCGCTGCCCAGATCCACGATCAGGGGCAAATTCGTATCCTGACCAAGCGCTTTCAGTTCCTCCAGGCCTACTTCGCTGTGAAAGCCGATAACGCGATAGTTGGAGGTATGCACCTTCATCAGGGCGGCGGTCTGCCCGTTTATGGCCTCGCGGTAGTCGCGCAGATGGGCGCGGTTGGAAGCGCCGACCTCGCGCAGTATGCAGCCGCTTTTGCTCATCACTTCCGGGATGCGGAAGCTGCCGCCGATTTCCACCAATTCACCGCGCGAGACAATCACTTCGCGGCCTTTGCACAGGGTATCCAGCACCAGCAGCACAGCGGCGGCGTTGTTGTTCACCACCAGGGCGGCTTCGGCCCCGGTGAGGGAGCAGAGCAGCTCCTCAACGTGACTGTAGCGGCTGCCGCGTTCGCCGCTTTCCAGATTGAATTCAAGGTTGGAATACCAGGCAGCGGCTTCGGCCACAGCCTCCACGGCCTCCTCGGCCAGGCGGGAACGCCCCAGGTTGGTGTGGATGACCACGCCGGTGGCGTTGAGAACGCGGCGAAAATGCGGGCGTGATTTGTCGCGCAGAAAATCCAGCAGGCCGGGCAAAATGCCGGGCAGGGACAATGCTTCCGGCTGGTCGAGCGAACCAGATTTGATGCCCTCGCGGCAATGCTCCAAATAGGCGTTGACCAGATCGCGCAGCATGGCTCTGGGCAGTTCAATGAGATGTTGCTCGACCCCGACTTCCTGTCGGGGCGCTCGCTGTCGCGCTAGTTGCTTCACCGCGATAGAATCGCGGCTCGCAGCCGTTGCGCTCCGCCCGGGACAGGGCGATGCCGCCATCCTGGCGTCGGCCAGGGCTTTCAGCAGGAGATCAACCGAGGGCAGGGCGCGAAAAAGGCGCTGTCTGCCGGAAGATGTATTTTCGGCGGTCATATGGGTTCCTTATCGCTTTCCGCAGTGTCGTCACGAGCGCCTTTTTGCAACAAAAATTCATCTCGTGACTGCACCGCCCAGAAGGCAGTGCGGGTATAATTTATAAAATTCGGCCAAAAGATAGAGTGAGCCGCAAATCAGCAGTGGATATCTGCATTCCTGAATACTCTGTCCGGCGATTTCGGGCAAGCGCTCGGTCATGCTCGCTCCGGCAATTTCAATGGCCTCGGCCAGATTTGCGACTGCCCTGGCCGGACGGCCTACCAGCGCGGCCAGTTCCTTTGCCGGCATGGCGCGTGGCTGATCCGGCAGTTCCGGCACCAGAATCAAGCCGGGCGAGAGGATGCGCAGATGCGGGATGATTTTTTCCGGTTCCTTGTCCGCCAGACAGGAAAAAATGGTGACAGCCGGGGCAATGCCAAGCAGGGCCAGGCTGTGCCCCAGGGCGGACATGCCGTGGGCGTTGTGCGCACCGTCTAATATAAGTGGCGGATGCTTGAGCACACCGCCTGGAATAAGCGGCGGGTGTCCGGGCGCTGTAGCGCCGCTCAGACCTGGCGCTGTAGCGCCGCTTTGAACGGCCACACCGCACACTTCACCATCCACCATTTGCAGGCGTCCGGGCAACCAGGCCTGGGCCAGCCCGTGCGCTTCACGTTTGTTCAGAGTAATTTCAATCGGATTGAATTTGTCCGAATTAATTGAATTCGCTTGCAGGCGGCGGTATAATTCGCGCCAGACAAGAAGGGCCAAGCCTGCATTGCCATATTGGTGCTGCCCGGCTAAACCGAGCTGGAAATCCGGCTTGGGCAACTCGTGGCAGGCAGCGCAAAAAATTAATTCTGCTCCGCGCTGTTCGGCCATGTTTTGCAGTTCCAGCGTTACAGGCGGCACTTGCCTGGCGGAAAAAGCTGCTACGCCCGGTCGGATTGCTCCGGCCTTGTCTCTGGCGATGTCGCTCAGCGTTGGGCCAAGGATACCAGCATGATCCATGGCAATGGGCGTGAAAAATACCAGATCCGCCTCAAAGGCGCTGGTGGCGTCAAAGGAGCCGCCCAGGCCGCTTTCCATGACAGCCAGATCAACTCCGGCTTTTTTGAAGAGCAGTGCGGCCAGGCAGGTGATCAGTTCAAAATAGGTGAGGATTTCGCCGCCATGATTCAGAATCTCGTTGGCTGCCGCGAGCCAGTCGGCTTCGGAGAAAAGTTCGCCGCCCCGGTGTGCCGCATTGGGGGCAGTCATTAGCTCCGAGTCGGGCGATCTGAACAGGCGTATTCTTTCGCGCACGGATAAAAAATGCGGTGAAGTGTGCAGGCCGCAAGTAAAGCCGTGGCTGCGGGCCAGCGAGGCCAGAAAAGAGCAGGTGGAGCCTTTGCCGTTCGTACCTACACCCTGAGTCAGCAGATAGGGCGGGCGCTTCAGATTCAGCCGTTCAAGCACAACTTTCATGCGCTCAAGTCCAGGCTGCATGCGGAACAGCCCCAAGTCCTCAAGATATGTTTCAAATTCCGCCCAGGAACGAAAAAAAAGTTTGTCCACTTGTGTCATATATTTTGCTTATGTAGGCGCACAGAGCCCGGCTTGAATTTCTTTTTGTCGGTTTTGGGTTTGTTGCCGTCATAGGGCTGTTTTTTGCCGGGCTTGGCTTTTTTGCTATTTTTTCCCGCAAATTTTTTCCCGTTTTTCCCTGCTTCATTTTGACTCAAAACAAAGCGCACTTCCATGCGGCCCGGATCCGCTGTTTGCAATCGCACCAGCAAGGGCTGCCCCAGGCGATAGAGCAGTCCTTTGTGCATGCCAATCAGCATTTGCGCCGCAGCATCCAGATGGTAAAAATCGTCCGGCAGATTTTCTACCGGTAAAAAGCCTTCCAGTGGGAAATCTTCCAGTTCCACAAACAGTCCGTAAGAGGAAAGACCAGCCACCACTGCCGGAAATTCGCGGCCAGGATCGCGCTCGTCAAGTTTTTGCATGAACAGCGCACCACAGATTTTGTTCATGTCGCGTTCGGCTTCCACTGCCTTGCGCTCGTTTTCGTTTAAAGACTCGGCCAGAACGGACAGAGCCTGAAACGAAGGGATAGGCAGGGGCAGCCCCAGGCTGTGGCGCAGGGCGCGGTGTACGGTCAGATCCGCATAGCGCCGGATTGGCGAGGTGAAATGGCAGTAAGCTTCGGAGGCCAGGCCAAAATGTCCTTCGGCCTGCGGCGTATAGCGGGCCTGCATCAGGCTGCGCAGCAGCAGCCGGTTGACCACAAAGGCTTCCGGGCTGTTTCGCGCCTGATCCAGAATGCGTTGCAAGTCACCCGGTCTTATGGCGGAATCAGCGGCGTCACGCGCCGGGCTGGGCCTCGCGTGTTGCTTGCGCGGTCCATTTCGCTTGCTGCCAAAATCGGCGTTTTGCTCCCGTAGGTCGTTTAGCGGCATGGCGGAATTATCGCCCGGCTTCCACAGGCCGTTGCGCTCCATGAGCGAAAAAAATTCGCCAAGCTTTTCCGGGTCGGGCGCGGCATGGGCGCGATATAAAAAGGACAGATTGGCGTAAGTTGCCAGATGACGGGCCACGGCCTCGTTAGCCGCGATCATGAATTCTTCGATCAGCCGGTGCGTGAAAAGGCGCTCGCGGAAGGCAAGATTCTGGATTTCCTGATGCCCGTCGTGTTTTTCCAGCAAAATCAGAGGTTCGGGCAGCTCGAAATCCAGCGCTCCTCTTGCCCGGCGTTTTTCCAGCAGCCTGGTGGCCAGTTTGGCGGCCAGACGCAGCATGGGCAACCATGTTTGACTTTCTGCCGTGTGTTGTTCCGGCGCGTCCTGAAGTTGAACCGGCGCGGCCAGGGATTGCATCTGCGCGGCCTGGTTCTCCGCAGCGTTTTGACCCGCCGCACTCTGGCATTGATCCAGAGCGGCCTGCGCTCCTTCATAGGTAAGCCTGGCCTGACTGCGAATGCAGGCCGGGTAAAAAGCGGTCTGCCCGGCGTTGCCTGCGGCGTCGAATTCAATTTCCGCCACCATGGCCAGGCGCAGCCGCCCCGGTTGCAGGCTGCACAGCCCGTTGGAGAGGGCTTCCGGCAGCATCGGTTCTACCGAGGCCGGGAAATAACAGGAATTGCCCCTGGCTTTGGCTTCCAAATCCAGGGCGCTGCCCGGCAGCACATAGTGGGCGACATCGGCTATGGCCACGCGCAGCACATAGCCTTGATTTACCTGATCCACAAAAATGGCGTCGTCAAAATCTCTGGCATCGGCTCCGTCAATGGTGACAAAAGCCAGATCGCTTAAATCGCGGTGGGGCAAAGCGCTGTGGGCGGGAGTATTTTCCGGTTCTTCCAGATACACGGCTTCGTCCAGCGCGGCCTGCGGAAAGACGGTGCGGATGCCGTGCGTGGCTTTAACCAGGCGTTCGTGCAGGGCGATATTATTTTCACTGCCAAGGTCGCTTATAGCCAGAGCGCGGATTACGCCGTCATTTTTTTGATCCGCCATAGGCAACAGCGAAACCAGCAGCAGATCGCCGGGGCGGGGCGTTTTGACGCGGAACTGCATTGCTTCGGCGGGATCGGCTGAGCGTGTCAGCGCGGAAACATCCACCAGCAAATAACCGCTTTGGCGGTTATCCAGAGAACGGGCCAGAAACTTGTCCCGACCGTCTTCGCGGACCATTTGGGGTAGCAGCCGCACCGCACATTCGCTGATCCGGCGCTCCAGCACCTCAAGCACGCGCCCTTCCGGGTTTTTGCCGCTCCGCCCGTTTCGGGCATTCTGCCCGTTTTGCCCGTAGCGTCCGCTCTGTTTGTTCCTGCCGCTTCGCTCGTTTTGCTCCGATTGTTCCGACCACTCGTGCCGTCCTATCCGCCCTGCCTGTCCTGCCTGACCAGGCCAGCCTGAAATGACGGTCAGCAGAACCAAATCACCATCCCAGGCTCCGCCAAGTTCATGTGGCGCTATGTAAACTTCCCAATCTTCCTTTTTTCCAGGGTTTCCCGGCTTCCCCGGCTTTTCCGGACGCACAAAACCAGCGCCCTGACGCCGGATGCTTATACGGCCGCGCAACTGCGACGATTTGGAACTTTTCGCACTCGAAAAGTTCTGTTTTGCGGATTTGGTTTCTTTAGGACGGGCGCACATTTATTGTTGGCTTTTTTGCTGCGTTTTTTGTTTATCAAGAATAACCAGAAAGACCGCTACCAGTACCATGGAAGCGCCCAGCCAGCCCAGCAAGCTGAACATTTCGTCCCAGATCAGCACCGCCATGATCGTGGCCAGCACTGGCTCCAGATTACAGAGAATGGCCGTTTTTCCGGCATCCAGGCGGCGCAGTCCGGCACAGTAGATCACATAACCCAGGTAGGTGCAGATCGCGCCGATGCCGAACAGGCAAACCCAGTCGTCAGTTCCTTTGGGCTGAAAATCCACCAGCGGCAGCATGAACAGCGCACCGGTGCAAAGCCCGTACATGTAGATGGTCACGGCGGAAAATCTTTCCAGGTTGACTTTGCTGAACAGGAAATGCCCGGAAAAGAGCAGGCCGGAAGCCAAACCGTAAAGTACTCCCTCGATATCGCTATCCTGCGGGATGCCGCCGCCGGAAAGGCAAAGCAGGGCTACCCCTGCTGCGGCAATTACCAGGGCGGCCAACTTTGCGATAGTCAGGCTTTCTTTGAAAAAAATGCGGGCCGCTACCACCACCCAGAAAGGAGCGGTGTAAAGCAGCACTGCGGCCTGGGCCGCGCCGCCCTTTTGGACGGATAGGGCGTAAATCGGAAAGAACAGGCCCACACAGGCCAGCCCGAACAGTGTCATCCGCAGGGCATCGGCAGGTTTGATTCGATGTTGTGCGGTGGCCAGCGCGTGAATGATAAAGAGCGTACCACCGATCGCGGCACGCCAGAAGCCGATTTCCAGCGGCGTAATACCGTGACTGATGGGCAGGCGCGAGAGGATACCGATCGAAGACCAGATGATGGCGGCCAGCAAAACGAACATATAACCGGCGCGGGTGGATTCAGAAGATGGCATTTTTAAACTCGGGCGGGTTAAGAATTTTATCGTGAGCTGACGTAGTATAACAGCAGAATGAGGCGCTACCAAGGGTAAAAGTTCGTTGCCTGTAACCAGGCTTGGGTGTATGCTGCGGTATGCAGTAATGTCAATCGCTGCCACAACTTGGTAGTGCCTCATTTTGCCGTGATGCTGCGTCAGACTTCGTTTTTGCCTCCTGTCGAGTACGAGAAGAGTACACTCCCGTCGGCAAAAAACTCGTCTTCCTTGCCTGACGCCAAAAGCAGGCACTACCATGTGTGCTCAAATTGAGGGACTACCCAATTTAATGCCCGGGATAATGATCGATGAAAGAAAATCAGTTTGAGTTCGGGGCCGCGCCCAAGCCGAAAAAGCGCGGGTTGTTTTGCGTAGCTCTGGTGCTGCTGGCCGCTGTGGCCGGAGCCGGAGCCTGGGCCGGGTATGAATATATGCGCAAGGGTGAGGTGGTTTTGCCCCTGCCCGAAGAGTTGGCCGGGCGGCTTATCGATATTTTTGATCTCGGGCCGGACGGTAAAATCGGCCCCTTGCGTCTGGGTGAAGCCGGGCAAAGCGCGGCCTTGCAGGGTGGCCCGGACGGTTTACCGCCCGGCGGCAGCATCCCTGCCGGACGGCCCAGTGCTAACACGCTTTCCGGGCAAATAAGCGGCTCCTCCGGCGTGACTGTTCCTGCTGGTAGTCGTGTGCCGGGGCAGGGCGAATCCGGCCAGGCGTCCCCTCAGGCTCCTCAATCTGCTGACGGGCGTTCCTATATTGCGCCGCCCGCTGGCTCCGGCGCTCCTGATGCTTCTGGCGGTGAACAGTTTGGAACCATGCTTGAAGGCGGCAGCTTCCAGCCGGATACTTTTGACGGCGTGGATGGCAGTGCGCCCGGTGGGCGTTTTGCAGCCGACGAAAGCGGTATGGAAGAAGCTTATGCCCTGGGCTACGGCGGCAATGGCCTGACGTTGCCCCAGCCCGGTGACGCCACCAGCGCCAGTGCGCTTGCGCCAACTTCCTTGCCGGGCGCTGCCGCAGGCGAATCCGGGCGCGTGAAAATCTATTCCGGCGAAGATGCTGCGGTGCCTTTGAATTTTGTCACGGATCTGGCCGTCTATCTGGCAAACAGCTATCAACCGGCAGATTCCCGAACCGCCAGCCGGGCCACTAGCCGGGCCGGCCTTAAGGATTTGAACCAGCGTTACGGCATTGATCTCAAAGGTTTTGCGGGCGGCAATTCCGCCACGCGTGACTATTACCGCGACCGCCGCCTGATTTTAAACTACGCCTTCACGCCTTCGCTGGTACAGGCTTTGACCAACCTGTACGTGGACCGTTTTGCCGACAATCTGGCTCAGGCCGGATTGAACCGGGGCGACTTGAATCAGGCGCAGACTGCTGCCATGCTGGAATATTACGCGGCAGACTGCCGGGCTTTGGGAGCCGCGTTCATGCTTTATGCGGAAACGCCGGACGCCTCTTTGCGCGTTGCCGAGTACACCCGGGCGCAGCAGGAAACCTACGCGGCCAACGCGCGCCATCTTGACGCGAAAGTGGCTGTGGAAATGGCCCGCGAAAGCGGCGAGGCCGCCAGTATTCAGGAAGCGGGAAAGGATGTAAGCCGGTTGGAAAAAGTTTACGCCGAGTGCCGCCGCCGTGAAAAAAGCGCCGAGGATAGAGTGCTGCGCATTATGAGCCGAGCCTCCACCCGCCGCCTGGATGCCGCAAGCCTGGTTTATGCGGCTGGCTGGCTGGGCAGGCGCGGCTCCGGCAATGAGCAGACGATTAGAGCCGCTGCGGCCAGCCTGGCTTTTACCGCTGAGGTTTTGAACGAGAAGGCGGCGGAGCTGCTAGCGCAATAGCGACAACGCGTACCGCTCCACCGGGGCGAAATCATCGCGCAAGGGCGGCAGGGCGTCCGTATCCCGCATTTTCCATTCGCCGCGCAGCATATAAGCGGCAGCGGCCAGTTCAGCCCGCGCTTCTTCCGGGTGATCAGCGGCCAGCCAGGGGAGAGGCCCTCCAGCCATAAGGTTTTCCGCGCCGGGCAGGCGGGCAGGGGTTTTAAAAGCCACCAGCATGATATTTTGCGGAAAAGTGGGGTTGCCCACGGCCAGCGGAAATACCCGCACTTCCGGGAAGACCTGCGCGAAGCTGGCGTGAATGCTGCGCAGCAGTTCAGATTTTTCGCCGCTTACCGCTGAAATGATATTACTGATAAAAACGCCGTCCTCATCCAGGGCGGCGTAAATTTTTTCAGCGCATTCCACTGTGGCCAGTTGGAAGGGGATGTTGTAGGCCGAACTGAAAGTGTCGCCCATGATGATCTGATAGCCGGGCGCAACCAGTGATTCTCTGGAAGCGATTACGGCATCGGCCTGTATGCCTGATCCGCCTGGTGCTGACGAGTTCATTGCGCGGGCGGCGGCGTAGCGGTTCAGGTAGGTGCGGGCGTCTTCGTGGCGTACGGTCAGGCGCGGATCATCCTGCAATCCGAAATAGGCGTGGGCCAGGCGGGTCATGTCCGGGTCAATCTCCACCACGTCCAGCTGGATGTTTTTTCGCGTACTAAGCAGATATTTGGGCACGGAGTAACCGGCCCCGCCCAGCATGAGAAAGCGTTCGGCCTGCGGCCTGAGTTGCCAGGCCAGAGCGTAATGCTTGGTGTAATTTAGGGCCAGTTGATTGGGCGCATCCGTGAACATGGCCGACTGCAACAGGTTGGGCGGCGTATATAACTGGCGGAGCTTGCGTTCTATCGTCCGGGTGGCCAGGCCAGTCCGGTTGGACTGACCGGCGGACGGATCTGCTGCATCATCTGTAGTGACAGGCACAAAACCCTGCGGCGCATCATAAATATCCACGCGGCTGTAGCGGGTATCCACGCTGATCAGCCCCGCCTCTGCCTCGGCCAGTTGCGTCACTATTTGCGTAAGGGTCAGAAGACCGCAAGTCAGCAAAGCAAAAAGCGGCATGACGAAGGCCAGCTTGCCATCGCGCCATTTCAGCCCGGCGGAAATCAGGGTTATAACGGCGGCGGCGATCAGCGTTGCGGCAATCAGGTAAACGGTTAGGCGCGACCCTACCCAGGAAATGAAGATAAAGCCGCCCAAAAAGGTACCGATAATGGAACCCAGAGCGGAAAGCGCCCCGAAACGGCCAATGAGCGTCCCGGCTTTTTCCACCGGGGTTTTGCGCTGCTGTATGGCCACACGCACCACATAGGGCGAGACCATGCCCAAAAGCAGGCTGGCCGGGCCAAAAAGCATAATAGCGGCAAGGCTGGCACCAATTTCCGGGCGCAAGCCCAGGCCCGCCAGCGAACTTAAAAGACCGGCCTGAAAAGCGCCGGTAAGCAGCACGCAAAAAGCGGAGGCAAGGATGAGCCCAGCCAGTTTTCGGGCTGTGGGGGCGCGATCGGCCAATTTGCCGCCCAGCCAGTAACCGGCGGAAAGGCAGGCGAGAATGACGCCGATGAGCGCTGTCCAGACCAGCACCGAAGCGCCGAGATAAGGGGCCAGCAGGCGCGATCCGGTCATTTCCAGGGTCATTACCGCCGCGCCGCAGAGCAGGGCTACGATTTCGAGCATGTGTATCTCCTTTGCCGTAAACGCATTGACACTAAAATAAAACTGTGAAAAGGTCTATCGTTTACAGGATATAGGCGGGTGGCGTTATTTTTGGGCGCGACGCGATTTTTTAACCATTTTGTCATTGAATATCTCAATGAATAAGATAACTTTTTAAACCGGAGGACTCATGGCGAAAGAAGATGCCATTGAAGTGGACGGCGTGGTGCAGGAAGCTTTGCCCAACGCCATGTTCCGCGTTGAGCTGGAAAACAAACACGTGGTGCTGGCGCATATTTCCGGCAAAATGCGCAAGTTTTATATCCGTATATTGCCCGGCGACAAGGTCAAGGTGGAGCTTTCCCCCTACGATCTCACCCGTGGCCGCATTACTTACCGGATGAAGTAATGCCTGTGTGGTATGATATTGTACAGCAAGCATAGTGCCTTCAGCAGCAATTTTTCCAGACTAATCCATCATCTTGGTCTTCTGGGGCTTTTTGTATGCCTGACTATCGGGCTGGCAAGCGGGCTGACCGCCTGCTCCTCCGGCGAGGATGGCCCTGGCGGCTCCAGCCGCAAAGTTCCGGTAAAAACCATTCAGGTTGTCGAGCAGCAGGTGCAGCAAACCCTGGCCGTGGTTGGGCACGTTGAGCCTTCGGCCAGCGTCCGGCTGACCTCGCAGGTGAACGGGCAGCTCATGGAGAGCTTTGTGCAACCGGGGCACCGCGTAAAAGCCGGTCAGCTTCTTTTCCGGCTGGACCCGCGCAGCTATCGGGCTGCCGTGAGTCAGGCCAAGGCCGTGCTGGCCCGCGACAATGCCAAACTGGCCCTGGCCAGGCAGGATTTGACCCGCTACAAGGGCCTGGCCGCCCGCGATTTTTTGAGCAAGCAGCAATATGAGCAGAGCCTGACCGAAGTGGCGGCTCTGGAAGCCACCATCAGCGAGGATAAAGCTCTGCTGGAAGCCGCCGAGGTGCAACTGGGCCATACCACGATCAGCGCTCCCATTGCCGGGCGGGTGGGCGAACTTTTGGTTGACCCCGGCAACATTGTCGCGGCGGGTGCTACCGAACTTCTGGTGATCAACACCATCAGCCCGGCGGAAGTAAGTTTTGCCGTGCCGGAAAAATATCTGCCCGAACTTAACCGCCGTTTACGGGCCGGTTCCGTGGAAGTGCGGGTTCTGCCCGAGGGCGACCGGGGCGAGGCGGTGAGCGGCCAGCTTACTATCATCGACAACACTGTGAACCGAGATACCGGCACTGTGGCCATGCGCGCCGCTTTTGCCAACCTGGACGAGCGCCTCTGGCCCGGACAGTTTGTGCGTGTTTACATTGTGATGGAAGAAGTGCCGCAGGCTTTGGTTATTCCTTTCCGCGCCGTGCTGGAAGGCGTTTCCGGCCAGTACGTTTATGTGGTCGACACTGCGGACGAAGATCACCGCGTTGTGGTGCGCCCGGTCAGAACCGTGCTGCTTGACAGCAGCAGCCTGCAAGTGATGGAAGGGCTCAAGGCGGGTGAAATAGTGGTTACCGACGGCCAGCTCAACCTTTTCCCTGACGCTCCGGTAGAGATTCTTGCCGACCCCCCGCTGGATTCATCGGAAATTGATCCTTCCGCCGCGCCCGGAACCGGGCGGACAGCCGCAGCGGTGTCTTCTACAGGCAGCGGAGTATGAACCTCTCCAGGTTCTTTATCGGCCGTCCGGTGGCCACCGCCCTTTTGATGCTGGGCATTATGGTGGCCGGTCTGATGTCCTACCGCTCTTTGCCGGTGGCCGACCTGCCCAGCGTGGATTTTCCCACCATCATGGTACGGGCTTCCATGTCCGGGGCCAGCCCGGAAACTATGGCCGCTTCGGTGGCCATTCCTCTGGAAAAGCAGTTTTCCACCATTGCCGGTCTGGATTCCATGACTTCGGTCAACGCGCTCGGTTCCACCCGCATTGTGCTGCAATTCAGCCTGGAGCGCGACATTGATGCCGCTGCCCAGGATGTGCAAACCGCCCTGGCCGCCTCGCAGCGCTCGTTGCCCGACGATATGCCTGAGCCGCCCGGTATGCGCAAAGTGAACCCGGCGGACAGCGCGATTTTTTATCTGGCCCTGAATTCGGATACCATGCGTATTTCGGACGTGAACGAATACGGCGAAAACTTCATGGCCCAGCGTATTTCAATGATTCAGGGCGTGGCGCAGGTTGACGTTTACGGTTCGCAAAAATACGCCACCCGCGTACAGGTGGACCCGCAGGCGCTGGCTGCCGTCAACCTTGGCCTGGACGAAGTGGCCGCTGCCCTGCGTTCGGGCAACACCAACCTGCCGGTGGGCGTAATTCAGGGGTCGAACCGCGAATACACCATCCAGAGCAGCGGTAAATTGATGAGCGCCGACGAATTCCGTCCGCTGATTGTAACCTGGCGCAACGGCGCTCCGGTGCGCCTGGACGCGATTGCCAATGTGGTTGATTCGGTGGAAAACGATCAGCGCCGCAGTTGGTATAACGGCAAGCGTTCGCTGGTGCTGGCCATTCAGC
>JAITWK010000011.1 GCA_031285295.1 Deltaproteobacteria bacterium | reverse complement strand
CCGAACATGGCGGTTTTAACCAGCGGAGAATGCCCGATGGCGCGGCAGATTTTTTCCGCGTCGTCGGCACTTTTGGCCCCGCTAACCCGAATGCGCATGACCTTGGTGGCCCCTTCGCCATCCTGCACCAGCAAATAAGCCAGTTTGCCCAGAACTTCGCGCATGGCACCCAGCAGGATTCCGGCTTCATCTTCGTCCACGCTGACGCCGGAAGCGCCGTTAGCCAGGGCGTAAACCGTGTCGTTGGTGCTGGTGTCGCCATCCACCGAAGCGCGGTTAAAGGTCAGGTCAACAGCCACCTGGAGCAGATGCCGCCAGAGCGGCGCTTCCACCTTGGCGTCACAGAGCAGGGTAGAAAGCATGGTAGCCATGTTCGGGCAAATCATACCCGCGCCTTTGGCCATGCCGCAAAGCCGCACCTTGCCACCCTTGAAATCCAGTTCGCACGAGGCGATTTTTACAAAACGGTCAGTGGTGAGGATGGCCTCGGCAAAGTCGCTTGCGCTGCTTTGGCCGAGATTCGCGGCCAGCTTCGGAACATTGCTTTCCCAAAGATCCATTTTGAGCTGTGCGCCGATAACGCCGGTGGAAGCGGGCAGGATTTCTTCCGCCTCCAGTCCGCAAGCCGCGGCCACCATACCCAGAGTGCGGCGGCAGTTGGCTACTCCCTCATCGCCGGTGCAGGCGTTGGCCTGACCGGAGTTGATGAGTACGGCGCGAACCCGTTCCCGCTTGGACAATATTTCCTGTCCGACCAGCACCGGAGCCGCCTTGAAGACGTTCTTGGTGAACATGGCGGCAGCCACAGCCGGAGCCTCGCTAACCAGCAGGGCCAAATCCTTTCTGTCGGTTTTTTTGAAGCCAGCCGCGCAGGTGGCGAATTTGAAGCCCTGGGGAACTTTTATGTCGTTCATATTTAATCCTCTAGATTTATTTTGAATCATACTCCAATTTGCACGCGCAAGTAGCGTCTGATTTTGTCGTCAGGCAAGGAAGATGAGTTTTTGCCGACGGGAGTGTACTCTTCTCGTACTCGACAGGAGGCAAAAACGAAATCTGACGCAGCATCACGGCAAAAGCAGGCGCTATTGACCGCAACACTTCTTGTATTTTTTGCCACTTCCGCACGGGCAGTCATCGTTGCGGCCCACTTTTGGGGTTTCGCGCTTGACCGTGGCAGGCTTGGCCCGCCCTTCGCCGCTGGAGTAGGAAAGACTTTTGCTTTCCTTGTGCCGGAACTGTTCCTGCCCTGCTGTTTGTTGCCCGGCCTGATTGGATGTCCCGGTCTGGCTGGACTGCCCGGCTTGGCCGGAATTGGACGGCTGCTGCGTGGTCTGATCCGCATTCTGGCCGTCGGTTTCGTCGGCCACCTGAAGTCTGGCACGGGTTAAATCACGGCAGACGTTTTCCTTAATCTGGCCGAGCATTTCATGGAACATGGCAAAGCCTTCGCGGCGGTATTCCTGTTTGGGATCGCGCTGCCCATAGCCGCGCAGGCCAATGCCGTCGCGCAGCTGATCCATGGCCAGCAAATGCTCCTTCCAACAGCGGTCAAGCTCTTCCAGCAAAAAGTAGCGCAGGATAGGATTATACATTTGCGGGGCGGTTTCGCGCAGTTGATCCAGCATGCCGAAGACCGCGTCTTTGGCTTCCTCGTAATCCGGCAGGTTCTTGCCTTCCGGGTGGCCGTCGGGCCAGATGCGGCCAAGGTTGAACAGTTCGTTCAGGCGGGCCAGCACCAGTTCGGCCTGTTCCGGCTCAAGCTCGTTATTGCGGCTGGCAAAGACCGGCTCGTACTCGCCGTCCAGCACGTCCTGAATAAATTCGCGGACAATACCGTCCACATCTTCGGCCAGCATGGTTTCGCGGCGCAGCGAATAAATGACCTCGCGCTGCTGGTTCATGACGTTGTCATAGTCGAGCAGGGTTTTGCGGATTTCAAAGTTGTGGCCTTCCACGCGCTTCTGGGCGTTCTGGATGCCGCGGGTGATCAGCGAATGCTCAATGGCCTCGCCATCTTTGAGGCCAAGGGTTTCCATCAGTTTCATCTGGCGGTCGGCCCCGAACAGGCGCATGAGGTCGTCTTCCAGCGCCAGATAAAAGCGCGAGGAGCCAGGATCGCCCTGACGTCCGGCGCGGCCGCGCAACTGGTTGTCGATGCGGCGGCTTTCGTGGCGCTCGGTACCCAGAATATGCAGGCCGCCCAGTTCGCGCACGCCCTCACCCAGCACAATATCGGTGCCGCGCCCGGCCATGTTGGTGGCGATGGTAACATGCCCCTGCTGACCGGCTTCGGCAATAATTGCCGCTTCCCGGTCATGCTGCTTGGCGTTGAGCACGTTATGCGGGATACCGGCCTTTTTCAGCATGTCGGACAAAAGTTCGGACATTTCAATGGAAATAGTGCCGACCAGCACCGGCTGGCCTTTTTCGTGCAGTTTTTTGATGTCCGCCACAATGGCATCATATTTTTCGCGCTTGGTGCGGTAGACCAGATCCGGAGAATCTATGCGCACCATCGGGCGGTGCGTGGGAATGGAGACAACTTCCAGATTGTAAATTTCCTGAAATTCCACGGCTTCGGTATCGGCGGTGCCGGTCATGCCGGCCAGCTTGGAGTACAGGCGGAAGTAGTTCTGAAAAGTAACCGAGGCCAGGGTCTGGTTTTCCGCTTCAACCTTGACGTGCTCCTTGGCTTCAAGTGCCTGGTGCAATCCATCGGAAAAGCGGCGGCCCGGCATCAGGCGTCCGGTAAATTCATCAACAATGACCACCTGACCTTCGTTGACCACATAATCCACGTCGCGCTTAAAAATCTTGTGCGCTTTCAGGGCTTGCAGCACATGGTGCTGCAAAGTGACGTTTTGGGCGTCGAACAGGTTGTCCAGGCCCAGAAGCTGCTCCACGCGAGCGACACCGGGCTCGGTAAGCATGGCCGAGCGGGTTTTTTCATCCAGCGTATAATGCTCTTCCGCTTTCAGGCGGGGAATGATGGAATCGATTTTGCGGTAAAGATCCGTGGATTCATCGCCCGCGCCGGAGATAATCAGCGGGGTTCTGGCTTCGTCAATGAGGATGGAGTCAACTTCGTCAACGATGGCGTAGTTATGCCCGCGCTGCACCAGTTGTTCCTTGTAGAACTTCATGTTGTCGCGCAGATAGTCGAAACCGAATTCGTTATTGGTGCCGTAGGTGATGTCGCAGGCGTAGGCGGCCTTGCGCTGTTCGTCGTTCAGGCCGTGTACGATTACGCCCACGGAAAGGCCGAGGAAGGAGTAAAGCCTGCCCATCCATTCAGCATCGCGCCGGGCCAGGTAATCGTTGACCGTAACCACATGCACGCCCTTGCCCGCCAGCGCGTTAAGGGAGACCGCCAGGGTAGCCACCAGGGTTTTACCTTCACCGGTACGCATTTCAGCAATTTTGCCGTCATGCAGCACCAGGCCGCCGATGATCTGCACATCGAAATGGCGCATGCCAAAGACGCGTATGCCAGCCTCGCGCACCAGGGCGAACACTTCCACCCGCAAATCGTCCAGGCTGCGTTGGCCGTGTTGCACCTCTTCCTTATACTGGCTCATCAGGCGGGGAAAATCCTCGTCAGCCAGTTTTTTCATTTGCGGTTCCAGCGCGTTTACGGCGGTCATCAGCGGGCGGATGCTTTTGAGGTAGCGTTCGTTTTTTGAACCGATAATCTTGCGGATGAAATAGTTGATCATTTGGCGTATATTCTCCGTTGGGTAGCGCCTCATTTTGCCGTGATACTGCGTCAGACTTCGTTTTTTGCTCCGGTCGAGTAGGGGAAGACTACACTCCCGTCGCAAAAAAACTTGTCTTCCTTGTCTGACGGCAAAAGCAGGCACTACCAATTTGCGTGACTGTCCGAAAAAGGGCATGAGTAAAACATATAAACACGTTAATATAAGGCAAAGAACCCTGCTTGGCAAATGTGACGATAGTACCTGATTTTTTGCGCGATACTGCGACAAAGAAGAGAAAGACTCATTATAATTTGGAGGAAAAAATATGCAGATAAATATTCAAGCCGCCGCGCAAAGCTGGCAGGCTGATTGCGTGATTGTGCCGGTTCTGGCTGGTACGCCGTTTTTGCAAAATATTCCCGCTTTGGCCGCGCAATTGCCCTGGCTGGCTGAAGCAGCGGCTTTGGACGATTTCAAAGCCAAAAAGGGTGAAAGCTGTCTGGTTTATGGGCCAGCGCAGCGCGATGCACAAAAGCAGGCTCGGCAGGATTCGGAAAATATACCGCCTGCGCCGATTTTGCGCGTGCTTTTTTGTGGATTGGGCAAGAGCGGCGAATTTAAGCCGATGTTTTTGCGCGATGCCGTGGCCTCAGGCGTGAAAAGCTGCGCCGGGTTGAAGCTGGAGCAGCTGGCCCTGCCGCTGGAAGATCTGGAGGCTTTGCGCGAACAGCTAAAAATGGAACTTTCCACCCTGGTGGAAGAATCGGTGCTTGGGGCGAAACTGGCCGTGTATTCCTGCGATCTTTATCGCGGCAAGCCCAAGGCGGAACAAAGCGAAGAAAATAATCAATTCAAACCAACCAAGCTGGATTTGCTTTGCCCGGAAGCTGGTCTGCCGGAATCCGCGCTGGCGGCAATACGCAAGGCCGGGGCTTTGGCGCACGGCATCTGTCAGGCCAGGGATTTGATCAATGGCCCGGCCAATATTGTCACCCCGACGCGCCTGGAAGAAAAAGCCCAGGAATTGGCCCGCACTTATGGTTTTAACTGCACCAGTCTGGGGCCGGATTATCTGCGCGATTCCGGGTTTGGCGCCTTTTGGGGAGTGGCACGCGGCTCGGCTGAGGAGCCGCGCCTGATCATTCTGGAATACAAGCCGCAGAATTTGCCCGCCGCCGAAAGTGATGAATCCCCAATTGTTATCGTGGGCAAGGGGGTGACGTTTGATTCCGGCGGGTTAAGCCTTAAACCACCCGCGAAAATGCATGAGATGAAAAGCGACATGGCCGGAGCCGGGGCGGTGCTGGGCCTGTTCGCGGCGCTTGGCGAAGCTCTGCTATTAAAAGACGAAGCCTTGCTCTTGAAGGATGAGGTTGTGAAAGACGGCAACAGCTTGTCCCTTACCGCCAAGCACGTTATCGGCATCATTCCCTGCTCGGACAACATGCCGGATGGCAATGCCTATCGCCCCGGCGATATCCTGACCACGCTTTCCGGTAAGACCGTGGAAATAATCAGCACGGATGCCGAGGGCCGCCTGTTGCTTTGCGATTGCCTGACCCTGGCCCAGCAACGCTGGAAACCGGCGGCTCTAGTCGACGTGGCCACCCTTACCGGGGCCTGTGTTGTCGCGCTGGGCGAAAATACCACCGGACTGTTCGGCAACGACGAAGCTTTGCGCGATCGCCTGCTGGAATTGGGCGGGCGAACTTCCGAGCGCATCTGGCCCTTGCCGATTTATGACGAAGATATCGAAGGCCTGAAAAGCGATGTGGCGGATCTGCGCAATACCGGGCCGCGCGAGGGCGGGGCTTTGTTCGCCGCGCTCTTCCTCAAACAGTTTATTGAACCGGGTACGGTGTGGGCGCATCTGGATATAGCCGGGCCAGCCTACAGCGGTAAAAAAACGCCGACCAGCCCCGGCGGGGCCAGCGGGGTGGCTTTGCGTACGCTGTTTGAGTTGGTGACAGAGTAATTTGGGATATATCAAGTTAGGGGAGGCTCCGCCTCCCCGCTTAATTTCCCCTCTTGTTTTACTGCCCTTGACTTTCCCGCAGAACAAAATTAGATAAAAAAGGAACCCCGGCTTCTGCACTAACAGAAACCGGGGCTGGCACGGCGCGGTTTGCGCCCCCGTGCATGGCTGCCATGACGTTGGACGTTGATTTCGGCCCCGACCAGATACTGACTGGTCGGGGTCAACTTTTACTGAGCGTCAGACGCCAGCAAAAGAACCACAGCCAGTGCGAAGATCAAGACTAAAACAAGCCTACGCATGACTGACGCCCTCCTTACAGTTTGCACCGTGCCAGGCGCGATACGCAGTTGAGGGCAGCCACACGGAAGGCAATTTAACGAAAAAAGCCAGTATTGACAATGGGTTCGTGTATAGACTAACCCACCACCGCCATTTAAATGCAACCGACACCCTCTCTTGCTGCCTTGCCTGTTTTTAGAAATAATCTAGTAAAATCATTGTATTATTATATTTGTCTCAGGGCGGTAAAAAAAACTTTATTTTTTTGCCACAAAATACATATTCTTGTATTGCTATGATAAAAGATTTCAGTTAAAGAACTTTTTGTGTGGGCGTCCCATCTATTTTTTTTGTATTGGCAACGGGACGCGAAATTTTAGTTTCTTGCAAAAGGAAGGAAACATGAAACGTTTAGCTACCCTGCTCATGGCCCTGTGCCTGGTTCTGGGTTCCGCCGTTAGCGCCAGCGCTATTGAAGTGCAGGTCTCCGGCCTGATGGACTTCGTCTTCGGCTACAACAACAACCTTGGCTTCGGCGTCAACGACGACAACGAAAGCGCCCAGGAACGCACCATGGCCCGCCAGCGTGCCCGTATCGTGGTTGAACTGATCGCCAGCGAAAATCTGCGCGGCGTGTTCCAGTTCCAGATCGGCCATGCCGCTGACTGGGGTGTTGAGGGCGAAGGCGCCATGTGGGATGGCGAAGGCGGCCCCGACTTCCAGGTTCGCCAGGCCTACATCAACTACATGCTGCCCAACACCGATGTGCGCGTGAAGATGGGCTACCAGCCGGTGACCCTGCCCTACGCCAACCAGGGCAACCCCATGTATGACGGCATTGGCGGCGCCGTGGTGGTTTCCGCCGGCCTCACCGAAGATGCCAGCCTGACCGCTTTCTGGGCTCGTCCGTACTCCTCTGGCTCTCAGGCTCAGGGCGCGGCCGCGCACAGCAATATGATGGATTCCTTCGGCCTGGTGTTTGACTACAGCAGCGACGTGTTCTCCGTGTCCCCCTGGGTCATGTACACCATGATTGGCCAGAACTCCGGCTTCTTTACTGGTGATGACAGCTATGTTGGCGACTTTGTCGGCGACACTGGCATCGCCTTTGAAGGTGACGCCGATCATTACGCTTTCGGCGTGGCCCTCAAGGTTATGCCCACCGACGCCCTGACCATCAAGTTTGACGGTATGTACGGCAGCATGTCTGCCGACGCCGCCACTGAAGACTTCGAAATGAAGGGCTACTGGTTTGCTCTGGGCGTTGATTACGCCATGGATTGGGGTACCCCCGGCTTCTTCGCCTGGTACACCTCCGGCGACGACGCTGACGACCTTACTGACAACGAATTCGGCCGCCTGCCCGCCCTGGCCCAGGACGGTGGCGTGTGGTTCTCCAGCTTCGGTTTCGCCGGCGGCATGGGCGCGGTTATGGACGGCAACCTCAACGGTACCGGCATCGGCACCATGGGTCTTGGCCTGCAGATCGCCAACATGTCCTTTGTTGAAAACCTGAGCCACACCGTTCGCGCCCTTTACTGGGAAGGCACCAACGACGACGAACTCCTTGGCGCGGGCAAGCCCGGTTACGGAGTGCGTGACGGTCTGTACCTGACCACCAAGGACAGCGTGTACGAACTTAACGTCAACAGCTACTACAACATGTACGATAACCTGACCGTTGGTCTGGAACTCGGCTACATGTACCTGGATGTCGACAGCGCCAGCGATTACGCTGACCAGAACGAAGACAGCTACAGCGCCGCCCTCGTCTTCCGCTACGGCTTCTAGTAGCCACAAGGCTTGATTTAAGCTGTAAAGCTTAATTTGATTGATAAAAAAGACCGGGTTAACGCCCGGTCTTTTTTTTACCCCTAATCTTGACAGTGCCATCCAGCAGGGTTATCTAAAAAAGGAACCCCGGTTCCTGCGCTAACAGAAACCGGGGCTGGCACGGCGCGGTTAGCGCCCCCGTGCATGGTTGCCAAACGTGAGGTTCATTTTTTGCCCCGTATCAGACCTACCTGATACGGGGCGCTGCTTTTATTCAGCCGGGGAGGCTGAAAGCAGAACCAGTATCAGTGCGATAACGAAGACTAAAACAAATCTACGCATTCAGCTGACACCCCCCTTACAGTTTGCGCCGTGCCAGGCGCGATACGCAGTTGAGGGCAGCCATACGGGCATAACCTAACGAAAAAATTGACGAAAGGCAACTTTGAAAAATTGTATGCGCAAACGTATGGAGCGAAAGCTCCTACAACGCCGCCCTCATCTTCCGTTACGGCTTCTAGTAGCCACAAGGCTTGATTTAAGCCGTAAAGCTTAATTTGATTGATAAAAAAGACCGGGTTAACGCCCGGTCTTTTTTTTGTATATTGAAGATGAAAGCTTTAGGTGCGAAAATTGACGAAGATTATATTTTTGTATATACAAAAACATAATACATGATGATATATTGAACAGGCAGATGGAACGATATTTCGAATGGGATGACAAAAAATCTGAAAGCAATTTCCGCAAACATGGAATACGATTTGAAGAAGCCGCACTTGTTTTTGATGACCAGCTAGCCATATCTGTGCAAGATCGTATTAAAAACGGCGAAGAGCGTTGGCAAACAATCGGTATGTCCGGTGGCTGCCTGCTGCTGTTGGTAGCACACACCCTGCGCGATGATGATGGCGGTACGGAAATTGTCCGCCTTATCTCGGCCAGGCGTGCCGAGCCAAAAGAAAGGAGGCGCTATGAGCGTGGTTAGATACAAACAAGGCGAACTGCCGCCGCTGACCGAAGAAAGAAAAGAGGAACTCAGGGCATTGGCAGATAGTCCGGATAGTGAAATTGACTACAGCGATATCCCGCCGCTGGATGAGGCGTTTTGGGCGCGGGCTGTTCCCAATCCATTTTTCAAGCCAATCAAAGTACATACCTCTGTACGGATTGACTCGGACATAATGGCATGGCTAAAAAGCCAGGGCAAAGGCTATCAAACCAAAATGAACAGCATTTTGCGTGAAGCCATGCTCCGTTCATTGCTATAGCACCATCTCCTTTTTCAAGAAGGGGATTGCCCTGCACATTTCCTGAACTATTTCGCGGGGGCCGGCAACCCGACCGGATTGCTTTTCACTAGTTTTTTCGTTAGGTTGCGCCTGTGTGGCTGCCCTCAACTGCGTATAGCGCCCGGCACGGCGCAAACTGTAAGGAGGGCGTCAGTCATGCGTAGGCTTGTTTTAGTCTTGATCTTCGCACTGGCTGTGGTTCTTTTGCTGGCGTCTGACGCTCAGTAAAAGTTGACCCCGACCAGATCGTAACTGGTCGGGGCCGAAAAACTAACCTCACGTCATGGCAACCATGCACGGGGGCGTTAACCGCGCCGTGCCAGCCCCGGTTTCTGCCTCAACTCAGGAATCGGGGTTCCATTTTTAGATAACGCTGCTAACCGCCGCTGTCAAGGCTGCCATTTTGTGGTTATGGCTTCTCCCACAAAAAAGAGGGAGCCTTCCGACCCCCTCTTTGCATTACGCTTTAGCCAATTACGCTTTTAAGGCTCCACGCCGTGGTTAGAACTTATACTTGTAGGTCAAAACAACGGCATGGGTTTCGTAGCTGCTGTCAGCATTAAAATTCGAGATGCCTCCCTCAAAATTGGGTTCACTCATTGACGAAACTTATTTCAGCACATATATAAAAAGAAAGCGGGACGGCTTGAGCAGCTAACTCTTACCGTCCCTAGGGCAATCCCCTGAGTTTTTGTTCTCAGTTTCAGCGCCCCGGTATGGAATGCAGTCCTACCGGGGCAGTCTTATTTGTTCAGGCCAAGCCAATGAACAATAAGCGCCACAACGACACCAGCGGCAATCGTTAGCAGGAATTGCTCCATCAGGCACCACCTCCTTTTTCAAGAAGAGGATTGTCCTGTGGATTTTCTAAACTATTTCACTGGGTTCGGCAACCAGACTTAACGGAATTAATTCTTTATACAGTTATACACCACACAAAAAAGAGGGAGCCTTCCGACCCCCTCTTTACATTACGCTTTAGCCAATTACACTTTTAAGGCTTCACACCGTGGTTAGAACTTATACTTGTAAGTCAAACCAATGGTATGGATTTCGTAGCTGCTGCCAGCATTGCAATAACGGCCCGACAGCTATCAGCAACATTTGTGTTACCGTAACCATGTAAATTTTTTGATTTTATGTAATGCTTACGAATTGACTGAACAGGTGCAAGGCTGTAGAAGTTTTTTTGGCAAGCCCCCGAAAGGAGGTAAGCTATGGCGAAGTTCCTGATGAACGTACTGGCCGCTGTTGTGGCAGCCGTACTTGCAGCCTTGATCATACGTTACATTAACGTGTAAAAAGGTTGCCCCTGAAGGAAACCGTCATTTCCGTCAGGGGCGAGGACTAAGGATTCACAAAAATCCGAAGGCTTGCCAGGGCCGGGGAGAGTTCATAGCTCAAACCGGCCCACCTGACAATCAATATAAACCCGCCAGACAAAAAAGCAAGTCCTTATTATCTCGCTCAAGCCAGTAAGTCCCTCAAGCGGTTGCACAAAAAAGAGGGAGCCTTCCGACCCCCTCTTTACATTACGCTTTAGCCAATTACACGTTTAAGGCATCACACCGTGGTTAGAACTTATACTTGTAGGTCAAACCAATGGAGTAGGTTTGTCTTACACATGGACTTGTATTTACAGGAAA